>DAOOQN010000001.1:0-88711 GCA_035388785.1 bacterium
CAAAATTTTTAGTAGGTTTAATTATTGTCTCAATTATTTCCATTTTGCCAGAAACATTTATTGCTCTTAATTCTTCCCTAGAAAGCATACCTTCTTTTGGTCTGGGTACTCTTTTTGGTTCTAATGTGGCAGATTTAACTTTGGTTTTCGCCATGATTGTAGTCATCTCGGGTAAAAATATTAAAGTAGAAAGTAAAATCTTAAAAAATAATATTATTTATCCTTTTTTATTTTTAATTCCTTTAGTCTTGGGGTTGGATGGCTATTATTCACGTCTTGAAGGGATGACACTAATTATTGCTGGCATAATATTTTATTATCTGGCTTTTAAAAATGGCATAAAAAATCACACTGCCATAAAAAACAACAAAGAACATTATAAAAATGCTCTCTTTTTATTACTCAGTGTATTTTTGTTATTAATCGGCGCGCACTTTACTGTCACTTCTGCCACCGATCTAGCTTACAATCTAGGTGTTACGCCCATTCTAATTGCCATGCTAATAGTGGGGCTTGGTACTACCATCCCAGAATTTATTTTCTCGTTGGAATCTGTAAAAAATAATAATGATTCACTAGCCGTAGGTGATATTTTGGGCACTGTCTTAGCAGATGCCACAGTAGTAGTAGGAATTATTGCTATTATCAACCCTTTCTTTTTTCCTACCAAAATTATTTACGTGACCGGAACTTTCATGCTCTTAGCAGCTTTTATTATTTCCTATTTTATGCGCACTGGAAAAAATTTAAACAAAAAAGAAAGTGTCCTTTTGTTATTATTTTGGTTAGTTTTTGTTTTGACAGAATATTTAATTAATAAATAAAAAAATCCATATGAAGCTTACAGAGCCATCACCAAATTTTTTACATTATCGAATGGAAATAAAGACACCAACCCAAGAAGAATACGAGAACAAGAGGGGTGGAAACATTCCAGACTTCTGTTTTAAAAGAGAAACATTGCAAAAATTTTCGGACATAAACATACCACTCCAACTGGCTGACATCGTAAGGGAACTTATCAACAACTGTCATAAGCATGGTAATAAATTCGATCCTAACAAAAAAGTATTTATTACTGTTGAAGAAACCAATGATGGTTTAACAGTAACCATAGAAGACGAAGGAGCGGGATATCCTCCAAATATTATTAATGATTTACATATTCCTTTTTCTAAAAAACCAACTCAAAAAAAACCAGACGGAAGAGGTTCTGGCTTCTATGCTATTAGAAAAGGGTTAGAAAATAACAAAATTTATAGTGTGGAAATTATTGATAACAAAATTAAGTTAACAATTAAAAAATAAAATACTAATAGACAATGAATATAGATTTATAATTCATTAATCACTTTCTTTATTTCGTTTATAAATTTATCTTCACTAAATTTATCAGCTTGCGCTTCACAATCCGCAAGCATGGTTAATGCCCGAGCTGGCGAAAGCCATTCAACTGCTTTAATAATGTCATCAACTGTATAATCTGCCGGTATAAACTTACCTGTTTTTTCATCAATAATGGTTTCTTTTAATCCCCCCTCAAAAACTCCAACACATGGTTTGCCCGCAGACATACCTTCTAGGGGTGTCATACCAAAATCTTCATCAATGGGAATATAGAGCGTAGCAACACAATTACCAACCAGCAAACTAAGTTCTTCATCGTTTTGCCAACCCTTAACTTGAATATTATTAAAACCTTTGGCTAAATTTTTTACATTTTCAAAATCATCGCCAGCCGAACAAATAACTAATTTTTTATTTGGCATTTTTTGAAAAGCACGCACAATGTCCCCCACTCTTTTTAATTTATCAACCCGCGCAAAAGAAAGATAATAATCACCACTAGAAAACCACTTGAATTTATTTACCTGAATTGGTGGCCAAATAATTTCTGATTTTTTGCAACAATATTTCCACAAACGCGCCTGAGTATTTTTTGAATTAGCAATAACTTTTTTAAAAAAGATTAAATTAAACCAATAAACCAACCGGATACCCCAAGCGCCAATATCATAATAAATAATTTTTTTCCATAGTTCCGGCCGTTCAGCACGGAATTTTTTATATAAATCAAAAACATGTCTGACTGGTGAATGACAATAAATAAATCTTTTTTGCTTTCTTTTTAAATGCCAGTTTGCAATCAGACAATTATTACCAGAAAAAATGACCACATCATACTGACGAACGATTTTCCTGGTCTTAAATAGAAAATTGAATTGCGCGCGAAAATATCGTAAAACTTCGTAAGCCGGATTACCTTTGTCTAAAACAAAAATTTTACCCGGCGCTTCAGCGCGCTCAAAAGTTTCGCCGTCTATCCAAAATTCAGTCATCAAATCAGCCTGCAAAGCTTTGGCCATAATCAAAACTAAACGTTCGGCGCCACCGCGAAACATAAAACGATCATGGATGATGAGAATTTTCATAAATAATTTTATCTGGTTGCCAAAATACTACGTTTGTAGGCCTCCAGATTATCTAAAGCAATGCCGGTGCCTTTGGCCACGCACAACAGCGCGTCTTCAGCATTATAAGCCGGAATACCGGTGGCTTGAGACAATAATTTATCCATATTTCTCAAAAGTGAAGTCCCACCAGAAAGTACCATGCCCTTATCCATCACATCAGCTGAAAGTTCGGGCGGAGTTTTATATAAAACATCTTTGACCGCGCCCACAATGCCAATTAATTCATCCTGCACTGCTTCAGTTACATCGTTTGACGTCACTTCAATCAAACGCGGTAAACCCGAAATCATATCCCGTCCCTTAGCTTCCATTTTTAAAGGCTTATCCAAAAACAAAGCCGAACCAACCTGAATTTTTATATCTTCAGCTGTGCGTTCACCAATGGCTAAATTATATTTACGTCGAATAAATTCTTGAATAGCTGCATCAATTTTGTTACCACCAATGCGCACCGAAGTGTTGGCTACAATACCACCCAAAGAAATAACTGCTACTTCTGAAGTACCACCGCCCATATCCACAATCATATGTCCAGAAGCTGAACCAATCGGCACATTGGCCCCAATAGCCGCCGCAATTGGTTCTTTGATAATATAAGCCGCTTTTGCGCCTGCCGACAGTGTAGCGTCAACTACAGCCCTTTTTTCGGTGGATGTAATACCGGCCGGTACTGCCACCATCACTTCTGGACGAAATAAACGCACACCACCCAGGGCTTTATTAATAAAATATCTTAACATGGCTTCAGTAGTTTTATAATCAGCAATCACACCGTCTTTTAATGGCCGCGCGGCCATAATGGTATCAGGAGTACGTCCCAACATCTCTTTAGCCTCGTCACCCACTGCCAAAACCTTCTTGTCGCTGGTGCTATAAGCCACCACCGAAGGCTCATTAATAATAATACCCTTGCCAGGTAAAAAAACTAAAGTATAGGTTGTGCCCAAGTCAATGGCAATCTTTTTTATAAACATAAAAACTGCTTAAAATCAACTCCATCTTACCAATTATGGCTGATTAAGTCAAAAATACGACTAACTAAAAACCCTGTGCTTTTTAGCACCGAGAGTTATATTTTTTATTAATTTTATACTTAAACAAAATTAAATAAATTATTTTATTATACCGCTTATGATGTCAGCTTGTGCTTGTTTTAAACGTTCAAAAGTTCCCACGTCTCGCCAATAAGCTGCATTAAATTCCATAACATTAATTAGTTGTGCCTGGGCAACCAGATCTAAATAAAAATCCACCACGCCAAATTTATCATTTTTTGGCATTAAGGTAAAAATTTTTGGCGAAACAATATGTATGCCTGTAAAACCAACTTCTTTTAAGTGTTTTTCATGACTAGTCGCGACTAATCTTTTAACATTTGTAGTTTTATCCAAATGCCCCACCAAACAATTATTTTGATCAACCAAAAGAGGTCTTTGTGTTTTTCTATTATTAACCAGTAAGGTTACCAGGGCTTGACTGTTTTGAAAAAAATTAAGCGCTAAATTTAAATCAATGTCTGTTAAAATATCAGCATTAAAGACGATAAAAGGTTCAGAGTCTTTCAAAAAGTCGGCTGCATTTTTTATAGCGCCACCAACACCCAATATTTCTGGTTCAAAAAATATTTTTATTAGCAGTCCCCAATCTTTTTTATTTCTGACAAAAAATTCTATTTTATCTGCTAAAGAGTGGCTATTTAAAGCAATTTCCTCAACACCATTCTTTTTTAAATAATCAACCGCTCGCTCCAGTAAAGTTAGAGAACCAACCTGAACCAAAGCCTTGGGTATCTCATCTGTTAAAGGCCTAAGCCGAGTACCAAAACCCGCGGCCAAAATTAAAGCTTTCATAAATTATTTTTTTAAAGACAGATGTTCCGCGGAAACTTTAATATTCTTATGTCTTAAATGTTGCGCCAACTTTTCCGCACAATAGACTGAACGGTGCATACCACCGGTACAACCAAAAGAAACCATCAAATCATTGTAGCCCCAAGTTTGATAACTATTGATAGTTAAATCTACTAATTCGTACACATGCATTAAAAAATTTTGTACTCTTTCTTTGCTATCTAAAAATATTTTAACATCTTCATCTAAACCGCTTTGTTTTTTTAAATTTTCTTCCCAAAACGGATTAGCCAAACCTCGACAGTCAAAAACAAAACCACCACCATTACCCGCTGTATCCAAAGGGCGTTCTGAATATTTAAATCCAAAGCTAAATATTTTGACTGTTAATTCTTTGTTGTCTGACACAGTTTCTTGCCAACTATCTATTGCGCACAATTGACTGATAATTATATTTAGACTGGACAAGTCAGCCAAAAAAGAACACTCTTTTTGTATAATTTTTAAATTGGCAATGGCCAAAGGAATACTGTTTAAAAAATTTGGTTTATTTTTGACAATGCCCAAAAAGCCATACGCGCCCAAAGCCTGCATAATACGAATCAAAACAAAACCATAAAAATATTTTTTAAATCTCTCAGGTTCAACTTTTATAATTTTATTAATCTCACCCAAATAAAAATTTAACAACTCTTCTCTAATTTCTTGTGGAATTTTAGCTTTGGCATCATAGAGTAGTGAAGCCACATCATATTCCAAGGCGCCCCGTCGGCCCGACTGATAATCAATAAAATAGGGTTCGTTATTTTTTAGCATTATGTTTCTTGACTGAAAATCACGGTACATAAAAAAATTTCTGTCTTCTAGCATTAAAATATCGGCCAAACTATTAAAATCTTTTTCCAATAATTCATTATCAATATTATCTTTATAAAATAAATTTAAAAAATTCCACTTAAAATAATGCATATCCCACAACATAGACTCGTGCGCAAATTCAATATGTTGATAACACAATCCATAATTAATTTTTTTTCCAGCCACTGTTTGAATGGTTGGTAAAACAGCCAAAACTTTTTTATACATCTTTACTATTTCTGTATTAAAACCTTCTTTGGCTCTGATATTTTTAATCCAATTATAAAAAATCTCGTCGCCCAAATCTTCTTCTAAATACACGCTGTTTTCCAAATCTATTGCGTAAATTTCCGGCACTTTAATATTTTGTTCTAAAAAAGTTTTGGAAAAAGCAATAAAAGCTTCATTTTCTTTACGATTTTTACCATGCACACCAATGGCGCTGTGATTTTTATTTTTTAGACGATAAATTGTTCGATCAGAACCATCGCCCTTTAAAGCAGTTATCTCCAGGGGATCTTCTTGATAAAAATCTTGAAATATTTTTTTTAATGCTTCTGTCGCCAACATAAAGGTTGTTTATTTAAATTTTAAAATTTCTTCTACCATCTTTTCTCCACTATAATCAATAAAAATATTATGCATATTTTTTCCCAGATCTTTTTTCTTGGCCTCGTCATTTAACAAATTCTGTATTTCTGCCACAAAAATTTCTACTGTCAATTCATTTTGTCTTAAATATACACCCGCGTTTTTTTCCTGAAAATACTTAGCATTTTTTTCTTGATGAGAATTCGGGATTGGAATAATAATTGTGGGCTTGCTAAAATATGCCAATTCAGTCAAAGCGGACATACCGGCTCGCGAGACCACCAGCGTGGACATTTTTATTGCTTCAAAAATTTCATCTCCCAAAAATTCAAATTGTTTATAATTTTCATTTTCATCTATATTACCTTTATTTTTGCCAGTGATGTGGACCAAATTACAAAATTTAATTAGTTCTGGTAAAGCCTGCCACACCAGCTCGTTAATCGCCACGGCGCCAGTACCACCACCCAATATTAAAATAGTTGGCAAAGTGTTTTGAAATTTTAGATTTAAAATTTGAGATCTATTTGGAAATTGAAAATTGGAAATTGGAAATTTTCTAACGGGATTCCCAACCAAAACAGTTTTTCGCGCTGGAAAATCGCGCACAGACTCTTCTAAAGCCACAGTAATTTTTTTGGCCAATAGAGACATAATCTTATTAGCCAAACCAACCTCAACATCTTGCTGATGCACAAAAATCGGCACACCCAAAATCCAACCCACCACAGCCACCGGCACAGCCACAAAAGAACCGGCTGTTAAAATAACTTGCGGTCGAAATTTTATTAAAATGAAAAAACTTTGCCACATAGCCACGAGAATGTTGAACACATCCGCAACATTGTGCCAATCAAAATAACGCCGTAGTTTGCCGGCCGCCACAACTTGAAATCTTATGTTATTTTTCTCTACGACTTCCCTTTCAGGCCCGCTTTTGGTGCCTAACCATAAAAACCCGACACTTTCATTGCGTTGACCAAGTTCTGCTTTAATTTTTTGACTAATAGCTAAAAGTGGCGACACCGAACCCATGGTTCCGCCACCGACAAATAAAATTTTCATAATTTTAAATTTCTATAAAAGCTTTGACTTTTTCATATAATTCTTTGGTCGCCACCACATCGCGCATGCAATATTCAGCAATGGTTTGATAGTCTTTATTTTTAAACAATTCATTAATAGCTAGGCCAGACACACCTTCTTCTTTAGGATTTTTTATGTTAAATGCGCGACACAAAACTTCCAAAGAAAATTTTCTAAATGCGCCATAAAAAGTCAGCTGATCCAAAATATCAAAATGGTCTTTGGAACTATAACGATAAGGCATTAAATTTTTTGTTGGCTTAATCCCCAAAGCAATAGAACGAAAAATAATAAACGGCACATCAAAACCTCGCCCATTATAAGTTATGATTTGATCGTAAAACTTAATGTCCAACCAAAATTTTTCTAAAATTTCTTTTTCCGTGGCCACGATAAATTCTACCCCACTCTGTTCGTAGTTTTTATTTTCCGATTCCGGCGCCTGAAAATAAATTTTACCCTTACCCGTATCTGGATTTAACATGGCAATCGCCACCACTTCCCCACTAATTGGCAAAAGTCCAGTGCGCGCCAAAACATCGGCTTGTTCTTCTTCTGAGACAACATTTTTGATTAAACTTTCTTTAATAATTGGATCCAGCTCGCTGCCTTCAAAACCACGAGTTTCAATATCAAAAACTACTTTTGGCATATAATAAAATTAAAAAATATTAATTAGTGTATAAAATAATCCACTCCCAAAAACTAAAAATAAAAAACACGATGCTGCGACGGCAAAACCAGTTGACAAAACATATTCTGGTTTACGCTGACTTTTTTTGCGTGCGTGCCAAAAAGTTAACACATAAATAACACCTTCCACCCCAAAACCAAGAGCGCCCGCCAAACCAATGATGCTAATAAAATCATGTAAACCCAAAAAATAAATCACCAGCGGCACGCTCATGGTTAAAAGCCATGCCCAAAAATGTTTTATCTTATAATCATAATTAAACATTCCTTTGAGTGTTAAACCAACTGCCAAAAATCCCGTGCTCATAGTTAGACAAGCAAAAACATTCCCCACCACCAAAATAAAAGGTCCAACTAATTGGCCCAAACCAATGGTGGCAACTTCGCTTGTATTAAGGCCAGTCGCGCCCACTACTGCCCAAGAAAAAATGGCATAAAAAATTCCCGGAATCAAAACTCCCATTAAAATTGCTTTTTTAAATAATTTTTCTTTACCCACCAAAATTTCTTTCATGGACGGAATGGCGATGCTACCCGAATAGGCAAACAAGAGCACTCCCAAAGGTGCCAAAATATTTTTAAAATCAAAGGCGGTTATATGGCTAGTTTTTACGTGTGGCCAGGAAAAAATAATTAATATAAAAAACACCAACCACACCAAACAACCCAAAATAAATTCAGCATTTTTTATCGCGCCCACGCCCTTAAAAACCAAAGCGGCAAAAACAATATAAAATAATAAACTAAATAATAAAGCCGGGCCGCCCACAATGGCCGCCAAAGCCTGCCCAATGGCGACAAAGTAAGCCAGCAGTGCGCCAAATAAAGTTATGGCTAAAAATATGGACACAAATTTTTTCCAAAATTTACCCAAATATTTTTCCACATAACCCGAAATTTGATGTTGACCAGTGGTTCTTAAAACAATTTCACCAAACATTAAATTTAGACACAGCATGGCCAAACCAACCACAACTAAAACCAAAAAGCCAGTCCAAAAACCAGCCTGCGCAAAAACATACGGCAAACCCAAAATTCCCGCGCCGACCGTGGTGCCCACCAAAACCGCAATGGCTTGCAAAAGAGGTAATTTTTTTCTCATAAATAATACTCACGAATAATAATTCACACCACCCAGTTAATTACTCGTCTTCTTACCCCTATGGGGAATCGAACCCCAATTACATGGCTGAGAACCATGTGTCCTAACCATTAGACGATGGGGGCAAAAAAATGAATAATTAACCATAAAACACATATCATTGACCAACCAACAAATAACCTCAAATACATTCTAATTTTAAAAGAAAAAGCAATATAAAGCAAATAAAAAAAGGGCTGAACTGTGTACCGAGGTACAGCAGAGTTCTAGCCCCTCAAAATGCCTGTGTTGAACACAGGGGGGGATTCAAAATCCCCTAAAAATGAATGGGTGAGGAAAAACCACCTGAAGTTTCGGATCGCAGTTAAGCGTCCTTGAAACTTTTTTTCAGGCAGTCAACCCCTATGTAACTTAAATAAGAAATTTAAGCTGCACTCCTTCCTCCGTTTTAAATGATGTGAGCCTGATTTCCGCTTCCATAGATGCAAAGGCCGCTCCAAGACCTTGCTTTATTATTATATTAAAACATTTTGAAAAAGTCAACAAGTAAATTACATTAAATTATAATTTTATCTAATATTAGCCAAAAAAGATTAGTTTTATTTTACAAACCATATTTCTTTTCCACAGCTGCTTTAGCTTTTTGATATTCTTGCACCTTTAAATTATTTTTAAATATTTTATAAAATATTTTTGGTAGCCACCGGCTCATTGACCCGCCAACCTGCGCCTGCCACAAAACTTCATTTAAAAAAATACCAGTCTCCCCTTTTTTCAATAAAGCCAGCCATAAATCCCAATCCTGAAATCTTTTTAAAGCTTCGTCAAAAGGTAAATTGGGAAAAACTAATTTTTCCAAAGCACTGCGACGCACTAAAGCCATGGTAGAAATATAATTATTGTGTTTTAATTTTTCTGCATCAAATGGAAAAAGAGGAAAAGTTTTTAAACCATATTTAAAAGCTGAATAACAATACGCTTTGTCTGTGTATGTTTCCAACATGGCTAGCATTTTTTCTAAAGCGTTATTTTTCAAAAACACCACATCACTATCACAAAAAAACACATATTGACCGGTGGATTTAGCAAAGCCAAAATTTCTGGCTTTGGCTGCGCCCGCATGTTCAATGCGATATATTTTTATTTTGTCATCCAAAATAAAATCTGGAATGACAACTGGCGAAACACTCCCATCATCCACAATTATTATTTCAGCTTGCCCCGGCCACAAACTAAAAACCGTCTGCTGTTTTAGACTTTGTAAACACTTTAATAACTTATTTTCACTGTTATAAACCGGAATAACTATAGATAGTCTTGACATAATTTTTAAATAACGTATAATATAAAAAAATATTCATATCCACAAGGAGGAATTGTGATTATTTCCAAGGGTGACCTGTTTGTAGGTAAGGGCATTGGAGTGCGACCAGACCTACATGTCATCGTTCAACATTTTAACGTAAACACCAACATGGTCCACTATTACCACCTTGGTGATGGCGTTAAAAGAACCATAGCATCAAGATCAAAAAAACAGTTCCTAGATCTATTCCAGCTGGTTTTTTAACCTCCATTTTTGCGTTACGGCGATCGTCAGATCGCCTTTTTTTATTTTATTATTTCTATTATCTTCTCAATAATTTCATTACTATTCTCAGAATCAATTAAATGCATTTGATCATAATTTTTGGCAATTTCAGCAGCTCCACCCACATTGCCAGCAATGATTGGCAAGCCAAACTCTTTGGCTTCAAGATAAACCACACCAAAACTTTCTGTATCGCCAAAAGAATTTTTTCGCGGAGTTAAAATAAAGACATCAGTCAGGTCATAATAATTTGATAATTCATTGTGAGCCACTGCGCCAGTAAAAATTATCCCTCCTGCACCCCCTGTTCCATTTTCCACTAGCACATTAGAACGAAAGTGGGGGGCTTCTCCATCCCATCCTTTATAAGGAGGGGCAAGGGGAGGTAATTTTATTAATTTATTAACAATTTGCACTAGCCTATTTTTATCTGGCCCATCACCCACAACTAAATAAACTAAATCTGGCACACTTTGCCAAACTTTTGGCAGAGCTTGCAAAACAAGATCAATACCTTTAGATTCAACCAAACGCCCAACAGTTAATAAAACTTTTTTATTTGCTAAATTATATCTAGCGCGCAACTCCCCCACTTTTTGTAAATCCACCATTGCTTTAGTTAGGGTATTAATTGGATAGATAATTTTAATCTTTTCTGCTGGAATTGCAAAATCATTAACTAAAATATTTTTGGTAAATTCTGTATTGGCTTCCACAAATTTTGCGTCTTTTAATATTTTTTTGGCTAACTTAAATTTACGTTTATTTTTTTTCGCTCGCAATAGATCGTTGCCATGACATGTGACAAAAAAAGATAATGGTCTTTTTTTGTCATCCTGAGCGTAAGCCGAGCAAGGCGAGGCTGAAGTCGAAGGATCTCTTCGATTAAAAATATTTAAAATTTTACTTACCACCCACACGGCCGTGCCGACTGGTAAAACTTGCCCGACCCAAATTTTATTTATCTTTTCTTTTTTTACAATTTTATAAATATACCAAACCAAAGGTAACCAGTGTGGCCAGAAATATTTTATAAAAAATTTTTTCCTAAAAATCAATACTTCCTTTTTGTCATCCCCGACCTGATCGGGGATCCATTTTTTTTTCACCTGGATTCCCGTCTTCGCGGGAATGACAAAGGGTTGTGTATTCATCAAAACAACAATCTCATCTTCTAGCATCGCCTTCACACGTTCATAATAATAATTTGCCACGCCACCCAAAAGCGGCGGAAAATCCAAAGTGACTAATAAAATTTTTGACATTGTTTCCATTGTTTAAGTTTATTAAATTTAGAGTCAAAAAGCAAATTAAAAACCCGCCTGTGTTAAGCGGGTTGCCTTATGTGAACGGGACGGGCATCAGCCAAACAACTCCTCGACCGGTACATTAAAAATCTCCGCCGCCTTAAGCTTGAACTCTGGTGTGGCCTCCACCCGGTTGTTCTCAACCATAGAAAGATAGGTCGCGCTGCACCCAAGCAAAAAAGCCAACTCATACTGCTTGAGTTCCGCTTCCCAACGTTTGATCTTCAACAAGTTTCTCATGTTGTCCTCCTATATTGGAAACATTACCTTCTTAACTTCAATGAAATCAACATATCATTAATATCGTTTTTTGTCAAAACCCTAAATAATAATAATAAGGCAAAATAAATTACCGCGCCCAAAACAATTAAAATTATAAAGTTAACTTTAAACAGCAATAACCACAAAACCAAAGTCATCAACAGACCAGCCGTCAGACACAGAAAAAAACTTTTTAATAAATATTTTTTGTCATAATCCAAAATCTGATTAGAAATTCTGATACCTAAATAAAACAAAACCAAAGTGCTGATTAATGACGACAAAGCGCCACCAGTATAAGTTAGTTTGGGCACTAATAAAAAATTAAATAAAAAATTAATTAAAGCAGCTATGGCAATTTGTTTGGTATTATCAATTTGTCGCGACGTGGCATTTAACAGCGAACCAACCGGAAAAGTTAAAAATAAAAAAACCAAAGAAACCATTAAAACCTGCAAAGGCAGAACCGCAGCCGCGTATTCAGCTCCAAAAACTTTTGGTACAAAATCCGGCGCCAAAACCAAAATTCCCAATGCCATGGGCGTGCTGACCAACATTAAATAACGCATGGATTTTTCAAAAGTCCGCGCCAATTTTTCTTTGTTGGTGGCATAATATTCAGAAAAAGCTGGAAAAAGAGCGGCCACAAAAGCCAAAGGAATAAAATGTAAAGCCAAAGTAATTTTGGTGGCCACAGAATAAATGCCCACATTTGCATCACAAACAGCTTGCGTGGCACAACCAACTTTTGATAAAAAAATAGTATCCACCTGCGTATTAAGACGCGCCAAAATTCCAGTCAAGGCAAAAGGAATTGATATTTTTAGCAGCTCTTTAATTAATTTTTTATCCCAACTAATTTTGAATGGCACACGCACACGGCGACGCATTTCTAAAAAAGAATAAATAAATAAAAATGAACTGCCGACCACGACTGCCAACACCTGTGGCACCACCCCCACGCCAGCCACTAATAAACCCATGCCAATGCCTACCACTAAAAATTGAAATAAAACTATGCCAATGCTTTCATATTTTAAATTTTGATTACCCCGCAGCACACCCCAAAAAGTGGCAGAAAAAGTATCCAACAGCATAATTAAGCCAGTCAAATAAACCAAATTTTTGGTCAGCTCTGGATAGCCCATAAAATTTACCAAAGCCACAATCAAAGCATAAGTGAAGAAACTTAAAACTGTTTTTACTCCCAAAACATTAGCCAAAATTTCCTGAGTTTTGTTTCTGTCTTTGGCCACCTCGCGGGTCAACACAGAATTTAAACCTACATCCACAAACACAGAAAAAATGGTGGTAAAAGAAAAAGCAAAACTGTATTTTCCCAAATCTTCTACCCCAAGTCCGCGCGCCAAAAAGGTAAAATAAACAAACGCTAAAATTTTTTGTAATATTAGCGCACCGGTGTAATAAGTCGCATTTTGGGTTAAAGTTTTTTGAGCCACCATATTTTACATGGATTATAGCAAAAAAACACTAATTTTACAAAAATAAAAAACGGGCCGTCCTTTCGGCGACCCGCGATTGATTAGAAGCTGACACTCATCTCCATCTTCAATTCAAATCTCTATTTTTTAAAGGAATTTTTTGTTTATATTAGCTAAATATATGATAACACAATTTAATAAAAATGTCAAATATAAAAACCCTGTACACAACAGGGCTTTTTAAAAATATATAAACCACTAAATTAACGTTTAGCCCACTGTGGCGCACGTCTGGCGCGTTTCAAACCAGATTTCTTGCGTTCTTTAATTCTAGGATCACGCGTTAAAAATCCACTCGCGCGTAAAACCTTTTTATTTTCTTCATTAAAAACCACCAAAGCTCTGGCCACTCCCAGTTTAATTGCTTCAGCTTGGCCTCTAGAGCCACCACCCGCGACTTTGACTGACATATCAAACTTTTTTTCCAACCCCAAAACTTTGAGTGGTGAAAAAGCCTGATCTTTAAATTCAAAATAAGGAAAAAATACATCCACCTGTTTGCCGTTAATAGTGGTTTCACCCGTGCCTTCTGCATACAACCTGACTTGAGCAATGGCTGCTTTGCGGCGACCCAAACCTTGAAAATATTCTTTTGTAGTTAATTTTTTTTCTGACATATTAGTTACTTGCTTTTAATTATTCAAAACGCAATTTCTGCATCATTTTTTTTCTAAATTTTACTGCTGGTAACATACGCAACACCGCCATTTCCAAAACTTTGGCTGGATTTTCCTTCTGAATATCAGACATTTTGATGCTTTTTAAATGACCTGGGTAGTTGGTATGGTGTTTATAAACCTTTTGTTGTAATTTTTTACCAGTAAATTTCAAAAAATTTATATTCTTGACCACTACCACATTATCACTTTCCATGTTAGGAGCAAAGGTGGGCTTGTTTTTACCACGCAAAATTATAGCGATTTCTGTCGCCAAACGTCCCACGGCTTTGTTGGTTGCATCAATTGTGTAAATGTTTTCTGCCATATGTTTATACAAATTCTATTTGTGCCATTTGGGCGGCATCGCCATGACGCGCACCTAATTTAGTAATTCTTAAATAACCGCCCTTGCGTTCTTTAAAACGTGGACCCAAAACCTCAAATATTTTCTTGACTGCATTTTTGGTTGGTAAAAACTTCATCAGTTCACGACGATTATGTAGTGAGTCCACCTTGGCGCGCGTAATCATCTTTTCCACCACAGGTTTTATAACTTTGGCCTTGGCTTCAGTGGTTTGAATTTTTTCATACAAAATTAAACTCTGCGCCAAACCTTTTAATAAAGCCGTGCGTGGACCACTTTTTCTATCCAGTGTTTTTTGACTGTTTTGGTGTCGCATATTAATTCTTTAACTAAATATTAAGCATCATCTTTCTTTTTTCTGCCTCTTTTCTTGGGTTTCTCTTCAGCATCTGCCTCATCTGCATTCGCCAATTCATCTTCAGCCGTATCTATGCTTTCTGTTTCATTGGTTTGTTGATGACCATTTTCAGCTATATCTTTATTTAATAAACCAGAAAATTGTTCTAAAATAATATTAACCGCTTGCTTAAAAGCGTCTTCGCAAGTTATGGTGCCATCAGTTTCAATTTTTAAAATTAATTTATCCCAGTTGGTCATCTGCAAAACACGCACATTTTCAATATCATAACCTACTCTTTTTATGGGCGTAAAAATTGCATCTACCATCATAGTGTTAACTTCATAGTTTCTATCTTCGCGGCCTTCAGTTGGTAAATAGCCTCGACCATAATCCACATAAACTTCCATTTCTAAGCGTGCCGCGTGATCGGTCAAAGTGGCAATTTTTTGATTTGGATTCATAATTTCTACACCAGCAGCCTTTTCAAAATCGCCAGCTGTTACTTCTTTTTCACCTTTAACATCCAAAGTTAATTTGAGAGGAAAAACCAAATCTTGGTCAGCCTTAATTCTAATTTGTTTTAAGTTTAAAATGATATCCAAAACATCCTCTTTTATCCAATCAACTGTAGAAAATTCATGACTGACACCATTAATTTTTACCGCCACAATTGCGGCGCCGGACAAAGAAGACAACAAAACTCTTCTCAAAACATTGCCCAAAGTTAAACCATAGCCAGGAAAAAGTGGCTCAATCGTAAAATAACCTTTATTTTTGACATTTTTTTCTGTGTCAGGATGAAAAGTTATTTTTTTTGCCAATGGGATGTTTTCCATATATTTATATTTATTTTATAAATTTAGCGTGAATAAAACTCCACAATTAAACGCGTGTCCACACCAACATCCAAATCATTGTTTTGTGGTAATTCTACTACCTGGCCTTTTTTATTTTGTTCATCCCAAAATAGCCAGGCTGGAATTTCTTTCTTGGCCATTGTCTTTATGTTTTCGGCAATTTGACCCCTGCTTAAAGATTTTTCTTTAGCAATACTAATTACATCCCCTCTTTTGACTGTATAAGAAGGAATGTTCATTTTTTTACCATTAACTTTAAAATGATTATGTCCAACCATCTGTCTGGCCTGACGTCTGGAAGATGCTAAACCTAGACGATAAATAATATTGTCAAAACGTCTTTCCAATAATTCTAATAATTTTAAACCAGTGTTGGTTTTTTCCCTTTTGGCTTCATCAAAATACTTACGCAACTGCTTTTCCATAATTCCATAAATCACTCTTAATTTTTGTTTTTCTTGCAAATGCAAACCATAATCGCTAATCCGACCATAACCCTTTGGACCATGCACGCCCGGTGGATAATTTCTTCTAGCTAAAGCACACTTGGAACCCAAACCACGCTCGCCTTTTGAGCAAAGCTTGACTCCCAATCTACGACATCTTTTGCATTGTGCACCTGAAAAATGAGACATAAATAAAAAATAATTTAAACATTATTTACTAAACTCTTCTGGGACGTTTTGATCTGACACCACCATGTTTGACCGGTGTAACATCTTTTACCGAAACCACTTGCACACCATTCACACCCAAAGCGCGCACTGCTGCTTCACGGCCCATACCGACACCTTTGACCTCCACATCGGTTTCTTTAATACCCAAAGCTTTAATTTTATCAACCAAAGATTTAACGATCACCCCAGCTGCATAAGGTGTTGATTTTTTAGGACCCTTAAAACCACACTTACCAGCTGAAGACCAAGCCAAAACAGAACCATTTAAATCAGTAATTGTAACAATCGTGTTGTTATAGGAAGATTTAATATGAATTTGACCACGTCCACCCCGTAAGAAAGGTTCCTTCTTTTTCTTTTTTCTTCCTTTGGTGGCAACAGCTTTCTCTTCTGCAGTTTCATTATTATCAGCCGTCTCAACAGCAGCATCTTCGTTGTCATTCACCTGTTCCAAATCAGATTCTTCTCGAGAATCTTTTGGTTGAATTAATTCATCAGCTATAGTTTTGTTATCATCAGTAGACATTGTATTGTTGTTTATTGAATAAGTATACTAATTACGTTTTTTGTGCTGAAGTTTTACGACCCGAACCCATGGTTTTACGTACATTGCCCTTGACGGTTCGACAATTGGTTTTTGTCCGTTGACCTCTGGCTGGTAAATTCTTGGCATGTCTTGAACCACGATAAGAATTAATTTCTTTCAAACGTTTGATATTTGAGATCACTTCACGGCGCAGTTCACCTTCCACTCGATATTTTTTTTCAATCTCCACCCGCAAACTATTAACTTCCTCTTCGGAAAGATCTTTTACCCGTTTATTACCATCAATTTTTAATTCCTTTAAAATTTTCTTTGAAATTGTTAAACCAATGCCATAAAGATACGGCAAAGCGTATTCAACTTTTTTATCATTAGGTAAATTGATGCCGGCAATTCTGGCCATAAAAAATATAATTAACCTTGTCTTTGTTTATGTTTAGGATTTTTTTTGCACACCACAAAAACTCTGTTTTTACGACGTACAGTTTGACAATCTTTACAAATTTTTTTTACTGAAGACTTTACTTTCATAAAAATTTAATAACGATAAGTTATTCTGCCCTTTGTCAAATCATAAAGAGTTAATTCCACTTTTACTTTATCACCCGGCAAAAGCATAATTTTATTCATGCGCATGCGACCAGATAATCTAGCCACCACCTGATAATTATTTTCCAGACGCACTCTAAAAGTGATACTGGGCAAGGTTTCTATAACTTCACCATCCACTTCAATAAAACCCTTCTTGTTAACCTTAAAATTGTTAAAACTATCTTGCGGTGTTTGATTTTGAGCCTGATTTGGATCAGTAGCCGACAAAACTTCTGTTGCCGAAATTTCTGGCACTTCGTCCACTTGATTATTAATGTTTTGACTTAAAATATTTTCTGACATTATTTTATTGGTTTATTTTTATCCAAAGCATAAAAAAATATGAGATAACTCTAAAAATTAGAATTACTCACAATTCTTGATAGTTTAGATAAATATTCCATTGTTAGTTAACTTTTTAATATATTTTTATTATAAAGTATGGCTGAATATCTGTCAAGAGGGCCCTAGTTACCAACCTTTATCTTAATTTTATTCGGATTATTAGGTATTTTGTCAAGTAAGTTATAAGTAAATGCAAATCGTACATCACGCACATTAGCTAAACCCAAAATATAACGACGAGCATCCTGCTCTTTTAAACCTTTTATGCTGTCTTTTATAGAATTTACATCCGTCTTGGGTAAAACTTTGTATTGTGCTTTGATCTTAATTTTTACCACACCCAAAGCTAAATCCATCTCTTTGACTGTAATTTCCAGCTGTCCCAAGTCATCTTCGGCCACCATTTTATTATCCGGTAAGTCAACTATACTCTTGGCTTTCAAATATTTTTTTAATGCCACTTCGTCATAAACTAAGGCCTTAAGTGTGGCGTTAATTTTCATTTCAAAATCAGATACTTCTTTGTTAATTTCTGTACTTTTATCCACATTATTTATCTCCAAGACAGTTAATTCGTTGCGCATTATTTCACTATCTTTTTTTATCTGGTTTTTAACTTTATCTTTTAATTTTGGCGACAACCGATTGGATAAATCAATTTGTGCATTGTCTAAATCTTCCTGTGAAACAACTTGAGTAATTTTTGATGTTCCACCACTCAAATCTTCTGTTTCACCATAAATTTTATCCTGAATTTCATTGGCCACAATAGCGATAGCCACCCGCCCTGATTTTTGATTATAAATTTCACCAGCTTCTTTAGCCTCAATTTCACCAGTCACTTTGCCAGCCACTATTTCTCCCAAATCAGAAATTTGCGCGGCTGGAATGGTTAACTCATTTTTTAAAAAATAAACTTGACCAGAACTATGTTTCAGTTCCATTTCTTTTGTCACGGGTTGAGAACGTCCAGTAAAATTATAAAAAACAACATTACCACCAGCTTTATCGCCGGTATTTTTTTGGCCTGTGGCTTTAAAACTGCCCTGTTCTTCACCCAAAACCTGATAAAACTTAGCTGGAAAAACATTACCCGTACTTACCTCTCCGGTTACATTTTGATCCAAAGTTATATCATATTCCTTATCAAAATTTTCTGCTGACAAAAAAACTGTCACTTCCACATTTGGTAAAACATAAACAAAAAGAACATAAAATACAGCTGCCAAAAAAACTAAAAAGGCCAACTTTTTTTTCCACTGTCTTTTTGGTGTGGGTGGTGGAGTAAAAGCACGATAACTATTTTGCGGATGTATATTTTTAAAATCCATATTTTATAATTTATTCCAAAATTGCTTTAATTCTTCTGACACCAGCTGAACTGGCCTCTTCTTTTATTATTTTAAAGTGGCCCAAAACTCCTGTGTGTTCAACGTGTGGTCCACCACAAATTTCAGAACTCACAGTTGAGTCTGGGTCTGTTTCAGATCCAATATCATAAACCTTAACTCGTTCGCCGTATTTATTTTCAAATACTCCCATGGCGCCTTTAATTTTGGCCTCATCCAAAGCCATTTCAGTACACACCACTGGCAAGTCTTGCTTGATTTGTGTGTTAACAAAATCTTCCACTGCCTTAATTTGCATTAAAGTCATTTTTTCCGCATGAGAAAAATCCAAACGCAATCTTTCATCGGTAATATTAGAACCTTTTTGAAACACGTGCTCGCCTAAAACTTGCCGCAATCCAGCCAATATTAAGTGTGCTGCTGTATGGTATTTTACCACCTTTTCAGAATGATTAGCCAGACCGCCTTTAAACTTGCCGACACTGGCAGTGCGTGAAAGGTCTTGGTGTCTTTGCATTTCTAGATTAAAATCGTTTTCATCAATTTCTAAACCTTTTTCATGAGCTAATTCTTTGGTCATTTCAAAAGGAAAACCATAAGTTTGATATAAATTAAAAGCTTCTTGTCCATTAATTGATTCTAACTTATTAAATTTTTCTAATCCTTGTTCAAGTGTTTTTCTAAATTTATCTTCTTCTAAACTCAAATTATCTAAAACAAATTTTTTATTTTTTTCTAATTCGGGATAAACATCTTTCATGTTATCGATAACCACTTCGGCAAGTTCAGCACAAAAATTTTGACTAATGCCAATTGATTTACCATGACGAATGGCCCGACGAATTAATTTACGCATCACATAGCCTTGATCTGTGTTTGAGGGCGCAATACCAGCAGAATCGGCCATAATAAAAGTAGCCGCGCGCAAATGATCGGCAATAATACGTATGGATTTTACCTCTCCCTCCGACTCCGTTGTGAGGCCCCTCCTTCTAAAGGAGGGGATGTCCTCGTCCTCCCCTTGATAAGGGGAGGTGTCCGCTACTGCGGACAGAGGGGTATATTTTTTACCGCTTAATTCTTCAATTTTATTTATAATCGGCAAAAATAAATCTGTTTGATAATTATCATCCAAATCATTCATAACCGCTAAAAGTCTTTCCAGACCCGTACCATTATCAATATTTTTTTGGGTGGCAGATTTATATTTATTCTCTCCTATCTTTTCATACTGCATAATAACATCATTACCAATTTCTACCCAATTTTTATTTTCCGGATCAAAAACTTCTGGCACAGAGTTTTTATCGCCAGTCCAGTAAAACATTTCTGTGTCTGGGCCGCAGGGTCCGGAATTACCCGGTAATTCCCACCAATTATCTTTTTTAGATAATTTGGCAATACGCTTTTCAGAAAAACCAAGCTCTTGCCATTTTTGAAAACTTTCCGCGTCAAACGGTGCGTCATTGTCGCCTTCAAAAACAGAAACAGCCAAATATTTTTGCTCTATTTTTAATTCTTGTATAATAAATTCATAAGTCAATTCAATGGCTTCGGTTTTAAAATAATCATTTAAACTCCAATGCCCAAGCATTTCAAAAAATGTGTGGTGGCAAGCATCGCCAATCTCATCAATATCACCAGTACGAATACATTTTTGAGAATTAACCAATTTACTGCCAGCTGGATGTTTTTCACCCAAAAGAAATGGCACCAGTGGGCTCATACCAGCCGTGGTAAAAAGAATGGAAGGATCGTTTTCTGGAATTAAAGAAGCCGAGGGAATTTCGGCATGCCCGCGAGATTTAAAAAAATCAATATATTTTTGGCGCAAATCTTGGGAAGTCATATTAACTAAAATTACCATTTTCTATTTTGAATTTTAGCAAAAAAATATTAAAAAAGCAAATTTAAAAATATAAAAACCCTCTAGATAAAAGGGCTTTTATATTTTTGCTGCTGGGCTAAAATTCTTCAGCCAAATCTTCCTCCTCCACATTTACCGCCAACATTTCTTTGCCATCGTCATTGGCACAAAAGTCACAGACGTTTTCTTGCGCATTGTCATCAAGTGGCATGCCGCAATATTTACATTCTTTCATAGGACTTTTTTGACGAGTTTACTTTTTGTTTTTTTATATTCCAAAAAATATCAAAAGCAAACTTAAAATTTTTATAATGTATTTTTTCAATTTTCATTATAATGATTCTGAAAAACTTGTCAAATTTTGATCCACTCATCTTCCTGTCGAACTAAAAGCTGATCAGCTAACAAGGGTTCAGCCATAATTTCTTTGACTATTTTTTCCATGCGCATACCCTGCGAGCCTTTAATTAAAATCAAATCACCTGCTACAATTCGATCCTGAATAAAACGACCAGTTTGCTCTTGGTCTGTAAAACTAAAAACATTGTCAGTCGTGAGGCTAGCTCTTTTTGCACCACGTCCTATCGCACGCGCTCGTTCACCATAAGTTATAAGCAAATCTAATTTTATTTCTCCAGCCTTTACACCCACCATTTCGTGTAAATTTTCTGATTCCACGCCCAATTCCAGCATATCGCCCAAAACAGCAACCTTTCTGCCTTGATTGGGTAATTGCTTCAAAACCTCCAAAGCTGCCATCGCTGCCTGGGGAGAAGAATTGTAAGTATCATCAATAATCTGTGTTCTTTTTATACCATCAATTAAATTCATCCTACCCTTGGGTGGTTTAAAAGCCTCTAATTTGGCTACCACTTCACCAAAATTAAAGCCATAAGCCACACCCGCAGCTACGCCAGCTAAAAAAGCGTAAATATGCGATTTGGCTATACAGTGTTTGGTATTAACTGAAATTGTTTGACTTTGATAAAAAATCTTAAAACTCAAATGCGAAAATTGTCCTGTTTCATTTTGTTGGTAGATTAAATCACCAGCCCTAAAATCCGCTTCCATATCAAAACCAAAAGTTAAAACCTTGGCTCGTGTGGATTGTCGCATATCCCATACCAACTTATCATCGCGGTTCAAAATTGCCACTGCCTTGGAATTTAGATGCGTTACTAAAATTTCTTTTTCTGTTTTAACATTGTTAATATCCCCAAAAAATTCCAAATGTGTTTCACCCACCGTCGTCACCACTGCAATATCGCATGGTGCAATGGTTACCAAATGTTGTATATCGCCTGGATGATCTGCGCCCATTTCCAAAATTAAAACCGTTGGATAATTTTTATCTTTAAAAAAAAGCAAACCACAGGCTTTAATAAAAATCAACAACCAAGCCAAAGGATTTTTACCACCGGCATAAGCATTAATAATAGTTAGCGGCAAACCAATTTCAGTATTATAATTTTTTATATTGCTTCTCACGTTACCACGACCTTCAAACACACTAAAAACAGCTTCCTTAGCCGAGGTTTTACCCATACTGCCAGTAATGCCAATAATCTGCGGTTTATATTTTTTAACAATCTTTTTGGCCAAAAAGGCCAAAAGATTATCAACGATTCTTTTCAAAAAAGACATATTTTTAACTTATTTTTATTCATCCGTTGGAACTTGATAATAGTTTAACAAATATTTCATAATCTCCGCAAATACTGGTCCGGCTGTGGATTCCGCAAAAGCGCCCTTGGCTGGATTAGTAATTTTTACAAACAGCGTAAATCTAGGTTTGGTTGCCGGAGCAAAACCCACAAATGAATGATTGTAAGCATTTAGATAACCACCGTTTTTGGCTGGAATCTGCGCTGTACCAGTCTTTCCGGCTACAAAATAGCCTGGAATTTTTGCCACACCTGAGTGACCATTCTTCACCACTGACACCAACATGGCTTTTAATACATTAGCACTTTTAGAACTAATAACACGTCGAATTTGTTGGGCGGTAAATTCTTCAACTTCTCCATCAACTTTAACTATTTTTTTTACCACCCATGGTTTATATAATATACCACCATTGGCAATAGCAGAAAAAGCATTTATCATTTGTAGGGGCGTCACTGCGATGCCTTGTCCAAAAGATGCAGTGGCTAAATATATATCACTTTTTTTATCTAATGAATTTACATCACCTTTAGCTTCCCGCGGCAGATCAATTCCCAGATGCGCGCCAAAACCAAAATCACTAATATATTTTTTCATGTTTTCTCGACCTGTAGCAACCGCCGCAAAAACCGCACCAGTATTGATTGAATTTTCCAAAACCTGTGTCATATTGACCACGCCATATTTTTTATCCATAGCATTGGTAATTTTATCCTTACCATAAACCAAAATCCCTTTATCTTCATAAGTCGTGTCCGGTTCAACACTTTGTGTATCTAAAGCTGCGGCCATGGTAATTGGTTTAAAAATTGAGCCCGGTTCATATAAGGAACTAATGGCTTGATTGATAAAAAAATTAACATTCTCAACTTGACCATAATTATTTGGGTCAAAACTGGGCTCAACACACAAAGCTAAAATAGCTCCATCATTAGGATTTTGAATAATTACCACTCCGCCTTGTGCTTCATAATTTTTTACAGCTTTTTTTAGAGTTTCGCAGGCTTTTAGTTGTACCACTGGATCAATGTTAAGATATAAACTAGACCCACCTTCGGCCGGTACAACATCATATTCACCCACGGCAATCAAATGTCCGGCCGGATCAGTTTCTGATTTTAACATTCCATTTTTACCCCTTAACTCCGTTTCAAAAAATTCTTCTAAACCATACTGCCCCATGGCCTTATCTTCACTAAAACCAACAAAACCGTTTAGATGAGCAAAAACATCTCCTTCGGGATAATATCTTTTGGTTTCCTTTGAAAAACCCAAACCCACAATATTTAAATCTTTCAGCTTGTTTTTTTCTTCCTCATTTAAATAATGTTTCAATGGCTCATAGGGGTCATTATTTTTTTTTAATTGATTTAAAACTTTAACTTTTTCCTGTTCTTCCATATTCAAAACTGAAACAATTTTTTCAACCGTAAGGGTGGCATTGTCAATTTCAACTGGCACTGCAAATAATAAATACAAATCCTGATTATCGGCAATACAAAATTCACGCCCATCTTTATCAACAGCATAAATCATTCCTCGGGCCGGCAAAAGTTTTTGCGTATTTTCATGTTGAGCTATGGCCATCGTTTTATATAGACCATGTTTAAAAACCTGTAAATAAAAAAGTCGGCTCAAAAAAACAGCCGCTAAAACTAAAAAGAGCACGGCTATGAATTTTATTCTGGCAGTGCTCCCCGTGTGTTCTGCGTTATTTTTAATCGAACCGCTGAACCGTGTCATGATATTATAAATTATTTAACTAAAGCTACTGCATTACCATCAATTGGTAAATATTCAATTGCCTCCACATTCACCATGTCTAGGTCACTCACCTTTTCTTGCACCTTGGCGAGTG
Source organism: bacterium (assembly GCA_035388785.1). Taxonomy (GTDB): domain Bacteria; phylum Patescibacteriota; class Patescibacteriia; order UBA2196; family UBA2196; genus UBA2196. The sequence goes on from DAOOQN010000001.1 coordinate 24,432, forward strand.
ATTTAAATTGTTGCATCTTATTTTCCATCTGTTTATTTTGTTCCATCAAGACTTTTTGCTGATTTTCCAAACGTGATAATTCAAAACCCTTAGCTGAATCATTATTGACCGAAAAAACATACAACCCTGCTAAACCAATCATTGAAATCATTAAAAAAATACGCCCCACATTAAAAAGATTAACTACTCTTTTGGTTTTATTTTTCATGCTTTGCTTTACTTTAATATTCTTTTTTCGCCTGGCACACAAAGAAAAATATTTGGACATAATTTTTTATTTTTATTTTTAAATATTATAATTATATTTTTTCCACCACCCGTAATTTTGCACTACGACTCCGTGGATTAACAATCACCTCTTCTGTTGTGGCTGCAATTGGCTTTTTGGTCAAAATTTTTAAATTTGGATTTTCTTTTCTTGCATTAGTTTGAAAAAAAACCTTCACTATTCTATCTTCCGCGCCCTGAAAAGCTATAACTGCTAATCTGCCACCAGGTGCCAACAAATCAATGGCTTGCGGTAAAAAATTGGTCAAAACTTCCAGTTCTTGATTAACCGCTACGCGCAAAGCTTGAAACACTAACGTGGCTGGATGAATCTTTTTTTGTCCGGGGGAGGGTTGAATTTGTTTCACCGCTTCTACTAAATCAAAAGTTGTTTTAAAGGGCTTTTGCTTTCTAGTTTTTCTAACCTGGGCGGCCAGTTGACCCGCAAAACGATATTCGCCATAATTTTCAAAAATAAACTTTAATTCGTCCTGACTATAGGAATTAAGAATATTAGCCGCGTTAACATCTAATCCCATATCAAATCGCATATCCAACGGTTCATCTTTTTGAAAAGTAAAACCACGACCTGAATTTTCTAGCTGATCTGAAGATAACCCCAAATCAGCCAAAATTCCATCCACCTGTAAAAAACCATATTTTTCAGCTACCTGCTTTAAATTCTCAAAATTAGCATTAGCTATAATTAAATTCTTACTAGAAAATAACTTTATACCTTTTTCAACCGCTCCACAGTCAGCATCCAGGGCTAATATTTGTCCACTCGTCCCCACCCGTTGTAAAAATTCTTGTGTATGTCCACCGCCACCAAAAGTGGCATCAATAAATTTTTGCCCCGCTTGTGGATTTAGGTATTCCAAAACTTCTTTAACTAAAACTGGAGTATGAACCGACATGGTGCCTTGCTTTTTTAAAATTAAAATTGTTTAAATCCCCATTTCTCCCATCGTCTCGGCTAATTTATCAGCCTGTTTTTCAATCTGTGCCTTATAGGTCTGCCATTTGCCTTCATCCCAAATTTCTAAACGACTATTTAGTCCAGCGACTACTACTTTTTTATCAATGCCCGCATATTTTTTTAAATAATCTGGAATTAAAATCCTACCCAAGTTATCCGGCTTAACATCCATAGCGCCAGCTAACATAATACGTGAAAAACCCCTGGCTTCGGCTTTACCAATTGGTAATTCTGCCAATTTATCCACCAATTTTTGCCACTCTTTGGTTGTTAATAAAAATAAACAATTATCAAACCCCCTAGTCACGTATGCACCCTGCTTTAAACTCAGCCGAAATTTGGCGGGTATGGCTAAACGATTTTTATCGTCAAGATTATGTTGATACTCGCCAATAAACATAATTGGGAATTTAATAGTTATCCACTTTATACCACTTTGCACCACTCTACTACTATTATATACCAATTTTACCCAGCTAACAACCACCACTTATCCACCAAAAATATAAAAAACGGCTTGAAAAAATTTCAAGCCGCTACGTGCCTATTATTAGTGTATATTATAATTTTATAAAAAATTATTTTTTCTTTAAAATAAACCCAACGATCATGGCGGTTAAAATTCCCACTACTGCTCCACCTAAAACATCCAAAGGATAATGTACACCGGTATAAATTCTACCCAAACCTACCAAAATTGCCAAAACAAACAAAAAACCACCCAGAGCTTTATTATAAAAAAATATCACCGCAGCTACAGCAAAAGAAGCTGCTGCATGATCAGAGGGAAAAGACTTCTCCGACATTGGATTGACCATCTGCTTTACACCTTCGCGTAAAAAGGGTCGTTCACGAAAATGAATTAAAGCTATTAAGTTATTTATTAAATAAACACCCACCGCGGTTAAACCCAAATGCCCCACAGCCAACCATTTTTTTTTGCCTTCTACAGGCCAAGCAAAAGTTGGTTTCGATTTATGCAAACTAATCCACCAGCCCAGTGCCGCGCCAAAAATTACAAAAATTAAATATTTAGCACAAATAATAGCCACCAAATCAAGCCAGTGATATTTTCCAGCTAAAGAATTTATAGCTGTAAAAAATTGATAATCAAAATTTAAAAACCACATAATTTAAATAATAAAAAACTATTTTTGACACTGAGCGCAAAAAACTGTCGCTCGCTGAGCCTGTTTCATAACTCTTAAAGCTGCACCACATTTTAGACACGGCTGACCGGCACGACCGTAAACTTTTAAAAAATTGGACATCTTTCCCTGCTCGCCCAATGCATCCACATAATCAACCACCGAAGTGCCTTTTTTGGCAATGGCCAATTTTAAAATTTTCTTTAAACACACTAATAATTTTTTTGTTTCACTGACATTTAAAGAATTAGCGGGTCGCTGTGGCCCAATACCAGCGCAAAAACAGGCTTCCGTAGCATAAATATTACCTATTCCAGCTACAAAACTTTGCTCCATCAAAAGTGGTTTAATGGCTGTTTTTTTCTTAGCCAATAATGCTCCAAATTTATCCACCGTCAAACTTTCATCCAATAGTTCGGGGCCTATTTTTTGCAACATCTGCTCTAGTTCTTTTTTATTGACTAATTTAACCCAACCAAACTGGCGTGTATCATTAAAAAATAACTTAGCACCATTTTCAAAAGTAAATATGACATGCGAATATTTATTCGGCAATGTTTTTAAATCTTGCTTAATAGGATGTCCGCCACCAACCAAGGAACCTTTTTTTGAGCGATAAGTTAATTGGCCAGTCATTTTAAGGTGAAAAACTAAAAAATATCCATTACTTAATTCTAATAGCAAATTTTTTGCTCTTCGTTTAATTTGTTTAATTTTAACACCAACTGCATTTTTTAAAAAATATTTCAACGGATTCTTTATCTGTTTAGACAAATTAACCTCTACTTTGTCAATCTTATTATTAACAATCAATCGACGTAGCCCCAATTTTATTGTTTCAACTTCTGGCAGTTCTGGCATAAAAAAATAATTTTAAATTAAACTCCTACCCGTCATCTCTTTGGGCTGTTCAATTTGCATAATTTTTAAAATGGTTGGTGCAATATCTGCTAAAACTCCTGAAGGTGTTAGTAATGTCAAATCGACTGTTTCTTCACCAGTATAGTGACTTTTAAACGCCTGTCCAATGATTAAAAACGGCACCGGTGCTGTGGAGTGTTCTTTATCAATCTCGCCGGTTTTATCATTCACCAGACACTCAGCGTTTCCATGATCAGCTGTTATGAGTGTCACACCACCATTATTTAAAACCGCATCCACAATTTCACCCACATACTTATCAACTTTTTCTATGGCTTTAATAGTAGCTTTCTGATCACCAGTATGGCTGACCATATCCGAATTAGCAAAATTAACAACTATAAAATCAAATTTATTATTGCTAATTTCTTTAACTAAAGTATTTTTTATTTCGCCAGCCGACATTTCTGGTTTTTCTGCATAACTTTCTACTCGTGGCGATGGAATCAAAACCCTTTCCTCGCCTGGTAAGGTCTCTTCCAAACCACCGTTAAAAAAATAAGTTACGTGGGCATATTTTTCAGTTTCGGCTATATGTAGTTGTTTCAAACCCTGCTCGCTTAAAACTTTTGCCAACGGCATAATAATATGTTCTGGTGGAAAAGCAACATCCACCGGCAACTGTTTTTCATATTGGGTCATGGTCACAAAATATAAATTAGCCAAATATTCAGGTCTCTCAAACTTTTCAAAACCCGGTAATACAAAAGCACGTGTTAATTCTCTAGCTCTATCAGCGCGAAAATTAAGAAATATTACCGCATCTTTATCTTTAATTGTAGTTAAAGGTTGACCCGTCACATCCAAACACACAATTGGTTTTAATTCTTCATCATAAATTTCACCTGTATATGATTTTTGGATCATTATCAAAACATCTATTCCTCTAGATTCGGCTATGCCATACGTCATTGCCTGATAAGCTGGGCTTATACGTTCCCAATGATTATCACGATCCATGGCCCAAAAACGACCACAGACGGTAGCAATTTTTCCCACGCCAATTTCTTGCATTTTTTTTTCCACCTGACGTAATAGTTCCAAACCAGAATTATAACCCATATCGCGTCCATCCAAAATAGCGTGCACAAAAACATCTTTTAACTGTTGCTGTTTGGCAAGTTCCAATAATGCATAGAGGTGATCGACTGAAGCATGTACACCACCAGTCGAGATTAATCCAATTATATGTAATGAAGTTTTATTTTTTTTAGCATTCAAGCAAGCCTTAATCAAAATTGAATTCTTGAAAAATTCGCCGTTCAAAATAGCACGGTTAATACGGGGTAGTTCCTGAAATATAATTTTACCAGCACCAATATTTAAATGTCCAACCTCAGAATTACCCATTTCACCAAACGGTAACCCTACCGCCTCACCAGATGCCTGCAATGTCGTACTAAAATACTGCTGTACATACTTATTAAAATTTGGTGTTTTGGCCTGGGCAATGGCATTACTGATTAAAGCTGGTGCCACCCCCCAGCCATCCAAAATTACAAGTACCACCGGTTTGAGCCTGCTTTCTTCTATATTATTATCTTCATTCATAAATTAAAATTAGCTAACTATAAGTGATGTTTCAGTCATCTCTATTGGTTTTGTTTTACCTAATAAATCTAAAATTGTTGGTGAAACATTAGCCAAAAGACCCTTATCTTTTAATTGATATTTTTTTATATTTTTTGTTCTTTTGTCAACAATGATAAATGGTACTGGAAAAGAAGAATGCTGGGTATCTATCTTACCTGTTTTTTCATCAATCATTTCTTCTATATTACCATGATCTGCTGTCACTAATAAAATACCTCTTTTTTCTGTCAGAACTTTTAAAATTTTTCCCACACAAGTATCGACTACTTCGCAAGCCTTGATACCGGCAGCTAAATTACCCGTATGTGCCACCATGTCTGGGTTGGCAAAATTAACTAAAATAAAATCATATTTATTTTCTTTTATATCACCTACTACCCTTTCAGTAATTTTTAAAGCTGACATTTCTGGCTGTAAATCATATGAAGAAACATCCAACGATGGAACCATTACTCTGTCCTCGCCATTTACCGGATCAGCATAACCACCATTAAAAAAATATGTTACGTGGGCGTACTTTTCATTTTCAGCAATATACAATTGTCGCATATCTGTTAAAACCATAGGTAAAGTATTCTTTAGGTTTTGTGATGGAAAAGCGGTTAAAATATTATCCAAATCAGGCCCAAAATCAGTCATGGAAACAAATAGTAAATCTTTCAAAACTCGACTACGCACAAAAGATCCTGGATTCTTTTTATTAAAATCTGCTTGTAAAAAAGTTTTTGTTAATTCTCTAGCACGATCAGATCTTTGATTAAAAAACACCACAGCATCACCGTTCTTAACTTCTGTAACCGATTTACCACTCACACACACACCCTTATTGTCGCATTTACCATCCACAACTATCACTGTGGGTACAATAAATTCATCACTCTCACCACGATCATAAGCTTGCTTGATAGCTTCCTCAGCTGTCTTGGCATAATATACAGCCTTACCGGCGACCACGGCTTGATATGCCTTTTCTATGCGATCCCATTGTTTTTTTCTATCCATGGCATAATAACGGCCACAAATCGTAGCAATTTTTTCACCACCCTGCATTTCTTTTCTGATCTTTTTTAAAAAATCCAACGCACCAAAACGATAAGAATCACGTCCATCAGTAAAAAGATGTAAAAAAATTTCTTTGACACCTTCCTGACGATAAAATGTCAACAATGCCAAAAGATGTTCGGGATCCGCGTGTGCTGATTGCCAACCCGTCAAAAGACCCATTAAATGCAAACGACCATTTGTTCTTTTTAAATGTTTAAGGCTGGCTTTAAGAGCTGGATTTTTAAAAAAAAGTCCATTTTTAATGGCTTTAGAAACCATTAAAGTATCCTGATCCACTATTCTGCCTGCGCCCAAATTAAAATGGCCAGCTTCTGAGTTGCCATCCTGTGTAGCTGGCAAACCCACACATCTACCAGAGGCACATAATTGCGTATGTGGATAATTTTTCCAAAGTGTATTAAAAACTGGGACATTCGCCTCAGTAATTGCATTCCCATTATAAGCTTTATTAATTCCCCAGCCATCCAAAATTACCATTACCAAAGGATTGTTGTTTGGTTGTTTTATTCTTTTTTGTGACATATTTTCTATTTATTTTCTATCTCCATCAAGCGATTATATTTTACTACTCTTTCTCCACGGGCCAGTGAACCAAATTTAACAAAATCGGAATTTAAAGCCACAGCTAAGTCAGCAATAAAATCATCTGTTGTTTCACCTGAACGATGCGAAGTAATAATTGAATAACCAGCCGCTTGAGCTATTTTAGCAAATTCAAGACTTTCTGACAAAGTTCCAATTTGATTAGGTTTTAATATAACCGCATTACCCACATCACGCTTAATGCCGGCTCTTAATCTTTCTGAATTGGTTGTAAAAAGATCATCCCCCACCAAAAACATTTTTTGTTTAGAAGCTAAGGGTTTAAAACGTTTAAATTCCTTTGTTAGTTCTTCCCAACCCTCCCAATCATTTTCCGCTAGTCCATCTTCAATAGAAAAAATCGGATATTTGTGCGCCCAATCACGATATAAAGAGATTAATTGGTCAGCAATAAAATAATGATCATCAAGATCAAAAACATATAATCTTTTTTGCGGATCATAAAGTTCCGAAGCACCCACATCCAAGGCCAGACCAACCTGATTACCAGCATGATAGCCAGCTTTGTTAATGGCTTCCATAATCATATCAAACGCCTGCATGGTGGAATCCAAATTGGGTGCATAACCCCCTTCATTACCCACATCAGTATCAAAATAATTGCTGTGTAATACTTCACCTAAAGCATGAAAAATTTCAGCACCAGCCCGCACCTGTTCAGCCAAACCCTTTATCCCAAATGGTACAATCATAAATTCCTGTAAATTCAAATTTGTATCCGCATGTTTACCGCCGTTAAAAATATTAAACATTGGTATGGGCAACTGACGACTAGCGCTTGGTAGTTGATAAATTTTTCTTAAATAAGCATAAAGTTCTAAATTCTCCGCCAAAGCCCCAGCTCTGGCACATGCCAAAGAAACCGACAAAATAGCATTGGCTCCTAAATGCGATTTATCACTAGTGCCGTCCAGCTTAAGCATAGCACGATCAATCTCTATTTGTTTTAAAATTTCCAAACCAAAAACTTTTTTGGCTATATTTTTATTCACATTTTCAATCGCTTTTAAAACACCCAAACCGCCATATCTTTTTTTATCCCTATCGCGCAGTTCTACAGCTTCATGCTCACCGATTGATGCACCGGCTGGCACACTGGCTTTGGCTTTCAAACCACAGTCCAAAGTTACCTCTGTTTCTAAAGTTGGATTACCACGTGAATCAAGAATTTCACGCGCATAAAGTTTGGCAATGGTATTTTTTTTCATATATTTTTTAATTTATTATTTTTGTAATCCAGGTAATTTTTTACCACCCAAAAATTCTAACATCGCCCCGCCACCAGTGGAAACAAAAATTCGTTTGGGCAATTCTTTATTTTTCAACACACTTTTCAAAGCTTCTTCTGTTTCTCCACCACCTATAATCGCGCGTGCGCGGGCTTTAATAATTAGCTCAGCCACACAAAATGTTCCCACAGCAAACTCAGATTCTTCAAACTTCCCCATGGGTCCATTCCACACAACGCAGCGAGCGCCTTTGATTATGCGCCCATACAATTCCAAGGTTTGTGGTCCAATATCTAAAATTTTATCATTTAGATTAACTTGACTGGCTGCTTTTATTTCTTTTTCTTCTGTTTTTAAATTTTTGACCGCCACATCAATAGGTAAAATTATTTTGTGACGTAAATTTTTTATTGTTGCTAAGTCCAGTTTGTCACTTATAAAACCATTGCTGACAGAAAACTGTTTATCTTTTATTATAAAATTAAGCGCCCCGCTTTTTGATTTTTGCCACAACTTTTTAGCCGCTGCTAAATATTCTCGATCAATTAAAGACTGACCAACTTCATAATTCAAAATTTTAAAAAAATTATTAACAATCGCCCCACCCACCAACAGATAATCAGCCTTAGCTAAAAATTTATCCAAAACCGGCAACTTAGTTTCAATTTTTGCCCCACCAATAATGACCACCAGAGGTCTGAGTGGTCGATTCAAAACTTCTGACAATTTTTCCACTTCTTTGGTTAAGTTAAAACCGGCATAACTGGGTAAATAATTTTTTATAGCATCCACCGACGCACATGCACGATGCGAGACAGCAAACGCTTCATTTACGTAAACATCGGCCCAACTGGCTAGTTGCCTAGCAAATTTTTTATCATTTTTTTCCTCACCCAACCAAAAACGTAAATTTTCTAACATTATAATTTTATCTTTTTTGTCTCGTTTTAAATTAATAGAAGAACTAATTTCGCCAAATTTAATCAATTCAATTTTCGTCTTCAATAGTTTTTCTAAATGCTCCTGCACTGGCTTTAAACTCAACTCCCCAACCACCTTTCCATTTGGCCGACCCAAATGTCCCATTAAAATTATTTGGCATTTCTTTTTTAATAAAAATTTAATTGTTAAAAGACTCGCTTTTAGTCGACTGTCATCTTCAATTCGTCCCGCACTCAACGGCACATCAAAATCACAACGCACCAAGACTCTTTTATCTTTTAGGTTTTCAGCCAATTTGATTGATGCTAAATACGGCATATTTTTTAATATTTTGAATTTAAAATTTATAATATTGTATACCCTTCTCTTTCTTTAACTTTAAACTTACTATGTAAAACTTTTTCAATTATTTCTTTGTCGCCTTTAAAATATTTATTATACACCTCCAAAAGACTTGGATTTTCATGGGCCGTACGAATGGCTAAATTTTTATCAATTTCATACACAGCTGCGGCGCGTTGGGCTCTAATTTTTGAATTGGTCGGAATGGGCTGACCACCGCCGCCAATACAGCCACCTGGACAGGCCATGACTTCCACGTAATCATATTTTACTTTTCCAGCTTTTAAATCATCCAAAACTTTTTTGGCATTCCCCAAACCATTAACGACCGCCACATTTAATTTGCGACCACCAACTTTAACTCGCGCTTCCTTTATACCACTTTGGCCACGTACCTCTTTAAATTCAATGCGGCTTTGTGATAGTTTGGAAAATCTTTTCTTTTTTAATTTATAATTTTCTCCATGTACAATTGATTTTAATGAACCGGTTTCATCCCACACCCGAAAAAAATAATCTGCACTCCTCAGGGCTGACTCCATAACCCCACCAGTTGCACCATAAATTGCTCCAGCACCAGAATAGACACCCAAAGGTTTATCTAGTTTTTCTGCTTTGAGTTTTGACAAATCAATTTTGTGTTTATGTAAGAGATAAGCATATTCACGCGTAGTTAAGACATAATCCACGGCCTTTACTTTTACGCCTTGCAGTTGTTTTCTATCCGGACAAATATTTTTTATGTTTGGCAAATCTAGTCTTTCCAGACACCAACCCAAATCAATTGTATGCGTTTCCAGATTAATTTCATGTTTTTTTGAAGTACACGGCATAATCGAAACCACCACAATATCACGCGGATCTTTTTTTAAATAATCGGCAAAATATGTTTTGATAATTGGTCCAGAGCACATGTGCGGTGAATTGGCACTGGTCAAATGCGCCATAAATTCTGGATAATAAAATTCCACAAATTTCACCCACGCCGGACAACATGACGTAAATAGTGGTCGTGATTTATTATTGAGTACCATTTCTACCACCTCCTGTGCTTCCTCATAGGTGGTAAAATCGGCACCTAAATTTACATCAAAAGCCCAGTCAAATCCCAAAGCTTTCATTGAAGCCGCCAACTGCCCCGTCATAATTTTACCATATGCCTCACCAAATTCTTCACCGATAGAAACGCGAATGGATGGAGCAATTTCGGCAACTAAAATTTTTCCAGCCCGATCTTTTAATAATTTTTCAACCGCTTCCCAATGCGGGACACCACTAATTGCTCCCACCGGACAATGAGTCACACACTGTCCGCAATAAGTACAATCAAATTTATCTACGTCATTTTTTAACAGATCTAAGCTCCCCTCATTTATAAGGAGGGGGTGGGGGGAGGTAATCCCATTTGCTTCACCTTTAGGTTTTACAACCGTGTCAACCCCTCTTTTCGCAACTTCATAAAAATTACAAGCTTGCTTTTCACACACTTCAACACAGTTACGACAATCAATGCACTTGGAACTATCAAACTGAATGGAATCGCCAAACTGCCAAGTTGAAAAATGTTTTTTTCTATCTTCAAAACGTGAAATTTTTACACCAAATTCAGCCGCATATTTTAATATTTGACAGTTATCTTGGTATACACAAGTGGTACACTTTTCCTGATGTTCAGAAAAAATAAGCTCCAAGTTTGTCTTACGTAAATTTTTAATTTCTTCAGTCTCTAAAAAAATCTGCATTCCTTTTTCCGCCACGGTCGAACAAGCAGTCACCACACCTTTGTTTTCTATTTGTACTAAACATAAACGACAATTACCCTTAATGGCCAAATCTGGATGTTTACATAAATGCGGAATATTTAATCCTTCTCGCAAAGCCACGTCCAAAACTGACTCATTTTCAAAAGCAACATATTCTTTATTATTAATATAAAATTTTATTTTTTTCATGTTTCTTTTACATTTTTAAAATAGGAAACTAAAGCATTGGTGGCTGTTTTACCCAAAGCACACAAACTGGTTTTCTGTAATGACAAAACTAAATCATCAAAAACTTTTTTATCAAGTTGTTCACTTTGATAATATTCATACATCAAATTACGCAGACGAAAAGTTCCCTCACGACATGGCACGCACTGGCCACAGGATTCTTTACGAAAAAAATCCAGCCACTTCATCACAGTTGCTTGTTCAGAACCATCATTTTTATAAATAATAATACTTGGGCTGCCCTCAAATTTACGGTTCAATTGTTTGTAATTATAACAAAAACCAGCCGCTCCTCCGCCAACTTGGTAAAAAAAATCAGCACTTGGCGTGTGATCAAATTCTTGTAAAACCGCACGAACTGTTAAATCAGTTGTCAATTCTTTTATTTCATTGGTTCTATTCACGCCAGACAAGCAGTAAAAACGGGTATTTTTGTAAACACCAGAATTTATTAAAGACACTGCATAAAAAGTTTCACAATTGTGAATTAAAGTCGGCGCACCATAAAAACCAAATGCAGTTGGATAGGGTGGTTTCAAGCGCGGTTCCACTCTTAAGCCTTGCATGGAATTTAAAACTGCTGTCTCTTCCCCACCCACATAGTCATGTAAAGGCTTTTCAAATAATTCAATCTTAAAATTGTTTTTTGCAATTATTTGTTCCAGACTAGCTTGAAATTCACTATAATACACTGGATTTAAATAAACCAAACCTTTTTTAGCTTTAATTTCACTCATAGCTAAATTAATCCCATCCAACACCAGTTGTGGCCATTTTTCTAAAATATATTTATCTTTAAACATACCCGGCTCTGATTCGGAAATATTACACACCACAAACTTTTCTGCGCCTTTTGCTCGTCGCACCATTTCCCACTTATCAGCCACCAAAAAATTATTGCAGCCGCGTCCAATTAAACCACTTTTTTTAATTTTTTTAAGCATTGTTTGTCTAAACATAACTACACATATTATACCATACTTTAAAGACCAAATAAAAAACTTGCCAATTTAAATATTTGCAAGTCACAAAATTTTGGCATTAATAATATAAAACCTAATTAAAATATTTAACTTATAACTTACCCAACCGGAATTTCAAAGCTAAACGCGCTACCCTTGCCTTCACCATCTGATTCTGCCCAAATTTTTCCATCGTGCAATTCAACTATTTTTTTGGCAATAAATAATCCCAATCCAGAACCAGCTGTATTAATTTGAGCAATTTTTTTACCCCGTCCAAATTTGGTAAATAAATCATCAATATCATCTTGAGTGATACCGATACCAGTATCGCTAACTGTAATTTTAACCAAATCATCCTTTTTTTGTAGTCCAACTGTTACCGTGCCTTTTGCGGTATATTTTATACTGTTATCAACCAAATTCATTAATACGTCGTGCAATTTATCACGGTCAGCATTCACCACTATTTTCTCCTGTACACCCACAAATTCTAATTTTAAACCCTTGCACTCCGCATCAGTTTTCAACTCGTGCAAAGTTTCCTTGGTCATGTCTGTAATATCAAATTTTGTTTTTTCCAGTTTTAAACGTCCGGATTCAATGCGAGAAATATTGAGAAAAATATTTACCAAACGTACCATCCGTTCGGTATTAACCAAAACATCACTGACAATTTTTTTCTTTTTCGGTTCCAAAACTCCAAAATCACCATCTTTCAACATAGACAGATAGCCCTTAATTCCCGACAACGGCGTGCGCAACTGGTGCGATGCTACAGAAATAAATTCGGTTTTAGCTTCGTCCAATTTTTTTAAATGTTCATTGGCGTGCCGCAAATCACTAGTGGCTTTTTCCACTTCATTTTTCAACTTCTGACTAAATTTTTGTGATTCACTATACAGCTCTGCTTTTTCCAAAGCTGATGAAAACTGGCTGGCCACCGAATCCAACAGATTTAAATCCTGCTTATCAAACTGTTCACCTGATAATTTTTTGCCTACAGTAAAAAAAGCTGTTAAAACTGACTCGTGAAAAATTGGAACTATTAAATCAGCGTCTATTTGTGCAATCACTAAAACCAAACAATCTGCCGTTTTCCTAGTTTTTTTATGTTTCAATAGTCTATCTTTATGCCCCAAAAAATTATGTTCGTACAAAAATTCTTCTATAAATATTACTTGGTGATTTTTATTAAAATGTTTTTCTAGGGCTTTACCACCAGCAATAGAAAATAAATTCTCTTTTTTATCTGAAACCGTGACCGGTGCAAACACTCCGCTAGTTTTATTTTTTAAATATATTTTGAATGTCGCCACACGCAACTCTTGTTTGGCGCCCAGACACAGCTTATTTACTAAAATATGTTTATCAATTTCTAAAGCGATAATATCAGTGAGCGTTTTAATAACTTTTATATGATCAATTCTGGTTCGAAAAAATATTTTATCAGTTACAAAAGCCAATAGCCGTTTCAGAGGATCCATCACCAAGACTACCACAAATGAAATTACCACCGTAAATAAAACCTTTTGACTGGTGTTTAAAATAGGAATCAAACTACTGCCGGTCCATAAAGTAAAAAAACTAAACAGACCTGTTACAAATAAAACCAAGAAAAAATAAATAATGGATTTGGAAAAAACCATTTTTATATCCATCAAACGATAACGAATAATGGCATAAGCAATAAATCCCACCATTACCAAGGTCAACGCCTGCCCCAGCCAATTTAACTCAAAATAATCAAAAGTTGGTAAAATCAAATTGGTACTCATGCCCAAGGCTGAGGATAAAAAAGTTCCCCAAAAAACATATTTAATTTGCATCTTGGCAATTCCATCCGCCTGGCGATATTTATAATATAAAATCCAAAACCCCCACGCGAACATGGCTGGCACATAAATGTTATACAGCATATACAATGGGCCAAAAATAATTTGGTCTTCAAAAAAAGCTCTTTTTGTGACATCTGTAATTACACCGCCCGTCGGCCACAATGAAATCCAAATGGCGCCATAATTTAACACTAATATGATTAATTTGTACCACCAACGAAATTTTATCTCGCGGCCGGAAAAATTATAACAAAAAAAGATAAAAACAGTTGGTAACAAGGTGGCAAAAACATATAACCACCGACACCACACAATTTTATCTGTCACCTCAACCGAGCCTCGGTACATAATCATGCCAAAAGCCCACAAAGAAACCACGATACTTAATAAAAAATAATAAAAATTAATTTTTCTATTCCGTTTTAGTCCATTAAACAAAACAAAAAAACCTAAAACTAGATTGCATAGGGCAATGATAATCAAAATTATATTTTTGTAATCAAAAATAAAACCCATCAAAATAATTATATCATTTTTATAAAAAAATAAAAAACCGCAACTTTCTTGGAAAGCTGCGGCGGAAAGATTTTGCACGCTTTAAACCAACTCTATCGCCGGTGTTTGAATCCCGACATTGCTGGCGAAATGACCAAAATCTTGAAAAGTCATATCGCCATTGTTACTACACTGCGAACGCACAATCGCGTCCAAGAGGCAACCCGGAATATCGGCTGCCTCAAAGTTTGGTAGAGGTGGCATTGTGACTACGCCTCCAGCACGAGCGGTGGTTTGAAAAACTCTAATACCTAATTGGGTAAAAGAGTCTACCACCGACCGCGATGGTACCGGATGACAATCAAATAATATTTGTGTACATTGTGAATCACGTAACACTTCATAATATTCACACATGTCATCACCAGCCGGGGTTAAGGCGATGACAAGCTCACAGGATTTTAGATTTTGAATATCTTCAGTGGTTTTTCTTTTATCAATTTTTACTACGATAAAACCTTGTCTTTCCAACTCAGAAGAAACAAAACCTCCAAGATAGCCAAATCCCACAATAGCGATTCTGGCCGGGGGTGAAACGAGGCTTTCAACCTCCCTGATTATTAACCAAGTACTCCCCATCAAACCCTTTACAAAAAGTGACCCAACAGGAATGCTTCGTTTTTGAATTATGCTTGGCATAATGCCTGCCAAGCCAATTGAGTGTGCCTCGACATCAGACGCCCAATCATTAACCTGTCGCAATATTTCTGGCAACAGTTCTGGTTGGCGACGAATAAAAGTTTCGGCACTCACACCGGTAGCTAGAAGCAATCCACTAGCTCCGGTAATACCAGGAGTAATTCTTCCAGCCACCAAAACCAGTCGATCCTGTGTCAAGAAACGTTGCCAGTCTTCGTCAGAACAAAAATACTGGCGGTCTGTATCTCTTCCAGGATAGACAAGAAAGACATAGTCATGACGTGCACCAAAGTCTCTCCGCCAATTTTCTTGGAGATACGGAAATTGGGTTTGTCTCGCAATCTGTTGGGTGTCCATAATCAAACCTCCTCATAAATGAAATACCCACTATTATTTTGAAACAACGTGTTTTATATAAAAAACTTATTGAAAATTTATTTAGGTGCCATCTGTCTAAACTTTTCCGCTAGTTGCCCAAGTTGCTGCACAAAATAATCAATTTCTTCTTGAGTGTTTTCTTCACCCAAAGTTATTCTTAAACTACCATGCGCTGCCTCGTGTGACAAGCCAATGGACATTAAAACGTGTGATGGTTCAAGAGAGCCGGACGAACAGGCCGAACCAGTGGAAATCGCAATCCCAGCCATATCCAAACCTAGAAGCAAAGCCTCGCCTTCCACGCCTTGCACAGAAATATTTAAATTAGCGGGCGTCCTTTCTTTCCAGGAACCATTGAGAGTAACATCAGTAATATTTTTTTGCAATTCTTGCCACAGATAATCCCGCAAATTTTTTATTTTTTCCTGATTATATTCTTTAATTAATTCCACTGCTTTGCCCATTCCAACCATTAGGGGGGTGTTTAAAGTACCAGCACGCTTGCCAAACTCATGATGACCACCATGTTGTATACTTTGCAAACGTGTTCCTTTTTTTATATACAAAACACCCACGCCTTTGGATCCATAAATTTTATGACCCGAGAGTGCCAATAAATCAACTCCCAAATTATTAACTTTCATCTCACAGTAAAGCGCTGCTTGCACTGCGTCGGTGTGTAAATAGATTTTATTATTTCTTTCTGCATTTATTTTTTTCACCAATTCCCCTATTTCTTTAATTGGTTGAATGGTGCCAATTTCATTATTGACATACATGACAGAAATTAAAAGCGTATTATCTTTGATTTCTTTTTCAATATCACTAACTTTTATAACTCCGTCACTGCCCGGTTTTATATAACTCGCCTCCACGCCCTGTTTTTCCAAATACTTGCAAGTTTCCAAAACCGCTGGATGTTCAAATTCTGTTGTTATAATATGTATTTTTTTTTCTAAATAATTACTGGCAAAAATCACACCCATAATAGCTAAATTATCTGCTTCAGTGGCGCCCGAAGTAAAAATTATTTCATTGGTTTCGCAGCCTAAAAAATTTGCCACCTGAACACGCGCTTCATCTATGGCTTTTAAAGCTTCTTGGCCAAATGAATGTAAAGACGAGGCATTGCCATAAATTTCACTGAAATATGGCAACATGGCTTCTAAAACTCTTTTATCAACTGGCGTAGTTGCCGCATGATCAAAATATATATTTTGCATAAAATTTTAATTTTAAATTTTATTTTTTTCTAATAAATTCTTTTGAATAACTTCTAAACATAACCTGATATTCACTGGCAGGTGATGACAATAAAACATTTTTATAACTACCGAAATGAACTTTTTTTACTTCAAAACCGTTTTTTATTAAATAATCAGCTAAATTACAAAAAATTTCAAAAGATATTTCCTTTGATGGTATTTTTGAAGCAAAATGTGCAAAAGGACATAAAATAATCTTTTTTGTTTTAAATTTATCTGCTACGATTTTTAGGTCATTTAAAAAATCACTAAAAAAATTTTCGTCCTTGTGAGACTCTATAGTAACCCAAGGTACCACAACTTTTTTTTCGTCTAAATTTTCTTCTAGATCTTGAATAATGGGTTTCATTCGAGTAGACTTTTTTACATCACTTATTTTAAATTTTTTACAATACCAAATTAATGCTTTCATGTTTTCTGGATTCCCACTTACGTGGGAATGACAATAATAATAATTTTAAAATTATTTTAGACAGCCACAATTTCTTTAACTTCTTTAATTTTATCTTTCACAGCTCTACCAATACCTTCTTGCAAAGTTGTTTGACTCATCGGGCAGCCAGCGCAATGCCCTTGTAAGCGCAATTTCAACACACCACCAGCTTCATCAAATTCCACCAACTCCACATCTCCCCCATCCATTTGCAAATGTGGGCGAATTAAATCCAATTCTTGTTGTATTTTTTCTTGAATATTCATATTTATTTATTTTTAATTATAAATTAAACTTCTTTTTCTTTGTTATCTTTTTTAATCACCCCCCAATGAAATAACCATAGTGGTAAACCGACCAAAATTAAAGAAACGGCAGTGGCGGCTTGACGTTGTCTTGTCCTAACTACCCAAGCATTGGTATCAACATTTTTCTGTTCTTTTTCCCATTTTTGGTATTCCAGCAACCAATTATCCACTTGTTCTTTTTGAGTTTGAGTTAACTCACATTTATCAGCACAAACTTTTACTTCCTGTGCAACCTTTATATCACTATTTAGATATAAAGGCATTGGCTGATTATTATAACTATCTATTTTATCGGCTTGGGTAAAAATCCACGTCTTTAAACCCAAGTTAATAATCATAGATAGACCAATAACTAGCATAGCCAAACCAACCAAGGCAAAAAGGTATAAATAAATTGTACGGATGATGGGGTTTTTCATAAAGTTTTAATTAATATTTTTTATTTTTTAAGTTGCAAATTATTTTTATATTCTTCTATTGCCTTTTCTAGTGCCTCTGTAGCTAAGATTGAACAATGAACTTTAACCGCTGGCAAACCACCCAAAGCATCCGCCACATCCTGTTTGGTAACTTTTAAAGCTTCAGCTACAGTTTTTCCTTTAGCCAAATCTGTCAACATTGAAGTAGAAGCAATAGCTGCTCCACAACCCAAAGTTTCAAATTTTATATCTTCTATGATTCGTTGTTCAACGGGTTTATCCTTATCAGACTCACGAAATTTCAAATATAATTTCATAATATCGCCACACACCGGATTGCCAACTTGACCCATGGTGTCAGCATCAGGAATAACTCCCTGATTGTGCGGATTTTGAAAATGTTCCAAAACTATTGAACTATACATACAATTATAATTAATTTTATAATTTTATTATACCTAATAATGCTGACTTCCGCAATTTGACACTTAAGTTATAATTTGTTAGAATAAAATAAATATTAATTTCACATTAGTGCGCTTAACAGCGTTTTAATGTTTCTATTTTTTATATGGCACATAGAAAAGCACAGGGCTCAACAAAATTGGGTCGCGATTCAATCTCCAAACGTTTGGGCGTTAAACTTTATGAAAATGAAAACGCCCCGGCCGGCGCCATCATCATCCGTCAACGTGGCACCAAATTTAATCCTGGTAAAAATGTCATGAAAGGTAAAGATGATACTTTATTTGCAGTTAAATCCGGCAAGGTTCATTTTTATCGCCGCAAAAAAACAACTTTTGCCGGCAAACTCAAATGGAAAAAGTTTGTTAGTGTGGTAGAATAATAAAATTTAAATTTCAAAAGACGGCTTATTTATTTGGCCGTCTTTTGTTTTTTATTTACTTATTTTATTTTTTCTCTTCAAACTGGCTTTGATAAAATCTTTAAACAACGGATGCGGATTAAGCGGCCGTGATTTAAACTCTGGATGAAACTGTACACCCACCATCCACGGATGATTTTTTACCTCTACAATTTCTACCAATCCCCGCTCACGATTAAAACCAGTTACTTTTAAGCCAGCTGCTTCCAATCTTTTTTTATAATCATTATTAAACTCATAACGATGACGGTGCCGTTCAAAAATTATTTTTTCCAAATAAGCTTTGTAACTTAAGGAATCTATTTCCAAGTTGGCTTTATAAGAACCTAAACGCATGGTGCCACCGTAATTTTTTTCTGCAATGTTTTTCTTTTGCTCTTCCATGGTCGCAATAACTGGATTGGTTGTATTGTGATCCAGCTCAGTCGAATTGGCTTTTTTTAATTTTAAAACATTGCGCGCAAATTCAATGGTCATAATTTGCATACCCAAACACAAACCAAAATATGGAATTTTATTTTCTCTGGCATAACGAGCTGCCAAAATCATGCCTTCTGTGCCTCGCTTACCAAAACCTCCCGGTACGATTATGCCATCAACGTTTTTAAGCTCTTTTAATTTTTTATTATTATTTTCATATTCCTCTGCATCTAACCATAAAATTTCTGGTTTAACATTATTAAACCAACACGCGTGGTTGATGGCTTCAATTACAGAAATATAAGTATCACGACATGATTTAAAATTAAAATACTTACCCACAATACCAATGGTGATTTTTTTGTTTATCTTTTTAATTTTTAAAGCTAACTTTTTCCAATCTTCAAGTTTTTGTGTTCTGGCTTTCAAACCCATAGTCTGCAACATCACCTGACCCAAATTTTCTTTTTCAAAATTAATTGGCACATCATAAATTGAATAAACATCTGGTGCCGAAATAATACGCTCGCGTGGTAGGCTACAGACCGTGCTAATAGTATTTTTAATGTTTTCTTTAACCGTTTTATCGGCCCGACATAAAATAAAATCCGGCATAATACCAGCTGAATTAAGTGTCCGGATGGCATACTGCGTTGGTTTGGACTTTTGTTCACCCAAAATGATCGGGGTTGGCAAATAGCTAACCAAGACAAAAAACACATCAGCCGGATTTTTTACCTTTAGCATGCGAGCGGCTTCCAAAAATAACAAAACCTGATATTCGCCTACCGTACCACCAATCTCCACTACTGTCACTTCAGATTTATTTTTTCTTTGACAAACCTCTATACGCCGAATTATTTCATTGGGAATATCTGGTACCACCTCTACATCCTCACCGTCATATTCCAAATTTCTTTCACGCCGTATAACCTCTTGGTAAACTTGACCGGTGGTAATATAGTTATCACGTGTACAAATTTGATCAGTAAACCTTTCATAATTACCCAGATCTTGGTCAGCTTCCACTCCATCTTCACCCACAAAAACTTCGCCATGTTCGGCTGGTCGGATGGTACCAGCATCCACATTTACATACATATCACATTTTATACTGGCAATTCTAAAACCTTTTGATTGTAAAATTTTTGCCAACGAAGCGGCTGCTACACCCTTACCGACTGATGACATCACGCCGCCAACCACAAAAATATATTTTTTACTTTGCGCATAAAAAATTATTTTTAAAAAACCGCTTAAATGCGGTAACGGTTTTTAAGACTTAGATTCAGTCAAAGCGGTCACCAAAATCTTTAAAAAAATATTTTGGCCAGCCACAACTAATTCAATGTTGTGAGTACCAATTTCTTTTATATGTTCTTTAATTTTTAAATCTTTGGGATCAAAAACTAAACCAAATTCTTTTTTTATAGCCCCAACCACTTCTTCAACTGAAATTGCAGCAAATAGGTGCCCCTTTTCAGAAGCCCTTTTTTCAATATGAATCATTTGATTGTTAATTTTTGCCGCCACTTTGTGTGACTTTGTTTTAATCTTTTTCTCGTGAGTCTGATTTTTTTTCTTGTTTATTTGCACCTGTTTTATTTTCTCACTAGTCGCCACTTCAGCCAATTTTTGTGGTAATAAAAAATTAAACGCATAACCAGCATTAACTTCTTTGACATCATTCTTTTTGGCTACATTTTTTATGTCTTGTAAAAATATTACTTTCATAATGTTTTTTAAAAAATTATTGCGTCAACAATTCTAATGCTTTTTCCAACTGTGGATCTTTATCATTATTAAAATCTTCCTCAGTCAATTCAACCACTACATCTGGCGTAATACCTTGTTTGTCAATCGTTGTACCATTGGGCGTTAACCAGCGCGCGATCGTCAATTTGACTGCCGAACCATCTGGTAGATCTTCCAAATTCTGAACTGAACCTTTGCCAAAACTTTGTTCACCCACAATAGTCGCCAATTGATGGTCCTTTAAAGCGCCAGCCACAATTTCTGAGGCTGAGGCTGAACCCTTATTAATTAAAACCACGGTTTTATAATTTTTTAACTCGGCCTGACCGTTGGCCAAATGCTGAGTTTGTTTGTCATCAAAAAACTTTTCTACCACAATGGTTTTCCCCACACTCACCCAGTGCGAACCAACACTAATGGCTTGATCTATGTAACCACCTGGATTACCCCGTAAATCCAAAATAATACCCTGTGGGTTTTGAGTTAAAATTTCATTAATCGCTGCAACTAAACGGCTATCAGTATCTTCATTAAAATTTGATAATTTAATAACAGCAATTTTTTTATTGTTTTTTTCTTCCATTTTCCACGACGCAGAAATAATCTTAATTGTATCACGAATAATAACAATTTTTTTCTGTTCCAAAGCATCCCCACGCGCAATAGTTAAAACCACCTGGGTCCCCTTGGGACCACGAATCTTTTGCACCGCCTGACTAGCATCAAGACCAGTCGTGGTCAAATCATCAATTAAAATAATTTTATCACCCGCTTTAAGTCCGGCTTTTTCAGCCGGTGATTCCGGCAGGGGTGACACAACAGTCAGTTGATTATTTTTGACAGCAATTTCGGCGCCAATACCTTCAAAATGTCCCTGCAACTCAGCTTGAAATTCCTTTGAGATTTGTGGCTCTAAAAACATAGAATACGGGTCTCCTAATGCCGCCACCAAACCCATCATGGCACCATAGAAAAGTTTTGTCTCAGGCACCGGCCGCTCAATGTATTCATTTTGAATTTTACTCCACACCTGCCAAAAGATATCAAAATTGACATCTTTCTTTAAATATTCTGGCAGTTGTTCTTTATCCAACACTTGACCAAATTGGGTATTGGCTGAAGTCTCAGGCACCTGTGTTGTAATGGTGCTTTTACCAACTTTACGACCAAAACTAAAAGCCATAAAGACAATCACACCGATCAAAATAACAATTATAAAACGCAACAACCAGCCTTGCTTTGAATTAGCTTGTTTAACTTCGTCATGCAATTGCGGATAATCCATATATAAAAAATAAAATGCTTTTTAAGCTTAGCACTTTTCTATTATAACACAATTTAAAAAGAAACAAAAAAATTGATTTTTAATCAATTTTTTGTTAACATTAAAATTAATATCTAAACAATTTTAATCAACCACTATGACTCTTTTTCGTCGTCGCATTATTTATATTATCTTTTTTTTGGTCTTTTTTGTCACCGCACCGTTGGTATTAATTTGGGCTCAAGGCTATAAATTTAATTGGCAACAAAAAACTTGGCAAAAAACCGGAGTTTTATTTTTGGAATCAAAACCTGACACTGCAGATATTTATCTCAACGGAACACTGTTACCTGAAAAAACCACTGCTCGTTTAAAAAACTTAACTCCAGGTGAATATCACATTGAAGTCAAAAAACAAGACTACCTACCCTGGACCAAAGATCTGCACATTTTCCCTGGTGAGACGGCCTTTGCCCAATATATTCGTCTCTTTAAAACTGACCCGGCGACAAAAATTTTACTAAAAGCCAAAATTAAGACTTTTTCTAACCTAAAAAATAATCGTTTAGCTTTTTCCGCCACCAGTGAAACAGACAATAAAAAAGAAGTTTTCTTATTTGATGCCGAAGATGGATCTTTAAAAAACGTAAAAATAAACAGCACGGAAATTGATAGTATTATTCTTAATGAATCCGGCAACCAAGCACTCATAAAAAATACATCCAATGTCTGGTATTGGGTTGATTTTTCCAACCAACAAACTCTCAATATTAGTACCTGGGCGTCAGAAAACTACAAAAAAATTATCTTTGACCCACAAAATCCCTTAACCCTGCTTGGCTTGTCTCGTTTTGGCATTGATAAAATTATAATTCCCAATCAAGTCATCCTTAAAATAATCTCCGGTAACAACATTGTTGATTTTGAGATTGTCTCTACTGGTGATGTCTATTATCTAAAAGAAAAAAATAATGCGGTCGAGTTAAATTTATTTTCATCTTTAAACTCCAATCAAGAAACACTAATCAGCTCACTGCCCTGGTCTGACAATTATCAAATTTATCCATCACCAACAAATATCATAAACTTGATTGATCAAAAAAATCAGCTACTCTATATATTTGACTTGCAACAAAAAATTTTTAGCACCCCAAAAACAATAATTCCAGGTGTTAATTTTATTACCTGGAATCAAGATCAAGACTCTTTTCTCTTTGGCAATGCTTATGAAATCTGGATCTGGGAAACTGCCAAAAAAGACGACCCCAAACAACTCATCACACGACTAGGTTCAAAAATTAAAGACGTACTGTGGTATCCCATACCCACACATATCATATATCTCACTGCCGACGAACTAGTCATTAACGAACTGGTGATGATTAATTATCGTCGTGAAATTACTAGTTTTACTAAATTCAAAAAAGCTGATCGCCTGCTTATTAACAGTAAGGGTAATAATCTTTATTGGTTTGATTCAACTGAGGGTCTTTTTGTTAGTCAGATACAATAACTAGCCAATTTGGCTTCTAATTTTTTCTGCTGTATTCTCCAAGCTATCTTTACTTTCACTTTTTACAATTGATTGTATAGCTCCACCACCATCGCCCTCAAAACGAGGTATAATGTGCACATGTAAATGTTCAATTTCTTGACCGGCCGTTTTCCAATGGTTGACTCCAATATTAAAACCAGTCGCTTTGATCTCAGAATTTTTTATCGCCAGAGCAATCTCACAAACTTTTTTATATAATTCTCCAAGTTCATCGGTCTTCAAATCAAACATAGTAGAAACATGTTTTTTAGGCACCACCATTGTGTGACCAAAAGACGAAGGATGAACATCCAAAAAAGCCAAAAAAATATCATCCTCATAAACTTTGTATGCTGGAATTTTTCCAACTACAATGTTGCAAAAAAGACAATCTCCCATAAAATTATTTTTTAATTAATATTTTTTAAATCACACACAATCACCATAAAGCCAGAAAAAATAACGACTACTAAAATTATATTCGAATCAAAGTGATTAGAAACCAAGCCTTCTTTAATTAATTCTAAAGCGAAAAAAAAGAAAAAAACACCTATACTAATAATAAAAAATTCCTGAAAAAAATCTTTCATCATATTTTATCTTTCTATTTTTCTTAAATAATTTTTTATCTGTTCTGTAGCGTTAGCAAAACTAAGTTGTTCTTTTTTAAAAACAATTTTAATCGTACCAATTACAATGCTTTGCTGGTTTTGTTCAATCGTGGGTGCGGAAATAAGCCAGCGCATCACCGGCGCACCTTGATAAACCTGACTTAAATCAAAATTGATTCTTGCCACCTGCCACTCACCTCTTTGTTCGGTTGGTAAAATATCAACCAAAATCCACTGCCATTCGTTTTTAACAATTTGTGGTCCAATCTGAAATTTTTCATTGCCTAAATTTTTATATTTAATTTCCACTTCAGCTGTTTTAAAAACTTGTGGAGTACGCACATCAAAATAAACCGGACTCTTGGCCATTCTTTGCCAACACCCACCTTCTCCTTTTTCCACTGGCCACAATCTGTCACCGGGAGAAAATTCTGTCAGCATACGACTTGTTGTGCAAAAATCATAGTTGACTGCTAAACTCTTGCCCGGTACAAAATCAAACCACAATAACCAAAAAGTTAAAATAATAAAAAATAAAATTAAAAATATTTTTACCAAACGCATAACCATAAAAAATAAACTAATTATTTAAAACATAATATTCTGCCTTTTGCCGTACGTTAAACAAAATTCCTCCACCTCTAACTTCTTGCTTATCATAAATTTCTAAATTATATGGATAAAATTTTGTTTGGTTTAAATATTCCAAATTAATTTCAGCTGGACGATATAAAAAATAAACATTCGTTATTTTTAAAAACTGGCTCATCGCCAAAAGTTCCGCTCCACCTTGCGGTACTACCACGTGTTGCCTTTCTGGAAAAACAACCTTATCATTAGATACATCCATCAAAATTATATCATTAGGTTGAGTTTTGGCTATCACATCTTGAGCTTGCAAACGATAACGTAAAAGATTATCCTTTATGGCAATCAAATTTTCTTCGCCCTTAAAATAAACTAAATCAATAGCCACAGCGGTCAATACAAAAATTAAACCAATCAAAATAATTTTTTTATTTTTAATTTTTATAACTTCAGAAATTTTAATCAACAGCAAAGCAATGAATGGTAAAGCAAAGATAAATAGCGGTAAAAAATAACGAATATAAGACGAACCAATACTGACTGAGCGCGGATTGAGACTATCCTGAAAAAACCACGAACCATAGTATGGCATCAAATATCCGGTAACTAAAAATAAATAAAAATATAATTTTTGTCCACTGGTTTTTTTATTTTTAAAAAACACAATCATGCCGCCAATAAAAAATAAAATCCAAGGCCAAAAAAGTTGCCAAAAATATTTAGCAAAAACGTGATTAACCATCACGCGGGGATGAAAACCAAACGGTAATAAAAGCGCTTGGGTTAAACCAATGGGTTGGATTTGCGCTAAATCTTCTAAATTGGAGCTTACCATCTGTGAATAACCACTGGCTAAATATGAACCATACAAAGTTTTATTATTATGTAAAACTGGCACACCGCATAAACAAAAAAATAAAAAACTAAGCGTTAAATATGTTAAATTAAATTTTAAATTTTGGCGATAAAAAATTAAAATACCAAACACCATCAAAAAGACCCACACAAACTCGGATGAACGCGTAATTAAAGCGCCACCCATGCACAAACCACCCATCACAGCAAAAAATAGTTTGCGTTTTGATTTTAATTTGTACTCACCCAACGGATCTGTCTGTAATAAATTAACTAAAAAATAAAGCCCTGCCAAAAGCAAGGTTAAAAATAAAACATTATGGAACAGTGTGCGCGAAGCATAATACCAAAAACCCGGAAATACAAACATCAAAACAGCTGACACAAAAGCTGTTTTTTTTTCAAACCACAATTTAAGCAATAAATAAAAAAATACAACACCCAGCACAGCAAAAAACGGCGTTAAGAAAAGAATGCTCCAGGTACTAAAAATTTTTGCCAGTGTACCATAAATCAACATTAATCCCTGAAAAGTTCCTGGCACCACTTTTTCTTGCACTGGCTTGGCCCAACGCGGAAACACCACACCATCCGCCATTAAATTATATGGTTCCACATAATACAGCTGGTCGGTTTCTTTATACAGTTTAGTAAAATAATAGTTGGTCACCTCATCTGGTGTGTTGAATTTAAAACCAACCTGACTAAACGGCACTTCACTTTTTATAATCTGTGCTAAAGGCAAAAAAGAATAAAATACAAAAAACACACCAGCTAAAATTGACAAAACAATGATTTCTTTGTTTTTATTTAATGTCTTCATGGTTGTATTATAACATTTAAACTCGACAAAATAAAAAGGCCTATTTTATTTAATTTATTACCCCCTACGGATTACTGTTATTTGCCTTTCATAATTTTTTAAAGTATGATTAGCATATAAATATGCTACAAAAAATTAAATTATCAATTCAACCTCTGCTGATAATTTCAATCTTGGTGTTAAATATGCTGGTATTTAAAAACCCATTTGTAGGCGGGCTTTTAACTTTAATTTATTTTTATTTTTTTAGTTTTCACTTTGGTCAACGACTTTTCTCTAGTCAAGAAAAATATTTTCAATTTTTTCTGGGTTTTATCTTTTTGATTGCTGAGATAATTTTATCTAGTGTAATTCTTTATTACACAATCGGACTCGCCAATTTATCAATTTTTCTGATTTTGCTAATGCCATTAGTAACGATTATTTTTTTGCCAGCTAG
Source organism: bacterium (assembly GCA_035388785.1). Lineage (GTDB taxonomy): Bacteria > Patescibacteriota > Patescibacteriia > UBA2196 > UBA2196 > UBA2196. The sequence continues at coordinate 51,484 of DAOOQN010000001.1, forward strand.
CCAAACCATACCCACCCAGCCGCGCCAACCAATCTTTACTAATGAACCTAATAAAAAAAATGATCATAAAATCATTTTTTTTCTTAACCTCATTTACTTTAGTCTCTTCATTGTATTATCTTATTTTCTGGTTATATACCAAAACTCTGACGCCATTGTTTCACCGTGGGTAGTTTTACCCACACTATTTTTTTTGCTATATTTTTTAGCCACTTTTCTTTTGCTATTTAAAATTTTTAAATTCCCCACTTACCAAAATATAATCTTAATTATTTTACACATTCTTTTAAGTGCTTCTGTGGCGATCGTCATTTACCAAATTGGTTACGGTTTTGATCCTTTTATCCACCGCGTTGCAGAAAAAATAATTTTTACACAAGGTTTTATCTTACCCAAAACACCCTATTACATTGGTCAATATGGTTTAATAGTTTTTATTGCCAAAATTTCATATATAAATCTAACTGCTATTGATAAATTTTTAGCCCCACTTTTGGGCGCCCTGTTAATACCACTGGCTACTTATTTTGCTTTCTTAAAATTAATTATCAAAAAAAAATTAGCCCAAATTTTGGCCTTATTCGCCGCCCTCCTAACCTTATTCACATTCTTTGTTACCACACCTCAACATTTAGCCAACATTTTTTTAATTGTTTTTGTCTGGTTGGTTTTTATGAATTTACATTCTACAACCCTCAAGATAAACCAATTGTGGTTTTTGGGTCTCACCATTACAGTCATTCACCCCTTAGCCGGCATACCCGCTTTAATGTACTGTTGGTTATATTGGCTAAAAACAGACTCGCAGCAAAAGCTTATCTTTAATCTTTCTTTATTTTTATTTCTTTTTGTTCTACCGATACTTTTTTTAGGCGCCACTTTTTTGTTACCCAATTTTAATCTAACTTTTAATTTTAATGGGCCCAAAGAAGTCTTAAAAACTTGGCTGGCGCAAGACAGTTATTTATCTTTCTATTCTTTTTTACATGCACCTTATTTATTAAAAAAATATTTTATTTTATTAGTGGCTTTAGGCAGCACGCTTGGTTTTTATAAATTTTATAAAACACATTCCGTAAATACTGGCAAAAAAATATTTATCTTCCCATGGCTTATTTTTATTCTATTATTTAATGCCTTACTATTAAAATGTTTAAACTTTAGTGCTGTAATTAATTATGAGCAAAATATTTTTCCACTGCGCTTTGCACACGCTGCTTACTTTTTTGCTTTGCCTTTTTTATTATTTTTGGCCACTAATTTTAATTTGGACAAAAAAAATAACTCAAAAAAATTTAGCCTGGTGGCCTTTACTTTATCTTTTGTTGCCGTTTCGATTTTTTATTTTTCCTATCCGCGTTATGATCGTCTAGAAAAAAACAAAGGTTATAGTGTGTCTACAACCGATATCCAAGCTGTTCAACTCATTGAACAAAAAAATATGGCTGAAAATTATATTGTCCTAGCCAACCAATCAACTTCTGCCGCTGCTTTACAAGAATTTGGTTTTAAAAAATATTATAATACTTTTTTTTATTATCCCCTGCCAACCTCTTCTCCGCTTTACCAGATTTATCTTAATATTACCTATCAAGGTATCCAACCAAAATTTATTGACTCTGCCAAACAACTTACTGGCGTCGAAAATGTATATTTAATTTTTAACGATTATTGGACTAATTACAAAAAACTAGTTGTAGAAGGCAAAAACACGGCAAAAGAAAGCTGGAAAATTATGGCTGGTAAAATCTGGATTTTTAAGTATTAATAAAAAACACTCTCACAATAATAAAAACTCCCAAAATTAAGAACGTGGGGGTTTATTTATTTTTTATTCTTAATTTTATCCACGAACTCAATCATTTGGCGTTGAAAATTTTCTTTACTAAAATTCATGGCGTGTGCACGAATTTTTTGTGCATCATACTTCTCTGGTTTAAAATGAATAATTGTATTGGCCAGACTTTCCCAGGTTTGATCCTCAAAAAATTCTCCACTCAAATTTGGTTCGACTGTTTCTAAAGCACCGCCTGCTTCATAAGCAATCACTGGACGACCTGCTGCCATCGCTTCGACTGCCGTAATACCAAAATCCTCTTCCTGTGGGTTTATAAAAGCTATCGCCTCATTGTATAATTGCATCTTTTGATCATCTGTAACTTCACCCAAAAACTTAATGTTATTTTTTGCCATTCCTCTAAGCTCATCCATTTCTGGTCCAGTACCAAAAACCTTCAATGGTAAATCTAGTTTATTAAAAGCCCGAATCGCCACATCATAACGCTTATAAGGTACCAATCTGCCACCAATTAAATAGTAATCTTTAATTTGATTGGCAATAGAAAATTTTTCCACCTCAACTGGCGGATAAATTATTGTAGAATCTTTTTGATAATATTTTTTAACACGGCTTTGTACGTTTTTGGAATTGCTTAAAAAATAATCCACTCGTTGTGCCGCCGACCAATCCCAATTACGCAAAAAAGATAAATAAAATGGTAAAAATTTCTTAACCACACCAGGATAAGGTAAATCTTCTACATAGCCTTTAAAATCAGACCACAAATACCTGGTTGGTGTATGACAATAACAAACATGACAAGTATCAGGTTTCGTAATCACGCCTTTAGCAAAAGACGAACTGGATGAAATTACTATATCAAAATCTTTTAAATCATGCGATTCTATAGCCATGGGCATCAATGGTAAATACCATTGATACTTTGTTTTTATGCCGGGCATATGTTGCAAAAAAGAAGCTCTTAAGTCCGATTGTCTATAATATTGGGCTTTTTTTTGTTCATCATAAATTAAAACAAAAGTTGGACTTTCTGGATAAAGTTCTTGCAAGGCGCGCAGGACTCTTTCCTGTCCGCCTTCTTGGACCAACATATCATTAATCAAAGCAATTTTCATTTTTTTATCTTACCAATTTAATACTTAAAAAGCAACTTTAAACCCAACACAAAAACAGCCTCACAGCTGTTTTAAATTTACTTCGCCCCTCTTCTAGCTAAAACTACCCACGGAGTTTTGATTAAAATAATTAAATCCAGCCAAAAAGACCAATTTTCAATATAAAAAATATCCAAACGCACTTCTTCAGAAAATTCCAAATCTGAACGACCGGAAACTTGAGCTAAACCAGTTATGCCCGGTTTGATGTTCAATAGTTTTTTTTGCTGTTTTTCATAATTTTGAACTTCTTTTAATTCATGTGGTCGTGGACCCACCAAACTCATACTACCGCGCAAGACATTCCAAAGTTGTGGCAATTCATCCAGACTCCACTGTCGTAAAAATTTACCAACTCTTGTTAAGCGTGGATCATTTGTTATCTTAAAAAGTGGACCATCTTTTCTTTCATTCTGCACCATGAGTTTGTCTTTAAAAGCCTCAGCATTTTTTATCATCGATCTAAATTTCCAAATTACAATAGTCTGATCCTTAACTCCTACTCTTTTAGAGCCATAAAATATTGGCCCGATTGAATCAACTTTAACCAACAAGGCAATAATAAGAAATAGTGGCATTAAAATAATTAGAGACAAAACAGCAAAAAAAATATCAAAAGCGCGTTTTAAAATTTTTCCCCATCCATCCAACACTGTGCGCTTCACTTCAACAATCGGCACGCCGGCAATGGTATACAAATCAACCCGGGGACTTTGGGTGGTAAAAAAATCAGCCGCGTATTTAAAAATTAAATGTTTTTCGTCGGCAAAATCCAATAAGGCTAAATTTTGCTCACGACTTAAATTGGTATCCGCCTGCATAATTTCATCAAAACCCTGTTTGTTGTACAGTGTTTCCAGTTCTTCCTGTGTACCATTGGTAAAATTATTAAAACGTGCCACTAAAAAATAACCCAAACGTTTATTACGATACATTTCTTTAGCCATATCGTCAGCCGAATCATTTGCGCCAATCATTACCACTCGTCTAACACCCAAACCCTTACCTAATAAAATGTATTGAATCAAACGCACACTTAATCTGGCTAACAGTACAAACAGAATTGAAAAAATCCACGCTGCTAATAAAATAAAACGTGAATTAAAAAGTTCGCGCGAAAAAAACGCTCCCACAATAACCGCCAACATCCCAGTTGAACAAGCCAAAAATATTTTACCAATTTCATCAAAAATTTTTGTTGGACCCTTAATCTGATACAATCCGGCAATAATAAAAATAAGCAACCAACCCACAGCAATTAAACACACATAGCTTAAATATTGATTATATTCCAAATTAAAAATCACCGGTCTAATTGTCTGAATCCATGCAACATAACGCAAAAAATAAGCAGCTGTCGCTGCTAAAATCAGCATGGCGTAATCCAAGGGCACCAAAATAGCTGAAAAGGTCAAATCAGTTTTTTTCATAAATTAAAATTCTTTTAGATCCAAAGGGCGGGATCATAAGCCGGATTCTGTTTCCGTTTAAACGGAATGCGATCATCTATCTAACGCGTTCTATTAAAAGAACTTGCGCCGGATAAGGCTTACCCAAATCTATGTCACCATAGAAGCGCGTGGTCTCTTACACCGCGGTTTCATCCTTACCTTGTGAGTCTTTAGCTAACAAGGCGGTTTATTTTCTGTGGCGCTTGCTCGGAGTTTTAAAATTGACCAAGAAAAATAAAACGATCGTAACTTATTTTTCTTGTATTTCTTATACTCGGTTCTGTTTCAGAACTATCCTTTATGTGGCGTCCGGACTTTCCTCCCCGATTATACAATCAGGGCGATCGCTCACCCACCCTTTAGACAATATCTATATTAACAAAAAATAAGGTTTTTGTCAAAAAAGACAAAATAAAAATCCACTCAAAAAGTGAATCATTTTTTATAATTCATAATGTTTAACCAAAAAAACATCACCCCTTTGGTTCTTCTTTCTGGTTCTCTTGTGTGTCATTATTTGCCACATTATTACTGTGTTGATGTGTAGCATGTTGTTCTTCGGTCTCATGAGCAGCCACATGTCTTTCATAAGCCATCAATTCAAACACAGTGCGCCATAAACCCAAAACCAATGCACAATACTTTCTTAAATATTCCGGACTTAAGGCGTTAATTTTGGCAGTCACGGGACCAAAAGCTAAATTTTGAAACATAAAAAACGCCAACGATAAAGGCATTTTTAATTTTGGATAAAGATCGGTTTCCAAATTAAATTTATTTACATCAGTTTCTGCCTGACCAACATGCTCCATTACATTACCCAATAATACATAAAAAAGTTGTTGCGTAGTTTTTTCAAAATCACGTTTTTCAAAAAGATCCAAAACTTGCTTAGTAAATTTTTCAATCGTTTCTTCTTTGTCTTTTTCCAACTTATTATTTTCCCTGTCTAATTCAGCTTTTTTACCAAAACTTTCAATCAAAAATTTATAAGCTAAAATCGGATCTGGCTCCAAAAGTTTTTCTATAAACTGCCAAGTACCAATAAACTCACGGTTTATTTCGCGCATCAATTTAAAATATTCCTTAAAATCTGGTGCTGCGTTTAAGGCTTTGATCTTTTCTTCCAAAAGCTGTTGAATTTTTTCTTTATTGTCTGACATATAAAACATTATGGCACAAAAAAAATATTCAAGCAAATTAGCTTAAATAAATTTCTTCTAACTTTTTAATATATATATTTAAACTGTGTTTTTTGGCGCGTTGCCAACAGTTCTGACTTAAATCATTTAAATTATCACCCCTTAAAACGTGTGACATAATTTTCACCAGACTCTCAACATCACCAGGTTTAAACAAAAAACCAGTCTTGCCTTCTTGGATCAACTCAACAATTCCACCCAGATTAGACGCAATAACTGGCAGGCCATAACTAAAAGCCTCCGCGATGACGGTTGGTGAGTTTTCATAAGTCAAAGTTGTTAATACCAAAAACTGTGCCTGCCGATACAAATCTGTCAAACGTTCGTGTTCTAATTGGCCGTAGAAAAAAATATTTTCACTTTCTGCGGCTAAAGCGTAGGCTTTTTTCATCTCGTGTCCAGTGCCGGCAATATGTAGAAAAACTTTTTTACCATCTGTGGGTAATTTTTTAAAAGCTTGAATTAACAATATAACCCCTTTATACTCTTCCACTCGGCCCACATACAAAAAGTTAAATTCATCGGCCTTAATCTTTGGTAATCCAGGTTGGTTATTAAAAATTTCAACGCTTGGATTCAAAACCAACTCCTTTTGACTGTGGGTAAAAAAATCCTTTTTCAGGTAAAAATCTAACAGCCATTGTGAGGGTGAAATTACTATTTGTGGTGAATTAAACAATACACGTACTATTTTTTCATACCCAATTCTTAAAAAAAAGGTGTTAATAAAATTCTTTTCTTGACCATAAATTAATTGCCCAGACGGATAAACCAGTTGAATATCGTGCAGAGTATGGATATGCCTTATTTTTAATTTTTTTATACTGCGTGGTAATAAAAAACTCAAACCACTTAAATTATGCGTATGCACCAAATCTGGACGTTCTTGTTGTAAAATTTTTTCAATCTTTTTGGTAACACTAAAATTAAAAATATTAAAAAACCACCATATCAAGCGTAGGAAAGCTGGTTTTTTATCAATATCAAAAAAAGAAAAAATATTCCATGCTTTAACGCGGTAAATTTTAATCTCTTGCCCAATTATTTCATCTTTTCTGCCGACAGTAATTATCATAACAGTGTGCCCATTTTTGACCAAACCATTGGCCGTAGCTTTCACCACTGTTTCTGCCCCACCTTTGGTGTATGGGTCGTATAAATTATTGATTAAACAAATTTTCATAAAAGTTTTTTTAAATAATTGACATCGTTTCCCCTTGTGCTACGATAAAATTAAACTGTAATTTATAACTCACGAGGAGGATCTCATGGGCTAAAGCGGCCAGCGCTGGTGGAGGCCGCGTCACTATGGGCGGAAAAATCCATGAAAATGGACAGCTAGTCAAACCATCAAATCCAATTGATGGCGAATGAAAGACCCGCCCAAACAGCCATCATAAACCCCAAAGGCAGCCATAAAAAGTTGCCTTTGATTTTTTTTAAAACCATACTCAGCCAAGCCCAGCCAACAATCATGAGTAATGGCCAAGTTGAAAGAATAAAGCTTGCTTTTAAAGTTCCTCGCTCCAAAAAAGGAAATTTATACACATTAAAAGCCAGGGCTAAAAAAGAACTACTAATAAAAATTAGAAAGAAAAGATTAATATTTGGTCTAAAACCACTTTTTATCCAACGCCAGAATAATCCTAGCACGCCGGCAATAAAAATAAAAACAAAAAATAAAGAAAAATATAACAGTAAAATTGAAAGCTGAAACTTCTTAACAGTCACCAAATTACCACTTTCTGTTAAAACTTTCTGACTGTCTGGCACTTCTAAATTATTTTTATCAACATGATTGGCAATTGTATAATAGTCACTAAAAGCATCGGCAAACACCACACTAAAAAACGAATCTTTTGAGCTCATCCAAAACGGTTGCCTAAATATCTCGCCACTCACATGCAAGAAAAAATTTTTAGATAAATTCCCTTTGGCATTAATCTGTTCTTCATATATATTTATAGACAAACCATTACCAAAATGCTTTTGTTTATAAAAAATCCATGGCGCATAAATACCGCCAGCTATGACTAAAAACAATAAACTATACCCCAACCATTTAATTTTGCGCTCATAACAGGCTTTATAAATAAACCATACCAAAAGCGCTAACACAAAAATAACGGCTGACAGTTTGGTTAACAAAGCCGCGCCAGAAAGTACACTCATTAAAATAATTCTTTTTGTGTTCCAACCTTTTTGCGAAAAAATAATAAAATAGTAAATTAATAAAGTGGTTAAAAAAGCCGCCAACAGTTCATTGGTTAAATAATTAGTCGTTTCGGTCATCACAGAAATTAAACTACCACCAATTACAGCCGCCAGCCAAACTTTTTTGTCACTTGAAAATTTCTGCGCTGTTTTATAAACTAAAAAAACAAAAAGAAGACTTAAAAAAGCAGAGATTGTTTGTAAAAATTTAATTGTGCAATCCAAAAAATTAGTCTGACAAATTGGTTGTGTCGCCCACCCCAACAAAGCATTAAAAAAATAAAATCCCGGCTCATGCCAAGCCAAATAATTTTCAGCCATGGTTGGCAACCTCCAATCTTGCATGACGGTCTTTATGTATTCCAAATGTGCACCACCATCATAACCCCAATAAGAATTAAAATTTATAGCATTATGTAGACGAAAACAAAAAAGCAATAAAAAAAATCCTACCAATAAAATATTAAATTTATTTTTCCACAAATAATTCATGCTTTATTTTTTACAAATACGATACCAAAAAAGTTTAAATACTTTTCTAAAAAATTCTGTTATATCTCTCTTATTCAACTTTGATTTTCCCAACTCACGGTCTGGAAAAACCACAGGTACTTCCACAATTTTTAAGCCGGCCATTTCTAAACGATAAACCGTTTCTACTTGAAAAGCATAACCATTACTTGAAATGTTTTCATAATCTATCTTTGTTAAAGTTTCAGCTCGAAAACAGCGAAAACCAGCTGTGAGGTCACGCGTTTTTAAACCCAATAAAATTTTAGCCAGCCACATAGCGCCATTAGAATATAATTTTCTTTTAAAATTCCAACCTATAATTTGACCGCCTTTGACTTTTCGTGACCCAATGGCCAAAGCTGCGCCATTTTGACACTCTAGCAGCAAACGCGATAAATCTTGTGGCTGGTGTGAAAAATCAGCATCCATTTCAAAAATAAAATCAGCACCTTTTTGTAAAGCATATTTAAATCCAGCTCGATAAGCCACGCCTAAACCCTGTTTTTTTTCACGATGCAAAACATCCACTGGCAATTCAGCAGCCAGCTTATCAGCTTTTTTTCCTGTACCATCCGGCGAATCATCATCCACAATTAAAATACGTAGACCATTAATTGGTTGTCTACAAATTTCGCGCACTAATTTTTCAATATTTTCTTTTTCATTATAAGTTGGGATAACAATATAAATATTCATAATCTTAATTTTTTATAAATTCATAAAAATAATACTCGACCTTGTCTTTATTTTTTAAATCAATAATAAATAAATTACCAAATCTATATGCTCCTGATTGCTTAATTACTTCTTTATCAATATTATCAGCAATAATAATAATTTTATCTACTTGGCGTGGAATAAAAATTTTTCTGGCATAAATAATTTTTAATGCCGAACGATTTTTTATATGAAAATATTGTGGATTTTTATTATTCCCAAACAATTCATATAAATTATAATCGGGTAAATAATATTCTAAGTGTCGAAAATATTCTCCCATATTTGATATCCACTCATCTTGACCTTCCAAACGATATTGAAAACTTTTTTCTGTTATCAAAATTGTATTAGCTGGATTAAATTGACTAATTTCACTACGATAATTAGCCATTAAACCATCAAAATCAGTAATACTTTGATAACTAAATTTTGTATACCATAAACTAAGATTATATATTTTAGTACCCACATAAGGCTTAGTAAAAAAATTGGCACCAAAACAGAAAAAATATGTTTCTAACAAACAAACACACATAGTTATGAAAAAAAATATTTTTAATTTGCCAGTTTTAAAAATAAAAAATAAAGGCGCAGAAAATAAAACTATCAAAGATAGAGTCACTGTCATCAAATAACCAGGATTACCAAAATGAACAAAACTATAAAAAAAATACGAAGGTAATAACCACAATAAAAATAAAATGATATTTGGTCGAGTAAAAATATCCTTTATTTGTTCCTTGTTCTGGCTATAAAAAATAAAAATTGGTAACAAAATAAGCACATTTAAAATAATAATAGTCACTTTAGTAACGCTTTTTAGGTTTACTAAAAAAAATTGCCAGGAAGCGACCTGAAAAATAGAGGTCGCCGAAACAGCATGACTCAACTGCCAATTAGTAACTGATAAATAATTGTGCCAACCGTCAGACAAATAAATCAATGGAATAAACCAAACTAAAAAAGAAGAAAATCCAATAACAATACTATAACCCAACTGTTTAAAATTTATGCTTTTATTTTTTATCAAAAAAATACTAACAAAAAACCACAATGGCAAAAATAATAGCAATAGACTTTCTCTTATTCCACCCGCACAAGCTAGAAAAAAACTGAACCAATACAAATATTTTACTTTTTTGCTTTTAATAATAAGCAAACTTAAAAAAACAAAAATAACGGAAAACAAAGCATCAAAAATATAGGTTGAAGCAACTTCCCCAAAAAACCAAAAATAAGGGTTAAATATTAAAATAAACGATAACCAAAAAGCAAATTTTTTATTATCAAAAAACAGGCTGCAAAAATAATAAAAAATGATGACTGTAAAAATCGTGGCAACAATACTAATAATTACATATGCTAAGTTGGCATCAAAAAAGATAAAATTAAAAATTTTACCTAAAAAAACATACAAAATATATCCTGGCGGGTGTGGTTGGTGTTGCTGAAGACTAAATTTCTGTAAAGCTAAAGATAACTGCACCGCATCCCAGCTATACAAATAATGCGAAACAAATGGCAATCGTGTAATTAAAACAGTAAGAAATAAAATTATTTCATGAAAATATTTTCTAAACATAAATTATTTCTCTTAGTTTCTCTGTGTGTATTTTCCAATTAAATTTATCCTCCACCATTTTTCTTCCAATTTCACCAAACTTATCACATAAATCTTTATCTTCTAAAAGTATTTTCATTTTTTCTGCTAAATCTTTTACATCTCCAGGCTGTGCCAAAAACCCATTAATTTTATCTTTACATACCATACGCACACCAGGTAAATTTGTTGCTATGACTGCTTTGCTGTATTTCATAGCTTCAACCAACACCATACCAAACGCCTCACCAGAATTAATTGATGGTAAAACCAAAAATTTACATTCGCTGTAAAGCCATTCTTTTTCCACATCATTAACTCTGCCAAAAAATTTTACTTTTTCTGTTAAACCCAAATACATAGCTAATTTTTCATATTCTGTGCGTAAATCACCGTCACCAACCAAAAACAATTTTATCTTTTGGTGTTGTAAAACCAACTGACTAAATGCATTTAACAAAATATCGACTCCTTTAAAGTAGTGTGCCCGATCCATTCCACCCACAAATAAAATAAAATTTTCATTAGTCATCTGTTGTTCTTTATAAATTACTGGTTTTAAATCAGCACCCAAAGCTATCTCTACAAATTTATCTTTATGAGCCAAATAAAACTTTCCCAATGTAGAATGTATTGTATAATCAAGTGATTGTACCATAACCTTAACAGCTGTTTTTAAAAATGATTTTAAAATCATGCGACTAGGTAAAGAAAAAACTTTAAAAAATAAATTTTTTGATATAAAATCCATGTGATAATAAACAAAAACTTTACCATTCCAAAAACCGATTTTTTTCATAAACCACAAAACTTCCAATGTACCAAAAAATGGATAATGTAAAATTATTACATCAAAACTTTTTAAACGCCATAAAAGTTGTGGTAAAAAAGCTGAATTACCATATTTTATCACGGGTTTTAAATAGTTAATTTTAAATTTTTCGTCTGTTATCTTTACGCGACCAAAATCAGGTGTAAAAACTTCTACAGTTTCACCAATTTTTGTAAGGCCACGACTTTGCATTTCAGCCACCTTACCTATTCCACCACCATAAGGTGGGTAAACACAAACCACTTGTGCGATCTTCATAAAAAATTAAATGATTTTTTTAATCCACTGCCAATATAATTTCATAACTGGGTTAGCAATTTTATCCAATAAAAAATTGCTAACCTCCTGAAACTTTATTTCACTGACAAAATTCTTTGTTAATTCGATATCATTAATTTCTCTTATCTTTTGGATTTCTTGGCGAGCTCTAAACCAAGCTTTTATATTAATTAAAAACCAAAAATGAACCTCTAGCCACTGCCAAAAATAGCCACTTTTTAAAGCAAAATAAAATTGTCCCACATCCATAAAAACCAACATTGGCCAAATTAATAATAATGTTTTAAATTTATAAAACTTTAAAATTATATAAAGTCGATTTTTCTCCATCAAAAAATAACGATTTTTATTTTTAGTGGTCGGAAAAGAATAATCATGATAAACAATTGCTTCGGAGGCTAAAACTGTTTGATAGCCACACAGTCGTCCCCTTAAACAAATATCCGAATCCTCATGATAAGAACCAATGTTTTCGTCCAACAAGCCTATTTTTTTTAACATTTCCGCTTTATATAATACCGCCGCCGCCGATGCGTAGGTAATTTCTTTATTATTAAAATCAAAAAATTTTTCGTGATTACCACCAGTAAAACCATAACCAAGGTAGTGCAATTCATTGCCCCACGAATTAATCTCATTTCTGTTTTTATAATACAAAATTAACGGCTGTACAACACCAATTTTTTTATCACCTTCAGCTACTTTTACCAGTTCAAATAAAAAATCAGGTTCAACTTCAATATCCTGATTTAACAGTACTAAATATTCCGCACCCTGTTCAAGCGCGTATTGCATACCAATATTATTACCACCCACAAAACCCAAGTTTTTTTTCAATCTTATAAAATGTAGATTTGGCCATTTTAATTCTTCCACAAATTCAGCGCTCCCATCAACAGAGTCGGAATCAATCACTACAAAATTTATTTTTTCGCCTGGATAATTTAAACTTGCCAAACTTTTAAAAAGTTTGGGCAAATATTTTAAACCATTCCAGGTTAAAATTATAATATAAATCATAGCTAATTATTTTTTTCTGTCTCATGACTGGCGGCCGCTTTTAGTGCATCTTGCCGAACAATTTTTGTAATATTTCTTTCCATCTTTTCAAGACGCGTATAAATACGAAAAATAAAATAAAAAACCAAAATCATACCCAAATAGAGCACTAGATCTGCTCCACGACCAATGCCAACCAAATTAGCCAAACTAGTCAAAAAATTTGGCACCCACACAGCCACACCGGCCACTAACCAAAACAACAACCAACCCATAAATTCTGATATTTTTAAATCCGCTTTTTTAAAACGACCAATTAAACGCCACAAAACAAAAAAAATAAAAATTGAAATTATAATTTGAATAAGCATAAAATAAAAATTAATTTAACTTTTAATAATTTTGTGAATAAAAATCTCCCATAAAATTTTTAAACCACCACCAACTCCTTGCCCAAATTCTTTATAAATTACACTAATCGGTAATTCTTTAAAACGCAAATTATTTTTTTTAATTTGTGCCACAATTTCTGTATTGTGTGACATGCCGTCTTGCAAGATCACTATCTTTTCGGCCGCCAATCGATTCATGGCTCTTAAACCACAATGTGCATCACTTAGTTTTAAACCAGTCAAAAAATAATTAATTAGACGACTGATAGGGTGAATTATTTTTCTTTTCAACCAAGGCATCTGTATATTTTTTTGTAAAAAACGCGAACCTAAAACTATATCTACCTCATTGTTAATTAATGGCTGTATGACATCCGAAATTTCATTAGCCAAAAATTGACCATCAGCATCAAAATGAATAACAATCCTTGCTCCATTTTGTAAAACAAACTCCGTGCCGGTTTGTAAAGCCGCACCCTGACCACGATTAATTTGCTGGCATACCACACTCACATCTTTTGCCCGTGCCAAAGCAACTGTCTCATCTTGTGATCCATCATCCACCACTACTATTTTATAACCATATTTTAATAAATCATCCAAGGTGTTTTGGATATTTTTTGCTTCATTATAAGCCGGCACAACAACAAAAGTTGTTTCATTCATAATTAAAAATTGCTCCTATACTCCTTCAAATGAACTTTCATATCCTCAACGGTTTTAATCAAACCATCTTCCAATGACACCATTGGAAACCAATCCAGACCCTCTTTGGCCAAACCAATGTCAGGAACTAATTGTTTTGAGGTATAGGGTAAGTGTTCTTTAAATTCTAATTTAGAAGAAGAATTACACAAATCAATAATTTTTTTTGCTAAATCAGCAATGCGTATAGTATCTTCACTACCTAAATTAATCGGCATGTTGATATCTGAATTCATCAATCGTATCAAACCCTCTATCATATCGTCAATATAACAATAACTACCCATTTCGTCTTCCAAACCATAAACAGTAACGGTTTTATTCAATAAGGCATTTACTGCAAAATCTGGTATCATACGACCATCATCCAATTTCATGCGCGGTCCATAAGTATTGAAGACACGCGCTATTTTAACATTAATATCTTCCTTAGAGTGATAACTCATCACCAAACTTTCTGCAAAACGCTTACCTTCATTATAACAAGCACGTGGACCAATCGGATTAACCTTACCCCAATTATCTTCACGCACCAAATTCATATCATCCAGATCGCCATAAATGGCTGAGGTGGACAAATGTAAAATTTTTGCTTTGTGTTTTTTGGCCAGTAGTAAAACATTATTTGTACCATAAGAATTGGTCATCAATGTCTCAATTGGTAAATTGTTGTATTTTTGTGGAGAAGTTGGACAGGCTAAATTATAAATTTCTTGAATACCCTGCAACTCAACCTTGAATTCTTTCAATTCAGAACAGTCTTCTAACTTTAACGGCACACTAATGTCATGCTTAATAAACTTAAAAGCTGGATCGCTAAATAGTTGATCAATATTTTTTTCCGAACCGGTAATAAAATTATCCACGCAAATAACGTGATTTTTTTTTACCAACTCATCACATAGATGCGAACCAATAAAACCGGCTCCGCCAGTAACTAAAATGTTTTTTTTACCTGATGGATAAAACATAAAATTATTTTTTTAATTTTCAATTTATAATTTCTAAACAATAATTCAGTCGCCCAATTTTTAACTTCTAAAAATTTAAAATATTAGAAATTAAAACATTAAAAATTGTTTAGAAATTGAAAATTAGAAATTAAACATTTATTCTGCTGCCACTCGCACGCCACCTCTAAATTTAGAATCGTAAGCAAAAAATTGTAATTGTAGTTCTCCGTTTAAACTAAAAACTCGCACTTGTGGTCCGCCAGACACACCTGCACCTGTAATAATCTCATCTTTTGAGTCACTGTTAATATCACCTGCGGCCACAAAAACTCCGCCTTTAAATTTTTTATCAAAAGCCAAAAAATTATTTAATAACTCACCTTTAAAATTAAATATACGCACTTGTGGGGTATTGCCTGTACCAGCACCAACAATAATCTCATCACGACCGTCACCATCCACATCACCTGCGGCCACGCGTACCCCTTGTTTAAATTTCACATCAAAAACTAAAAACGAAGTCAACAAATTACCTTGTGGATCAAAAATTTTAACCCGTGGTTCATAACTACCCATAGGCGCTACAATAATCTCATCCCGACCATCACCATTTACATCACCTGCAGCCACAAAAACTCCACCTCTAAATTTTTTATCAAAAGCCATAAAACTACCTTTTATATGACCTTGGTAATCAAAAACTTTTATATCTGGTCCACCGCCCTTGGCCGGACCAGTAATAATTTCTAAAACCCCATCCGCATCAGTATCGCCCACTGCCACCTCTAAACCACCACGAAAATTTTGATCATAAACCATAATTTGTTCTTCCAGATTTCCATTTTCAGAAAAAATCTTAACCCAGGGATAAGTGCCCTTACCCAGCCCAACCACAATCTCTTTTTTTCCATCATTATCTATATCACCCGAAGCCAATGATAAACCACCCCTAAATTTATTATCAAAAGCAAAAAATTCTTCCTTCAAAGTATTTTGCTCCAAAATTTTAACATGTGGTCCACCACCCACACCAGCAGCGGTCAAAATCTTTTTTCTATCAAATTGTGTTGTTGGTGTCTCAGTCACCGCAGCACTCACCGCCGCATAAACATCCAGTAGTCCTTTACCCAACTTACCTTTATAGTTTGGGTTTTGATTATCAATATTATGTGCACTATTTAAAACAACTTCCTGCACTTGCATAATTGATAAATTTGGTTTAATCGCTTTTATTAAAGCTAAAGCCCCAGCAACCTGTGGTGCAGAAACAGAGGTTCCAGTAAATCCTAATTTATAATAATCACTAAATTCATAACTATTATTCTGATGAAAAGTTGTGCTAAATAAGCGCACTCCTGGTGCAACCAAATCCACACACTTGGAACCATAGTTAGAAAAACTGGTCAAAATATTATCATTATCAACCGCAGCCACTCCCAAAACCCAATTCTCCCCATTTGGTCCATCGTGACAAACAGGATAAGAAAGATTATTTTCAATACCCATATCTAAACCACTTGAAACTTCATTCCCAGCAGCGGCCACCACCAAAACCCCAGCTTCATAAGCTTTTTTAATAGCATTTTCTAAAGTCAAACTACGACCATGACCCACAAAACTTAAATTAATAATTTGTGCACCTTGTTTGACCGCATAATCAATTGCTTCCGCTACCTTATCAGTTGCCCCCAGGCCAGCACTATCCAAAACTCTCAGTGGCATAATTTTACTATTCCAAGTCACACCAGCAATACCCTCACCATTATGACCACGAGCCGCTGCAATGCCCGCCACTACAGTGCCATGATTAACACCAACTTTACTATATGGCTCAATAATTTTTGGTAAAACATCTTTAGAATTGGTCAAAAAATCCCAACCGTGTACATCATCAGTATAACTATTTTCATCATCATCAATACCATTATCAGCAATTTCTTTAAAATTAGTCCAAATATTATCTTTTAAATCCGGATGGTTTATATCCACGCCTGTATCCAAAACAGCAACTGTCACCTGAGCAGAACCCACTGTAACATCCCAAGCTGGAATAGCTTTAATAATAGATAGATATAATTGCTGACTAAAAAATGTATCCGAGGGTTCTAATGAGGTTTGATAAATATAATTCGGTTCAACATAATCCACTGCAGCATTATTTTGATAATAATCCATAAGCTTAAACAACTCTTTATCATCAGCAAACTTAAACTTATAAATATTCTCGCTGCCTTTTAATTTCACCAACAACTCTCCGGCTTGGTGTGCTGCAAGTGTTTCTTTAATATTCACACTTTCAGCATTCACAAATGAAAAGATAGAACCATTAAAAAACATGGCTAAAAAAAACACCCACAACCAAATTAAATTATTTTTAACTTTTTTATTTTTCATTTAAATTTAAAAAATTAATTTTCCAAAAGTTGTAAAAACTTCTCCGCCTCAGCCTGCAGTGCCGGATTAAGTTCGACTGCCTTTTTTACTGCTTGTCTGGCTTTTTCTTTTTGTCCAATTTCCCTATAAATTGTCGCCAATTTAGCATAATTATCAGCCGTTGGTTGTAAGAATGTTAATTTTTCTAACACCGCCGCTACTGCTTCTTTTTTTCCAGCCACCATATATACTCTATAAAGTCGCTCTAAATTTTCTGGACTACTAAAATTATAACCGTTCTTGGCCATAAAATCATATTGTGCACCGGCTTCCGTATCGCGGCCAGCCACTGCATAAGCAGCCATCAAGTTCCATCTTGATTCCATGGTTTTTGGATTTAAATCAACAGCTTTCTGAAAATAAACAATGCCATCATCAAAACGTTTCTGGCCAATTCTAGCCTGTCCCATTTCAAAATATATTTGTGGCCTAGTCGGTGACAGTGGTAATGCTTTTTCACCCCAATTAATTACCTGCTCAAGTCGTGTCGTGTCAAAACCAGCACTCCGATTTAAAAGTGCCATTAAATACAAATAATTTTGTACATCCTTAGGCGCAGCCTTAATATTAGCCTTAACTTCATCAATCGCTAAATTAAAATTGTTAATTACCTGTGTATTATCAAGCCCGCTGCTTGTATTATTAGACAAAATCACATTATCGGCTAATTTCTGTCTTATTTCTGATGTTTGATAGGTGTTCATATCAATCGCTTGCTTAAATAAATCTATAGCACTTTGTTCTTTGCCAGCATTAACCAATCCCAAACCTTCTATGGCCTTAGTGTTAGCCTGCATTGGTTTCAAATTAAAAATATAAGCCACAATAATAAAAACCAAAACCATTGATAAAGCACCAATCCAATTAATTTCGTCCACATTTTTTATCTGGTTTTGTAATAGGCTTTTCTCCCCTTGTTTTTCAGTAATAAACACAGCCAAGGCCAACATAATAAACAACATCAAAAATGTTGACAGCACATCAAACACAAAAATATTTTGTACAAAATGAGCCACTAACGCCACACCCAAAACACGTGTTAAATAAAATTCTTGCTCGCGTAGTTGCCAAAGTTTTTTTAAAGCAAAAAAGAACAGCATTAAATAAGTCAACAATCCAAACACACCAGTCGCCACCGCCACATCAAAAATTGTGTTGTGCGCTCGATCAAACCATAGTTGAGAACCTTGATCAACAAAAATCTCTGGATGAAAATATTTATTAAAAGCAACATTGTAATTCTCCCAACCATAACCTACAAAAAAACGATCTTTCCATCCCTTCCAAGAAGTATCCCAAGCTAAAAGACGTGATTGGGTGGTCACATCAGTGGCTGAAATACCAACCAATCTTCTTAAGGTTGACTGATTTTGTACCCAGGTTGCATTACGATTAAACCAGACGCTCACGCTAATAATAATTATGACAACCAAAATACCAATAGCCGACCAACGTAATTTATTTTTTTCCTTAGTTTCTTTATTAAAAATAAATAATAGACTCAATAAACCAGCACCAATAATCCAAGCCAACACCGCGCCCCTAGTCTGTGTATTATAAATAATAAATAATTGCAACAGGGCTGAGAATGCAAAAAATAATTTGGCAAAAAGATTTCTTCTCTCAAAAAACAACAACACAGAAAAATAAAACATTTGTAAAGCAAAAGCACCCAAAAAAGCCGCGTTTCCAATGGTAGCAGCCAAACGTCCAGCACCCGGATTAATAATTTCCCAGAATAAAAATTTCTGTACATTAAATTTTTGTAACACGCCATAACCAGCCACTAAACCGCCCACCATCACTGCACCACTTAAATAATTCAGCCATTCTTTTTTCTCTTTAAACAACCAAGTTAAAAGTAAAAAATAAACAATCACATGTGCCAAGGTTAAAAAACCTTCCCCCCGTTCAATAGTACCCCAAAAAGTCTTGTAGAAATTAACACCAAAAATTCCAGTTACCAACACAATACCGCCAAAAATAACCACTAACCAACTAATAATATTCATCTGTGGCCGATATCTTTTATCTAACAAAATGAGCCAGCCATACAATAATAAAGCAATTTCCAACAATAATCGAAAATACATGGTCTTGGAGGTGATAAATGGAAATAAAAATTTAGAAAAAACCAATAGCGGGGTCAACAAAATTAAATACAAAACCGCCTTTAAGGCATAGCGCAAATAATGAGCAAGTTTTTCAGTAGTCATAAGTTTTATTTTTCAAGTTTATTAATATAATTTTACCCCAACCTGTTAATTATATCAAACTTGCTTTTTTAACAAAAATGTTATATGCTATTAAAAACTATGAATACCACGCTAAAGCTCAAAAAAATCATCTTATTTTGCGGAGATATTATCATCCTGTATGTTTCCTTGTGGCTGACCTTGGTTATCCGCTACCAAAAAATAAACATTAGCCAACATTGGCAGCAACACCTCATGCCTTTTTCTTTAATTTTTGTTTTGTGGCTAATCATTTTCTATATCAACAATCTTTACGATTTAAAAACCGCACGTAATAATATTACTTTTTATTCAATTTTGACTAAGAGTTTAATCTGGTGCGCTGCGGTGGCTGTGACTTTTTTCTATCTTTTTCAAGCCGGTATTGCGCCTAAAACCAATCTTTTTATTCAACTGTTGGTTTTTACTCTTTTGTTTGTCCTATGGCGACGTATATTTAATCAAATAGCTAACACAAAAATTTTATCCAGCCATGTATTAATTATTGGTTTATCATCTATATCCATAAATTTGGCCTCAGATATTAACAACAAGCCTCAACTGGGTTTTAAGGTTCTGGCTGTTACCAACCATAACCAAGAAAAATTATTCACTGAAGACGAAAATTCCACTCCCCTAACAGATATAGAAATAATTACCGAACCATTTAACTTGTCAGAAATTATTACAACCAAAAAAATCACCACCATCATTAACACTCTTGACCTACGTCAAAACGAAAAAATTATGGATGAGCTTTATCAATCTCTCTCGCAAAAAATAGCTATTTTTGATTTATCAGTTTTTTTGGAAAAGTTTACCGGCAAGATACCGGTTAATGCTATTGGTCAAATTTGGTTTTTGGAAAATTTAAAAGAAGAAAATAAATCAATTTATGAAAGCAGTAAAAGAATTTTTGATATACTAATTTCTTTTGTAGCTTTGATTATTTCATTGCCATTTATGCCCTTGCTATATGCCATTGTAAAAGCCAATAGCCACGGACCTTTTTTGTTTAAACAAATTCGCACTGGTAAAGACGGCAAAAAATTCTTAGCTATAAAAATTCGCACTATGCACAAAAATGCTGAAACTTTTGGGCCACAATGGGCAACTAAAAACGATCCACGCGTTACCAGAAGCGGTAGATTTCTTAGAAAAACAAGGATTGATGAAATTCCTCAACTCATTAATGTATTGCGTGGTGAAATGAGTTTTATTGGACCCCGACCCGAACGACCAGAATTTGTTGAACAATTGACACAAAAAATTCCTTTTTACAATCAACGCCATTTAATCAAACCCGGACTGACCGGCTGGGCGCAGATCAATTTTCCTTATGGCGCGTCTGAAGCCGATGCATTAGAAAAATTACAGTATGATCTTTATTATATAAAAAACCGTTCATTTGCGCTTGATTTATCAATTCTTTTAAAAACCATCAAAACAGTCCTTTCTGGTGGTGGAAGATAAAAATAAAAAACACAAAAAACTGTTGTTTAAATACTAGACAACGGTTTTTTAATTGCTAATTTTATAGATTCTAATTTCAGGAGAAATATTTTTTTCATAAATCAACTCTTTATTACCATAAAACTTCATAATATTAGAAGCTGACTGAAAGGTTGTATCATAAATATTTCCAAAATAAGGTATTACAACGTATTTAACCTGGTACTGTTTTATCAACACTTCAAATTTTTCTTTTGTCTCTGGAAAAATAACCACCTTAGTTTGAGGTAAAAAATAATTCACAAAATTTGGATGTCGCGAAGCAATCATAATTGTGTCAGAAGTATTAATATTTCTAAAATATCCAGCTACCTCGCGTGCCATTAACATTGAATTGGGATGAGCGGGCTCTTTACCCACTGCGTTTTTAATTCCGCCCATCAGACTAAAGGTCAAACTACCCAGCATAAAAAAAATAATGATTTGTCGCCAAGAACTATTTTTTGCTTTATCCATCACATACCAAAAACCCAACCCAGCAAAAAAAATAAAAATTGGATTCACTGCATAAAGATAACGTGGCAGGGGTTTAAAAAAAGAAAAAAAGACATAATTAAGCGTTACATAAACAAACAAAAATAAAAACTTACGGCCATATTTACGAGCTCCAAAAATTAGACCCAGACAAGAAAAAACAAAAATAAATACATCACCCGCAATTTGCATTGGCGTTTTTCTTAACAAAGTCAAAAAGTTAGCCACCCAATTTTTTATTATTTTTATGCTATTCACGCCAACCAAAGTTAAGAAACCTTGACTGGCAATGGCTTCTGTTTGATTAGTATTTTGATAGGTCGTCAGCCAGGTTGTGGCTGATTCGCTGGTGTGCAGTGGATTACCAAAAACAAAATAATTCCGCGCTAACCACGGCGAAACCACCACCAAAGCCGCTATACCCAAAAGCACCACAGCCTGCCATATTTTTTTAGAATTAAAATTATGATCTCTTATAGCCAAAAAATAAATCAGCGCTATTGGTAATAATAAAACCACAGCTTGAAAGCGTGTCAAATAAGCTAATCCCAAACTAATGCCAGCCAAAATATAATGACGTGGTCTTGGACTGGCAGTTAAGAAAATAAAAAACAACAATGTAAAAAAAATAAAAGGCATTTCAGTCAAAATTTGTGTACTCCAACCAATAATTACATTATTGACTGTCAAAAAAATAGCCGCCACTACAGCCACTCTTTTACTTTTAGTTAACTGCCAAGTTAAAATAAAAATCAAAACCGGCAACAAACTAGAAAATAAAATGTTTACTAATCCAGCCTGTATAAAACCAGTACCAAAAACTTTGAAAACCACAAACAATAAACTTGGAAACAATGGTGGAAAAAGAGCCACTGGATAAGGCACACTGTTGGTGAGGGCTGGATTATAAACTAAATGGCTAAAAAAGCCCTCATGTTTTAGCAAACTGATCGCCACATCAATATACTCAGCCCCATCATGTGCCAAAGTATATTCCGAAGTACAGAATAATAAAATAATTTTACCAGCCACATTAATAAGCAACAACCCAACCAAAAACCATCTGATCCTTGAATTTATAACCCCTTGCCATAAAAATTTAAAACCTTTTAATAGACGATTATTTAAAGCGGAAAATTTAAATAAAAAAGCAGCTATAATTAGTAATATTCCCCATACGGCAAAAAATATTTTTAAAGGGTCAAAATAAAGCTGGTTTATTTTTTCCAAACCAACCAAACTAACCACGTGGCCTTGAATTAAATTAATTACACCAGTTAATTTAAAAGCATCCAAAAAAATATACACTCCGGCGCTAATTAATAAAAAAAATAAACCCACATAAAAAACTATTTTTGGACGGCCAGCTAAAAAATTATGCTTAATAGTTGTAATATTAAATCGCATACTTTTTTATCTTATGAATCAAAAAAACCAAACCCAACAAAATCAATTCCGTCACTGTAAACCACAGTCTAGAAAGTAAAGATAGAAAAACAGCCATACCAGCAAAAAAATAAAACTTCAAAATCAAAGCCATTGTCCCCTCTTTAACTCCCAAACCACTGGGTAAAAAAATCATTATGACTCCCAAACCAACCGATAATAGATAAGCGCCCATAATGCCCGGTAAAAAATTCCAGTTCATTTTCCCCACTGCCATAACAAAAAAGAAAAAACCAACCGCCTGTAAAAGATAACAAACTCCATAACTCAACCAGGCTTTTAACATCTGTGAATATTTTAAAAAATGTTTGACATCCACAACCTCTCTTTTCATTTTTTTCAAAATTAAATTCAACATTGGGTAAAAAAAACGTGGATGCATAATAATCAAACCAAAAATTCCAGCCCCACCAGCCAAGACAAAAGCCAAGGAAGAAAAATTTCCGACCGACAAAAACACAAACACAACACCCAAACTAAGCACGGCCGCGGCTGAAAGGCCCACATCTAAAATAGAAGCCGCTAAAAGATTTTGACTAGAAAAACCATATGGTCGACCTAATAAAACTCGCACCAAAACACTCCACACACTACCTGGTATATAGCGACTGAATTCAGCATAAACATAAATTTTAATAGTACTCCAAACATTTATTTGCGACGTCTTTTCCATATCATACAAAATTTTACGCCACACCAAACTCATACCAATTAAACCTAAAATAAGAAAAATAAAAGACACCAAAAGATAAAAATAATTAAAAGTAAAAGGATAATCTTTAACTTGTTGCCAATTGTTAACCAACACACGCCCCAAAAAAAAGATAATCAAAATTATCACCAGATACCAAAAACTTTTTTGTATTTTTTGTGATACCATCTTCATATATGAGCTAATCAAAATTTATACAGTTTGGGCAAACTATTAATTTTAAGCATGGTTTGACGAAAATCAATACCAATCGTGTCACAATACCACTGAATGGCTTCCTGACGTGGATGATTATCTTCTCGTGCGCGTCTTAGGGCCTCTTCTCTTGATAATACTCCCTCTCTAATTTGATTACTACGTAAAGTATCGTTTTCAGTAAATCCCACGCTCATAAAATAAATATAATTATAAAAAGACGCTGTCCCGTCACCAATCCGCCAAGTACTTTTACTATGTGGAGCTGTCTCCCATTCATACTCATTAATTAAAGTTGATTCTATCTCTTGTTCATTCCAACGTAAATATTCAAACAAAAAAAGATAATTATGCGGAATTAAATAATACATGGCATAAGCCGACAAAGTATCCGCTATAGAACTGTTAAAAAAAGCCGGATTAGTTACAAAATGTCGCATATAATACCAAGCCTGCTTAACTTGTTTTAACCCAGACAAACCATAAATCTGACGATTAACATTACTATATGCCGGTGCCACACCACAAAAACCAGATTTAAAATATGTTTTTTCCAATGGATTTTGACACATCACCGCCAAGCCAACACCCATCTGTTTTTTGACCTGATTAGCAAAATAGAAAAACTGTTTATCACCAGCCATAAAAAGTGGTACTGTTCCCAAATCAGGTTTTTTAAGCCAAGCCACAACATTTTTTTTAATATTAGAACGTTTTCTGCGAATATCAGCTGAAACTAAAATGTGTTCAATACCCAATTTGCCTGTCATGCGCGCTTGATTACGTCTTCCCAAATCCGTCAGCATACCCCAATCATAGGAATATGCCACTGGATGCATATCTAAAACCTTTTTTAGATAATGCAAACCATAGCTGGAATCGCGCCCACCGCTAAAAGCCACCACACAATCTACCGCACCGTTTTTGTTGCGATAAGGCGCTAAAAAATTTTTTAATTCTTCAGTACTCTTAGTTTTTATTGGCTGATAATTATGACAATAATTACAAACTCCTGTTTCGTCAAACTCAATAAACGGAAAGGTTTCGGGTAGTATACAACGTGTACAGCGTTTAAGATTAAGTAAGGCTTTTTCTGTATTAGCAATATGTTTATTCAACTCTTCATCCGGGCTAAAAAAAACTGGAGCAAAAACTTCTGTCTTCGGGACACTTGGAGAGTAATCAATTATTTTTTTATTTGTAACAAAAAAATTATTATCTACTGCCTCTTGTTGATCAGTTTGATCTAAAGAAAATTCTATACATTTAAAATTATCAAAATTTATCAACATTCCGCACCGAGCTTCTAATTGCGTAATTTTAAATTCACCACAATGCTTTATAAATTCATTTCGCTTTAATAATTGTTCCAAAATATATTTTTCCGAAGCAAAAATAAAAATATCTTTTTGTTCATCCAGTGACTGCAAAAAATAAAGCGAACCGTTGTTGGTCGCTAATAAAAGATTATTACTTTGACTAAAAGCAAGCGCAATTGAGGCTGTGCCTTTTAAAAGTTGATAAGTTTTTTTAACCGCAGTAAGAACACTTTGATTTTGATCTAAAAAATTTTTAATCAAACTTAAAATTATCTCCGTATCAACTTCGTATGTCCTGCGTAAATTTGGAAACCGCTTCCACAACTCACTATCATTAGTTACAATGCCGTTGTGCACTGCCACCAAACCATCTTTATTCACCGGTTGATTGTTGTTAACTTCTGCCTCTGTGCCATTGGTCACCAAACGTGCGTGTCCTATGGCTACCAAAGGAAAACAACCGTCTGTATTTAAATTATTTTTTAAAAATTCTTGGTAACTTGGTTGCTTTATCATTGCCGAAGCCGACAGTGGTTGTTTATAAATAGTAATACTATTCTGTAAAACACACGCCAAACCAGCTGCCTCTTTACCACGCGATTCTGAAAGTTTAAAAAGCTCTTTTAATAAATTCTGATAATTAGCTGGTTCATTAGCAATTTTTTTATCAACTACAAAACCAAAAATTCCACACATAAAAAATTAATTAAACTGGGCAATTATATTAATATTCCAGCTTATTTTTTTTAAAAACTTAGCCACGTATTTATCTAAAAATTTATCCATCCCAACCGCCAAGCGGCTCATTGGCACAGCAATAAACTGCGGTTTAATAATGACCTGCGCAAAAGGTGGGGAAAAAAAACCTTGATAGGTAATTTTTTTTATTTTCAAATTATATTTAGTCAATAGTTCTCTTAATTCATTTTCAGAAAAAAACTTCTGATCACGAGAATAATTTTTATCCACCAATGTCCTTAAAAAACGCAACCCTTGTAATAAAAAGTTACTCCGATATGGTTCACTAATTATCAGATAATCACCGCTTTTAGTTATTTTTTTTAATGTTACAAAAACCTCATCCAAAGCTGTCATGTGGTGCAAAGCACCAATAGACAACACAGTATCGATGGTTTGATAAATATTTTGCTGTTGAGCAATTTCTTTTACGTTGATACATTTAAATTCAGCCTTTAAATTACCACGGTTATATTCTCTGGCTTTTTCAATCAAAATTTCTGACTGGTCAATACCTACATATTTTTCATAATAACCATCAAGATATTTGGCTGGTGCGCCAATACCACATCCAATTTCTAATACATTTCCCAAAGTTACTTTATAATTCAAACATAAATGTAATAAATACTGCACCCAATAACGACGTGCAATTTGTGATGATTGCGTTATATCCTTTATCGCATATTTGTCAGCAATACGATTAAATAAAAGACGGTCAGTGTTTTCTTGATCCATAAAAATAAAAATTAGGCGTCAGTTTCTCTACGCAAAGCTGCAATTTGATCAGCCAAAAGACCAAAAAAGAAAATTAACAAACCCGTTACCAATAACAAAACCGTGGTATCAGTCAAATTCAAAAGTATAACATCATACACAAAAGAAACGAGAAATAAACACAATAATAAAAAACTCACCGGTACAAAAACCCTTAACGGTGAAAATAACATTACCAATCGTACCATTAACATAATTGTCTTAAAACCATCTTTTAAGCTAACTGCGCTTTTACCATTTTGACGCGGATTAATTTCAATTGGCACAAATTTTACATTTTGGCCATCTTTAAGAAAAGCCATAGTAGAGGTGCTGGACAAAGAATAACCATTGGGAAAAAGATGTAAATATTTTTGCATTAAATCTTTTCTAGCCAAACGCAAACCGGAATTTAAGTCAGGAATTTTTGCTTGTACCAAATATTCAGCTAACCAGTGTAATATTTTTTTGCCTGGCTGACGCAACCATGGGCCCTTATAGCCATTAGTCCGCGCACCAATAATTAGATCATAGTTTGGAATCTCCGCAATTAAATCGTCTAAACTACTAAAACGATGTTGACCATCACCATCAAAGGTCAAAATCCACTCACTCATAGACGCTCGCACACCCGTTTTTATAGCTGCCCCATAACCCTTGTTGTATGGATGCGAAATAATTTTAATTTTTTCACCAAATTCTTGCAATTTTTCTAAGGTTCCATCTGTAGAACCATCATTAATCACCATTACATCCACCTTCCAACTTTTTGTACTTAAATAACCCAAAAGAGCCCTCAATGTGGCGGTAATGGCTTTCTCTTCATTAAAAACTGGTATGATAATAGAAAGTGTTGTCAGCATATAATAACTTATTTATAACACAAAAAACGGATAAAAGTAAAATGGACAAAAAGACTTAATTTATGATATGATAAAATAAATATATTAATTAAATTAAATATAAAAAATAATTATGAAAATCCTTATCACTGGTAATCTGGGTTTTATTGCTTCCCATCTGCACAAAAGGATGAGTGAATTGGGACATGAAGTTGTAGGCATAGACAACGCCAGCCACCCCTGTGGTCAAGTAGTCCCCTACCAATATGCTGACGTACGTTACTATCAAAGTGTTTATAAATTTATTGAGTGGTCTGATTTTGTTTTTCATCTAGCCGCCCAGATAAACGTTGATAAATCCATCGACCAATCACAGGAAACCATTGAGACAAACATTGTCGGTACGGCCAACATACTAGATGCGGTCACCAAGTTTAATAAAAAAATGATTTATGCTTCCTCCTCAGAAATTTACGGCTCATCTCTCAGTGAAATTATGGACGAAGATCATGCTTTGAATCCACAATCACCTTATGGTGCGTCAAAAGCTGGAGCTGACCGATTATGCAAAGCATATTTTACTACTTATAACACAAAGGTTATTATTCAAAGAAATTTTAACGTTTTTGGCGAATATCAAAATAGTGACCTTTATGGAGCAGTCATACCAAAATTTATTAGTCATGCCCTAAAAAATGAACCACTTGAGATTTATGGCGATGGAACTCAAGAACGTGATTTTATGCATATTCAAGATGCCATTCAAGCTTATCAGTTTTCTTTTAACCATGAGCCGTGGGGTGAGGAAATAAATTTTGGCACCGGACACACAGTTAGCATCAACCAGCTAGCTGAAATGATTATTAAAATTACCAATTCAAAATCAACCATAATTCATACCAATGC
Source organism: bacterium (assembly GCA_035388785.1). Taxonomy (GTDB): domain Bacteria; phylum Patescibacteriota; class Patescibacteriia; order UBA2196; family UBA2196; genus UBA2196. The sequence continues at coordinate 79,866 of DAOOQN010000001.1, forward strand.
ACGTCCAGGAGAAATTAAAAGACTTTGTGCCGGTATTGAAAAAGCTAAAAAACTTGGCTTCTCACCACAAACTGATTTTGAGCGCGATTTAACTAGTTATATAAATTGGTATAAAAAATTTATTTTTTAAAAATAGATTTATGAAAAAAAATGCTTTAATCACAGGCATTAATGGTTTCACTGGCCACTATTTAGCGCCTTTATTAATCAAAAAAAGTTATAAAATCATTGGTTTAGGAAAAGAAAAAAAATCCAACCATAATTCAATCTACTATCAATCTGATTTACAAAATACAAACAAACTTCTTCAAATTCTTAAAAAACATAAACCAAATCAAATTTACCATTTGGCCGGAATTTTTCGCGGCCATAATGAACAAGACTTTGTTAAAAATAATTTTTTAACAACCTTAAATCTATTAGCAACGATTAATCAAATTAAAGGATATAAACCACACATCTTACTTGTTGGTAGTTTTGCAGAATATGGCAATTTATCAAAAAAACAAATTACTGAACAAGACTCAGGTGAAATTGCGAACTTTTATGGACTTTCAAAAAAAATGCAAACCGAATTAGGCATCTTCTTTGCAAAAACTTATAATTTAAAAATTAACATTGTCAGACCATCAACTTTAATTGGACCTGGTGCGCCAAATGTTATGTTAACCGGCAATCTTATACAACAAATTAAACAAGGCATCACAAAAATAAAAATAAACAATATGGACGTAACTCGGGACTCACTTGATATACGTGATGCGGTTCATCTTTACTGGCTAATAAACACTAGCCACTTAAAAGGTGAGGTAATTAACGCCTGTTTCGGCAAACCACTCACCAACCGCCACCTAGCTTTAGAAATTAAAAAAAGAGTTGAACAAAAAATCGAAAAAATAATTACTTTTGATGAAAACAAAAAAAACTTTTCGCCAATCAAAATCAGTGTTGGTTCAAATAAAAAAGCCAAAAAAATATTTAATTGGCAACCAAGGATTAGTTTTACCGAATCAATAAATTTTATATTTGAACAAGAACTGAATTTATGCGACAAAAAATAAAAAATATAATCCAAACTTTACTAAAAAAAAGTGCATCATTTCTAAAAACCGACACGCGTTATTTAGCACACGGTGGTTTTTGGTTGACTCTTGCTCAAATAATTTCCACTGGCTCAGGTTTTTTACTTTCTGTTGCTTTTGCTAATTTACTACCCCAAGAAACCTATGGCACTTATAAATATATTTTATCAATTTTAAGTTTACTATCCATCCCAACCTTAAGCGGCATGAACACCGCTATTGTCAGAGCAGCTGCCAGAGGCTATGATGGTACTCTGAAACCAGCACTAAACGCTAAAATGCGCTGGGGAACTTTAAGTGCTGTGGGTAGTCTGGCTCTAGCCAGTTATTACTATTTTTTAGGCGCCAACAATCAACTCGCAATGGCTTTTTTAGTCGCCGCAGTTTTTTTGCCTTTCATGGATTCTTTTACTCTGTTTGATTCGCATCTACAAGGCAAAAAAAAATTTGACATCACCACCAAGTATAATACTGTTATAAAAATTGTAGCCACCCTCTCAATGGTAGCTACATTATTTTTCACTTCAAAAATTATATTTATATTGCTTGCCTACTTAGCACCTTATACAATCATAAGACTTGTTTATCTTAAAATTACATTAAAAAAACATCTCGACAATAATAAAATTGAATCCGGTGCTTTATCTTATGGTTTCCACTTAACAGCCATCAGTATTTTAGCCAACATTACCACCCAACTTGACAGCATTTTAATGTGGCACTATTTAAACCCAACTTCCCTAGCAATTTATGCCATGGCCTTAGCGCCAATCAACCAGATTAAATCATTATTAAAATCTTTTGTGGTAATTTCTATGCCCAAAATGGCTGAACAAGACAAAGAAATTATTAAAAAAAGCTTACCCCTCAAGATAATCAAATCAATTTTAATTTTATCAATTTTTATTATCGCTCTAATTTTTGTTTTACCTTATGTTTATAAAATCTTTTTCCCCAAATATTTAGAGTCCATAAAATATGCTCAGCTACTGGCTCTAACTTTAATTTTATTTCCCGAAAGACTCTTAAGTATCAGCACCCTAGTACATGCTAATAAAAAAATAATTTATTTTACTAACATTCTAAATCCAGCTTTTAAAATATTATTACTTTTCTTACTTTTACCAACCTATGGGATCAGTGGAGCAATCGCGGCGATATTAGTTCAACAGATTATTTTTATTTTTGTTGATTATTATTTTTTTAAAAAAATGTAATTTTATGTCCGACAAAAAACAAGGTTTAACTATAATATCTCTTTCCTATCAACGCACAACTGGACTTGCCACCCTAATGGACGGACTTTTAAAACAAACTTTAAATGGTCTGGAAATGGAATATATAGTTTGTAATAACTCAAATCAAACCATTTTACGGCCATCTTTTTTTACCAAAATTGGACGAAGAATAAAAAAATTTAATGACATAAAAATTTTAAATTCTAGTCACAACTATCGCTGTCAAATCCGTTACCAATTAGCCACTCTGGCAAAACATGAAACCATACTTTTTTTAGATGATGATGTGGTCTTGCTTGATAACAATTTTATCTTTGACATGTGGCAAACGTATCAAAATCTATCAGATAATAGTATCCTATCTTGTTGGTGCACCTTATGGACGGCTTGGCAGGAAAACTCTTTGACCAAAGTTGATATCAACTTCAGACAACAAATAATTAATGAACTAATGCTTTGTGACACAGCCGGACCGGGTATTTCTATGTTTAATAAAACCACAGTTATGCATCCACGTATTTTAGATATGACTCCGGAATTTAAAAAATCAGATGATATGGGTTTTTCTTTAATAGCCAATTTGACCAATAAAAGTCAGGTTTACTACTTTCCTTCATGGCAACGGTTAAAATTTCATGATACAGAAAAAAATAACCACGCCATCTCAAAAGAAAAAAAATACTTTGACAACATCTATGCGGTTTGGAAATCTTTATGGCAAGAAGGCTATAAACCAGTACTAGAAAGATTGTCTTTAACGGATAAAAAATTACAGTTATTAGCTAGGGAAAAATTAGTGGGCAAAATAAATCCGTGGTAAACTTATAAAATATGTTTAAAAAAATAAAAACCATAATTAATTTAATAAAATCAGGGAAAAGTGATCTATTTTGGTATAAAATAAAAAAAAGATTTGGAGTTAAAAAAAATCTAATGCCTTTACCTGAAATTTTAACCTTAGAACCCACCAATATTTGTACCATGAAATGTCCCACTTGCCCAACAGGGGCTGGTAAACTAAACCGCCCTAAGGGTATGATGAGTTTGGAAAATTATAAAAAAATAATTGACCAAGTAAAAGGATATACAGATAAACTGGTACTTTTTAATTATGGTGAACCATTCATGCACCCGAAAATAATAGAAATGATAAAATACGCCAAACAAGCGAGTATTTTTGTTAAAACCAGCACTAATGGTGAATTTTTTAAAAACGAACAATTTTGTACAGATCTAATAAATAGTGGATTAGATTATTTAATAATATGTTTGGATGGAGCAGATAGTGAAACATTAAAAAAATTTAGAGTCAACACCGATTTTAAACGTATTATTAAAAGTTTTCATACTATTATTAAGCTAAAAAAAGAACTTCACTCTCTTACTCCACTAGTTGAATTACAATATATTTTAATGAAACACAATGAACATCAACGAGAAAAAATGAAACAAATCGCGGCTGATTTAGGAGTTGATGTTTACGCCGAAAAGACAGCGGGCATTGATATTAATGATCCAAATTTTCAAAAAATGGCAGTGGAGTTATTGCCGACTGAGCCCTCTTTAGCGCGTTATGAAAAATTACCCGATGGCACTTTTAAACTAAAGGGCGAAATTTCTAATTATTGTCCACAGGTTCTCAGTTCAATAGTGATAAATTGCGACGGTAATGTGGTGCCCTGTTGTTATGATTTATATTCTAATCATATTATGGGGAATGTTTTTCAACAGCAAATAAAAGATATTTGGCACGGTAAAAAATATCAAGAATTTCGCCAACAAATTTTCAGGCAAAGAAAAAATATTGCAATGTGCAATATTTGTTCAGAAAGAAGTTATAAAATAAATAAAAAAATAAAAATGGAATAACTTTAACTTCTTAATTTAATGACTAAGCGATAAATAAAACCACAAGACATCATTGAAAAATAATGCAAGAGATATAATAATCTAAAGTGATATTTTAAAGCTTTTTTAAAGGCTAGTCTGGCATTTTGATAATTTTTATTATTTCTATATAAAATCCCCAAAGTAAAAAGGTGGTTAGCCCAAACAGTTGGCCGCTTTTTAAATTCCTCTTCGTGTTTTTTAAGAAGCAATTCACGTCCCATAATCCTTTTTGTCAAGTTTCCCCCTATGTGTTGCCTGTCGTTTGTCATATTCACCAAAACCAAAAGCTCATCAATACCCAAACCTTTAAATTTTTTAGTTATTCTAATCATCAGTTCTGATTCTTGATGACTGGGAAAAGCTTCATCAAACAAACCCACAGCGTCAAAGACATCTTTTTTAATAATCAAAGTCACTGTCAAAAATTTCTTAAAACTGCTTAAAGCTAAATTATAATAATCTCCCACTCCTTCGGGTACATGATTTCTATCTTGTCCAAAATTGGTAATATTTTTTACTGCACAAAAACAAAAACCCACTTCCGGTAATGTATTTTCAAACACATCCATTTGTGTCGATAACTTATTTGGCAACCATTCATCATCATCATCCAAAAAGGCAATGAATTGGCCGAGTGAAGATCTTATGCCAGTGTTGCGAGCAGCTCCACCACCTCGACTTACCTCGTGTTGAATATAAATAATGCGTCTATCACCGATTTCATTAATAATTTTATCCGCTCTTTTGTCTGTGCCGTCGTCAACTACAATAACTTCAAAATCTTGATAAGATTGGTTTAAAACCGAAACTAAAGCTTTTTTTAAAAACTCTGGCCGATTGTACGTTGGAATAATGACAGAAACTTTGGGCATATTATTTTTTTTGGTCACCACTCACAATTTCAGTCGTGGTGTTATTTTTTTGTTGCCAATATTTAAAAACACTCTCTGCAATGACCTTGTATCCCTCAGCTGTTGGATGACCATCAATATCAGCTGGATAAATTTCTTTTTTGTCTTTTAAACCCACAACCAAATCATCAGCAGGCTCAACACAGTCAATTTGATTTGTTTTACAAAAATCAATTATCTGGTTAACCAGTCTTTCCTCTTTTTTTAAATAATCAGCAAGTTGTGTTGAATATTCCATGCCAACATAGTTCATATATCTACCATAAACCAACTCTTTGGTTGGTATTATAACGACAATAAATTTTTTGCCCTTTGTTTTCAACGCGTTATTCATCTCTAAAAAAAGTTGTTGGGTAATTCTAAAAGCTTCTTCAATTCTTTTGTCGTCCAAATCTATCACTGAGGTTCGATAGTATGGACTTAGTGTCGTCTTTGGCTCTTGATTATAAAAAAATAATAAATCCTGATTTTCCTGTGCAAAGCCATCTAATCTTTGCTCTCTTTTTTCTTTTGTATCAGCTAGGCCAAATTTATCCCGCACGCCAACCGTTATATCACTCAAAAAACTAAAAATAAAACTATTTTGTCTAAGCCACTGCCTAGCCTCCATAATTTTAAATTGCAGACTACCCTTCTTGTAAGCATATTTTAAACTGACAAAATTTTCATCAGTGATATTAACGTCAATTGGTTCTTTAAAACTAAAATTTTTATCCCGTAATTCAATCCAACTTTCACCTTGATAAACCATGTCAAAAACATCAAAAAGATCATTGCCTAAATAAAACCCAACCACGATAGTCTGCGGATTAAAATCTAAAGCCTGTTTAAGTAAAAAATTGTATTGAACCGGACCATAACCGGCCAAAGCCACCTGATAAACATCTTTTTCTAAAAGTGTCCCTAAGGCGTGTGGCCAACTATCTTCTATTTTTTTTGCGTTTAGATAACCATCTGTCTGAGAATCGCCGATAGCAACCACATCAACCTGCCCTGGCACACTATAATTACGATAACCATTTTTATCACGACCACTGGCTGGATTACCTACCACTTTTAATTTCTGATCTAAAATGTATTCGTCTTGTTGTGGTTTAATTTTATGTAAAAACAATTCCACACCCAACAGACAAACAATAAAAACTACAATAAAAATTATAATATTAAAAAATAAATTTTGTTTTTTATTTTCTTCCATAAAAATAAAAATTAAAAAAAGGCATAGATAAAAGGTGAAATTGCACTACTTTGACCAATAATAATTAAAACTCCCACCAAAAATAAGGTTATAACTATTGGTGTCAACCACCAAGCTTTACGGACTTTAAAAAAATTCCAAATTTCTCCTACTAAAGACCTATTTTTCATGTTTTGTTCAGACATATTCTTTATAGTTAATTTTATCATTATTAATTAATCTGTTGCCAACTGTTCGCTGTCCCACATATCTTGTGGATTATCCTCGCGCTTAATCAAATAATTACCCATTACCAAACAATCAATCCCCGTACCCATCATACATTTATAGGCCTCAGCTGGTGTGCAGACGATTGGTTCACCACGAATATTAAAAGAAGTGTTTACTAAAATCGGCACACCAGTCAACTCGCCAAACTTTTTAACTAAGTCATAGTATAGTTCGTTTTGTTCTCGTCTTATCGTCTGCAATCTACCAGAGCCATCAACATGTGTAACAGATGGAATTTTGTCTTGCCATTCTTTTTTGACAGGATAAACCATTAGCATATAATCAGTCGGCTCTGGCAAGGGTTGGTCACATTCAAAATATTTCATTGCATCATCGGCGCACACCACCGGAGCAAATGGTCTAAATTTTTCGCGATGTTTGACTTTGGTGTTTAAAAGTTCTTTGACCAAAGGATTTATGGGGCTTGCTAAAATACTTCGTGCTCCCAAAGCCCGCGGCCCCCACTCCATACCTTTTTGAAACCAACCAACCACATAATTATTTTTAATCAATTCTGCTGTTTTATTTATCATCTCTTCACTATTTTCAAATCTTGAATATTTAATCTGCTCGTTATTTAAAAACAACTCTATGTCTTGATTCGAAAATTCTGGTCCCAAATAAATATTACCTGTCTGTTTTGTCCTTGGATTATTTAAAAGAGTATGATAAATATACAAAGCCACTCCAATACTGGCACCACCATCTGAAGCGTTGGGTTGAATCCAAATTGATTTAAAATTAGTATTTTTTAAAATTTTACCATTGCAAACACTGTTCAAAGCCGCGCCACCTGCCAAAACAACTTTATCATTTTTGCTGACCTTTTGCACGTGGTTTAAAATTTTTATTATAATATCCTCTGTAATCAACTGAACAGCAGCAGCGATATCCTGCTGTCTTTCGGTTATTTCTTCTTTTTCTGACTTCCTTACTGGCCCACCCAATAAATCACATAATTTTTTTGCCGGCATTCGGCTTGACCAATGAAATTTAAAATAACTCATGTCAAAACGAAAACTCCCATCCTCTTTAATATCAACAACCTGTTTTAATTTTTTATAATACACGTTTTGCTCGCGATCCATTTTTCCATAGGAACTTAAACCCATTAATTTGTATTCAGAATTATTAACACTGAAACCTAAATAGGCTGTGATAGTCGAATACAAAAGCCCAATTGAACTGGGAAATTTTATTTCTTTTTCTAAGTTAATATTATTCCCAATTCCAACTCCATAAGCAGTTGTCGTCCATTCACCCACTCCGTCAACTGTAATTATAGCCGAATCTTCAAAAGGACTGGTTAAAAAACTACTTGCTGCGTGTGCTAGATGATGTTCTATAAAAAGAACTCCCCCGTTCCAGCCAATTTTTTTCTTTAAAGTTTTTGGTAATCTAAGTTTTTCATTAATCCACGACGGCATAGAACTCAAAAAAGTTTTAAAAGACCAAGGAAACATTTCTAAGTGTTGCGACAATACTCTCTCAAATTTTAAAAATGGCTTTTCATAAAAACCCACAAAAGCCACGTCATTAATTTTTATTTTCTGACTCTCCAAACAATAATTAATAGCCATAACCGGAAAAGAAAAATCGTGTTTTTTGCGCGTAAATCTTTCTTCTTCTGCTGCCGCTACCACTTGTCCATCTTTAATTAAAGCCGCTGACGCGTCATGATAATAACAACTGATACCCAAAATATACATAATTTAAAATTGTTTTAAATATTCTTGTAAATCTTTTCTTTTCAAGTTTAAATCCGACCAATAACTAACACAGTTTTTATCAATCTTGAGTTCTAAAAAATGTTTGCCAAAAAATTTAGCAATCATCGCCGTTATGCCGACAGCAAAAATATATACTATTGATAATAAAATTACATTTACCAAATGAGCGATATTTTCGCTAAACATTTTTAAACCTTCTAAAAATCCAGCTAATAAATTTTTTAAAATTATCTTCATATTATTTTAAAAAATATTTTAATCCAAAACCAAAGAGACTAATCAACATAACAAAAATCATAATTAGATAATAATTACTATTTTGTGATAAATTATTACTAAACGCCAAAATAAAATATAAAACAGTTGTAAATAAAAAATAACCAACTAAAAAACCCGCCAATTTAGCTATTTTTTTATATTTTTTGTTATTTTTATTCATGTTTTTAGGCTTTCCAAAAAAATCTTTTCCAGTTTATTAGTACTTTCATCCCAGGTATCTATTTTGTTGTGAATAAAATCATAACCAC
>DAOOQN010000001.1:88811-108609 GCA_035388785.1 bacterium
GCACCATAAAGAATTAATTCCACTTCAGGCTGAATGACTTTTATCTTTTTTACTACCTCAACACATACAGCGGTACCTTTCCATATATAACTATGATGCAGTGACAAAATCCTTATCTTATCTTTATTTTGTCGGTTAACTTTTACTTTATGAAATAAGTTAAAATCAACCGGCGTTAATAACACATCCGCATCCTGATTAAAATCCTGCTCAATTCTTTCTTGCAACCAGTGCGACAAAACTATTTTTTTGTTTTGTAATCTATAGGCTCGAGTGACTTGATCAGCCGGTCCGTGATACAGTCTTTCGTCATGCTGAATAAAATGTATCTGTTTACCCTTGGTTTGTGGATAATCGGACATAAACAAAGCTCCCTGCCAAAAACAAGCTACCACAATGTCACCAGCGGGAATATTTTCTGCCTGAAAATTTTTAACTCTTAAAAACTTGGCTTTATTTTTTTTAAACCACTCAGGTTTAATATTTAAAATATTAGCCAAAAACCTGCGCCAAAAATTTTTACTCGACACCACCACAGTAACGTGGTGGCCCTTTTCAGCCAAAAAATGCGCGTATGTTAAAGACAGCCTTGTTCCTCCGGCCAACTTTAAATGCGGCATTAAAAAGGTAATATGCATAAATTAATTTTTTCTAGCTAAAGATACAATAAATTGATAAGCAAAAAGTCCTGGTAACAAAGCGCCCAAAAAACTCAATCCACGCTTATAAAAATTAGGGTAAAAATTATTCTCTCTTATCAACACAAGTTGACTTTCGTTGACTACTTTTTTGAAATAGACATGGCTAAAAAATCTTACATGACCGAAATCCAACAGTCCATTTTTTTGATAATTAAAAAATCCAAAAAACATTTTTAAACGATTTTTCCAAAATAAAAAATTTGGTGTAGTAATAATAACTTGCCCCTTGTCTTTCACCAACAAAGCCAGATTATCTAAAAACTTAACCGGCCAAAAAACATGTTCAATTACCTCTGAGGCAATCACAATATCAAATTTTTCGTTTAACAAATCTACTGGCCAATTTTCATCTTCAAAATTAAAACAATAATATTTGACTAAAAAATTTTTCGCCACCTCCAAAGCCTCGTTAGAAACATCAGCGCCATACACTCGGTGACCTAACTTTATAAGTGTTTGCGCTAACTCACCTTTACCACAGCCAACATCTAAAATTTTTAAATCTTTCTTTTCTGGCAACAAAGCTAAAATATGCGCCAGTCTAGAGCCGCTAATGCTATAATTATTATTCTGTTGATTATAAAAGCCTTGTTTGTCCATTTTTTTAAATTAATTTTTCTTTTAGATCAACTAGCAAATGCGCAACCACTACTTGCGGTGTAGCTTTAACCTTAAAGGTTTCATAGCCAGCCTTGGCAATTTTGTGACGCAATTCTGAATTATTTTTTAATTCTAATATTTTGGCTGCCAAATCATCAGCATCAGCCGCATGACACAATAAAATATCCTGTCTATCACAAAACAACTCTTTGATTGCTGGGGTGTTAGCACTAATAACGGGTTTTTTCATAGCCACCATTTCATATACCTTATTGGGTATAACTCGTTGTGTTTTTTCGTTTGCACCAAAAATCCCCAAACCAACCTGACAGCCAGCCACTAACCCGACTATTTCTGTGTATGGTAATCTGTCGCTAATAAATTCAATATTTTTTATATCTAATTCTACAGCTAATTTTCTAATGGTCACATATGTCTGACCATTACCAATCAGCTTAAATTTGATATCAGAATATTTCTCCAATATTTTAGCTGCTCGGATAATATATTCCACTCCTTGTAAAGGAATATATTTACCGTAAAATTCTACTAAAAAGATATTGTCAGTTTGATCTTCATTATTTTTATCTAGTAAAAAAAGCTCATTATCAGCGCCCACAAAAACTCGTAAAAATTTATGTGGATTGGCCTTAAAAAGTTTAACAAAATAGTCAATATGCTGATTGGTGTCTAATAAAATAACATCCGCTAATTTTGTACACAACCACTCTAACACATAATACAGTATAGCTTTGGGATGTCTTTTAGATAACCACTGTCGATCATACACTCTGGCTTCATAAACCGAGTAAAACGCATCCCATACCACTGGTGTGCTAAAAAATAATTTGACCAAAATAACTAACGGCCGAGAAAAATCAATCGCACCAACAATAATTAAATCAATTTTTTGTTTTTTAATTAATTGTCTTAATTTTTTAAGCAGTCTAAAATAATGAGCCACGCCAATGGAATAATTTTCCTGGCACTCAATAACTTCAACATTGTTCTTCTTTAAGCCATTAATAATAACACGATTACGGTTATATTCAGGCTCATAATTACCAAAATAACAAACTGTCATAGAGTTTCAAATTTTATAACATATTGCTTATCTTATAATGCCCACATAGTTATTCTAGCAGTTAATTACTAGTCAAACAATGCTCTCTTTAACAACTTACTCTTTAATTGTTATTCTATAACTTTATATTTTAATAAAGTATACAATGCATGCAAACCGTCTTTCCAGGAAATTTTCTTACCATCTTCAAAACTTCTTCCTACATAAGAAATTGGCACCTCAAAAATTTTGTAACGCCGTAAAATCTTGGCTGTAATTTCTGGCTCAATACTAAAATTATTAGCTTTTAAATCCAATTCAGCTAAGACTTCCCTACGAAATACTTTGTATCCGGTTTCCATATCAGTTAATGAAGAACCATACAACATATTAGTTAAAAAGGTTACTAATCTATTTCCATAATAATAAAAAAAATGATTGGTTTCATGCGAAGCTAAAATTCTTGAACCATACACAACATACACACCATTATTTAAAATGGGCTCAATTAATTTAGGATATTCTTCCGGTGAATATTCCAAATCTGCGTCTTGAATTAAAACCACATCACCCGTTACCGCCTGAAAACCCTCACGCAAAGCCGCGCCCTTACCAAAATTTTTTTTCTGATAAAATATCTTATATTTATTGGGATCCAAAGTTTTTAAAAAATCGCAAGTACTGTCAGTTGAACCATCGTCAACTATAATAATTTCCTTCTCAATATTCAGTAAAACAACCTGCTCCACTCTTTTTAATATTTCTAAAATTGTTTTTCCTTCATTATAGACTGGCATGACAATGGATAGTTTAATCATGTTACTTAAAAAAATAATTTAAATTAAATATTATATAAAAATAATAAAAGCTTATACACTTTTATTTTTTATGATTACTTAAAAATTTATATTCTGTAATTTTGTGCGAATTTCAAAATTTTTTCTGCTCTTTTTTGCCAACTATATTGTTTAACATCGGTTAAAGCTTGCGTTGATATTTTAACAGCTAAATCTTGATTTTGCAAAAGATGTTTAATGGCAGGGGCTAATTTATTAATATTAGACGGAGGTACCAACAGAGCATTATGCTCGTTTAAAATTTCTTTTATACTCGGCAAATCAGAGGCAATAATGGGCACACCCGTGGCCATGTATTCAAACATTTTAATGGGCGAGGTCTGGTATTTTGATTCTTCACTAATAGGAATGTTTGGCAAAAGCAAAATATCAGCGCTTTTTAATAACGGCGGAACATGTTGGTGTTTTTGAAAGCCCAGAAGTAAAACATTTGTTAAATTTTTATCATTAATTATTTTTTGATATTGATTAATATCAGCGGTTGTGCCACCAGCGAGAACAAAAAATATTTCAGTATCAGCGATCATTTTTTCAGCAGTGGCAATAATTGAATCCACCCCTTTCCAATCATAAAAATGACCAAGATATAAAACTATTTTTTTAGTGACGGGCAAAGAAAAAATTTCTCTTAATTCTGTTTTTGTTTTAGAAACATTAAAGTCATCTAAATCGACACCATTTTGCGCCACCAAGACATTTTTCCAACCACGTTTGGTAAATTCAGAAACAGTGCCTTGCGAATTGCCAATAACCCCGGCAATATTTTTTAATAAAAATTTAAATAATTTATTTTTGCTTTCAGGCCAACGATGAGCTTCAAAAAAAACCTTATAACCCCGCCTTAACATTAGCCAAGCAATTTCTGGCTGACGCGTATATACAACGGAGTCGTTTGGTAATTTATTTTTTCGCAAAGTCAAAAGAAAAGTAAGGCTGTTTAAAATAAAACTTAAATGACCAATAATTTGGTGCCAGCGAAAAAAATCAAAACTCTTAAAATAGGTGATTTTAAAATTATTTTTTACATGATAAAAGGAAAAGACATCTTCCATAATATAATTTTTTCTGGTGGGAGCGATTAATTCCACGGCCACGCCCAAATTTGCCAAAGCTTCGCAGGTTTTTATAATCTGCAAGCCATGGGCTTTTTCAGTTGGAATTCTGGCATTGGTGATGTAGATAATTTTCATAATTTTTTATAAATAACGCTGACTCCACAATTGCCAAGTAATTAAAATCCATAATAAATGTAAATTGTATTTCTTACCACTAACATGATTATCAAGCATCAAGCGAGCTTGTTTTAGATCGAGCACATTTTTTGTCGCCGGAGCAAAATCATCCGCCAAAACATCATAAGCAAAATCTTTCAGTTCACCTCTTAACCACTGAGCTGCTGGTGCCAGCCAACCGCGTTTGGGTTGTTTAAATAAATAAGCCGGCAAATCATTCCTAAAGGTTTCTTTAAAAATTTTCTTAGTCTCAAAAAAATCAACTTTGTATTTGGTTGGAATTTTTAAAGCCAACTCCACCAAACGATAATCCAAAATTGGCACTCTTTCCTCTAAGGCAAAACTCATGGTGGTTTTATCAGTTCGAATAAGCGAATGATCAACCAGCCAGGTTTGTGTATCCAACCACATAAAGTATTTTTCAAAATCAGTTGTTGGTAATTGATCTTTAAAATAATTTTCTGCTAAATAATCTTTAGCCGCCACAGATTGATAAAAATTACCAAAAATATCTTGGGCGTCATTTTCGTGATGACATTTTAAATCAACATAACGATCTAAATATGAATCAATGTTTAAACGTTTTACTTTTTCTTGTTTAACAAAAGAAGCTAAAATTTTTCTGATTGTCATTGGCATTTTTTGCCACTGTGACACCCATAAACTTAATTGATATCTAGGATAACCACCAAAAAGCTCATCACCCCCATCACCACCCAACACTACGCTAACTTCTTTTTTGGCAGCTTGCGCCAACCAATAGCTGGGCACGGCCGTAGTCATACCGTTGGGCTGATCAATCTGTTCAACTAAATTTTGCATATATTCCAAAGCCTGGCCTTTTTTTAAATAAATCTCATGGTGATCGGTTTTATAATAAGCCGCGGTTTTTCTGGCTAAATAAAAATCGGCATTAAATTTATCATTCCCATAGGCCACATCAAAACCAATTGAAAAAGTTTTTAATTGTTTAGCACTCTGCCGACTGGCCAACATTGTAATAATACTAGAGTCAATTCCACCGGATAAAAACACGCCCACCGGCACGTCACTGATCATCTGTCTTTTGACTGCATCAGTTAAAAGCTCTCTGATGCTATTTTTAATGGCTTGTTTATCCTTTATGTTTTCAAAATCAGTTGGTTGCCAATATTTTTCAACCACCAATTTGCCACCCGAAAAAAATGCCAGATGACCAGCTGGCAACTGATAAATATGTTTAAACATGGTCAAACTACCTGGTAAACACGACATGTCAATGACTAATGAAATACGTTCCGGCACAATTTCTCTATCAATCTTTGGCTGTGCTAAAACACCACCCATTTCGGAAGAAAAAATTATTTTTCCATCTTTATAATAATAAAATAACGGCTTAATACCCACCTGGTCACGCGCTAAAAAAAGTTCTTCCTTTTGTTCGTCCCAAATAGCAAAAGCAAAAATACCGTTTAATTTTTTAACTAAATTTTTATGCCACGCGTGATAGCCTTTTAATAACACCTCTGTATCGCTGGATGAATCAAATTTATAGCCGCTTTTTTCCAGCTCAATTCTTAATTCTTTAAAGTTATATATTTCGCCATTAAAAACAATTACTAAATTTTCAAATTTCATCGGCTGGTGTCCCTTAATAGATAAATCCAAAATTGACAATCTTTGATGGCCTAACGAACATTTTTCGGCCACATAAAAACCACTGTCATCCGAACCACGATGAGCCACAGCTTGGTTCATTTTTTTAATTAAATTTTCATCATTCCAATTAAAACCGCTAATACCACACATAAATTTTTTATATTAAGAAAGTATATTTGTCATTCCCGACCTGATCGGGAATCTATTCCTTTATTTATATCATTAACTCATGGATCCCCACCTACGTGGGGATGACAGAAAAAATAAAAATTATAAATTAAAAATTTTTCTTAATCTGGGTAATCCTTCCAGATAAAAGCCTGGCCGTCGCGGACTGGTATAGTGTCTGGCCACAGTTTGTTCATTTACCGCACCCTTAATAATATATTTTTCTTTTGGCAAGGGTATTATTTTTTTTAAACAAGTGGCAAAACCACCCTCTTCAATAAATTGAAAATTATTTGGATGCTCAACATCAACCTTGGTTAAATAATCAGCTAGAGCTGTTAAATCAAAGTTATCGCGTCTATATAAAACCACGCCTGAATTGTGGTGACTTAACTCTTCCGATAGACTGGTGTTATCTTTAAAATAAACCGGGCCCGGTAACAGACTCCACATCATGAGTGATGATGGCAGACCATCATTTAAAGCCGTCAGTAGCTCGCTTGGGGTTTGAAACCATAAAATATCACTGTCAATAACTAAAATATTTTTTTTATCAGAAACAAAATACGGATCAACTATCTTTTTCATTAAATAATATTCAGGGTGTTCAATTAAAAAATTCTTTATAATTGGCTGACTATTTAAAACTTGCTGATAATTATTTAGTAACTCATCTGATGCGATTAATACAAAATTAGGAAAAAACTTCTTTAAAATATTAATTTGCTTAACAGTTAAAGTACCATCACTATGAACAAAAAGCTGAAAAGAATGATTAAAAAAATTAAAAAAACTCTGCAATGCCCACAACAACATAATAAAGTCACGATTACAGGCCAAGACATGAATTGATAACTCGGCATTGATTTGACTGGGCCAAGTTTTTTTGACCGTTAAAATCTTTTTGGCTAAAAAAAACTTATTAAAAATGTAGCGCCAACCCTGACCATAGACCACGAAAGCTTTTTTGGTTTGTGCCAGTTCCCATTTTAAACCTTTGCGTTTCATATCTTTTTGGCTTTAATAACAAAACTTAGTGCCAATAAACTCGGCCACATTTTCAATAAAAATTTCATCACGCCACCCAGTAAAATTTTATTCTCCCAAAAAGTATGCTTTTTAAAATCTACTATCACCAAACCACTGGCTCGCAACATTGAGCTGATAACTTCATAATTAAACCAATAAACATGACCCTTATTTGGTTTATTATTCAATGGTACCTGCCCTTTTAAAACCTGCCAACGGGCTGGCAAAGAATTAAAGTTTGGCACACTAAAAACTATATATTCTTTGGCCACTCTGGCGGCCTCGGCTAAAAGTTTTTCCGGTTGATACAGATGTTCCAATACATCCAACATCACCACATAGTCAAAACTGCGCTCCTGGTATGGTAATTCGTTGCTGGTAAAATCAAACACTTGAGTGGCCAGTTTTTTTTCTTGACAAATATTAACAGCCACATCTGAAATATCCAAGCCAAAAGCAGCAATATTTTTTTCCTTAAGTAGCTCCATAAAAAGTCCATCACCACAACCCAAATCCAACACCGTGCCACTTTTAACCATTTCTGCTGTCTGTGTATGACGAAATTCCAAAGTTTGTCCTTTGGTTGTCCAACGTTTATCTTCAAAATTTTTTACACCGCTATTTAACATAAACCGCGATTATTTTTTTAACAAAATTTTCCAAATTATGGTTAGCTACAACTTCTTGACACAAAAGAGTTGCAAGTTCTTTTTTAGCAACTTCTGGTAATTTATAAATTTCTTTAATCTTTTGTGCCACTGTTTGTGCGTTTTTATCTTGCAAGAATAACTCCAAAGGTAAAATATCTTTATATGCCTCATTGGAAGTCAAAACCAAACTACCGCACGCCATGGCTTCCAAAACCGCTTTATCTAATGAACCAGTTTCTGATAAATTGATAAATAAATCGCAATTTTGATAATAGAATAAAATTTCAGCACGTGGCAACGGACCCAAAAAATCAATCACATTGTTTAAATTTTTACTTTTTACTTCTTCTTCCAAAGCTTTCATATAGGTCGCCTGTTCTGGTTTACCCGGCCCACCAATTATTTGCAACAAAATTTTATCGCGCATTTCAAATTCGTTGAGCTGCAAATCTTCCGCTGCTTTTATAAGCATATCTAAATTTTTGGTTGGACTAATCCGTCCGACTGATAATATTTTAAATTTTTTATTCTGGAAAGTCTGCAGATTGTCGCTTGATTTTGGTACAAAAAATTTTACATTAATTCCCTGCCCAATGACTTGAACTGGTTTTTTGGTTTTTAATCTCAAACCATCCATCGAAGAGGTTATATATGTGTCAACCCAAAAATCAGCCAATTTTAAGCGCCAATCAACTGCGCCATGCGCGTACCATTGCGCCAATTTCTTTTTAAAAATTTTGCACCACGGTCCAGCCAAAATTCCATAAAGCGGCATCATGTGGGCCAACACCCCGTCAATCCGAGACATTAACTTTATGGCCAAAAATTGAAAATTAATAAATTGTCTAATTTTTGAATAACCCAATTCTTTACCCAACGAATAAACTACCACATTTTTTGGTTTGTTTGGCCACTCGCCTTTTTCTTGACAAATAACCACTAATTTTGTAACTTCCGTGGCCAATTCTCGCAACCAGTCAATCACAAAACCAGCTCTTTCGTCTTTATAATCAATTTTACGAGTGATGAATAATAATGTCATAATGCTAATTTTTAAGCCTTTTTTAGTCTTTTTTACTGCTTATAACTACTGCTAATTATAGCAAAAAAATCAATAAAAACAAATTAAAAAGACTTTTTATAAAAGCAGGTCTTTTTTGTTTGTCAGGTTGTAATTTTATCATCTTTTGCATATTTGCAAGATTTTACTAAAATTAGGTTACAAAATTGTTCTACCCTCAATATAATCAACACTTCACATATAAACGAATTAGACGAAAATAAATTCATTTCTGTACTTTTAAAATTTAAAAGAAGTCAAAATAAGACAAAATAAAAAATAAAAAACCGCATTCCCAAATGATGGAAATACGGCGTGAGATACGCAAAAAAATACTCTCACAATAATATTGCTTCGGCCACCGTAGAAAAAACGGCGTTTTTTGAAATCTTTGATATTTTTTGTGCCGTCTGCATGTCAAGACATTCCAAAGACATTGCAAGAAGAAGCACAAAGGTCTCATCGAGTTGCCAAGGCAACCCGGAAAAAGAAAAAATCATATCCTTGGTGCGAATCGCGCCAGGATATTTTCCCTCCGAGTCGCACCGACTTTGGGCACTGCTGAAGTGATCAGGATAGCTGGCCAAACGGATGGCTTTTTCCTGGCAGATTTCAAAGTATTTTTGTTGCTTATCTGGCCACACTTCCCCCATCCCCAGAAGTAGATAAGGAACACCGGTCTGCGGGTTTGCAAGACAAAGGTATCCACCATATGAATCCCTCTGATTAAATTCCCGTAAAACCTCAAATAACGAGTGTGTTGGGTTCTCCAACGCTTTTCTGATTAACACCTGAACCCCTTGAGGTACTAAAGACACTAAGTTCATTTCTACCCGCCTTTCCTTTCACAAAAGAATGAAAGAACGTGTGAGTTGATTTATTTTTCGCATGTTTTGCGAATAACTAATCATACTATATAAAAAAATTCTGTCAATAATAAACATCTTCAACCAACCACAATTTCCTGCCACATTTTTACCACCGCTTCAATTTGCCTGCGCCAATTAAATTTTTCTTCTGCCATCAAGTGTGCTTTTTGACCCATCTTTTGAGCCAGATCTTCATCTTTCAATAGTAATAAAATCTTTTCCTGCATGGTTTGTTTGTCACCAATACTAATCAGAAAACCATTCTCACCATCTTGAATTATTTCTTGCGCGCCTGTCGTGGCGCTGGCCACTGCCGGCAAACCAGCCGCACCAGCTTCCACCAAGACCTTACCAAAACTTTCCGACAGCGATGGCAAAACAAACACATCGCTTGCCTGAAAATAATTATTAAGTTCTAAATAGTCTACAGCACCCACAAATTTTACCGCCTTTGTTAAATTTAAAGCCACTGATTTTGCTTTTAATTTTTCTTCTTGACTGCCAGCGCCAGCCACAACAAAGATAACCGAAGGATATTTTTTTCTAACTGCATTAAAAACATCTAAAAACCAACTTAAATTTTTTTCCTGTTCCAAACGGCCGACAAATAAAATTATTTTATTATCCTGGCCCCACGTTTTTTTCAGTTGTGTGGTTTCTGCAGCAGCGCGTAAATAAAATTTTTCCAAATCAACCGGCGTCGGAATGACATAAATTTTTTTAGCTGACACCCCGGCTTTTAATAATTTATTTTTAATACCCAAAGACACCACACGCAGACTATCAGCTCGTTTGACCAAAAAACGGCTTAAAAGCAAAAGAATGTGATTATAAAAATTTTCCTTAAGCCAATTTTTGTTAGCCCAAAAATCACCATGAAAATGAATTAATAATTTAACTTTAAATTTTTTCTTTATTAACCAACCAATTAAACCACTTAAAAAAGGATCTTGCGTCAAAACCAGATCAATCTTGTGTTGCTGACAAATTTTATGGGCTATCTTCCAGCTGTCCCATAAAAAAAACATTCTATTCATTGAATTGGTTGGAAAAATAAAAACGTTATCGCCCAAAGTTTTGTTTGGCAAATTTTGTTTTTTGGCACTATAGGTCACCGAATAAATCGCCTTAACAAACTTGCCATATTCAACATTCCTTTGCTGCACATTGCCAAGTTTTTGCTCGTCCATTGCCAAATTTGCATCTTTGGAAATGGTTAAAATTTTTAAATCAAATTTATCCATATTTTTTTACTAAATTATATCCCCGTCGTAACATTTTACCCAACCAACCTTTTTGTTCAATCGCTACACCAGCCAAAAACTCTACTACATAAATATCAATTGGGCAAGCAAAAAAACGTTCTTTAATTCTAAACTCAAACCAATTAATCAGCGGACCTAATTTTAAATTCAAAAATTTAAAATATTCTCTAATCCGCCAAACTTTTTGCGCGTTGACCCATGGCGATTTAAAATCTTTACGAAAACGATCAATCTTGCCCCAACCCACGGTGTTGACCGGCGCCTTAAAACCTTTTTCTAAGGCAAAATCATACATTTTAGAACCAGGGTATGGCAGATAGGCACCTAAAGAAAAAACCGCTTTATGGTGTATTTTATAAATTTGATAAAAAAGGTCAATTGTAGATTCAAACTCAGCCTTGGTTTCGGTTGGCAAACCAACAATTGCCGAATAGGTGGCCGGCAAATCATAATCAGCAATCACCTTGACGCCTTCCATAATTCTTTCAACTGTTATCTTTTTATCAATCATTTCAAGTAAACGATTACTGCCTGATTCCACACCAATCAACATATCAAAGACTTTAAATTCTTTAAGTTTTTGCGCCAAAATTTCGTCAATGGAATCAATACGTACTTCAAGGTGACTGGGTAAATTTATTTTTTCCAAAATTTCAAATGCCCTATTTTTATTGACAAAAAAATTATCATCATAAAATTTTACCGCATCAATTTTATATTTTGTCTTCAAAAATAAAATGTCTTCCACCACTGCTTCAATTGACCAGGCGCGCCAACGATTTTTATTAAAAATATGATTATAACAAAAAGCGCAATTAAACGGACAACCGCGCGAAGCTTTATAGGCAATTGCTCTTTTAAATTGACCCAAAGGAAAAATAAATTTTTCTAAATCAATCAAAGAAAAATCCAACCGATATTCATCCAGATTTTGGATGAAAGGTCGTTCTGGGTTAATTTTTATAACATTATTATGTTTATATCCCAAACCCAAAATTCCACCCAAATCCTCGTGCTGTAAAAGTTTTTTTGTCAATTCTATACTGGTTATCTCTCCCTCAGAAATTATTACATAATCAATATAATCTTCAGCCAAACACTGACTGGGTAAAAGTGAAGGATGAATACCACCCCACACAATTGGGCCTGACCACAGTGCTTTAATTTGTTGTGATAACAGTGCGCTGTGTTCAGTTTGGATACCCGTCATGACCGAAAGACCCACCCACACAGGATTTTGACTGGCAATATAGCGAGCAGTTGATTGAATTTCTTTTTCATTTAAATTTATTATTTCCACCATGAAGCCAGCTTTCTTCAAAGCGCTCCCCACCGACAAAATACCCAATGGTAAAATTTTTTCCGAGTGGTCCTCAATATAATTTATCTGTGCTAAGATTATTTTTTGCATTTATTTTAAGGTATTAAAACTTTTAACAAAGCCACCATAATTTCATCATAATTAAAACATGGCAAATCCGGCATTTTGGTAGCGGCAAAAAGTTGGTATAATTTTTTGTCGCGCCACAACCTAACTATTGCTTCCAACCACCCATCTTGATCATTATAAGGCACCAACAAGCCATTTATTTCATTGTCCACAATTTCAGAATTTCCACCCATATCAGAAACTATAACCGGCACATGATATTTCATGGCTTCCAAAACCGCATGTGCCAAACCCTCGTAACCTGAATTAAGTAAAAAAATATCAGCGGCCCGAAAATAATCACCCATCTGTTTTTTGTCCAACACACCCGGTAAAAAAACTTTTTCCAACAAGCCCAATTCACGAATTGTCTTTTGATAATTTTCTAATTCAATGCCCTCACCAGCAATAATAAACTTAAAATTCGGATTAATTTTTAATAATTCCGGCATCAACCTAATTAAAAAATCAAACCCCTTCCAAGGCGTAAAACGACCAGCACTAAAAATTATATCGCCACTCACGCCAATTTTTTGTTTAGCTTCAGCTTTGGTTGGCTCCTGACTTGTGGCTGTAAAAGAAA
Organism: bacterium; assembly: GCA_035388785.1. GTDB lineage: Bacteria > Patescibacteriota > Patescibacteriia > UBA2196 > UBA2196 > UBA2196. Next base: position 101,956 of record DAOOQN010000001.1, read on the forward strand.
CTGTATTATAAATCACTTCGATTTTTTCTGATGCAACCCCCCAACCAGTCACTATTTTTTTTAAATAATGCGATGGCACCACCACTTTATCCGCTTCATAAGTTACCTTTCTTTCTGCCCACAAACGCAATTTTATCTTGTCAAAAAAACGGGTAGCATAATATTGCGGTTTAATCTGCCAGTCATCAATACCCTGTTCACTTTTCTTTAACATACGCGCCTGTTCCCAAGCATAATCACCCACTACCTTGACCACCAATCTTTTGCCAGTTATCTTTTTGACCAACCAACCAGACAAACCAGCTGTCACCGGCCCCTGTGCATAAATAACTGGAAAAGAACGGCTTAAAAATAATAGTTTTATAAAATATAAAAAATACCGCACTGGCATTGGCCATCTTTTACTGACAAAATTAACCATAAAAGGCCACTTTTGAATTTTTTGCTGACCACTTTTACCATAACACAGAACCCGTACTTCATAACCGCGCACCAAAAGCGCACGCGCCAAACTTGCTGCATAGGTAGCTGGCCCACCAATATCAGGTGGAAAAATATCAGCTGCGATAAAAATTTTTGCCGCCATATATTTTATATTTTTTTAAAAATAATATATTTGTTCATTAAAAAATTCCACGACAAAACCACCAGCGAAGCTATGGCTTTACTCAAAAGATAATCAAACTTAATCTGTTCCACAAAAAAATACATTACACCTAAATTAATTACTAACCCCCCCACGCTAACTAAAACAAAACTAAAAAATTGTTTAAAATTTTTGGAACTTAAATCATTAAAAGTCCAATATTTATTTAAAAAATAATTATTAATCACTGCTGCTGTAAAAGAAAATCCCGCCGCCAATAAGTAATACCAACCACCCAGTTCAACCAACAACCACAAGCCACCAATATCAATTATGGCGCCCATTGTGCCTACCACACAAAATTTAAAAAACTGTTTAAAGGGTTTTATGATGCGCTCAATAAATAACTCAATAATTTTTTCTAACATAAAAAATTTATTTTTAATAAACTCAAAATTATAAATATTCTTGACAAACCGCTAAGGGTTTTAAATTCCAAAACTTATAGACACGAAAAACTGGCTGACCAATACGATTTTTAATTTCAAACACCTCTTTTTCTTTAATTTTATCCAACGCTTGTGCTAATTTGTCTACACAACCAGGATCCTCTGTTACGTATTTATCCAATTGATATTTTTGCAGACTTTTTATAAAATAAAACCCTTCTTTAATTGCCAAACCATTTTCCACACCAACTTTTGGTAAGTTTAAAATTCTTAAATTTCTAGTCGCAATTAAGGGGAAAAAATTATAAAACGACCAGCGTTCAAAATACCACAGACGCGAAAACCAAAGTGTATTATCATCATAAATAAAAATTGACTTATTTTCTTCTTGACCAGCATAAATTCCACTTTTTCCTTCTAAGGGATTAAAACGGTTCAAGGTCGGAAAAACCATACTGACCGTTCCGGCAAACTTATGATTAAATTTTTCTGACAAAAATTTTTGCAATTCATTAAAACCCAAATCCTCCAAACGGCTTTTACTAACAAAAAAATTACTCTCTATAAAAGTTAAACGCTGATTGGTGTTATAAGCAAAAAAAATGCCGTAAGCAATGAATACGGCCGCAATTACAAAAAATAAACCTTTTAACCAACGCGAATCAACTAAAATCTTAACATAAAAATCAACCACTGCCAAACCCAACGCCAGCGCCATCATAAAATTAAAAGGCACCAAATATATTTCCGCGGTTCCGCCAGTCATCACAAAAAACAATACTGTCACCAAAAAAATGCTGGCCAAAAAAATAGTCGCCTGTTTAATTTTTTTATCTTTAACAAGATAAATTTTAAAAAAAACATAAACACAGGCCAACAAATCAATGATCATCCACGGCCAAGAAACTAAACCACCCAAAACCCTGACAATTTCTTTTAAAGGCGTAAAAATACTCTGCGGTTGCCAATTAGAACGACTGGCTAAAATCGGCCAATCCTTGGTTGGTAAATTTAAAAGTGCGGAAAACTGAATATCAGCATGTCCGCGAACTTGAAACATTTTTAGATTATAAAAAATGATTGGTAAAAATAAAATTAAAGCCAAAAGTAAGCCTGACCAAAAATAAATATTTTTATAAGGAACATTCTGCGTGGGACAATAATTACTAGACCGACGAAAATTAATTAACGCATAAATGATAAAAATGGGTAACAAAATAAAAGCCGTATATTTTGACAGACAGGCCAAGCCCAAAAAAATACCGGCCATAATAAAATTTTTATCATTTTTTGAACCCTTCAAAAGAAATAACAAACAAAGAGCCATTAATAAAACCGTTACACTTTCAAAATAACCGATTCTGGCTATCCAAACATGATAGTTGTTAATAGCCAAAACAAAAGCTGCCACCAGACCGACCCTGACTGAAAAAAGTCCACGCCCCAAAAGAAAAACTACATATACTAAACACAAACCAGCCACAGCAAATGGCAATTTGGCTGCTACATCGTTAGCGCCAAAAATCTTGAAAAAAATATGTTGTAACAAAAAAACCAATGGCGGATGATCATGAAAAGAAAACTTTGTCCACAGCGGCATTTCCCCAGCAAACCATTGTAGTGGCGTCGTTTGTCCCTCATCAGACGACATATAGTCGGTATAACCCAAAGCGCGGAAAGAATAATGTGCATCATCGCGCTGCAAGCTGGCGCGAGTCAAACGAAAAAAAATCAAAAAAGCCGCTAATAATAATATACCAACTAAAAAAAACTTTTCTTTTTTTGATAAATCTTTTAGCATAAAAAACACCTATCAACAAAGTTCTTTAAAAATTTTACCCATCTTGTCAGCTATTTTTTTCCAACTATACTTTTCCTCCACCATTTTCCTAGCCTTCCCCACCACGCCATCAACTTCATTTTTATTCTTTTCATCTAAAATATAATTTATTTTTTCCGCAATACTTTTTGGATTTTTTACTTCACAAAACCAGCCCGTCTCCCCGTCTTTCAAAAAATCAGGAATACCGCCAACTGGGGTGGCAATAACCGGAATTTCGGCAGCCATAGCTTGCAAAAAAACATTACCCAAACCCTCTGTTAATGACGGCCTGACAAAAACATCTGCTAAAGCATAATATTTTTGAACATCCTCATATGGAATTAAACCTAAAAAATTTATTTTATTAGCTACGCCAAGGTCTTGAGCTAGTTTTTTTAAATCATTTTCTAAAGGACCTGTGCCAATAATTATAATTTTAATAACATTTAATGAATAATTTGTAACAAGTATGTATAGGGCTTTGATTAAATCCGCAACGCCATTTTTTTCCACCAAACGCGAATCTGTTAAAATTATTTTTTCATTTTTTATTAAATCTTTTTTTAGATAGTTAAACTTTTCTAAATCTACTCCATTGGGCACCATTTCAATTGGTCCTTGATAACCATATTTAAGTGCTCTTTTGGCTAAAAAATTGCTAATAGCTTGAATATAATTGGCCGAGCGATAAATGGCTTTATAAAACGGACGGATATACCAAGTTTTTTTCCAAATATTAAAAACAGAATCGCCTTCTTGCAAGGTTAATAAAAATTTAACCTTAGGAAATTTTTTCTTAAAAAATAAAGCGGCAAAGCCAGCGCGATTGGCCATCATGGACCAAATAATGTCATAATTATTTTTAAGATGTAATGCTTTGGCTTTTTTGTAACCTAAAAAATGAAATAAATGTTTACCCACCTTACCTTTACCAACACGATAAATTTTTACATTGCCAATCTGTTCTTCATCTCTTTGTTGACCATCCAAATTGCAAGTGATTAAATCAAACTCAAACTCTCCTGGTTCGCCACCAAGTCGTTTGGTAATTTCGGCTACTGCTACTTCAGCTCCACCGATAAACGGAAAATAAGCTAAAGAAAGAATCAAAATTTTTGGTTTATTTAGCTTTTGTTCATTCATAATTATTGCTTTTATCTTACCGTTTTTTTATTAAAAAAGCAATAAAAAAACACTTATTGATTTTTTTGTCAATCTAGGGTATGCTTGAAATAACAATAAATTACACTTTATATTCATACTGTATGAAGGAAAAAATACTTTATCTTGTTACTCAAAGCAAATTTGGTGGGGCACAAATCTATGTTTCTGCTCTTGCTTTAAATTTAGATAAAGAAAAATATGCGGTTGAGGTTGCTGTTGGCCAACCCGCTACCGAGCCCTGGCTTCAAGAGCTCGAAAATCACACTATCAAAATTTGGCGTCTCAAACATGTGGTACGCGAACTTAATTTGTGGCACGACTTACTGTCTGGCTGGGAGCTTTTATTTTTATTTTTACGGGTCAAGCCAGATATAATTCATCTTAATTCCAGCAAAGTTGGTTCAACCGGCTCGGTAATCGGCTGGATCTACAAAAAAATATTGCATAAAAAATTAGAAATAATTTATACAGCGCATGGTTTTGTTTTTCAAGAACCAATGGCCACTTGGAGAAGACTTTATTATTTGTGGTCAGAAAAAGTTGCCAGTCGCTTTCGTGATAAAATCATTTGCGTTTCCGAACATGACAAGATACTTGGTTTAGATAAAAAGATTGCTCAACCTGATAAATTCATCACCATTCACAACGGTATTGATCTAAAAAACTTAAATTTTCTTTCATCCAAAGAAGCTCGCCAAAAACTTGCACCCCTCATTAAGATAAACAATGATACCAACCAACAAAAATTCTGGTGTGGTACAATTGCCAATCTCTATCCGACCAAAGGTTTGGAAGATCTGATTTTGGCTGCAGAAAAAATAACGGCTAAAAATAAAAATATTATTTTTGTCGTTATTGGCGCAGGTCAAGAAAGAAATAAATTAGAAAATTTGACAAAAAAATATTATCTAGAAAATAATTTTTTCCTAATTGGTAGCCTAAACCAAGCCGCCATATATTTGAAAGCTTTTGATCTTTTTATTTTATCTTCAGTTAAAGAGGGTCTACCCTATACTTTAATAGAGGCCTTGGCTGCTGGTTTGCCAATTATTGCCACCGCAGTTGGTGGTAATCCAGAAATTGTTGAAAATAATATTAATGGACTTCTGGTGGCACCACGCCAGCCAGACGAAATTGCAACAGCGGTTGAAAAAATTATTTCAAATCCAGCTTTGGCTGAAAAATTTAAAACTAATAATCTGGAAAAGATTAAACAATTTGAACTGCATAATATGCTTGCAGAAACTCAGAAAGTCTATAACTAAAATAATTAGAAAAAACAACACACACCCTTTAAAAGGGTGTGTGTGTTTATATATTATTTTATTTCCAGTTCCAGATCGTTACTGTAATACTGACACATATCACTTGTTAGACCAGAATAACGGCATAAACGAAAATGTTCTATACCAAACGATAATCCAGTCCAATTGTAATTTTTGGCAGTTTTACCAATCCATACACCCATATCATGACCATATCTTGGATTTTCTAAATCACTTCTGACTAAATAAAAACCATCATTTGGACTAATCCAGTTGGTTTCCCAGCTCAGTTTTGCAATTCCATTTTCCACTTTTCCAAACAATTCAATACTTGGAACTTTTTCACTAACGCCAATTACTATTGATTGTGCTAAACTCATTTTTCCACAACTACCATCACTATTAAGTCTACAAACGGAAAAATAATATGCTCCGTTAGGTAAATTTTCCCATGAGTATTGATCGGTTGTAATATCAGAAATTTTTACTGTCTCATCAATATTATAAATCGGAATTTCATTGGTTGTTGATTTCATCAAGGCAACTCCGTATTTTGTATTTCCACCTGTTACAATCCACTTTAACTCTGCTGTGCCGCTTTTCAACCAAACCGTAAGATTCATATCAGATGGTTGATCTACTTCATCAACTATAACCGGCACGGTGGTGGTATTATTTTGATTATTTGTACTATCAGTCTCATCAGCTGGACTATTTTCGGCTACATACAAATCTTCATTATCATCAATCTGCCACACACTGTCTAGTTCTGATAAAACAGCACTGGTTATAGGTTCACCAATTTCATAACCAGCAAAAAAAGAATCAGCTAAATCATCAATTTTTTTAGCCCACTCTGCGCCAAAAAGCTGATTGGCCAACGTTTCAGAAGCTATGTGTCGCAATGTGCCAAATTTGTCTACCCAATAAACCCTGGGATCAGTGGTAATTTTTACCAAACGCGAATTAGGTTTATATTTAACCTTGCCACCAATCAAAATATTACCAAACTCCTCGGTCCCAATTGTCACCACCTGACTAAAATCAGTGAACCATGAAAAATATATTTTATCATTTGGAAAAACATAACGCCAACCATTTACTGCTTGATAATAAACAGCCTGATCACCTGCCAACCTAATTAACCGTACTGGTTGAGCATCCTGTTTATTTATCTGATGTTTATCAATTGTTTGCGTCGCTAAAACAGCTTGACTGTAAAAAAGCAAACCACAAATCAGAAAAGAAAAAAATATTTTTGTTCGCATATATTTTTTTAAAAAATAAAAATTATTGTAATTTTTTAATCGCCTCTTTGGCTGCACTATTTGTCGGATATAATTGTAAAACTTTTTGCCAATATTCTTT
>DAOOQN010000002.1:0-100558 GCA_035388785.1 bacterium
TAAAATTCATTTACATTTATTAATACCTATCCCCCCGTCACAATGTTCACACTCATATAAAATACGCGTTTGGATGCATTTTTTATTTGACGAACAATCACTGTTATTATAGCAATTGCTTAAAATCTTCCTTGCTTCGCGTGCACCTTCGTTAATCACAATACAGCCCGTTGGTATACCATAACATTTTTCTTTATCCCTTAAAACCATGCCAAAACAATTACATTTTTCTGCCCAGCCCTGGCCGTCAAATCCCCGGCCTTCCCACCACCAACTATAAATAATTCTCGGCCAAAAAAACCAAACTAATCCAACAAAAATTAACACGATTACTATCAAAATAATAATTTTCTTTTTAGACATATTTTTATTTGTATTATGTATAAAGTATTATGTATTATGGGCTCTGGCATATTTTATCAAACCATTAATTAATTTGTGCACAACAATAGTTTGATTGGCGATTTGAATAAACTTTTCTTGTGTTATATAACCAACATCTCTGGCCACTAAAATTTGGTTCTGTAATTCCGTGGTAGAACCCAATGCCATACTATAAAAATTGGCTTTATCTTTAAAAGTGTGTCGGCTAAAACCTTCAGCAATATTAGAAGAAATAGAAATTACGCAACGCCTTAATTGACTAACCAATCCATACATTTCCTCTTTTGGAAAATCTTTTGTTATTTTATAAATTTCTAAAACTAATTTATGTGATTCTTTCCAGGCGTTTAAATCTGTAAATTTAGTAATTTTTGTATTTTCCATAATACATTATACATACCCCATTATACAAGTGAAATAGCGCTAACGCGCTATTTCACTTCCCACACCACCGTCACTTCCACACTAACTTCATTTTCACCAGTTTGAATAGTTGGCGCTGATATTGATTCTTCTCTGCCTAAACCCTGAGCCACATCTTTAGCTAGATAATTAACCGGGCCGGGCACGTAGACCTGGTTTTCATAAACATTAATTATTTTTCCCAACTTCATACCAGTCTTTCTTGCAATCTCTTCAGCCTTGGTTTTAGCTTTTTCAATGGCACCGTCTCTAGCTTCTGCCTTTAATTCAAATTCATCATCAATGGTGAAATTTATATTTCCGACTTGATTAGCGCCTTTTTCAGTGGTTTTGGCAATAGCTTCCCCTATCTTATCCAAATCGCGAATTTTAACAGTCACGTTTTGACTAATTTCATAACCACGCAAAACTTGCCGATCGCTGCTCCAATCATAAACTGGGTTCAAACTATAATTCGTAGTTTTGATATCTTTTTCTTCAATATCCATCTTTTTCAGGGCCTCAATAATTTCATTCATTTTTTTGGTGTTGTCTTTAGCTGCTTCAGCCGCCGTGGCTTTGGGCTCTGTTTTAATGCCCACGGTTAAATTGGCAATATCCGGCTTGGCAAAAACTTTGCCGGTGGCGGAAACTGAAAATTGACGATCTGGTTCAGCGCGTTTGGTAGCGACAAATAAAGCCACGATAACAATGGCTGTAATACAAAGCAGGGTTAAAACTTTGTACAACAGCATTGACTTGTGACCAGATTCTTGATTTAAAATATCCATATATTTTTTTTTAATCTAGCACATTAAAAAATGGCTGATAATTAATTATAATAATACATTAAGTATAGTTTTTTTTCATATTTTAGTCAAAAAAACCAATAAGCAAAACACCTCTTGACTTCACAAAAATAACTAGTAAGATTAAACTTATTAATATATAAAAATATTTTTATGGAAAAAGAACTAATCTTAGCTGATAATCAAACAATAGCTAGAAAAATTGAACGTTTGAAAAAGGCCAAACAATACCTAGCTTCAAACACAATGGAAGGTGGTGATTGTGCCTGCGAAATATCCGCGGAGCAGTGCGATTGCGCCTGTGGAGAAAACTAGTCTTGATCATCGAAAGAATACCTTAATAAAAATTATGGGCAAGCAAACTACCCCTGATTTTTATTTTACAAAAATAAAAAAATTTCTAGTTTACTATTCATCGCTTTTAGCACCCAAACCGCTCTTTATTCTTGACCCACAAAAAATATTTGATAACAGCCAAAAAAAAATTACCCCCGATAAATTAAATAAAAAAATAAAAAAGATAATTGACCAGCAGGAAAAAAAACCTAGCTACAAATTTAACCATCTTGGTGTTTGGCTTCAAATCACCAATGAGTGCAACTTGAGATGTACTTATTGCTATGTCAATAAACAAAAAGAAGTCATGTCTTTTGACACAGCCTCAGAAACGATAAAAAAAATTTTTGCCTTTAGTCAAAAAAAGAAACTTAAAAAAATAACCTTTAAGTTTTCCGGCGGCGAACCTTTATTGGAATTTAGACAAGTGATAAAAATCAATGATCTAATCCGTGAATACGCACGCAAAACAAAAATAAAAACTGTTTCAATTGTTTTAACAAATGGCTTACTACTCAATGACACCAATGTTAAAATTTTAAAGAAAAACAACTTCCGCGCCATGGTCTCCCTAGATGGCCTGGGCTCAATTCATGATCTGACCAGAAGAAGACCAAACGGCTTGGGTAGTTTTGACGCTGTTTCTTTTGGTATTTCTAATTTACAAAAAAATAACATACCCTTTAATGTCTGCGTGACCGTCACCAAACACAATGTCGCTCATCTACCCGAACTCACTAAATATCTACTTAATAAAAAAATAAATTTTATTTTTAACTTTTATCGTGACACGCCCTTGGCCCAAGAAAAATTAAACCCACGCAACACTGATCTAATCCGTTCTCTAAAAAAAACTTGCCGCCTGATTAAAAAAAGCCCAGTCACTCTGCAACCACTTCTAAGCAGTCTGCTTGACAAAGTCAATCTCAACCACGCCAGGTTTAATGTCTGCGGTCGCTGCCTCAATTATCTAGTCATCCGTGCCGACGGTCAGTTGGTAGGTTGTCAAATGACTTTATCAGAACCTTTAACATGTATTACAGATCATAATCCGGCTCGAATCTTGAATCCACGTTATCACAAACCACTCTCTGTTAAAAACAAAAAACACTGTCAAAAATGCTCTTGGCGTTATGTCTGTGCTGGCGGTTGTCCACTCTTTATGTCGGATAATAAAGAGCAGAGACCATATTATTGTCCCACCTACAAAAAATTAATTCCCGAAATTATAAAAACTGAAGCAGCCAACCTGTTGGAAAAAAGGGATATATTTTCATTGGCTGATGAAAAATATAAACAAGGTTTGCACTGGTTGAAAAAAATAAAAAATGCCAATCTAAATGTTCCTCAACAAAAAAAAGTACTATCAAAAGCCCTGGGCGAAATTGTCACATCAAATACCGGTAGCGCGCTTAAAAATCAAAATTCATTTATTAATCAGTATCGTTTTCTTTTAAAAGCTCTTATAAATAACCAGAACTTTGCTCACTGTCTTAAAGAACAAGAAAAACCTTTTTACTCCGCCATTCTTCAGCGTCTGGAAGAAGATCAAGAATTTCGTCAACTACTCAAAAAAATATCCTTAACTCGCTTACAAAATGGTTTACAAACCCCATTGGATTTTAGAGAAATATTTAACCGTCTTACAGAAACATCCTGGCCAAAATATCTGCTTAACATAGAATCACCGAACAAAACGATCAGCTCCATATTGGAGCATATTAAAAAAAATCCATCCCAAAATATTTTAAATAAAATAAGCCAAGGCACATTTTTGACTACCGGCTATGCTCGTTATCAAACAACTGCCGCATATTATGCAAAAAAATGGCAAGATGGTGTATTAATTGATATGGGTGGTGGTAATGGTCTAAATGGCTTATATTTTAATGAAAAACTACACATGCATTCGTATAATTTGGATATTTTAAACCAAAAAGATGCCTATGCCATTGATGATCTGTATGATTTTGAAAAACAAACAAGACTTAATGGACTATCAGATAATCTACGACAAAAAATTGATGCACACGTGAAACATATCTTTAATTTTGATATCACAAACCAACCTTTGGTCAAAAGTTCAATCAAAACACTGCCAGACCAACCCTGTGTAGTTGGCTTGCTCAACATGTTAAGTCATTTTGACATTGAAAAGAAAAAACAAATAATCAAAAACTGTCTAGACTTTATCCAACTAGAATCAAAAAATAAACCTGTTTATCTTTGGGTGGCCGGTGGTTTTGGTGGTTTTTTGGGTGCTCTTTTTTTTGATTTAATTTTACTTTTTGAAAAAAATATACTTACCAAAATAACCTTGACCACCCGTAACCGTGAAGAGTTTATTGAAAATACTAATTGGCTTAAAACCAACGTTGAACAACAACTTTTTAATTGCTATCATGATTTTAATCAAAGACTTGATGTTCTTCATCATTAAAAACTTACCCGATAAAAGGACAACAAAATATCAAAAATTAAACTCGTGTTTTAAAGCCTTGCCATTTAAAACGAATAAAAAGCCATTTGATTAATTCAATCACCAAAATAACAACAGCATTAATTGCCAAGATTAAAACCCAATGCCAGAAACCCAAGGGCACAGTATGAAATATTCTTTGTAAAAAACCATTATAGATGACCGCAATCTGCAACAGAAAACCAAACCCAATTGCAAATAATAACATCTTATTACTGAATAAATTGGTACGCCAAAATGGTTTGGATAAATCCCGCAAACAAAAAGTATACAAAAGAGTGTCCAGGCCATGAATAGTAAATACGATGGTGCGCGCCAAATCCAGTTTGGCATTATCGTGCTGCCAAAAAAGATAAAAGCACAAAATAATAAAGCTTGAAATAACTAAGCTAATAATAATAATTAAAGATTTCATTTCCAAATTAATCAGCGGGTGATTTTTTTTGACTGGTTTATCGCGCATAACATCTTTGTGTACCGGGTCTTGACTTAAAGCCAGGGCAGGAAAAGTATCATCAATCAAATTGACCCAAATGATTTGCGAAGCCAAAAGCGGTAAAGGTAATCTGGCTAGCAAGGCGAAAGAAATAATAAAAACCTCAGTAAAAGAATCGGACAGAAAATAAAGAATTGTTTTTTTTATATTTTCAAAAATTATACGACCTTCTTTAATAGCAGCCAAAATGGTGGCAAAATTATTATCCAACAAAATTACATCCGCCACTTCGCGCGCCACATCACTACCAGTCCCCAAAGCCAAACCAATATCAGCCTGCTTTAAAGCCGGTGTATCATTAATACCGTCGCCGGTCATGGCCACCACCGCCCCGTTTTCCTGCCAAGCTTTAACAATTTTTAATTTTTGCTCAGGTGTGGTTCTGGAATAAACATTAATTTCTTTTACTCTAGTCACAAGTTCGGTCATAGAAATTTTTTCTAATTCCGACCCATCCAACAAATGACCGTCTTTGACATCTAAACCAAGCTCGGTAGCAATTTTTTGGGCTGTAAATTTATTATCACCAGTAATCATAACGGTTTTTAGGCCGGCCTTGGCGGTTAATTCCAGGGTTTCTTTAACACCAACCCGCAACGGATCGCTCATACCAACCAAACCAACCAAGACAAAATTGGTGTAAAGATCTTTCATGGCTTGTTTTGATTCGGTTAATGATTCTGATTTTTTATAAATTAACTGATTTTTTATTTTATCATTGATCGCCTGGTCAGAAATAGCATCAATATGAGCAGGTATTTTTTTATAGCCAATGGCCAAAACACGCAAGCCTTCTTTGGATAAAGCCTCATAGGCAGCCACAAACTTAGCTCGTCGTTCTTCATTCAACTCCAGATGATTTTTAATATGGTGTGAATAAACATAATTACAAAAGATTAAAACCTTTTCTGGCGCGCCCTTGAGATAAATGATGTTGTTCTGTTCATCCAGATTGTGTAAAGTCATCATAAATTTTTTTTCTGAATCAAAGGGGATTTCATCTATGCGCGGCTGCTCTTTAATTAAAGCTGACTGTTCTAAACCCACATGATGACCAGCCAAAAGCAGAGCCCGCTCGGTTAGATTACCAGATACAACTAGATCATTAATTTTGTTTTTTTCATTTTGCTGAGTAATATAACCATCATTACACAAAACACCAATGCGTAATAACAACAATTGCTCCTCGGCTGACTTGGCATCTAAAGTCGGGATGTCGCTACGCGTATCAATTTCAAGGTCTTCGGTGATAAGTCTGGTAACTTCCATATTACCTTCGGTTAAGGTGCCGGTTTTATCAACACAGACAACAGTGGTGGAACCCAAAACCTCAACACCCAAAAGGGTTTTGACCAAAGCGTTAGTTTTTAAAATTCTTTGCATACTAATGGCCAGCATTACAGTTACAGTTAACACCAAGCTCTCGGGCATGGCAGCCACAGCGACCGCTATGGCAGTAGTAAACATTTCCAAAAAAGAGTGACCGGAAAAAAGACCCAGAATAAAAATAAATACAGCTACTGCTAAAATAATTTTGGTTAGAAAAAATGCTAAAGCATTGAGTTTAATCTGCAAGGGTGTTTTGTCTTCTTGGGTTGTGGATACCAACTCGGCAATTTTACCAATTTCAGTTTTAAGTCCGGTGTTAATGACGATACCAACACCAGAACCCTCAGCCACTAGTGTGCCCATAAAAGCCATATTTTCTCGTTCAGCCAAAATAATATTATCCTTTAAGGCATGCATGTGTTTTTTTCTAGCCTCTGACTCACCGGTCAGCGCAGCCTCATCTATTTTTAAATTGTTAATTTTTAAAAGACGTAAATCAGCCGGCACACGATCACCGGCTGCCAAAAACACCACATCACCAGGCACCAACTCTTGGCTGTTAATTAAAACTTCTGCGCCGTTGCGTAAAACACGGCTCCTATTTAAAACAATTTTTTGCAAAGATAATAAAGCACGCGATGTCTTGTATTCTTGCCAAAAAGAAAAAATAATATTAATTATCAAAGCTAAGGCAATGACCGCCGCATCAAGCTGATCACCTAAAATTAAGCTAATCAAAACCGCGCCAATTAAAACCAAAATCATGCTGGATTTTAATTGTTCAAGTGCCATTTCTTTTAGACCTCTGCTTTCTTTGCGAGGCAAAATATTGAAACCAAATTTTTCCTTTTTTTTCTTAACCAAAATTTCGGTCATACCTTTTTCTGATGAAGACAGACGATCAAAAGTTTCTTCCAAATTAAAAGACCACCACTTAACTTCATGTACGTGTTCGGGTGGAATCTGTTTTTTATAGAAAAAATCAAGCGAGAACATATATTGATATTATAACATAAAAAAAGAACAATAATTATTGTTCCCTACGACATTACCTATTTTTGTGAATTTATTTTGACAAAATCAAGTCCGGAGCTAAATGCGTAATTTGTTCGTCAGCTAATAAATCAAAACCAGACGCGCTAATATTCTCCAATAATTTGACCTTATCAGCACCAGTGAAACTAACTAAAAAACCAGCCTGCACTGATCCATCAACGACTAATAAATCACTAATTGACCAGGTGATTTTACGACTGGTGGAATCAAAAGCCAAACCAGTACCCTTATTGACAGCGTCACGTCCCAACCATTCAAGGCCCTGTGGTAAGTTGGCTGTCACTTTTAGATTGGTTAAATTATGGCGAGAAATTTTTAAATCAAGAAAAACTCTAACAGCTGATGCCTCACCAACAACTGGCGGCCAAGGCCCGACACCAAGCTGATCACCTTCAAGAGTATAATAGGCATAACGCGTTGTGAGTTTTATTTCAGCTGGTAATTTGTTGTCAATCGTATTGATTGCTTGCTGGTTATTACCTTGAATTATGGTGTTATTTGCAAAATTTTCGCTGTGAAGAGCCAGATATTGACTGAATGAACCAAAATCAAATTTTTTCAAAGCTAAATTAATATTAATAACAATTAATGCAACAATAATAAGCATAAGACCAAGATCAATAAACAGGTGGTGTTTTTTTTCGCGATAGTGTTTAGCAAAACGTTTTTTAAAATATTGGATCATGAATTTTAATTTATCCCGAGCGAACGAAGCGAGCCGAGGGATCTCAATCTATTTATTAAGTTTCCACCAATCCTCAGACTAATTTCTCATTGCGGGATTCATTAATTTAATTAATTTAATTTTTTTGATTCTTGACCATCTTTTAATCTGCATTTCTCTGCACTCGAGATAAAATGAGAAAAACTATTCACTGGCTAAGATCTCCGTTTTTCCATCTCCATCAGCATCACCAACTGAAACCCTCACACCCTGACGTTTACTTTTTTCAAAAGCAAAAAAATTACCCAAAGAATGACCAGACTCATCAAAGATTCTGACGTGCGGTCCGCCACCCACGCCAGCACCCGTAATTATCTCACTTTTTTTATCACCGTTCAAATCACCAACAGCCACATTCACACCGCCTTTAAAGTCTTTATCATAAGCCAAAAATGATGCACCGACTGGCTTGCCTTGGCGATTAAAGATACTGACTTGTGGCGCCATGCCCTTACCCGCACCAGTAATTATTTCCATATAACCATCAGCATTTATATCGCCCATGGCCACATTGACGCCGCCACGAAAATTTTTATCAAAAGCAAAAAAACCAGGATGAATGAGCTGTCCGTTTGAATCAAAAATGCGCACCTGCGGTCCGGCACCCATGCCAGTGCCAGTGATAATCTCTAAGCGTCCATCGCCAACCAAATTACCAACAGCAAAATTAATACCAGAGCGATAATTTTTGCCATATGGATAAAATTCACTCAAAAGTCTGCCATCAGAAGAAATAATCTTTATTTTACTTTTGTCGCTAAATATTTTATCATCGGCTCCATCATTATTAATATCAATGGTTATAGCGCTAACACCACCAACAAAGCTTGGGTCATAAGTATAAAACCCAGCGCGTTTCAGCGCGCCAGTTACATCAAAAATACGACTAAAGACACCATTTTTATAAACAATATTTTTTAAAATATTTAGCTGTCTTAATAAAATCAAACCGTCTTCGGGCGCCAGGGTGACCGTGTTGACCAGTTGGCCATTGTTGATGCTTAAATCCTGTGTACCTTTAATTTTTTCATAGACTGCGCCGTCAAGAGTTATGGTTTGATTTTTATTGGTGGAATTCACCAGAGCTATCCCGTTTTCAAAGTCGCGCTGCCACACACCCGGCTCATACTGAACAAAATTTTTGTTCAACAAGTTTTTTGCCGTACCCAAAGCTGAACCCAGATTAACATTGTATTCGTCGTACCACCAAAGTTGCGAATGGTCTTGTGTACCATAATCAAAAGCAAAATAACCATCTTCCATCAAAGTGGATGTTAAACCAAAACGCATTTTTTTATATTTATAATTTTCTCCGCTATTGTTGGTGTCAGCCAAAATAATTGAATAATTGGGTTCATTAAAACTAATCTCGGCTTGATGATATTTTGTCATGACCGTAGACCAATTGCCACCTTCCCAAGGAGTAGGAAAAGATTCAAATATTTTACCATCAGCATATGTATAATAATTACCGTTGCCATTATAGATAATTAATTTGTCATAGCCAATCAAATTTCTGGTTTTGGTAAGTAAGTTTTTTACCCCTTGTTGCCAAAGAGAATCTATTTCTTTCACAGTTTGACTACTCCCCTTATTATAGATATCAATATTACTATTAACCCAGGTAATATCCTGCCAAACATTATCATAAAATATTCCATCCCAAAAACCACTGCTCATAATTTTTTGTGAAACAAAATTTGCTAAATAATCAACCCAGCCACTATTCATATTTAACATTTGTGTCCTTGGCCACTGACTTAATTTATTACCCAACCTGTCTTTAAGCCACCAGCGTTCATCTATACTGTTTTTAAGCTGTTGTCTTAGATAATCTATGGGCAGTCCGTCATTAGTAATTTCTTCAGAAGTAATATAAGCTAAAATCTTTATATCCGAATTTAACTCGCGCATAATTTTAAAACAGTTGGGTGAGGTGTGCTGAACTTCCATATCCAAAGTAACCACATCCCACTTAGATAACTCGCGCGCCTGTTCGTCACTTACGTCCCAACGAATAAAGTGGTTATAAAGTTTTGGGTTAAGGCTGGCGGCCAAAACAAAATTAGGCTGGATCCATATTCCAACCATTAGAAATAAAATAAAATAAATAACTAATCGCTCTACTCTTGACATAAAGATTTATTATACACTTCCAACAAACGCTCAAAATATTTATCAGCTGAATATTGAGAAGAGGTTTCTAATGCCCGACCAGCCAATCGGTCGCGTTTAATTTCATCTAACCAAATATCTTTAAGTGCCGCTGATAAACCAACTGGTTCACCAGCTTTGACCAAAAGTCCGTTAACATCATTAATAATTAACTCTGGAATACCACCAATAGCTGAAGCAACAACTGGTTTACCAAAAGCCAAACTTTCCAAAATACTTAAAGGGCAATTTTCATAACACACTGAAGGTACAACAACCGCATAGGAATTGGCTATGAGTTTTAATAAATTGGTTCCAGTTTGATAACCCAACAGCTCAATATTTTTTAAACCATATTTTTTTATTTTTAGCTGACAGCTTAACTCTTCTGGTCCGGTGCCCACAACTTTAAGTTTGACTTCGGGTATATTTTTCATTGCCTCCAATAAAATATGAATGCCCTTTTCAGCTGACAAACGACTAAAATATAATAGATATTTTTCATTTTTTGTAGTCGGTAAAATTTGTTCAGCTTCCACAAAATTGGGCAAAATGTAAATTTTATTTTTATCAAAGCCAGCCTGTATTAACATTTTGGCCAAAAAAGAAGATGGGCAAATAAAAAAATCAATATTTTTCTGATAAATATTTAAAATTTTATGGTGAAAATACATTTCTAAAACACCAGCCAGGCTGAACCAAAAAGAATTCTCAATACACTTATCTTTTAAACAACGATAATAATGTTGACCAATCACTTTATCATATATTTTGCCATTCGCAAACATGTTTATACTGGGTGAAATTAAAGCAAGGTCGTGTACAGTCATGATAACTGGAATTTTATTTTTCTTAAGGATTGGTAAAATAGACGGCGAAATTTGATGATAAATGTTGTGCAAATGTGCAACCTGCGGCCGCTCTTCAACAATTAATTTTTTTATTTTTTTGCGTGCTTCAAATGACCACAGTAAACGCCCCAGGGTTTTTAAACTGGAAAAAGAAAACAATTTACCCGAAGCAACCGGAGAAACAAAATATTTTTCGGTCGGGGATGACAAATTATTTTTATCTTGTGTGGCAAAATCAACCACCTCAAAACCACGCGCCTGTAACATTTTTCGCACAGAAAAAAAATGTTTTTCGGCGCCGCCCTTTAAATAAAAATATTTATTGATTAGTAAAACCTTCATATAAATTCAAATACTCCTTTTGGTATAAAGAAGTTATTTTTTTAATATCAAAATTATCTATAATCATTTGCTGACCAGCTTGGGCCAAAGCTCTGGCCAATTTTTGATCATCCAAATACATTAATATTTTTTGTGCCAGATCATGACTGTCTTTTGGAATGGCCAAAAGACCGGTTTTGTTATGCATAATAATTTCATCAACAGCTGGAATCTGGCTGGCAACTACGGGCTTAAAAGAAGCCAAGGCTTCTAATAAAACAATGCCCAATCCTTCCCACAAAGAAGGTAAAACAAAAATATCTGTCTTGTTTAATATATCACTCACCATTTCAGTAGCTGGAATTAAACTAACGTTGTTATTTAAATTTAGGTTTTTAATTTGATTTTCCAAAACCACCTGTTGACTGCCACTGCCTACCAGCCACAAACAAGCAGTCGGATATTTTTTTATTACTTCTGGCATGGCCGCAATTAAATAACGCTGCCCTTTTTGTTCTTCTAAACGACCCACGCAAGTGATGACTGGATTTTGTAAATTAAATTTAAAGTCAGTTTGTCTAAATTTGTTTATGTTTATACCATTATAAATAACCTGCATTTTTTTGGCGCTAATTTTATCTTTTTTAATGGTGTACGTTTTTACTGCTTTGGAAACAGCAAAAATTTTATCAGTAAAAAAAGATAAAACCAGTTTAAGTTGTCTTTTTAAAAAACCCTCGTCCATATTCATGTTGTGTTCTGTGCAAACAATCAAAGGCACGCGAGTCAAAACAGCTGCCAAACGCCCCCAGGTGTCACCAACAAAAAGATGGGTGTGCACAATGTCTGGTTTTTCTTTTTTAAAAATTTTAGCTAAGGTCACAATAGTATCAAAACCAAATTTATTTTTTTTGGGCACCACCACAACCTCAACCCCGTTTTTTTCCAGCTCAGTGGCCAAAACACCTTTAGCACGAATACAAAAAACCTTGGGTAAAAAAATATTTTTATCCAAATTTTTGACTAAATCAACCACCAACCTTTCTGCACCGCCATAACCCAAGGGACCTAAAATATAATAAATTTTTATTTTTTGATTAAACATTTTTTTTAAAAAGATTGGGATAATAAATATTTATGGCAGCCAAAGCCAGACCAATCGGCAACCATAGTTTGGAAACATAATAAGAGGTGTTGAATAATTGAAAAACAAACGAGCCAATTATAACCACCAATAAACCCCAAAATAAATAATGTTTTTCTTGCTGAAAAGACAAAAAAACTTTTTTCAAAAAGAAAAAGATAATTAAAATAAAAAATACTAACCCCAAAAGACCGGTTTCAGTAATAATTTTTTGAATAAAACCATGCGACTCCATGGGCATACCATATTCCAGTGTATAAGTGGAATCATAGGAAACAATTTTTTGAAAAGTACCGACTCCCTGACCAACCAACGGATGACGATTAAAAGTCTCTAATGAAACACGTAGCAATTCCAAACGATTACGATTGGAACTGGCCACAATCGGACTGTTGATAAGGCTGTACATCATGGCACCCAAAATTAATAAAACAAACAAACCGACGCCAAAAAACAACACTAAATCTTTTTTAGTAATTTTTCTGGTGTAAAAATATTCGTAAAAAACAATCAAAACAATCTCCAATAAAAAAACAATCCAACTGGCACGCGAAAAAGTTAATAAGTTGACCAGTGACATAACAATTAAACCTAAAGTTAACCAAAATTTTGCTACCCAGCTGGAAGCTTTTTTGATTAAAACCCAAGCCAAAGGAATTATACTAACCAGTGTTTCAGCAATTAAATTTTGATTAGTGCCCAAGGGATAAACACCCGCAATACCAAAAGGTACAGCACGCGGTATGACGCCAAACGATTGTTTAATAAACAACAAAGACCAAATACCCATTAATGAAACAGCTAAGCCCAAAAAATACAAAATATACAAAGATATTTTAAATTGTTCTTCTTTTTTAATAGTATTAAAAGGTAGCACTACAAACATCAGATAAAAAAACATAATCGGGCGCAAAAGATATTTAAGACTCAAGCCCAATTGATCTGTGCCAAATTCCCTCGCGTTGGTTAATGACAAAGCCGCGGCCAAAAAAAAGCCAGCAAAATAAACCAATCCGGGAAATTTAAAACTTGGTTTTTCTTTAATTTTTAAAAATCCTAAAAATAACCAAGCCACAAAAGTAACCAAAGCCACCAAATCAACCACGGGCAGATTTATGCCATGGCCAAAATTTATTTCTAAGGAAATAAATGGGTAGAAAAAAACCATCAGATACACACCCCAAATTAATTTGCGACTAACCAAAAAAATTAAGGCGCACAAAAATAATGGCGCCCAGATATAAATCTGTGGCAGCCAGACGATCAAAAAAGCCAGGATTAAACAGATAAGCGCCACCAAAATATTAAAAGGTGAAAATACCTTGTTCATAAACTAAATTTAATTTTGTTTTTTAAAATCCACCAACCAACAGAAAAGGGATGTTTTTTTATCGCGCTTCTGACGGTACAAATCATCCACGAAGGTTTGGCTAATCCATTTTTTAATTCTTTTTTTAAAGCCTTATTTTCAACTGAACACCAGATTTGTTCAAAGCTTGAAGCCAAAGCCAAGCTGCCCATATTTTGATTATCAACCACCGAAGGATAGATAACGCCGCGTGGATCTAAGAAAAAATGTTGACTGCCTGCTTCGGGCGGTAATTTTCTACCCTTGCCAATTATAAATTGATACAACCCAAAAGTGAAAAAAGCTCTGCCCCACTGTTTTGGGTGTCGGCTTTGTAGTTGTTTTTTTATTACATAGAAAAAAGCTTGTTTTAATTCTTGTGGATTATGCTCAAGTTTATTTTCTTTATTACCAAAATAAACATCTGAACTTTGCATGGCAGCCAGAGTAAAATCAACGCCCAACTTTTTTGATAGATCAAAAACTTTTATCATCTCTAAAAGATTTTCATTGGTCAAGGTATAAGCCAGTTTGATATACTTGACGCCGGCGTTTTGTAAAATTTTAACTGTGGCTAAAACTTTTTCATAAGCACCGGGCATACCGCGCACCTGATCATGAATCTGACCGGTTCCATCCAGTGAAATGGCCACACCCATATTGGGCTCAATCTTTAAAATTTGACTGATTTGTTGTTGAATTAAAGCTGGCGCCAAACCATTGGAAGAAATTACATAACGTGCCTTGGGGCAAGCTGTTTTTATGTTTTTTACCACTTGCAAAATATCTGGGCGCATAAATGGCTCACCACCAGAAATATTAATATCTTTTAGGGTTGCTGGTAATTTTAAGTAAGCTTGAGCTGGAATTTCCTGATGATCTTTGATTTGCCAAATAGAGCACATACTGCAACGCGCATTGCATTTGTAAGTTATGGCTACAACTGCGTCAACTGGTAATTTGCATTTTGACATAGACAAAATCAACTTATTTTAATGTATTTATATAAATTAATTATAACACAAAAAAATCCCCCTGTCAACGCGATGAAACAGGGGGAAAAGGCCTAATTTAAGAGGATTTCTCCTCTTGCCTGGTCTGGCCAGACCAGGACTTGACCATGTTCATATTGGCGCGTCCATGGACCATGGTTTTTGCGCCAAATACGTAAATCTAATGCGGTGCCAGCCTCGCCGCGCCAGACAATACGACCGGGCGCGGTGAGCCTCATAGTGGTGTAGATGTTTCCGCTAATCCAGCGATCGTGAATCTGCTGACTGTAGGGAAACACTCCGCCATACTGCTCTGACACCCCCTGCACCACCAGCTGATTGCCGGCTGGAATCTGATACTTGTAACTAACCAGATACTCGCCAGCTTCTAGCAAATCTGACTTGATTTCCTTTGCTTGCGCAAAGTTAATTTCGTCAGATTGCCAGACCAACTGGTGCGGCAACTGCACCTCGCCTTGTGGTTGCCCAAGTTTGGCGATTTTGTCGTACTCGGGATACCACTCGGCGTGATTGAGTCCATTGCAGAACCAGCCTTCACCTAAAAGCGTGGTGGTCAAAATGAACATCCGCCACTCCTTGTTTTTCAACTCGGAGTGAATAATGTTCATGGGCAACTGGTTCAAGTCTTGAGTGTAAGTCAAGACTGAACCTTCGAAGCCCCCAAAATTTTTCAGTGGCATATTTTCAAAAAATTTGCCACTTAATTTATTTTGGTAAAAAAGATTGGGCTCGTTGCCAATGACCAAGCCTGCGGTGGCTTTTAGCTTTTTCAAAAAACTTTCCATACCTTGGCGCCACCAAAAATCCAAGGCATGAGGATCATCACGCACCCCATTACCATCCGCATCCAGGTTTCCGTCTTTGACCCAGGAGACATCGTCCCAGGCGTTATCAACGAAAATCCCGTCGGGTTTATTTGGCAAAGAGAGAAGTTTTCTTTTTAACTCCTCTGCCAAAAAATCAGTCCAAGTTTGCCCATGATATTTTGGGCATTGGGATGATAGGTTAAGCATTCTCATCCGCGGAGCGTCCCAGTAGTAAACTGGATCTCCGCTGGGCTGATTCAGCCACCAACCCGGAAACTTTCCCGCCACTTCTTCATACAGACGGGATTGGAACGGCCGGCCTGGCACTTGCGGATCGAAAAACTCCATCGGATTGCAATAGGCCAGGATTTTGCAATCCGAATTTTGCTGGCGAATCAGCGCGATCGACTTTGGGTTGTTGAACCAATTTTCCAGGTCCACAACAACCAAGTCAAACTTTGCCAACTTTTCGGCCTGTTCCAGGTTCATTGCCGGAGCCTGCCAAAAAGCGGTCAGCCGATTTTCGTCAGCAAAGACGGTGGTGGCTAAGAACATTGCCACCAGAAAAGTCTTCTTTTTCATTTTCACTACCTCCAATGAATATTTTATTTTTATTGTTCTTACTTAAATTAACTAAAATTTAACTAATTCTGTGTAAAAACAATGAAAATATATATTAGCATAAATATCAATTATTGTCAAATAATAAAAAGTTCCCTTTCTGTCATCCTGAGTCACGATTTATCGGGACGAAGGATCGCTTCGATTGAAAAAAATAGTGAGACAAAAAATATAAAAATATAAAGTAAAAGTAAAAATAAAATAGCGAAGGGATTCTTCGCTACGCTCAGAATGACACAAAAATTGACAGAGAAAAAAACGAAAATATTATTCGTTTTTTTATGCCTTTTCTGTCATTCTGAGTCCAGATTTATCAGGACGAAGGATCGCTTTGACAAGGATATTGGTTTAATCAGAATGACAAGAAAAAAACAAGAGAAATAGAAAATTATTTTTTACTTAGTTGTTCAATTGTTAAATTATGGAAACCCCAATCAGCGGACAAATCTCGCCAGTGTGGATTTTTTGTTTTAATAAGTTCTTGTTTCTTTTTTCGCAGCCAACCTTTTAATTCTTTTTCTCTTTTGATAGCTATATTTATATCTGAAAAAGTTTCATAATAAACTAACCGATTGCATTTATATTTTTGAGTAAAGCCTTTTATCTTTTCCTGTTTGTGTTCTAGAGAGCGATTGATAATATTATTGGTCACACCAATATATAAAGTCCCTGAGTGACTGGCCATGATATATACATAATAATAATATTGTTTCATACTTTTATTTTATCATTCTGTTTATTGTCTGTCATCCTGAGCCGCCAACTGGCGGCGAAGGATCCCTGTTACTTTGTCGAAGAGATTCTTCGCTACGCTCAGAATGACAGGAAAAAATAACAAATAAAAAAGGCCCACGAAATATGATTCGCAGGCCCCCAGCTTTGTGTGATCTGACACACTCAGCCAGTTCGCGCTCGAGGCACGCTTACTTACAACTGTGTTACACTGCCATCCGGATTGACAAGAATCATAGCGTTGGCTCCACCAACTCCGTTATCAACCCCCGGGGTCTTTAACGCAAACCCATTGATAAACACAACGAAATTGGGTTTGCCCATGGTTAAGCTTTGTTTGTCATATGCCCATACGTTTTTTCCAGCATAAGCATTGATGCCATGGACACCCGGTGGAAGAAATACGCTTTCGCCCGGTTTATATTCGGTCCACGAGTTAAAAGTGGAACCGAACTTTTCTACATACTGATCCCCTTCAACCTCTAATTTGAACTCAAATGTCTTTGCCTTAGTTACGGGGGCGTTCATGTTAGAGGCCGACGTCGCGGATACGGCGGCTTTTTTTGCCAGAGCCGGCGCAACATTGATCTCTTGCACATCGGCGGGGGCGACGACTTTGGGAGACTGCAATGTCGCCAACTGCTGTTCCAATTTACGGATTTTAGCGGGCAATGCCGCAATTTCTTTGGCAGCCCGTTCGGCTTTGACCCTGGCAATTGAATCTGCCTTTGCCTTGGCCAATTTTTTTGCCGCAGCTGCGGCGACCATTTCCCGACGGTCAAGTTCAGTCTGGACGGCCGCTTGAAGCGCGGCTTGATCGATGACCTGCGGGGCGGCGGCGGGGGCGGCGGGAGCCGGGGCGGTTTTAAAAAACCCATACCCGTTTGTTAAAAAACTTCCCAAAACCGCGATGACCACGATCGAAATGACCACGATCCAGGCTTTCATTGTTGAACTCATGGTAAACCTCCTAACGAAATTAGCTTTTTAGCTGGACAGCAAATATTTATTTGTTGCTGCCAGCCGATTTTGAAAGAATTGAATACGAAGCCGCATGCCGATTACAAGGCTAAGGGATTCTTCGTCGCTGCGCTCCTCAGAATGACAAGAAAGAGGAGGGCAAATGAAGCAAAGGGCTTCGCTAAAAAAATGCGAGGGTTAAGTGCGGATGGTGATGTGCGTATTGTCGCTTCCGGTGTTTAAAA
The DNA here is from genome assembly GCA_035388785.1 of bacterium. Classification (GTDB taxonomy): domain Bacteria; phylum Patescibacteriota; class Patescibacteriia; order UBA2196; family UBA2196; genus UBA2196. The sequence goes on from DAOOQN010000002.1 coordinate 18,211, forward strand.
CATCACCTTCAGGACTTAACGCAAATTCCAGAACCCAACCACCGCCACTGGGAACCCAGTGGGTCGGGCGGAGCTCGGAAATTTTTGCACCACCCGTCCGACTGGTCCAGGTCGAGACCAAAACATCGGTCACGCCTTTTCCAGCGGAGTCGTCCACCCAGCAACGGGCGGTGCTGCCCTTAACGATTGGCAGTCTAACCCACGATCCCGTTCCGATCCAGTTGTCCAAAGTGGATTTGGACACGGACGAATCCGTGCCAATCTGCACCCAGACAATTTGGTCCAGATTGCTGCCGCGAGGGCAAGCAATTGAACCGTCCGGAAGGGGTTGGAGCCAGAAGAATGCCCCGGACGTGGTTGTCGAGTAGTAGGCCATTTGGTAGCGGCCCTTGCTGGTAACAACCTCAATGCCCTCGACGAGCATTGAGTCGTTTGCGGTTGTCCCGGACCGCAACCCGATATAACACTCAACGACGGTCGGGACAGAATACCCGTCGTTGTTCAGTGCCTGCCACGAGTCGGGTGGCGAAGTGAATCCGGAATAGATCTGAGTGTTGCCACTCAAGATCACTCCGGTTTTGGAAAGCGAGAGCGTGGCCGGAGGGCCGGGCTCATCGCTGTTGATCGGCGCCGGTGCGGTTATGTTTTCCGGCAAGGAACAGCCGGAGAAAACAACGACTAGGAGGGCGACCAGCAAAAACACGATTTTTTTCAATTTTTATTCCTTTCTTTGTTTTTTTGTCATCCTGAGCGTAGCGAAGGATCGCTTTTACTTTGTCGAAGGGATTCTTCGTCGCTCTTCGCTCCTCAGAATGACAGTACAGTGTGGTGGTTTAAAGTATTCTAATGATCAACGTGGCAGAGCCACAGTAACCGACCGACTTTGACCCAACGCCTGCAGTTACCTGGAAAACCAGGTTTCGGCGTTGGCCAAACTCTAATTCGCCCAGAGCCTCAAGGCGGGTCGTGTACTCTTCGGGACGTTGCTTCTGTCCCTTGAGTTCACGTTCCCATCCGGGCGTACCCATCCAACTAGCTTGTCCCCCAAGCCAGAGCTTGCGGGTGTTGTTATTGCTCACGCTCACAGCATACTTGCCTTGGGCTCGCGACCAGAGGTAGTCCCACTGGTCGCCCGGCTTGTTGATGTACACGCCGGTCAAAGCTAAAATGGTTCGCTGCCATGGGTAGACTTCCAGCCCTTCCTCCCATACATTGTGCCGGAGGAATTCGCCGTTTTGGAAATCACGGCCATAGAGCGACCGGATTACAAAACGGGGGTGCAAAATCTCCAGACCTACCATTGGGCGCCAGACTTGATTCTTCTGGCCCCAGAAATTGTCGGTTGAGTGGGCCCAGGCCGATTTCGCAATCAGCCCGAACCAATGAACTGGCAAGAATTCAACATCCACACCCGCGTATTGCCAGGTGTAGTTGATGCCGAACTCCCGAGCGACCCGGTTGCCACCGAGCCCGGCATAACCCCAGGACCGCAGCTGCGGTTTCCATGACGATTGGGTGGCGGTGGTGGGTGGCTCTGCTGTGACAACGACATTGGGAGTCGTGTCAACAACAGCCGTGGTGACGGGTGGTGGCGGTGCCAACTGGGTGGTTACTTCTTTTTCCTGCAACTTCCACTTGAAAAAAAAGTGGTTGTTGCAGTCAAAGACAAACCCCAGCTGGTATACCCAACCCGCAAATTTGTATTGGGGGTAAAGGTGAATGTTTAAATCCTCTTTACCTAACCAAATACAATTGGTTGGTGCTACCAGTTTTCCACCAGACACGAATGTCATGGCAGAAACCAGCGTCCCGGTTTTGAGCAGGTCTGTCCGGATACCTGCGGAAATTTTTTGCTCCAAAAAAATCTTTTTTACCGGTTCCGGCACCGGCAAGGCGGCGATCTGCTCCGCAGCCGACCTGTTCAGTGACAGGTCTGCCCGGTGCAGGTACCAGCCAAACCATGGGCCAATGCCCAAGTTGTGGTTGGGGATGGCCCAGCCGCGAGGGATGTACTCATCCCCCACGTTCCACCAATCATTCCCCTCACTAACAACACGCGGGAGATTGGTGGGCAGATACAAAAGCTTTTCGCCGATACCTGCAATCGGCGTGTCCTGGGTCGGAACTAAAAAGTTTTCCGGACCAAAAACGGTCGGCTGGAACTCCTGGCCAAAGGCCAATGAGCTCAACAGCCAGAACAAAAACAAAAAAACAAAAATACTTTTTTTCATTTAATCCTCCGTTAACAAATGAATTTTGAAACATCCAACATTATTTTTCCACCACTTCCGGCGTAAACCGAGAGGACGCGGAAAAACAAATTTTTAAATTTTACAGAAAAACTTTTATAGTTTATAATGAACTTACCCTACTTATCCACATAACTATATGATAAAAAATAAGAAAGATAATCAACAATCATTAACTAAGAAAATTTTGATTGAAGTTTTAGACGCCAAATTTCTTCAGTATGACAAGAAAATGGATATTAAATTTGACCAGAAATTTGCAGAATATGATAAGAAGATGGACACACGTTTTGCTGAATATGACAAGAAAATGGACATTAAACTTGGAAATTTCGCTGAAGAAGTCCTCTTGCCGGGCATTGAAAGATTACTGGAAGAAAACATACGTCGACAAATTGTTTTATGCAAATCCGAAGAACGAACCCGCCACGATAGTCAGACTTCTGATTTAAGATCCGAAATATTACTAAAATTCATGGCTACCAAAGATCGCGATCTAAGTTTTAAGGCCGAACTTATAGATATTTTAAAACAGCACAAACTCCTTAAACCAACAGAAATAGATAATTTATTAGCGTTAGTTCGATAAAGAATTTTTTCTCTCCTCCCCGATAATTATCGGGGAGGAGAGTTTTTTATTTTATAAATATTTTAATAATAAATCAATCCAGAAACATAGTTTGAAAGTTCCGCGTCAGAAATGGTAACCACATCTGACCATGCATTACCATAGCGATAAAAAACTGTTTCATTGGCAATCACGCCAGCTTTATTATTCCAGATCCAATAAACTGTCGGACCAGAACCTTTTAATAAAGTTCCATCAGGATAATTTGAGACTGCAGAAAATTCACTCCCTTCCGCATACTGTGCCAATTCATCCCAAGTCACCACTACTGGAGTGCGCTTGCCCAAACGGTTTAAAGCGCTGATATCAGTGACATGAATTTTGGTGTTGTCACGGCCGATAACATAAATTTTGTTATCTGGGGCCTTGATTAATTTTCCAGTTTTGAAATAACGGACGCTCGCACCAGCCACTTGACCCTTAGATTGATTTCTAATAGTAACATATCTGGTGCTTTCATTACGCATGGAAGTGGAATCAGATGCCCATTTGAAAAACTTGAAATCATCAATTTCACCTTCTGACCAGTTCATATCATGACGATAGTTATTACCAATCATAAAGGTGGAAGCGCCACCACCATTGGTATAGCGCGCCTCATCCTTGACTTCTCCATCCACATAAATTTTTACTACACCACACAATGTGCCTTCCCAAGTCATACCGACCTGGTGCCACTCACCGGCTTTCCAAGCACTCTTGGCAGTGCTAGTGGTGTCAAGATAATAATAGGCTTCTTGTTTATCAGATTTTTTACTATCATAACCAGCACGTGCCACTAAACGGTTATAGCCCACACCATGTTCAAAATATAAAGCATAACGAGAGTCGTTGGTCTGCCAAACAACCATGTTTTTATTAAAATTATCAAACCTGAGCATTACCAAAACGGTGCCAGAAATTGAATCCATGGTGCTATCAGCGTTATAAATTAAATTACTATTCGGATCAACTACTTTTAAAGCATAACCACCGACTGCTGGAGTGGTTAATTTTAGATTATCAGAATTTAATAGTTCACTGGGATATTTATTGCTTAAACTATAAAAATCTTTATCAAAATTCAAGTAAAAAAATTGCCAAAATGTTTGACTAGAAGGTTTGGTACCCCAAGTTTCAAAAGTACCTGTTTGACTGGCAAGTTCCACACCTTGTTTATCTTTAACCACCAAGCGATAAGCATAAGTGGTGCCAGATGTTAAACCCTTGACTGTATAGTTATGCCAGTCGGTTAAAGTTGAGCTGGTAACTTTGTAAGGCAAACTGGCCTCTGTCAAACCATATTGTAACTCACCAATGGCAACTTGGCTGGTGTGCCAGTTGATATTGACTTCCATATACTGCGGTTTGACATTGACACTATAAATTTCTGTCTTGGCATTAACCGTACCTAAAATCGGCACAAAAGTTAACAGCAAGGCGGCGAGGACAAAGTAGACAATTGTTTTTTTGGTCATAGTTTTATTGGTTGACATATTATTAGTGTTATTAATTTATAAATTATTATTAAAATTATTTTCTGGAAAATTCATATACTGTATGGCACCAAATGGTTCTTCCAGCATGGTTCGAATGTTGCCACGTTGATTACTTTGAGGCACAGACGGCTCGTCTTCTGCAACCAGTTGTCTAATTTTTCTTTGCGCGTTGTAGATGACCACTGCCACACCCAAAAACAAACCAACTATTAAAGCACTTAGAATATTAAAAATAAGATTGGGTCGCACTGGATAATTTGAAACCAAAGCCGGATCAACCACTTTGATAACCACCGAATCGCCGCCACCATGATATTCAGCCGATTTGTTGACTAAAACATAAGCCACGGCCTGTGAAATAATTTTTGCCTGTTCATCATCTTTATAAAAGACATCCACAGTTAAAATTCCAGTTTCTGGCGCAATGGAGGTCGTAATCATTTTCTTCCAAAAATCACGCCGTTCGTTTTCTTTGCTGGGCCAAGCCACCTTGATATCAAAGTTGGAGTTTAAAACCTGAGCAAAAAATGATTCTGTTTTTACAACTGAGGCCAAATTAGAAGCCAAGCGTTCTGAAGCGCGGGCTGAAGCATAGGCATCCAAAGACAGGGCTTGCTTTTGAATCACTAACAGATTGGTACGTGAACGATATTCAAAAGGGCGCAATAAGCTTAAACCGACGGTTAATACAACCACCGCAGCTGCGATGACTGCTATTAACTGCCAATTGGCCTTTAAAATCTTTGTATAATTTATTTTGTTCATAACTTTATGGCTTATATTAGCCTAAAAACAACTAATTGGCTAGATAAGCTGTTAATAGTTTTTAGTAATAATAGACTTTAACATAATACAAAAAAAATGTCAAGTTTATAACTCTTTAAAAACAAAAAACAAAGCTTGACGCTCGTTATACAAAAACTTAAAAAATAACAACTTTATTGAGTTAAAATCTCAAAACCATGCTCGGTCACCAAAATTGTGTGTTCAAAGTGGGCTGACAAGGAACCATCAGCAGTTTTATAAGCCTTATTTTGGGGATCAATAATCAAATCAAAATCACCAGCCACCACCATGGGCTCAATGGCTAAGGTCATACCGGATGCCAAAATTGGTCCAGAACCCAAAAGACCATAGTTGGGAATTTGCGGCTCTTCGTGCAATTTTTCACCCACTCCGTGACCCACCAGTTCACGCACCACATTAAAACCGTTTTTTTCTACTGCAGTTTGAATGGCAAAAGAAATATCACCCAAATGAATACCAGCTTTGATGTTTTTTATGGCCGCGTATAAAACACTTTCAGTCACTTGCAAAAGTTTTTGGGCTGCGGGAGATATTTTCCCCACCGGAACTGAAACAGCCATATCAGTAATTAAACCGTTTTTGGCTGGATAACGAATCCCTAAATCCAAACCCACCAAACTTCCCTCTTGCAGTTGACGATTGGGCAAGGCTGGCCCATGCACCACTTCGTCATCAACCGAGACGCACAAACCAGTCGGAAAACCATGATAACCTTTAAAAATTGGAAAACCACCAGCTTGAATAATTTCTTGTTCAGCAATTTGATTCAGTTCCTTGGTGCCTATGCCGGGACGCACAGCCGCGGCAACCAACTTTAGAACACGCGCCAAAATTTTACCCCCGGCTTTCATTGTTTCTATTTCTTTTTCTGTTTTTATAGCAATCATAATTAAAAATTTTTAATTCTTAATTTTGAATTTTAAAATAAATCTTAATTTTTAATTTCATAACAAAATTACTCATTAATTTTTGACTTTTTACATGATTTTAAGATGGTAGAAAATATTAAAGTTAGTTCGTGTGCTTCCTTCCAAAAAATTCTACACTTTTCCTTCTCTTCTTCTAAGGCAACTGCCATCATTCTTAACCAATGTTTTGTCTCATTGCTTTCCTTTAAACAAATACTAATTTTATTACTAAAATCTCTCTTAGAACTACCACGATTGGCTTCCATATAATTTGCACCAATACTGGTTGCTGAACGAATTATTTGATTTATTAAGGGTTTGGTTATTTCATTTTTTTGGATAGTTTTGCAAAATAAAATGATTTGTTCACCGAATTTAGCAGTTCTTTCTTCCAAATCATATTGCATATTTTTTAAAATTTAGTCATTGGAAATTATTTCAAAATTCTAAAATTAAAAATTAGAAATTAAGTTTTAACTTTTTAAAGACTTCTTCTCTAACCGCTTCAATTGATTGTTCGCCATTGACGTGGATAACAATGCCCTGCTGTTCATAAAACCCGATCACCTCTTCAGTTTCTACATGATAAATTTTTAACCTTTCCCGAATGGCTTCTGGTGTATCATCAGCCCGAATAATTAATTTTTCATTATCATCATCACAAACGCCTGCAACTTTGGGTGGCGAGAATTTTAAATGATAAACTTTGCCACACCCAGAACAGGTACGCCGACCGCTTAGCCGACTTAAGGCTTCAGCATCAGATATTTCAATGACTATCACGTGATTAAAGGTGCTAAAGGTAGCAAAAAATTCAGCTTGAATTTTGATACGTGGAAAACCATCAAAAATAAAGCCATTCGCCGCATCCGGCTGAGTTAATCTTTTTTTTACTATGAGATTAATAATGGCATTGGAAACTAAACCACCGGCGTTCATTTCTTCTTTAATTTGAGCAGCCACAGTGGAACCTATTTTTATCTCCTCACGCAACAATTGCCCAACTGAAATGGCTGGGATTTTTAATTTGTCAGCCAAAAATTCAGCCTGTGTGCCTTTACCACAAGCTTGTGGACCCAAAATGGCTATTTTATAGATTTTATTTTCAAGCATATTTTAAAATTAAAATGCATTTAATTTTTGCTCCAAAAAATTTAAACTTTCAATCTGTTTTTTGGTAGGGTTCTTGCCTTTTCTTAAAATTCCCATAATCAAAATAATGCTATCTTTTATACTTTGCTTTTCCTTTAATGTTCTGTCCATAATTTTGGCTTCCAAATCTGACAATTTTTTATCCAAGTAATCTTTGGTAACTAATCGTGTAATAAGTCTCGCTTCTAGATCTTCTGAATTATTTGCCATTCTTGTAGTAAGCTTGGCTTCCAAATCTTCCAGTCCAGTTGTCAATTTTTTTGTAAACCGAATGTTAAAATCATTAAATTTTATTTCCATTTTTTCGTCAATTCTTTTTTCTATGCTATCATGCATTTCCTGTATGCTCGGTAACAAAACACTCTCAGTAAAATCTCCCAGATCTTTTAAAGTCATTGCTTTTTGCAAATCTTTTTGTTTTGTTATAAATCCATTTTTTTTCATAATTTTGATGATAAATAATTTAGCTTAATTATATCTAAATGACTAAAAAATAGCAATAAAAAAAGCTTCACTATTAGAAACTTGTTTTTTATTTATTTATATTTGCCACGCCGCTAGTGTGGTAAAATTTGTGCTCTATAACCCATCATAATCGCGCATCACCAATTGAGAATCAATCTGACGCACGGTTTCTAAAACCACTGAAACCACGATTAAAAGTGAAGCACCCGAAATGGCCATGGTGGTCACACCAGTTAATGGGCGCACGATTAAAGGCAAAATAGCCACCAGGCCCAGTGAGAAAGCACCAGCCAGCATAATACGATTGGAAACCTGCGCTAAATAATCAGCGGTTTGACGACCAGGTCGCATACCAGGTACAAAGCCACCCTGCTTTTGCAAGTTTTCCGCAATTTGCTGCGGATGAAAAATAACCGCTGTATAAAAATAGGTAAAACCAAATACCAATAAAAAATAAATTAAACCATAAGACCAAGAATCGGTCTGGAAAATACTAATCAAAAAATTAGCTGCACCCCGTAAAAAAGAAGAATCAGAACGTAAAAAAAACTGGCTAACAATGGTGGGCAGCATAACAATGGAAACAGCAAAAATAATCGGAATCATGCCAGCTTGGTTGACACGCAAAGGCAAATGAGTATTAAAACCGCCATACATACGATTACCACGCACTCGTTTGGCATAAGAAACTGGAATATTACGTTGGCCTTCAGTAATTAAGACCACGCCCGCAATGGTTAAAACTGCCAAAATTATAAAAGTGGCTAAACTTAAAACTTGACTCATGTCAAAAGTCGCCAAAGTTTGTTGCAAAGATGTTGGAATGCCTGCCACAATACCAGCAAAAATGATGAGAGAAACACCGTTGCCAACTTTTTTTTCAGTAATTAATTCTCCCAGCCACATTAAAAATATGGTACCGGCAGTTAAAATTAAAATCATGGTTATATAATCACCGGTGGAAAGTGCACCAATAATATTACGACCAGATTGTTGTAATAATTTGATCATACTGTAACCCTGTAAAACAGCCAAAGGTAAGGTTAATAAACGGGTGTATTGATTAATACGGCGTTGGCCAGACTCACCTTCTTTGGTAATTTCTTCCAAAGACGGGATAATCATAGTGAGCAATTGCAAAATAATTGAGGCTGTAATATATGGACCAACGCCCAAAGCCACTAAAGAAAAATTCTGCATGGCGCCACCAGAAAAAATATTTAATAAACCCAAAACTTGACTGGAGGAAAAAAACTGCCTTAAGGCTTCTGTGTCAACACCCGGCACTGGAATATGCGCAGCAATACGGAAAACAATTAATAAACCTAAGACAAACAATATGGCTCGTCTTAAGTCATGATCACGCCAAATTTGTTTGAGTTTTTCAATAAATTTCATAAGTATTAAACTTTAACAACGCCACCAGCTTTTTCTATCTTCTCTTTGGCGCTTAAAGAAACCAAACAACCAGCCAGTTCTATTTTAACACCAATTTCTCCATTACCCAAAATTTTAATTGGTTTTCTTATTTTCTTAACTAAACCCTGGTCGACTAAAAACTGTGGATTAACCTGGTCGTTATCTTTGACCAAAGCTGCCAAATTTTTTAAGTTTAAAATAACTGGTTTATCTTGTAAAGATTTAAAACCACGTAATTTGTGAGTTTGTTCAATTAATTGGCGCATGCCCAATCTTTTTAAACCCTTGCGTCCGCCAGAACGAGACTTTTGTCCTTTAAAACCCTTGCCCGAATAAGTGCCCCGTTTACCGCCACGACCAATTCTAATCTTTTTCTTTCTGGCACCAGGAGCAGCATGAATTGTGTGTAATGATAAAGCCATAAAAATTATTTTAAATCAGTAAATGATTTTAAAGCCTCGTAAGTGCAGGTGACATAATTAATTTTATTTTTGCTGGTTCCCAACATTTTACCAACAATGTTTTGGACTCCGGCCATGTCCAAGACAATACGGACTGGACCGCCAGCTTTTACGCCAGTACCCAAAGGAGCTGGTTTTAACAAAATAGAAGCAGCTTTAAATTTATGCAAAACATCATGTGGAATGGTTCCATCTTTGAGATTAACCGTGATCATGTTTTTCTTGGCTTGTTCCACAGCCTTATTCATAGCTGCCGAAACTTCTTTGCCTTTGGCAACTCCAAAACCAACTCGTGATTTTTTATCGCCAATCACAACCAAGGCTCTAAAACTCATTCGTTTTCCACCACCGGTCACACGCGTGACGCGCGCTAAATCCACCATTTTTTGTTCAAATTCTGGTTTTTCTCTGGGTTTGCTATCCCGTCGATTGCCTCTGTTGTTGTTATTATTATAGGCCATAAAAAATATTTAGATTATTAAAATTCCAAACCGCCAGCTCGCGCACCATCCGCCAGAGCTTTAACACGGCCATGATATTTGTAACTGCCACGATCAAAAATACATTTTTTGATGTTTAATTTTAAAGCTAGAGCAGCCAAGTTTTTACCAACTTCTGTGGCCCGATCCAGTTTCTTTTGACCAGTCATGGCACGGTCAGAAGCGCTGGCTAAAGTTTTACTATTTTCGTCATCAATCAATTGGGCAGAAATGTGCTTTAAACTACGGTTAACAGATAGACGAGGTCTGGATGCACTACCAAAAATATTAGCTCGCACGCGTGCCTGCCGCCTTATTTTTTTTGTCTGTTTAATTTTTTCTTGATTTTTTTTCATAAAAATTAAAATAATTTTAAGCCGCGGCCTTGCCCTGTTTGCCAGCTTTGCGTTTAATAACCTCTTCAAGATATTTTATACCCTTGCCCTTATATGGCTCTGGTTTTTTAACTTTTCTAATCTGCGCCGCAGTTTCACCAACCAATTGTTTATCAATGCCAGAAATAGTAATGATATTTTTTTCAACCAAAAGAGTAATGCCAGCTGGCGCCACAAAGTCAACCACGTGTGAATAACCGACGTTGAGAGTCAATTTTTGACCACTACTTTGAGCCTTAAAACCAACTCCATTGATCTCTAGTTTTTTTTCAAAACCTTCAGAAACACCCACAATAATATTATTAATCAGTTGGCGAGAGGTTCCCCACAAAGCTTTGGCATCTTTGGTGTCTGGATGTTCAACTGTAACAAACAATTGTTTATCTTGTGTAGTCACTGTAATCCAGGGATGTAAGACCTGTTGTAATTCTCCTTTTGGTCCTTTGGCCACAACCAAACCAGCCGAAATTTGCACTTCAACTTTAGCCGGAATATTAATTACTTTTTTACCAACACGACTCATATAAATAAAATTTTAATATATTTCACAAATCACTTCCCCACCCAAATGATTTTGACGAGCTTCTTTATTAGTCATCAAACCATGTGAAGTTGAAATTATGGCCATACCATAACCATTTAAAACCTTGGGTAGTTTGTTCTTATCAGCATACACCCGGCGGCCAGGTGTGGAAATCCTTTTTAAGTTGCTAATTTTTGGCTTTTTACCAGCCACATAAATAATGCCAACTTTAAGACAATCGAAAGGCGATGAACCCTCTTGCAATAACTTGGTTTTTAAGGATACATCGGCCTTAATAACTTCCACTTCTTTTACCCAACCTTCTTTTTCAAGCAACTTTAAAATACCAAATTTAATTTTAGAATAAGGTAAAATAACTTCGCTCTTACTAACTTTTTGAGCGTTTCTAATACGTGTTAACATGTCGGCAATAGGATCTGTATGCATAATTAGATTTAATACTTTAGACTTAATAATACTTTAAGACTTTCTATAATCAGCCCACAGTGCCAGGCTGATTCAAGAAATTCCTACTAAATTATTTATTCTTCAATGGCTGCATCATCTGCGGCTGGAACTTCTTCTTTTGGTTCTTCAGTCATTGTTTCTTCTTCTTCCTCGGCACCCTCAACTTTTTCTGCACCCTCAACTTCCTCTACGCCATCTGTTGTTAAAACATCGTCTTGTAACATATTATCATCGCTCATATTTGTCTCCTACATCACATTTTCATACGTTATTTAAGTATAAAATGTGAAAATTATTTATCTTATTATAATTACCATGAAGATTTTGTGACACCGGGCAGTTCGTTGCGGTTGGCCAGTTCTCTAAAGCAAATACGACATAAATTAAAATCCCGCATATAACCACGCTGACGACCACAACGCCAACACCGTCTCACAATACGAGTGGAAAACTTTGGTTTTCTTTTTGATTTTACTATCTGTGCTTCAGTCGCCATAATAATGATTAATTATTTTTTATGTGTATTGTCTTTAATAAAGGGCATACCTAACAATTCTAACAAAGCCAAACCTTCTTCTTTATTTTTTGCTGTAGTAGAAATTACCACTTCCAAACCATGAACCGATTCCACCTCATCCGGATCAATCTCACCAAAGACAAGATGCTCCTTAAAACCAATAGTTAAATTACCCTGTTCATCAACCATCTTACGATCTAAACCGCGGAAATCACGCACCCGTGGCAACGCCACATTTATCAATTTATCTAAAAAATCGTACATGTGTTCTTTGCGTAATGTTACCTTGGCACCCACCACATTGCCTTCTCTAATTTTAAAAGCTGAAATAGCTTTTTTGGCTTTGGTAAAGACTGGTTTTTGTCCGGAAATTCTGGTTAAGGTACGCGTGACTAACTCTAAATATTTATCATCGCGTTTGGCAGCTGAAATACCAACATTTAAAATTATCTTAAGAACTTTGGGCACTGACAAAGTATTAACATAGCCAAACTTGGCTGCCAAAGCCGAAATTGTTTCTTTTTTATATTTTTCTTTTAAACGATTCATAATCTATAAAAATTTAAATGGCAACAGTGCATTTTTTACAAATTCTTTGTTTTTTTTCACGATTCAATTCAGACTTCTCGGTCAAAATTTTAAAACCTATACGAGCTGGTTTGCCACATTTAGGACACACCAGCATAACATTGGAAAGATCAAACGGCACCGGAAACATAATGCGCTGACCTTTTTCACGATCACGTTTGGGACGCAGATGTTTATAGCACAGATTTAAACCTTCCACCACAACCAAAGTTTTAGCATCACGGGGAACCAATTGTAAAACCTTACCGCTTTTGCCGCGATCTTTACCTCTGATTATTTTGACTTGGTCACCTTTCTTAATTTTCATATTTAAATTAAAATTTGTTTAAATTTATTTAGACCACCTCGGGAGCTAAAGAAATAATTTTCATAAAACCTTTGGTGCGTAATTCTCTGACCACCGGACCAAAAATACGTGTCCCTTTGGGTTCTTTGGTTTTTGGATCAATCACCACAGCGGCATTGTCATCAAAACGGACATAAATTCCGCTTTTGCGACGAACTTCTTTTCTGGTTCTGACCAAAACTGCTTTAACCAACTCACCTTTTTTAATAGCTGTGTGCGGCTGTGCCAAAATAACTGAACACACCACAATATCACCCACACTGGCAAAACGACGTTTATAACCATTTAAAACTTTAATCACCTGCAGCTTGCGGGCTCCAGAATTATCGCACACCATGAGTTGTGATAGTAATTGCACCATATTTTTTATTTAGATAAAACTGTCCATTTTTTATCCTTTGACAGCGGCCGACAACCTACAAAAGAAACCTTTGCACCAACCTTAAATTTATTGCCTGGATTATTGACCTTAAACTTCTTAGAAACCTTGCAACGCTTGTGATAACGTGGGTGCATTTTAAAATGATCAACCTGAACAACGATTGTTTTGTCCATCTTATCAGAAATAACCACACCCGTAAAGATACGGTTGATTTTAGTTTTTTGTATTGGTTCTTTTTCAGTAATCATATTTTTAATAATTAAGAAGCATTTGTTTTCTTTTCTCTTTGCAAAGTTAAAATTTCAGCAATAATTTTTTTGGTTTTGCGTACCTCACGTACGCTTTTTAGCTGGTCTTGCGCCACTTTAAACTGAAAACTTAATAACTTTTCACGTTCATCAGCCAAAAGTTTATCAAGTTCATTATCTTTTTTTAATCTTAATTCTTTTATTTTCATAACAATAAATTATTTCTTAATTACTTTGCACTTAACTGGCAACTTATAGCCAGCCATTTTTAAAGCTTCTTTGGCTTGTGTTTCAACCACACCTGACAGTTCTAGCAACACCACACCTGGTTTTACATTGACTACATAGTGATCAACCATACCTTTGCCTTTACCCATTTTTTGTTCATTGCCATGCAAAGTGATTGGTTTGTCTGGAAAAACTCTAATCCACACCTTACCACCTTTACGAATATAACGCACCAAAACACGTCTGGCGGCTTCCAATTGACGACCAGTCACGCGGCTTTCAGTTAAAGTTTTTAAACCAAATTCACCAAAACTTACCTTTAAACCACGTGTTGAAACAGCTCCGCCGGAAGCTCCAGCTGATTTATGCCATTTTCTATGTTTTTGCTTTTTGGGTGCCAACATATAGTTTTAATTAACCGGTTCATTATCTTTTACTTTTTCTTTTTTGCGTGTAAAAATATCACCTTTATAAATCCAGACCTTTATACCCACAGCACCATACGTGGTATGCGCAGCCAAACGAGCATAATCAATATCAGCTCTTAGTGTGTGTAAAGGAATTTTACCTTGATAAAGCATTTCGCGCCGCGCAATTTCTGCGCCGTCAAGACGTCCAGAACAAACAATTTTGACACCCAAAGCTCCGGCTTTCAAAACTGACTCAATGCTTCTTTTCATAGAGCGACGAAAAGGAATACGTTTTTCAATATCAGCCACAATATTTTGTGTAACAATCATAGCCGACAACTGCGGTTTAGAAACTTCTTTGATATCGATATTAATTTTGACACTTTTATCTTTAATTATTTTTTTTAAAATATATTGACGAGTTTCTTCCACACTGGCTCCACCACGACCAATAATTATACCCGGTTTGGCTGAGTGAATCACAATGCCGATTTTATCATGTGAACGTTCAATTTCTACATTTACCACCCCGCCATCATGCATTTTTTTCATAATATATCTTCTGATGGTAATATCTTGCTGGGCTTTTTCGGTATAATCGCGCCCCGAAGCAAACCACTTGGAATTCCAATTGGTGGTGATACCGATTCTGAATATTTTTGGATTTACTTTGTGACCCATATAATTAAATTATTTTTTAAACTGCTTTGCGACTAAAAATACGTCTCACCTTACCACCCGGTCCTTTTTTACGCAATTGATCAAGGTGTTGCTTGTTGCGATCAGAGCCTTCCATGCGCGGATCTTTAATTTCTGGCTTGTGCTCTTCATTGGTAGTATTTGTTTTTTCTTCTTCTAAATTGTCGGCCTTGGCCATGGTTTTTACTTCAGCTAAACTTTTTACAACGGTTGCCGCGGCGGGTTTTTTGTCTTTATTCTCTTCTTTGGTTTTTGTGTCAACAATTTTACTTTTGACAATTTCATCCAACATGATAGAGATGTGCGAAGTTCTTTTATTAATTTTGGAAGCACGGCCCATAGCACGAGGCATTGACCGTTTTAAAGTGGTTCCGCCGTCAACTTTTATGGCTGCTATTTTTAAATTATCAGTTTTCCATTTTAAATTATGTTCGGCGTTGGCCACAGCACTTTTTAATAATTTAAGCATTGGCAAAGCGGCTCTTTTTTCCATAAAAACTAAACGGTTAAGAGCGCTAGAAACTTTTAAGCCGCGAATATTATCCGCCACCAAACGAACCTTGCGGGGTGATAATCTTAAATTTTGTAGTTTAGCTTGCACCTGCATATATTAATTTAGTTAAGCTTTTTTGTTGGCTGCTTCAGCACTGGCAGCAGCGCTCTTTTCAATATCTTTCTGTATCTTACCACCATGACGAACAAATTTCCTAGTCAGAGAAAATTCACCTAGTTTATGGCCAACCATATTTTCAACCACTGTGACTGACACGTGGACTTTACCATTATGCACACCCATAGTAAAACCAACCATTTCGGGAGTGACAGTACAATTGCGAGACCAGGTTTTGATAATGGTTTTGTCCCCAACTTTAAGATTGCTGATTTTTTTCATCAGCCTTGTATCAATATAGGGACCTTTTTTTAAACTTCTTGACATATTTTAAATCTTTTACTTTAATATTTTATTTCTTTCTGTGTTGTAGAATAAATTTATCACTCCGTTTGTTCTTTCTGGTCTTAACACCCAAAGCATGTTTGCCCCATAAGGTCTTAGCATAAGGCATACCAATTGGATGCCGACCCTCACCACCACCATGTGGATGATCGACTGGATTCATGACTTTACCTCTAACTGTCGGGCGTACACCCATATGACGTTTACGACCAGCTTTACCCACGCGCACCAACTTGGCTTCTATGTTTGAGACTTGACCAATGGTGGCCAGACAATCTTTCTTGAATAATCTTATTTCACTAGACGGCATCTTGACTTGCGCATATTTTCCTTCCACGTTCTGAACAATTACCCCCGTACCAGCACTACGCGCCATCTTGCCTCCCTTACGAGGTTCCACTTCTATATTATAGACCATTTCACCTTGTGGTATAAATTCTAAAGGCATACGATTGCCAATCTTGGCATCAATTTTGGTCAGAGCAGAGATATTTTTGTCACCCACCCGCATACCTTCAGCAGCCAAAACGTAAGATTTTACTCCATCAGTATATTTAACTAAAGCAATCCGTGCATTACGATTAGGATCATACTCAAGCGCCAAAACTTCGGCTTCCATATTAAATTTAAACTGTTTAAAATCAATAATACGATAAATTTTTTTATGACCACCACCACGATGACGAACAGTAATTTGACCACTATTATTACGGCCAGACTTCTTATTCAAAGCCACTACCAAACTTCTTTCGCGGGACTTTTTAGTTAAATTTAAAGTTGAAACGACTGATGTGTGGCGTCTAGCTGGCGATGTTGGTTTGTATATTTTAATCGACATAAAAAAATTTATCTAATTTAAATACCTTCAAAAAATTCTATTTTATCTCCAGCTTTTAAAGTCACCACGGCCTTTTTCCAATTTTTCATCTGACCAAAACTGCGACCGCGACGAACTTTCTTTCCCAGCATGTTTATAATATTAACGCTTATGGGATGTACATTATACACCGCTTGAATGGCTTTCTTTATTTCATTTTTATTAGTATTTTTGGTTACTTCAAACAAATATTGATTGCTAGAAGATAATAGATTACCTTTTTCAGTTACCAGTGGTTTAACTAAAATTTTATGAGCAATAGTATTTGTCTTTTTCTTGACATTCAACTGACCAACTTCTTTAGGGGTTTCTTTTTTTTCAACTTTAACTACAGCCTCTTTAGTTGGCTCTGGTGTTTGTTTTTGACTATCTTTGGTGCGACCAAATAAACCCATATTATTTTATTGCTTTAATCTTTTTTAAATATATTTTTTCAAAAATATCTAAACATTCTTCTGGCATTAAAACTTTTTCATAGCGCAACAGGTCCCACACATTCAAACTGTTTGCTAAGACCATTTTTACACCTACTAAATTTCGTAAAGCCAACTTAGCATCTTTGTTTGACTGTGGCAAAATCACCAATAATGAAATTTTGTATTTTTTGATATCAAAACTATTTTTTTTACTTTCATTTTTAAGATCTTGTTTAACTGCAGGGGTATCGGCAACCACCAGTTTATTTTTCCTATTTACTTCTTTTAATTTTAAAATTTCTTTAAAATTTTTTACTATCTCAACAATTTCCTTAGTTTTACCGGCCGTTAGATTTAATTTATCAATTACTACCAAAAAATTATTACTAACTTTATCAGACAGACACATGAACAAAGCCTTTCTTTTCATTTTTTTATTAATCTTCTGATAAAAATTACGTGCGCTTTTGGGCCCAAAAACCACACCACCACCCTTCCATAATGGGGAACGAATGGAACCCTGACGCGCGCGACCAGTGCCCTTTTGACGCCATGGTTTTTTACCACCACCGCGCACTTCACTTCTGTCTTTGGTGTCAGCAATGGCAACTCTAGCATTCGCCATCTGCGCCACAGCCACCTGGTGTACTACAGATTCTTTTACGGCCACACCAAAAATTTCCGGGTTTAATTTTCCCTCTTTAACAACAGTCCCACTTTGGTTATAAATTTTGATTTTTAATTCGTCGGCCATAAAATTTTAATTTTATTGTTGCTCAGCGATTACAACATCTGGTTCGACTGTTGTTTCAACAACCGGTTGGACTTCCTGGACTGCTGGAGCCACGACCACATCAACTTTATTTTCTTGTTGTTCTATATTAACTTTTTCACTAATTTTTAATTCACCCATACCTTCTAAGAGCACCAATGAACCACGCGCACCCGGTACAGCACCTTTGATATAAAGTAAATTATTTTCCAAATCAATTTTTATAATCTCTAAATTTTTTGTGCTCACCTGTTCATCACCCATATGACCAGCCATGCGTTTACCTTTAAAAACATGTTGCACGCCACCCGCACCAATGGAACCAGACTTTTTTACCTGATCTTTATGACCGTGAGTTTCTGGATGACCATGAAAATGGTGTCTTTTAACCACACCCTGAAAACCTTTACCTTTAGAAAAACCAATCACATTGATTAATTCACCTTCTTTAAAAGTTTCCAAAGTTATTTGATCACCACGTTTAAGTGCTGGTGTTTGACCAATAGTTTTACTATCCAAACAAAATTCTTTTAGATATTGAAAGTTAGCTAAACCAGCCAAATGACCACCTAAAGCTTTGTTTAATTTTTTTTTGCTTCCATAACCAAGCTGAACAGCTATGTAGCCATCATGTTCTTGATTTTTTACCTGAGTGATAAGGCAAGGACCGGCCGTAACCATGGTAACCGGAACCACTTCACCATCAGCTTTAAAAATCTGTGTCATGGATTTTTTTTGACCCAAAATAAAGTTCATAAAACTTAACGCTATTCTTTAGAGCTACAAAAAAACTGGCTTTTTAAAACCAGCTTAAAAAATTATCCTGTCTAAATTTACCAAAAACATTCTGACATTATTATTGCTGTCAAAGTATAAATGGTTGTTTTTTAGATAATCTGTTTAAACTGACTTTAGCTCACTTATTTGTCTAATAGTTAATAGCGGACTGTTCCTCTTTTGTCAATTTATAACAACAAAGAGGCATCATTCGCGTTCGCAAGACAAATAAAATATATTAAAAATGATCAATTACATTTTTATTTCTACATCCACACCACTGGGTAAATTCAAATTGGAAAGTTCTTCAATGGTTTTGGCTTTAGGATTATAAATATCTATAAGACGTTTATGCACCCGCACTTCAAATTGTTCACGAGCATCCTTATGCACAAAAGTGGAACGGTTAACCGTATAATGCACCTTTTCAGTGGGCAAAGGTACCGGACCCTGAACTTTAGCACCTGTTCTTAAAGCATTATCAATAATAGTTCGGCAAGCTTGATCCATCAATTTATGATCAAACGTGCGCACTTTAATTCTTAAACGAGTGCCTTGGTCTAGGACTGGCGCAAGACTGTCTTTCTTATCAGCCTCGACTACTTTTTTTGACTGTTTTTTTTCTGACATTTAATTTTTAATTTAGACAAACTGCAGCCCCCCACAAAGATTGTGAGGGACTTTTTGTCTGACTAAAATTATTTGACAATCTTCAAGACTACGCCAGCGCCAACTGTCTTACCACCTTCACGAATGGCGAATTTTTGTTTTTCTTCCAAAGCCACTGGATGAATAAGTCTGACCGTCACAGTAACAGTATCACCAGGCATCACCATTTCGGTTCCAGCTGGTAATTCTAATTCACCAGTCACATCAGTGGTACGAATGTAAAACTGTGGTTTATAACCCTTTAAAAATGGGGTATGACGGCCACCTTCTTCTTTTGATAAAACATAAATTTCAGCTTCAAATTCAGTGTGTGGTGTGACAGAGCCTGGTTTGGCGATCACTTGGCCACGCACAACATCTTCTTTTTTGGTGCCGCGTAGTAAGATACCAGCGTTATCACCAGACTCACCATAATCTAAAGATTTATTGAACATTTCAATACCTGTCACAACTGATTTTTGGGTGTCTTTCAAGCCGATAATTTCAATCTCATCATTTAAGTTGACTTTTCCGCGTTCAATTCTGCCGGTGACTACAGTCCCACGACCTTCAATGGAAAAAATGTCTTCGACTGGCATTAAGAAAGGTTTGTCAGCATCTCTAGTTGGTTGTGGAATGTATTCATCTAATTTATTCAATAATTCTAAAACAGCTTTATAATTAGGATCTTCCTTGTTGCCAGCTTGAGCAGCCTCTAAAGCTTTTAAGGCTGAACCTCTCACAAAAGGAACTTCGTCGCCCGGAAATTTATATTTCTTTAACATGTCACGCACTTCTTCTTCCACCAAACTAATAAGCTCTGGATCATCAACTTGATCAGTTTTGTTTAAGAAAACAATCATTGAAGGCACACCAACTTGGTAGGCCAACAAAATATGTTCTCTGGTTTGAGGCATTGGACCATCCGCCGCAGAAACAACCAAAATAGCACCATCCATCTGGGCAGCACCCGTAATCATATTTTTGATATAATCAGCGTGGCCAGGGCAGTCAATGTGCGCGTAGTGCCGTTTATCAGTCTGATATTCCACATGGGCTGTGGCAATGGTTATACCACGGGATTTTGATTCAGGCGCTTTGTCCAAATCA
The DNA here is from genome assembly GCA_035388785.1 of bacterium. Lineage (GTDB taxonomy): Bacteria > Patescibacteriota > Patescibacteriia > UBA2196 > UBA2196 > UBA2196. The sequence continues at coordinate 38,616 of DAOOQN010000002.1, forward strand.
TCAATACCCTTTTTTTGTGCTATTTTTCCTTCACAATTTAAAACGGACAAAATAGCCGCGGTTAAAGTTGTTTTTCCGTGGTCCACATGACCAATGGTGCCCACATTAACATGAGGCAAGGATCTGTCAAATTTTTCTGCCATATTTTAGCTTAATGTTAGCGGCACTTTGCTTTTGACAAAGATTTGTGTCCAGCCACTAAAAGGATTAAATGTATTATTAAATACTAAAAAGAATTATATCAAAACAACGGAAGTTGTCAAATTATTACCCATTATTTAGTCTATTCATCTAATTTTTACTACTTTTTGATAATTATAAGTAATTTTTTATTCAATTGGCTCAACCAAAAAATCATCGGCGTTATTTGTTTCTTCCTGTCTCTTTAATGAATTAGCGTGGCGATTGTCTCCTTCTTCATCATCATCCATTTCTTCTTCTTCCCACGCATCAATAATATCTTCATTATCTACATCAATTACTGGTAGGTCTTTTTTAATTGGCGGTGGTGGCGGTACATCTTCATAAGCAAAAACTGCTTTGACATCATTTTTAATAATTTCAGTTTGCAAATCTTCAACTGGAAAAACAACTTCTTCCTGTAGACTGCTAGACGGTTTATTAATTTTAAACTCACTAGACCAATCTTTTTTCCATGGTGCAATTATGGTAGAGTTGTCTTTTTCATCCTTTGATATCGTCTCTTCATCAGCTGCTGCAAAATCATCTAATAACCATTCCCCTTCTTCTTCATTTTGACTGACCGATTTATTCCACAAAGTACAATTTTCAATATAATCAACATCATCAGCTAAACCCAAATCTCTTTGTGATTGTTTCCATAAAGCAATATCACGATTAACTTTGTGCAAAATTTCTTCCTCACTCATTTCACCATAATCAATTCTGTTAGCAAGCAAGCTTTCATATTGTTCAAAAGGCACCACCACAAAAGGTGCAGCAAATTCAGGCATGACCACAATTTTATCGCCAGTTTTTTTGACCAGATCTAAAATTTTTTCGAAATCTTGGTTAAACATAAAACGTGCACAAAAATTACTTTAGTATCTATATTATTATTGAAAAATATAACCAAAAAGTCAAGCTAATAATTATTTTTTCTTGTCACCATTTTTTTCCAAAATTTTATCAACCACCATCTGTGGAGCTTCTTGATAATGTGAGAATTCCATGGAGAATGAAGCGCGACCCTGCGACAAAGAACGGAGTGAAGTGGCATAACCAAACATGGAAGACAAGGGCACCTCACCATCAATCACCTTGGTCTTGGCGCGATCTTTCATTTCTCTGATTACTGCCCGTTTAGAATTTAAATCACCAATCACATCACCCATATAATCTTCAGGGGTAGTAACTTCAATTTTCATAATTGGTTCCAATAAAACTGGCTTAGCTTTTTTAGCTGCTTCTTTAAAGCCCAAAATGGCTGCCATTTTAAAAGCGGCTTCGGAAGAATCCACATCATGGTACGAGCCATCATAAACCGCAATAGAAACATCCACGACTGGATAACCAGCCACTACACCATTTGACATGGCTTCTTTGACTCCCTTTTCAATTGCTGGCACATATTCACGTGGAATGAGACCGCCTTTTATTTCGTCAATAAATTCAAAACCAACACCTCTTTCTTGGGGCGCTATACGCAACCAACAATGACCGTATTGACCACGACCACCAGACTGCTTAATATACTTTCCCTCACCTTCTGCTGTCTGTTTAACGGTTTCTTTATAAGCTACCTGTGGAGCACCCACACTGCAATCAACTTTATATTCACGCCGCATGCGTTCAACCAAAACATCCAAGTGTAATTCACCCATACCAGCGATAATGGTTTCCAGGGTCTCTTCATCAGTATGCACTTTAAAAGTTGGGTCTTCTTGTGCCAATTTTTGTAACGCCAAACCCATTTTTTCTTGATCAACCTTGGTTTTGGGTTCAATAGCGATTTCAATAACTGGTTCTGGAAAGACAATTTTTTCCAAAATAATTTGATTATTTTCATCACAGACCGTGTCACCGGTCGTGGTGTCTTTTAAACCCACCGCCGCGGCTATTTCACCTGCATAAACCTCATCCACATCTTCCCTGTGATTAGCATGCATGCGCAACAAACGTCCAAAGCGTTCTTTTTGACCAGAAGAAGAATTATAAATATAACTACCAGCTTTGACACTTCCGGAATAGACACGGAAAAAAGACAAAGTACCTACAAATGGATCAGCCGCAATCTTGAAAGCTAAAGCAGCAAAAGGTTCGCTGTCAGAAGCGTGCCGTTCAATTTTGTGATCTTCTTTGCCTGGTTCAAAACCCACAATCGCCGGCACGTCAGTTGGAGCCGGCAAATAGTCAACGACCGCGTCCAAAACCAATTGCACACCTTTATTATCCAAAGCGTCACCACACAAAACAGGGAAAATCTTGCCAGCAATAACAGCTCGTCTTAAAGCTTTTTTTATTTCTGACACACTTATTTCCTGACCATCTAGGTATTTATTGGTTAAGTCATTATCGGTTTCAGAAACTTTTTCTATTAATTCAGCATGATATTTTTTTACCGCTTCTTGCAATGCTTCAGGAATGGCAATCTCTACCATTTGAATGCCCTTTTCACCTTCAAAGTGATAAGCCTTTTCTTCAATTAAATCAATGATGCCAGAAAATTCGCTATCCATACCAATAGGTAGTTGAGCGGCGACAGCATTATCATTCAAACGTTCCTTAATTGAATTTAATGACATGTAAAAATCAGCTCCTAACTTTTTCATCTTGTTTATATAGCAGACACGCGGCACGCTATATTTTTCAGCCTGGTTCCAAACTGTTTCTGATTGTGGCTCTACACCCTGTGAAGCATCAAAAACAGCCACGGCGCCATCCAAAACGCGTAAACTACGCTCTACTTCGACAGTAAAATCTACATGACCAGGTGTATCAATAATATTAATACGATGATCTTTCCAAAAACAAGTCGTGGCAGCCGAAGTTATGGTGATACCGCGTTCTTTTTCTTGATCCATCCAATCCATTTCAGCGGTACCCTCGTGGGTTTCTCCAATTTTATGTTTTTTACCTGTATAAAATAAAATTCGCTCGGTAGTGGTGGTCTTACCGGCGTCAATATGAGCCATAATACCAATGTTGCGTGTTTTTTCTAATGAATATTCGCGTGGCATAAATAAAATAAATTTCTAATTTATAAATAATCTACGATGTCGCTATGTTTCATCCAAAACGAGCGAAATGCGCGAAGGCTTTATTGGCTTCAGCCATACGATGAACATCTTCACGTTTTTTGACGGCTGGGCCCTCGCCCCTGGCTGAATCCAAAAGCACACTGGCTAATTTTTCTGCCATGGGTTTGCCTTTTATGGCTTTAGCGGCGGTAATTATCCAACGAGCAGCCACTGTAAAACGACGCTCATCACGGACTGGAAAAGGTACTTGATAGTTAGCACCACCTACTCTTTTACCACGCACTTCGACCGTGGGACCAACCTTCTTCATGGCTTGATCAAAAGTTTGCCATGGATCCTTCTGGGTTTGTTCCTTTATCAAATCAAAAGCACCATAGACTATTTTTTGTGCCACGGTTTTCTTGCCGCGTTGCATAATGTAATTAATAAACTTAGCCACCTCTAATTGCTGGTATTGCGGATCGGGATTAATTTTTCTCTTGGGTGCTGGTTTGCCACGCATATGGATTAATTTATATAATTTCTAATTTTTAATTTCTAAACAATTTCTAATATTTAAATTTTCAATGTTTCAAGTTTGAAAAAGGAAAACAGAAAATTCCTACGCCTTAGGCCGCTTGGTACCATATAGAGAGCGACCTCTCTTTCTCTTATCAACGCCCTGGGTGTCATAACGACCACGTACAATATGATAACGCACACCTGGCAAATCTTTAACTCTACCACCGCGAATCATCACAATGGAATGTTCTTGCAAGTTATGACCTTCGCCAGGAATATAAGCAGTTACTTCTTGACCATTGGATAAACGGACTCTGGCCACTTTACGCAAAGCTGAGTTTGGTTTCTTGGGGGTACGCGTGGTAACTTTGACACAAACACCACGCTTAAAAGGCGAGCCCTTGGCAAGGACGGTGGTTTTTCTTTTTAAAACATCAAAAGTAGTCATCAAGGCCGGAGTCTTTGATTTTTTACCTTTTGATTTTCTAGGATGCTTTACTAATTGATTAATTGTTGGCATGTTAAAAAATAAAAATAAGTAAACTTAAAAAGCTCTTATACAAAGATTGGCTTTAAAAACATTAAATGGCCAATTTTTACTTTGATTTGATTATAACGAGTTAATAAAGCTTTGTCAAATGATTTACAACCGATACAAATATAACCTAGAAGCAACTTGATTAGCAATTTTTAATTCAACCGCTTTTTCATAATCAACTTTTGGTATGGGACTGGAAAGTACACCAATCAATAAACCAGACTTGCCTTCTTTTATAATTTTCTGCCAAACTTGCTCCAAAACAGTTGGGACAAGAAAAAGATAGATCAAATCAGCATCAGACAAATTTACATTAAAAAAATCTTGCTGTAAAAATATGGCAGTTGATTTTTTAAAATGAGCTTTAATTTTAGCATAAAAAATCAGTAAGGGAGAAAATTCCACACCAACTATCCTTTTTATCTTATCACCATAAATTTCTTCAAAAGCCCAAATAAAATCACCCGTGCCACAACCCAAATCATAAATTACTAAATCTTTTTTTTCAGCCAGCTCGTGACCCAAAATAGACACAATTTTTGTAAGATATTTTTTTGGTGTGGCAACAAAAGGAACTCTAATCAATCGATAAACTACAATACTATAAATTAGATAACCAAAAGGCAAGACTACTAAAATAAAAAATAAAAACCATAAAATTATATTAGCAGCCAAGGGTAGGGACATAAAATTAACCAATTAACAAACCGAAGACAAAGTGGACAATGGGCATAATAAGACCAAAGCCAAAAAATAGAAAACCAATTAAAATCAAAGTACCATAACGTTCCAGATTTTCTTGTAATTGAATTGAATGTTTGGGCAACATAGCAAATAAAATTTTTGAGCCATCCAGCGGCGGAATGGGCACCAGATTAAAAATTGCCAACAAAACATTGGCATACACAATCAAAGATAGCACTTGTCCAAAAAGCGTTAACGCTAGAGTAATTGGAATTAATTTTATGATTAAACTAAAAACTACAGCTAAAAATAAATTAGCCGCCGGGCCAGCCACTCCTACTAAAGCCGGTCCCCATCTACGATTGTTTAAATTATATGGATTGTATGGTACTGGCTTAGCATAGGCAAATAAAAAACGACCGCCAGTCGACAGTAATAAAAATAAAGGCAAAATAATGGTGCCCCACACATCAATGTGCGCCACAGGATTTAAAGTTAAACGACCCATGTGGCGTGCGGTTGGATCGCCCAGTTGATCTGCAGCCCAAGCGTGGGCGTATTCGTGTAAAATTGAAGATGGGACAATAATAAGGAAAAAAAACAAGATTTGAATTATTTCAGTCATAAAATTGGTAAAAATTTGCTTATTTTATTTTAACATGTTATGCTACAAAGAGCTAATAAATTTAAACTACATTTTAAAAAATATGAACACCCTTATTAACCGAACATGTCAGATGTGCAAGCGTGGTTCACTAAAAGGACACCGTGTTTCTCATTCTAACATCAAAACTATTCACCGCCAAGAGATAAATCTACAAACCAAAACAGTGAATGGCAAAAAAATTAAAATCTGCACTAAGTGTATTCGTACACTGAAAAAAAACGCTAAATAAATTTAATTTTGAAGCAACAAAAAATCCAGGCACAAAAGCCTGGGTTTTGGTTTAAGTTAAAAAAGTCTGAATTGGTCGGGGATACCGGACTTGAACCGGTGACCTCATGCACCCCATGCATGCGCGCTAGCCAACTGCGCTAATCCCCGAAAAATTTAAAACCCTGCAGGCGCTAATTCACAGAAATCAAATCCGTAAATTTAAACGGATTTCTGACTTAGCTAACCAGTGATCACGAATTCCTGATCAAGGTCAAAAAGGCAGATTAACAATCGCTGGGGTTCTATTTAATAAAGCCTGGTCTAACCAGAAATTAATTAAAATAACGAACCCCAAGATAAAGATTTTGTAGAAATGATTTAGGAATTAGCTTTAGCAGGGTAAAATAATTATAACACACCATTTTAAAAAATAAAAAGCCGCCGAAAGGGTCACTTAGGGCGGCACGTAACAATCAAACAGGATCAGCTGTTTGGTCAATAAAAAAAGCAGTGTTGACAGGAACCCACTCATCTGTCAGAGCCTCTCTGATTCTTAAAAGGCTCAACAGAACTATGTTGGCACTACTATTCCCCATTAAGACTGACCTCTTAGCTAAGGCTATTTGAAACCTCAACTCCTTGTCTTCTTCCCGTCCAATAACCAATTTGACCTCCTTTGTATGATGATGTAAAAAGAGAAAAGCCGGCACTATTTTATAGGTCGGCTTTTCTGTGTGAATTTTTTAAAAATTCTAATCTAACCGACCTGTAAAGGATAAATTAAAAACTTAATTACAATCATAGCCCAATTTTGTTTGGGAGTTTGGTTGGTAATTAAATTTAATACCTTATTGATCGGCATAAGTTCTAATTCAAGCTTGAATTGGGACTGCTGAGAGATTCCTAAATAAAAATTTCGTACGTAAATTAATTTTTTTTTAAGAAGAGCTGTTTCACAAATTATGACACCAAAATTTTTTAGTGCTTAATTATTATATAAATCTTTAATCAAAGAGTCAATAATAAGTTATCCACAATTATTCTTTTATACCATCTAAATTAACATCATACAAAATCTTTTCCTGCACTAAATTATATTTTATAATTTCAGCTTCGGAAAACCAATGTTTTATTTCCATCTCAGCTTCTTCCGCTGACCCGGAAGCGTGAATAAGATTTCTGATTGATCGACCATCGCTGTCGGATAGTTGATAAGAGTCCAAAACGAAATCACCACGAATGGTGCCAACATCAGAAGTAAGCGGCTCTGTACCACCAGTTATTTTCCGTACTATTTTTACCGCGTGAGCACCAGTCCAAATCATAGCGATAACTGGGCCGCTCGTCATATATTTTTTCAAACAATTTAAAGTACGACCGCTCATTTCCATTGGATCACGTGTTGGTGGCTCTAATCCTTTGTCCACATAGCCCTTTATTGTTTTCTCTCCATTAGTCATTCTCCAATTTGAATCTAAAGTATAATGTTTTTCAACATGTTCTTCTGTTGTAATTAACATTTTAACAGCAATTAGTTTAAGGCCAATTCTTTCAAAACGTTGGATAATTTCACCAACCAAAGAACGCTGTACGCCATCTGGCTTAATAATAACCAAGGTTCTTTCTTTTTTTAGGTGTAAATTTTCCATAAATTAATTTTTTATTTTTAAAACTTCTTTTATCTTATCCACTACCTGTGCGGGTGTCAAGTTACTTTTTACTAGATAACCATCCGCGCCCAGATCTTTGCCTTTTTTGATGTCTTCATCTTGACCCAAATTAGTGAGCATTAAAACCTTAATTTTTTTGGTCTCAGCTGCACTTTTTAATTCTTTTAAGACACTAAAACCATCTTCCTGCGGTAAGATTATATCCAACAAAATAATGTCTGGTTTGGTACTTTGGGCTTGACTAAGCACTCCGCCACCATTATCTACAACAACAACCTCCATACCTTCTCGTTCAAATTTTAGACTGTACATGTCTGAAAGTATTTTTTCATCTTCCACCAAAAGCACTTTTACTTTTTTAGCATTGGACATATGAATAAAATTATTTTAATTATTTCTCTTTTAATTAATTATAGCAAAAATATTATTAGAAGACTATATCACCGTCTTGATCAGTACGTAAAATTGTAACTTTCAACCGTTCTAATCTTTTTAAAAGCCTGGGACTGGGGTGACCATAAGAATTTTTGCCAACAGAAATAACAGCAGTTTGCGGCTGGACAGCGGCTAAAAAATCAGCACCCGAAGAATAGTCTGAACCATGGTGACCAATTTTTATAACAGTGGATTTTAAATCAGCAGCAGTAAAATCTTTTAGCAGTTGCTCTTCCACTTTCAACCCCGCATCACCCATTAATAAAAAATCTTGACCCTTAAAACTTAATTTAAAAACTGCAGAAGCGTCATTTAAATCACCACCTTTTACTTCAGCGGAATTAGCTGGAGGTGATAAAAATTTTAGACTAGCCGTACCTAAGATTACTTCCTGGCCTTTAAAAACTTTGAGCACAGGAATATTTTTTGTCTGAATAATTTTTAAAAATGCAAGATAAGCCGGCGCAGTATCCACTGAACCAACCAAAGCGACCTGTTTAACTGTATGACGTTTTAAAACTTCTACCAAACCAGTCACGTGGTCAGCATGTGGATGAGTTAAAATCACCAAATCAAGCTGGCGATCATAAAAAGGCAATTGTTCGGCAAGCTTAAACAAAACTGTTTTATCTGGTCCGCCATCAATTAGAATCTTATAATTATCTGCAGTGCGGATAAAAATACTATCACCTTGGCCCACATTAAAAAATACAACCTCAGAACTCTTAAATTGCTGGGAATAAAAATACCCAACCATTACTAAAGCGACAAGCATTAATAAGATGATAAAAAACTTTATTTTGAAATTATTAGAACTCATAAAAATTATTAATCCAACATTATTTTATTTTTTACTTGCCAAAATAAAAACATAATAATTGCATAACAAAATAACATCCAACCCCAACCAAACTTACTGAAATAAAAATAACTAAAAGGGATTTGCGCACACCAAAAACTAATTTTAATTATATAGCTACCAGTTAACCAAATCGGTAAAACACATAAAAAAATAAATGATCCACCCAAACCACAGGTCGCTAACACTAAAAAAATTATACCACTTACCATAAAAATAGTAACCGCTGGCACCGAGAGAATTAACAGATTAGAAACAGGTGCGACCAGCGAGATTAAACCAAAATAATAACTTACGAGTGGCCAGGTGGCAATCTGGGCAGCCAGCGTCATGGCAGTTACACTTCTAATCCCTGACCATGGTAATATTTTTTTTGACATAGTTGAAATATAAGGCGAAAAATACACCAAACCCAAAGTTGATAAAAAAGAAAGCTCAAAACCCACATCAAAAACTAATAAACGCGGATTGAGCAACAATAGAAACCAGGCAGCAATAATCACTGCTCGACCAGCAGAACTCAAACGGCCTTCTTTCAGCCCATACAACATAATTAAACCCATCACGGCTGAACGAATGGCCGGCGCATTAAAACCAATTAGCAATAAATAGAAAAAAAGAAATAAAGTAATTAACCAAAAAGATTTAACACGTGAAAAACCCAAAAATAATAAAATAAAAAAAATAATACCGCTAAGTAAGGTAATGTGAGTACCAGAAATAGAAATAACATGCACCACGCCAGCTTGAGAAAATTTATCTAATAAGCTCTGATCAAGCTCAGAACGATCTCCCAGCAACATAGCTGACAGTAGACCAGCAATGGGCGAAGGTACAAAATCATTAACCAACTTTACCTCTGCCGTTCTGGCTTGAGCAAAAAATCTGGTCATGTTAGTCAACCGGAAAAATTTAGATTCGCTAGCCAGAATCTCTATGTGGGGATAATAACAGAGTTTATAGATACCTTGATTGGCCAAATATTTACCATAATCAAAATCTTCAATTTGACCAGGTGTTTTTAAGGTACAGCTAAATTTTAGGCGTTGGTTAATTTTATATTCAGGATAGAGGTCAGTGGTGACCAAAATTTTACCACTATATTCCTTTTCACCAATAATTATTTGATCAACCACAAAAGTTTGCTTATTAAGTTTACTTAAAGGTGCTTGGTGTATATTACCCTGCACATAAAATTGACTTTCAGTTAAACTCAAAACATTATTAAAACCGGGCAGTGCAAGAAAAAGACGCCAAGCACCCAAACCAAAACCGGCCAAAAAAAGTGCGCTCATTATTAAAGCCTGTTTTTTATCAACACTCAGAAAATAAAAAACAGCCAACAAAGTGGCTGCTAAAAAAATCAAAAAGACATAAAAAAACGAAACGGCATAAAAAGAACCACAAAAAATGCCAGTAATGCCAGCCAAACAAAACAATAAAACATAGTTAGCTTTGCGCATTAAAACTTAGTTATACTGTTCATAATAAGCAACGGCGCTTTGGACACAATTCTCATACAAACTACTCAAACCCTGTTTTTGATAAAGAAGACAATAATCAGTTGAAGCCATTTTTTGTTGATAATCAACATAATCAATAATACCAGTGGTAGAAAAAAATAGAAGACCCAAAAAAATTAAACAAATCACCATGACCGTAGTATAACAAAAAGCCAAAATAAAAATTGGCGTTTCCACATTACCTAGCATATTGTATTTACTCAATAAAAAACTTATTCTTGACTGATGGCGTTTTCCGGACAGGCGGCAACCACATCATCCAAACTACAAGCGCAAGTTTCTCCAATGACTTGAGAAATGCCATTGGCATCAAGTTTAAAAACTTCGGGACACAAAGCTTCACAAACACCACAGCCCTTACATTTTGTTGTATCAACTTTAATCATAAATTCTATGTTAATTAAAATTTTATTTAACTTTTTCTTTTTCATGCTGACGACGGAGCTGCATGACAAGTTTGTCTAAAGCCAGATCAAAGGCTTCAATAATGGTATGGTCATCTTCGGAAGCCATAAAATTTCCACCCGGAAACGAAAAATGTAACTCAACCTGACAGGCATTTTTTTTAACAAATTTTTCCACCCGAATGTCCAAAATGGCATTAGAAAATTTTTCGGTGTCCAATAAATTTTTGATGCGCTCAATTTTTTTATCAATATAGTTTTCCAAAAAAACCTTGTCTTGTGCGTTGACTTGTTTATAAGAAAATTGGATATGCATAGTTTTAAAAGATAAAATTTTATTAAAACTTATCTAATTTAATTATAGCACGTCCTATATAATTCACCAGCGCACTATTTCTCCACCACAATCATCGTTTTTTTCACCCCTGTAATTAGAACATGGTAGCCAGTTTCATAATCACGAATGGCTGCCCATAGGGTTTCTTGCGGATAATGATATTTTTCACCCCGTCCGATGCCTGGGTCGTTGGCAATGAACTCTTTTTTAATTGAATCATGTCCGCGCAAGACAAGCATGTGGCGTTCTGGTCCGGGTTGAGTAAAATATGGATTATGCAAGGCTTGACCATTAGCTGGTACAATTACCAGGTTACCATGAGCGAGCTCTGTAATGATGTCTTCAATTTTTATATTTTCTTCCAGGCGGGCCTTTTGATAATTAAAATAACCCTTAATAATATATTTTAGAGTATCGGCAGCCGAAGTGTCGCGATATTCACCAAAATTTTCCGTCTGATATTTAACAATGTCCAAAATTTTTTCTTTAGTTTCAGTTTTACTAATTTTGCTTATACCTGTGGCCCAACTCACAGCGATCAACGAGGCTGCTTCTTCACAGGCATCCTGCTGACGCGGATCTTTCCATTCGCCAAAAGGCGCCTGCACCAAAAATGGCACGTCTTCAATAAAAATATCTTGTGGTAAAACTTCTACAGCAACAGTGGTTGTACTTTCTTCTCTCTTTTGATCTAAAATAATTAAATTTTGATCTTTAACTAAAACCGATGATGTGGTCGGTGTAGTAATTTCTTTGTCACCAAAATTTTGATTAGTATGCTGAAAAATTAAAGAACTAGTTGGTTCTTTAATTTCTTTTGTAAAGAAGAAAACAAAAAACACAATGATACAAATCAGTAAAAAAAATAAAAAAAACTTGAAATATTTAATTTTAACTTTTAAAAACATTATTTAAAAAATTATTTTATCTTTTTAAACTTAACGTTAATAAAAGGTTCGTATTTATTTTCATATTCGTCAATGACTTCCACGCGTTCACCCTTCACCAAACTATTAAAGGCCAAATCGCTTAAAACTTCATTATCCATAAGGATGTCAAGTTTTAATTGATCAAGTTTGGCAGCACTCGAACCAAGTTCGGCCTTGGCATCGTCTTCAAGACTTTTTTTGCGTTCTCTTAGAATTCTAATTTTTTCCACTATCTCTACATATTCACCATTGTTTTCCAAACCATCATGATAAGCGTCCTTAATTATTTTTTGTTCTTGTTTGGACTGCTTAATACGATCAAAAACTTCTTGTACGTTGGGCATAAATATAAAAAAAATTAATTTTAAACATTATAACACACACGAGATAAAAATTAAAAAAAATAGCTCTAGCTTAAATATTGGTTCCAGTGCGAAGGATAATTTATTTGTAAAACCTTGCGTTCACAACTTGGCACCAGATCAAAAGCTAAACTGGTAGCAGAAAGGGCAATTTCTTGATCGGGTAAACTTTTTTGAGAGCCATATTTTATGTCACCCACAATAGGGTGGCCAATAAAACTTAACTGGGCACGGATTTGGTGCGAACGGCCAGTTTTTAAAATTATTTTAAGCAAAGAAAAATCTTTGTTTTGTCTTACAATTTCATAACTCAACTCAGCAAAATCTGCCCCGGGTACTTTATCTTTTACAATTTCAACTTTGTTAGTGCGGGTGTTTTTTAATAAAAAATTTTTAAGTTCAGCATTTTGTTGTTTTACATAACCAGTTACCAGAGCATAATAAGTTTTAGTAATTGTATGATTACGAAACTGAGCAGAAAGTCGTGCAGCCCCTTTGCTTTTTTTTGCCAAAAGCACAATACCACTGACATTGCGGTCAAGACGATGAATTAACCCCAAAAAAACATTACCGGGTTTGGAATATTTATCTTTCAAATATTTCTTTACTTCGTCCATCAGACACACATCACCGCTCTGGTCACCCTGCGTCAAAACTCCGGCTGGCTTAAAAACAGCAATCAGGTGATTGTCTTCGTACAAAACTTGTAAGGACATAAAATTTAGCTATGAAATCTGGCAAAAATTCCAGCCGGCAACAAACGCTGACCATTAGATTCAGCAATGGCCAACTCGCCCACTTCTATTTGACCACCAAATTTATCCTGCCACAATAAAAGATTATTTTGATAGGCTACGGCTGAATAACCACTGGCGTAACCATTCATTAAAACAAACAAAGGATTTTTTGAAGTGAGCTGAAAACATAAATTAACTAGTTCTAAAAAGTTTTTTTCAATCTTCCAAAGTTCGTTGTTTGGTCCGTGACCAAAGGCTGGCGGGTCCATAATAATGGCATCATATAAGTGATCACGTTTAATTTCTCTTTTTAAAAAAGCCAGTGCATCATCCACAATCCAACGCACAGGTGCCTGTTCCAAACCTGACAAAAGAGCATTATCTTTGGCCCAGTTGATAGCAGTTTTTGAAGCATCCAAGTGGCAAACTTCGACACCAGCTTTTAAAGCTGCCAAAGTAGCCGCGCCAGTATAGGCAAATAAATTCAAAACTGAAATTTTACGGCTAGAATTTTTGATTAAATTGGCGCACCACTCCCAATTGCCAAGTTGTTCTGGAAAAAGACCCACGTGTTTAAAAGCTGACAATCTTAACCACAAATCTAAACCACCAAAATTTATTTGCCAACGATCTGGAAAATTTTTTTTAGTACTCCAGCCTCCGTTTTCTTTTTGACCTGAAAATGTGGCATCAGCTTTTTGCCACTCTATGGGTGATAAATTTTTTTGCCACAAACTTTGTGGATCTGGACGCGCGACAACAATATTTCCAAAACGTTCCAGTTTTTCACCCTCTCCGCTATCTAAAAGTTCATAACCAACTGAAGGCTGCGTAACTAAAATTTGAGATTCATTTTTTTTCATTATTTTATGCATAGATAATATGTATTTTCTCTCTTTTAAAACCAAAAGTCAATTAATAAAGATAACCTACAGTGGTTATCTTTATTTTTTTCTCTTGAAGCGTACTCGGTCAAGTTCAGATAAGATTTGTTTACGCAGACGAATATTTTTTGGCGTAATTTCCAAATATTCATCTTCAGCCATAACTTCTAAGCCTCTTTCTAGGGTTAAATCTAAAGGTGGTGTTAAAAAAATCGGATCATCGTTGCCTTTGGAGCGCATATTATTAAGCTGTTTGCCTTTAATTGGATTAACTGTCATGTCTTCGCCTTTGGACACATTACCAATAATCATACCTTCATAAACTTCGACGCCTGGACCAATATATAAAGCACCACGTTGTTGTAAATTATCCAAAGCATAACTTAAAGCCTTGCCGGTTGACATGGAAATCATGGAACCCAGAACCTGCCGTTCAATTGTGCCAGCATAAGCTTTAAAACCAATCACCTGACTACAAATAATTCCTTCACCGCTGGTGTCCACCACAAATTCACCTCGGTAACCCAAAAGTCCGCGCGTGGGTATTTCAAAAATTATGCGCGTATTTTTTTCTTGCTGATGAATGACGGTCATAATGGCTTTGCGGCGTGATAATTTATCAATAACCACACCGGTCATCTGGCTGGGTACATCCACCGTTACTTCTTCATAAGGTTCCAACTGTTGACCGTTTTCTTCTTTAAAAATAACCTGCGGTTGAGAAACCTGCAATTCGTAACCTTCACGACGCATGTTTTCCAATAAAATAGCAACGTGTAATTCACCGCGGCCATAAACTTTAAAATAATCATTGGCAGAAAAATCTATTTTTAAACCAACATTAACTTCCAATTCCCTTCTTAAACGTTCATCAATCTGACGACTGGTAACCATTTTGCCATCCTGACCAGCAAAAGGAGAATTATTAACCAAAAAATTAAGTGAGATGGTGGGTTCATCAATACTAATAGCGGGTAAAGATTCTTGTTCTGGATTGGCACAAACTGTGTCGCCAATATAAATATCTGGCAAACCAGCTATAATCACAATGTCACCAGCACACACTTCGGACACTTCTTGACGTTCTAAACCTGAAAAAGAAAAAATCTTGGTTATTTTACCAGACCTTATTTCACCACTTGTTTTTTTTACAAAAACATTATCACCCACCTTGGCTATACCTTCATAGACACGACCAATGGCCAAACGACCCATAAAATTGTCATAACCCAAATTGAAAGGTTGAAATCTTAAAGGTTGTGCATTTAATTTTTCTGAAGAAACTACTGGTGCCTCTTTTAAAATTACATCCAAAAGCGGGGTTAAATCTGTGGCTTCGTCTTTCAACTGCAATTTGGCCACGCCAGCTTTGGCATTAGCATAGATGGTAACAAAATTTAGTTGTTCATCGTTGGCACCCAAATCCATAAAAAGTTCCAAAACCTTTTCTTCCACCCAAATTGGTCGGGCCGCAAGTTTATCAATTTTATTAATTACCACAATGGGCTTTAAACCAAGTTCTAAAGATTTTTTTAAGACAAATTTAGTTTGTGGCATGGGGCCTTCTTGTGCATCAACTACCAAAACAACAGCATCAATGGAACGTAAAACACGTTCCACTTCGGAACCAAAATCAGCATGACCGGGTGTATCTACAATATTAATCTTGGTGCCCTGATAAAAAATAGCGGCATTTTTGGCATAAATTGTAATGCCGCGCTCTTTTTCTAAAGCGTTGGAATCCATACTGACACCATCTTTAAAGGCACCAGTTTGGCGCATTAAACCATCGGTCAAACTTGTCTTACCGTGATCCACATGCGCAATAATGGCAATATTTCTAATATCCATAAAATAATTATTTGGAAAAAAATAACCCTGCTCCGAACGGGCGGGAAATTTTTAATTAAAAAATCCACTCGCCAATTTTACATACCTCAAAACGGTTGGCATAAAAATGCGCCCAGAAGGGCTCGAACCTTCAACCATCAGCTTAAAAGGCTGTTGCTCTACCATTGAGCTATGGGCGCACATTTAAACTTAATTTTATTATAAAAAATACCAGCTTGAAAGTCCGCCAGCTGGCGAATCTATAAATCAAATCACGAGCATATATATTTTCTAAAAAAATAATATCATCTTTTTCAAAATTAAGCAAATAAAAATTGTCACGAACTAAAAATTGACAAAAACCACGAATAAAACTAAAATATAAGCAGTATTTTTTATTAGACATTAATCTTGCTGTTTATTTTTTGTTCTTTAAAACAGATAAATAGCAAATAGAAACAAAGACTTTATGCTTACCATTGTTTTTACAATCAGCGCCATAGGTTTAGCGACTGCTTTGTTGCTGGCTAAATGGGTGATGAAACACGACACTGGAACTGCCAGTATGCAAGAAATTGCCCAGGCCATAAAAGAGGGCGCTATGGCTTTTCTAAAAAGACAATATACTACTATTGCTGTCATCTCTGGTCTGGTGGCAATTATTATTTTTTGTCTTTATTTTTTCTCTGGCAATTTAGGTTTGGGAATTAAAACTGCCGTGGCTTTCGTTGTTGGTGCATTATTTTCCGCTCTGGCTGGTTATATTGGTATGTATATTTCTGTACGAGCTAATGTGCGCACCGCTTCAGCTGCCACACGAGATATAAATTCAGCAGTACAAATTGCCATGCGCGGTGGCGCGGTGTCTGGTTTTCTGGTGGTGACTTTATCACTTTTGGGTGTAGCTGGGCTTTTTGTTTTGTATGGTGGTATGAATAATCCACATGAAGTACCTTTAACGATTGTTGGTTTTGGTTTTGGTGCCTCATTGGTGGCTTTATTTGCCCAATTGGGCGGTGGCATTTACACCAAAGCGGCTGATGTGGGCGCCGATTTGGTAGGTAAAGTTGAAGCTGGAATTCCAGAAGACGACATAAGAAATCCAGCTGTGGTGGCCGATTTAGTGGGTGATAATGTTGGTGATTGTGCTGGCAGAGGCGCGGATTTATTTGAATCTACAGCTGCTGAAAATATTGGTGCCATGATTTTGGGTATTGCTCTTTTTCCTTTTTTTGGATTAGGTGGTATTTTATTTCCTCTGGTAGCGCGAGCGTTTGGTCTAATTGCTTCTATCGTGGGTGTGCTGTCGGTAAAAATTAAAGGCGCAGAAGATCCGATGAAAGCTTTGAATCGTGGTTTTTATGTCACAGCTGTGATAGCCATGATTGGTTTTTTAATCACAACTAAGTGGTTACTCACTTCACATTGGTTATGGTTTTTTATGTGTGGCATCATTGGACTCTTAACTAGTATGGCGTTTTTATATATCACTCAATATTATACTGAATCACGCTTTAGACCGGTTCGATCAATTGCTGAATCTTCAAAAACCGGCGCAGCAACGAATATTATTTCTGGTTTTGCTGTGGCTATGGAAAGCACGGCCATCCCTGCGATTATCATTAGTGCTGCTTTATTGGGTTCTTATCTTCTAGGTAAAGCTTCGGGTTTAACAAGCGGTGGATTATATGGAACAGCTGTAGCAACTATGGGCATGCTATCAACTGCGGGCTATGTTTTGGCCATGGATACTTTTGGCCCTATTACAGATAATGCTGGTGGAATTGTGGAGATGTCGGGCGCTGATGAGAATGTCAGAAAAATTACCGATCGATTGGACGCCGTGGGCAACACC
Organism: bacterium; assembly: GCA_035388785.1. GTDB lineage: Bacteria > Patescibacteriota > Patescibacteriia > UBA2196 > UBA2196 > UBA2196. Next base: position 56,262 of record DAOOQN010000002.1, read on the forward strand.
ACCAAAGCCTTAACCAAAGGTTATGCAGTTGGTTCAGCAGCTCTGGCTGCTTTCTTGTTGTTCTCAGCTTATTTAACTGACGCGCATTTAGTAAGCATTGATCTGGCAAAACCAGCTGTTTTTGTGGGTGGACTTTTGGGAGCGGCTCTGATTTTCTTATTTTCCTCATTGGCCATTAAAGCTGTGGGTAAGGGGGCTTATTATATTATTAATGAGGTGCGCGAACAATTTAAAAAAGATCCCGGTATTATGGCCGGTACCAGCAAACCAAACTATTCCAAATGCGTAGACATCACCACAAAAGGTGCTTTAAAAGAAATGGTTTTACCGGGCTTGGTGGCAATTTTAGTTCCTACTATTGTTGGCTATGTCTTTAAAGCTGAGGCTTTGGGTGCCTTCTTAATGATAGCCACTATCGTTGGCATTCTATTGGCCTTGGTATTAAATAACGGCGGTGGCGCTTGGGACAATGCCAAAAAATTTATTGAAAGTGGTCAAATGGGTGGCAAGGGTTCAGACACTCATAAAGCTACGGTGGTCGGTGATACAGTGGGTGATCCTTTTAAAGACACAGCTGGTCCGTCATTGCACGTTTTAATTAAATTACTTTCCACTTTAACTTTAGTTATGTTGCCACTTTTTTTATAAAAAAAATATCTTATGGCCGATAAAAATTCCACTTCGCACACAGAAAAACTGCCACCGCAAAATATTGAAGCGGAACAATCGGTCTTGGGTTGTCTTTTAATTGATCAGGAGGCTATCACAAAAATTGCCGATATTTTGAAGGCAACAGATTTTTATCGCAATGACCATCAAAAAATTTATGAAACAATCTTGGAACTCTATGAAAAAAGACAGCCCATTGATATTTTAAGTATCAGCTCCAGATTACAAGAAAAAAAAGATTTAGAAAGTACCGGTGGCCGCACCTACCTAATCAGCTTGGTCAACACTGTGGCCACCGCTTCACACGTAATATCTTATGCTCAAATTGTACAAAAAAAAGCCACCCTGCGGCGTCTAATTAGCGTAGCCACCGAAATTGTCACCTTGGGCTACACTGAAGAAGCTGAAGATATTACTAAAATTTTAGATCGTTCAGAAAGCCGTCTGTTTAGTGTCTCACAACAGTTTTTAAAACAAAAATTTGTAGCCCTAAAAGATTTACTGGCCGATACCTTTGAACGTATTGATGAATTACATCGCGAGTCTGGTAAACTACGTGGCATTCCCACGGGTTTCCGCGATTTAGACAGTCACCTGGCTGGTCTACAAAGATCTGATTTAATAATTTTAGCCGCACGGCCGTCAATGGGTAAAACTTCGCTAGCCATTGATATTTGTCGCCAGGTGGCAGTGAAACACAAACTACCAGTCGGCATTTTTTCTTTAGAAATGTCAAAAGAACAACTTGTGGAAAGAATGCTATGTGCCGAATCGGGTGTGGATTTATGGAAGTTACGCACTGGCCGTCTGTCTGATAAAGAAGAAATGGGTGAATCTGATTTTTCGCGTCTTGGTCATGCTATGGGCGAATTGGCAGAAGCACCAATTTTTATTGATGACTCGCCGACTGGCTCTATTATGGAACTGCGCACCAAAGCCAGACGTCTGCAAGCAGAAAAAGGACTAGGATTAATTATGATTGACTATTTACAATTAATGGAAGGTGGAATGAACGCTTCGGTTGATAATCGTGTACAAGTAGTCTCAGAAATATCACGTGGTTTAAAATCCATTGCTCGTGAACTTAATGTACCGGTCTTGGCTCTCTCCCAACTATCACGACAAGTTGAAAACCGTCCCACTGCCATTCCTAAATTAGCCGATTTGCGTGAATCAGGTTCTATTGAACAGGATGCCGACGTAGTCTTATTCATTTACCGTGAAAAAATGTATAAAAAAGATACACCCAAGGGTAACATCACTGAAATTTATATTGCCAAACACAGAAATGGACCAACTGGCGTGGTAGAAATATATTTTGACGAACAAAGAGCCAGTTTTAAAAATCTAGATAAAAAACTGGATGAATCTTTTGCTCCACCAGAATTTACTTAAAAAAATAATAAATAAATTTATGTTTTCTTCAATAAAAGATCTTTATCAATTACAATCTAAAGCCAAGGAACTGCAGAAAAAAATGAGTACGGTGGAAATCGAAACTGAAAGTCACGGCGTAAAAGTAAAAATGAATGGTAATCAGGAAGTTTTAAACCTAACTTTAAACCCCCAACTTGACATAGAAAGTCAACAAAAATATGCCGCGGAAGCTTTTAATGAGGCTTTAAAGAAAGTCCAACATCTAATGGCTGAACAAATGATGACAATGAATTAAATTATGTCAACTCTTTCACCAACTATTCAAAAAGTGATTGCCCATTTTTCCGCCCTGCCAGGCATTGGCCAAAAAACCGCCGAGAGGTTGGTTTTTTATTTGTTAAAACAAAACCATGAACAAACTTTAAATTTTGGGCAAGCGCTTTTAGCACTTAAGCAAAACATTCGACACTGCAACCAATGTGGACAATATGCCGAACAAAATCTATGTTCAATTTGCGCTGATAAAAGGCGCGACCAAACCACACTGTGTATTGTGGCTGAAGCTGTTGATGTCGCAGCTTTAGAAAAATCTGGTCAATTTCATGGTTTATATCATATTTTACATGGACTACTTAACCCGACTGAAGGTATGACATCGGAAAAATTAAACCTAAAAGCATTGGAAAATAAATTAAAACAAGGTTATGTTAAAGAAATTATTTTAGCACTTAACCCGACCGTGGAAGGTGAAACTACCAATCTTTATCTAACAAAATTATTAAAAAAATACAACATTAAAATAACTAAACTGGCACGAGGATTACCTCAAGGTGGAGACTTGGAATACGCTGATGAAGTGACTTTGGCTAATGCTTTAAAAGGCAGAACAATAATTTAAAATAAAACAAAAAACATGGCTCATAAAGCATGTTTTTTTGTTTGGACTAATTTTAAGTTAATTTATTTTTTTAATCTTAACTTGAGAAAAGGGCTGTCGGTGACCATAAACTTTATGTTGACGGGTTTTTGGTTTATAGTGCACCACGCGAATTTTTCTGGCACGTCCAGTTTTTAAAAGTTCGGCAGAAATTTCGGTTCCAGAAATAAATGGGTTACCAATTTTGATTGTACCAGTTTCATCAGCAACCAATAAAACTTGGCTAAAAGAAAAATCTTTTTTTTCACTTTCAGCCAGTTTTTCGATCTTTAAAACCTGACCTTCTTTAACCACATATTGTTTGCCACCGGTTTTGATGACTGCTAATTTGGACATAAAATATTTAAAATTAATTTTTATTAAATACATTCTAACTGAATTATAACTTTATGTCAACAAAGTCACCAGCAGTAATTTTATAACGTTGACAGGTGCCACTGACGGTCTCCAAAACATAATTGACTGCCGTGGGCGAAGTAACACGAGTAACTTCACCAGCGGTTAAAAGTGGAACATTTTCGACACAAGCAACCACGCTGTTATCTTTAATCCAAATAATATCAAGAGGAAAATTCATATCTTGCATCCAAAAAAACCGAACAGCATAATTATCATAAACAAAAAGCATGGCACTATTTTGCCCCAAAGATTGACGACCAGATAGACCAAGACTTTTTTCTTGATTACTTGAGGCTACTTCGACAGCAAAAGATTGTTGATTAATAATAACTTGCGGAGTATTTTTAACTGTAGAGTCTTGATTATTAATGACAACGCTTGGTACATTTTTTTTTGTTATGCAGCCACTAATAAAAATCAATGCAAAAATTATACCAGCGAAAAAAAACTTATTTTTCATAAAAATTCATTTAGAAATTATGGTTAACTTTTTATTCCTATAAGCCAACATAAGCACACCAACTAAAATTATCATCACACACAACAATAATCCCAGTGCCAACACTTTGTCTTGGCTTTGTAAAAAAAGAGCCGAAATACCAAAAATAAAAGTTAAAAGATAAAGCGCTAAAACTACTCGTCTATGTGAAAGACCGAGATCCATTAACCGAAAATGTAAATGTCGCCGATCACCGGCATAGATATGCTGACCAGAAAAAATACGCCGTAAAATTACAAACACCACATCCAAAATTGGAATACCCATAATGAGTAGTGCGGTGGCAATTTTACCGCCAGAAATTATGGCCAGCGCTCCTAGCATAAAACCGATAAAAGTGGCACCACCTTCGCCTAAAAAAATTTGGGCTGGATAAAAATTATATTTTAAAAATCCCAGTAACGCACCAGCTAAAATTAAACATAAAACTGATGTGCCGCTTAAGGGTACGTCCCAAAAAAGCGAAACCACGAATAAAATTAATACACCAATAACACCAATACCGGTGACTAAACCATCAAGACCATCTAAAAATTTGGTGGTATAAATCATGCCCAAAAGCCAACAAAAAGAAAACAAAGCGCCTAAAGAAATGAAATTTAAATTAATCCAATCAAAATAAAATAATGCTCGGCCATACGGACCAGTCCCAGCGATAAACGGATTAGTGACATACTTTACCACAATACCCAAAGCTACAGCTACAATGACGGCTAAGATAGGAAACAAAAAAGATTGCCAAGGTTTTAATTTGTATTTGTCATCTAGAAAACCACCCACAATTAAAATTACACCACCAATCACAATGGCCCAAATTTGTGTATTTTTTATGACACCATCATTTAACCAGCCCACCCACCAGGCCACCAACAAAGTAATTAAAAAAGACACAAAAACCGCCACGCCACCCAAAAGAGGTGTTGCTTTGCCATGAAGCTTTCTGTCTGTGTCTGGTAAATCCAGGATATTTTTTTTAAAAGCCAATTTCTTGACCAGTGGCGTCAAAACTAATGCCAAAACAAAAGATAAAATAAAAGGCACAAAATAGATTAAATATTTTAAGATTGACATAGAAATTAAGACACTAAAAACTATTAATTCTTTCTAAATACCCAGCCAACAATATTTGCGCTGATAATTCATCAATATTGCGCGCATTTTTTTGTGGTAATCTTGCAGCCGCCACGGTGGTGTAACGTTCGTCTTCTGTTTCCACTGGCAAGTTTAATTCTTCTTCCAACTCTTTTACAAACGCAAAAACCTCTTCAGTCTTTTTGGTATTATTACCATTAAGGCCAATTGGTAAACCAACAACTATTCTGATTACTTTTTCCAGCTGACAAATCTTTTTTAAATCAACCATAATTTTGGCTGTCTTGTTGGTGGTTTGGCGTCGTTTATCAACCTGCAAAGTGTTATAGGCAAAAGCAAATTTTTGCTCGTCATCAGACAAAGCTAGACCAATATTTTTTTCACCATAGTCAATGGCTAGAACTTTAGACATAGAATTATATTTAAATCTTACTCCAAATTACAGATAAAAACAAATAAAAAGAAGCTCGTTTTTCATAAACAAGCTTCTACTTAAGAACCGTGATCCGCACTGGAAATTTTCCGCAACGAATCAGATCCTCACCACCCATATGCAGAGCCAGCCCATATGATAGGTCAGCAATGCGATCGGGATATTTCTCCACATCCGGACCTAAATCCAACACCACAGTCTCTATGGAATTGACTGGATTGCCAAATTTATCCAACAATTCCACCAAAACTTTGGTATGCATAGGCAAAAATGGACTGGCGATGAAGAATTTGTTTGGATCCATCATCAGACCACTCTTCATGGGCTGCCAAGCGCACCCATCCCCATCAAATCCAAAAATTGTCCCATTTCCTGTTTGGGTCTGCGCTGTAAAACGTGATTCCTGTGTTTTGATTTTTATGTTATCAAAAAATACAGGAATCAAAATTCTGTCACCGACGATAAAAATTCTGCCAGAGCCATTATATCTCTCCAAAAATTCTGGAGAGACGCCGGCGCGAGCAGCAACCGTTTGCCATGTATCCCCGTACTTCATAACATACGGGTAATCACCTACTACAACCGGCCCAACAATTTCGGCAGCATTGATTATGCTGCTAAAAAATATCAAACCTAAAAATATTTTAAATCTCATTATGTCCCCCTTATAATTAATTATCTTTTTTTAAATTTAAAATATTATAACCCATAAAAGATAGAAAGTCAAGGTTTAGTAAAAAATACAAACAAAAAATAACCACTTGAAGTGCCTATTTGGTAATTAAAAAAATTAAGCTGTTAGAGAAGCTAATTTAACTTCAACTTTATCCACACGTCTATCTAAATCCTTTAATTCAAAACGATGGGCTTTTTCATCCAGCCTTAGCTTGACCTCTTCCATATCAGACTCTAAGTGTTCCAATCTGGTCTCAACTCGATCAAAACGTTTATCAACGTCATCAAAACGTTTATCAACGTCATCAAACCTTCTATCAACATCATCAAAACCAACCTTTATCATGGTGGCTAAGTTTTCAAACTCTTTTTTAATTTCTGGTTCCATATTTTTTATTTATACACCCAACAAAATAAATTATAATACAGACGATTATTTTAAACAAGACTCTTTAAATAAGCGGCTACAAAATCATCTAATCCACCATTTAAAATGGCTTCTATGTCGGCAGTTTCAAAATCAGTACGGTGATCTTTAACCAGTTGATAAGGCTGCAAAACATATGAACGCGCCTGGTTGCCCCAGACTGCTTCGGTAAATTCACCGCGTAATTTTTTTCTTTCTTCTTCCTGTTCGGTTTCATAATATTGCTTTACTCTGGCTGCCAAAACACGCAGGGCTGATTGCTTATTCTGCATTTGTGAGCGTTCGTTTTGACAAGAAACCACAATGCCGGTGGGTAGATGACGAATTCTAACAGCCGAATCAGTGGTGTTGACACTTTGACCACCATGACCAGAAGAACGAAAAACATCAATTTCCAAATCTTCTTGTTTTAAATTTAAATCAATTTCTTCATCAATGACTGGCAAAACTTCCACCAACGCAAAAGAAGTATGGCGCATTTTTTCTGCGTCAAAAGGTGAAATACGTACCAAACGATGTACACCAGCTTCCGATTTAGTATAGCCATAGGCATGGTCGCCATTGATCTCAAAAATGACAGATTTAATACCGGCCTCATTGCCCACCTGACGATCAATGGTTTTGGTTTGAAAACCCTTTTTTTCAGCATAACGCAAAAACATTCTTTCTAGCATCTCGGCCCAGTCTTGCGCGTCAGTGCCCCCAGTCCCAGCGTGAATGGCTAAAATGGCATCGTGTTGATCATACCGACCGGTAAATAATGTTTTAAATTCCAACCCCAAAAAATCTTTTTCCAATTGACTAAAACGCACAACTAATTCCTTTTTTACTTTTTCATCATCTTCGTTCATGTTTAAAATTAATAAATCTTCAAGCGTATTTTTAATTTTATTTAAATTATCTATTTCATTTTGCAGACCAAAAAGTTGTTGGCTGATTTTCGTCGCCCGAACACGATCAGTCCAAAAATTAGGTTGTTGCATCTGGTCTGCAAGCTCCAAAATTTTCTGCTTTTTGCCTGGTAAACGCAACAACAGCTCAAGATTATTGAGCTTATTTTGCAAAATTTTAAGTTGTTGCATCAAATCAGACATAAAACCAACTATTGTTGATACATTTGCAATAATTTATTCACATCAACAGTGCCGTCAGAAGCAGTCGGTATATTATTTAAAATTTTTTGTGTCTTGGGATCGCTACCCAACAATTCTTTATACGGCCCAACAATATTGGAAAGTAGGGGTGGCAAATAGATAATAGCCAAAATCATTGGAGCAACGATTAGAAAAATATAGATAAAACTCATAACCCGACCCCACAAAATATATTTACGGGTTTTTTCGGTCGTTTCATAAATTTTCCATAAAATTTCTTCGGGGGTTAAGTCTTGTTTATTTTCCATAAAATTATTTTATTTTATTAATAATCAATGCCATTGATGGCCGCTATGCCTTTTTGGAACGGGTGTTTAATTTCTTTCATTTCTGTGACCAAATCAGCATATTTATACAGCGCAGGTGGACAACCACGTCCAGTTAAAACTAAAAAATGTTGACCTTGTGTTTTTCTAAAAGCTTTTATTAAAGTAAGCATATCTTTTAACTTTAATAAACGCAAATTATAAGCTACAAAAATTTCGTCCAAAATTATGACTTTAAATTTTTGATTCTCAATTATGTGTTGAGAAAATTCAACGCCAGAATGTATAATCTGAGTTAATTTTTTAGTATCTTGTTGAGTGGGTTTTTTAATTATCAAACCAGTCCCAAAATTTTTAACCTTTAATCCGCCTAAAACTTTGGTCAAACCGACTTCGCCAGAGCCCTGCTCTGACTTAATAAACTGAATTAGGATAACTTTCATTTTCTCACGCAAAGCTCTGGAAACCAAACCCAAAGCTGCTGTGGTTTTACCTTTACCATTGCCAGTGTAGAAAATGATCAAGTTGTCTTGTTTGTGAGTTGGCATAAAATAATTTTATCATCTTTTTGACGTTAAAACAAAAAAGGACAGGCCCAAAACCTGTCCCAATTACAGATAAAAATTATCCAAGCGCACACTTCCCCCACCCACAGACTGGACAGGCTTTACAGCCTTCCTTAATTTCCAATTTTTGCCCGCATTCGGGACATTTTTCTGATTTAACTGTTGCATCATTTTCTGATGACTGTGGATCGTTTTGTTTATCAAACAAATCCATTAATGATGGTTGGTTGGCATGCACCTTAACCCGACTGGTTTGACGTTCAATCATGATTTCTTTTTTGACCTCACTGTCCCCTTCTGGAAATTTATCAACTTTATTATCCTGTGTCCCGACGTTTAAAACCTGCACACTCCGCGAACCATCACGATAGATAGTAATTCCTTTACAGCCGGTTTTATAAGCCAAGATATAAACCCGACGTACATCTTCCATGGTGGCGGAATTTGGAAAATTAACTGTTTTGGAAACGGCATTATCCGTATGAGCTTGAAAGGCAGCCTGCATCTTGACATGAATTTCTGGACTAATTTCGTGCGAAGTAACAAAAACCTCTTGCCATTTTTTGGGTACTTCTAATACGCCATGCACCGAACCACGTTCAGCAATTTTACGCATTACGGCTTCGCTGTAAAAACCTTCACGTTTAGCTATTTCTAAAAATAATGGGTTAACTTCAATTAACTCATCACCAGCATCTAATATGTTTTTGCGGGTATAACAGACCGCAAACAGTGGTTCAATACCCGAGGAACAATTACTAATGATAGAAACTGTCCCGGTTGGAGCAATGGTGGTGATGGTAGAATTACGAATTTTGTAATTTGTATTTTTTTTATCAAATATAGAACCAAAAAAAGCTGGAAAGACACCACGCTGTTCAGCTAACTTTTCTGAGGCGCGATGACCTTTATCATTAATAAAGGCCATAATCTTATCTGCTAATTTTAAAGCTTTATCAGAATTATACGGAATTTCTAATTTAATTAATAAGTCAGCCCAACCCATTACACCCAAACCAACCTTTCTGGTTTTTTCAACCATTTGTTCAATTTGAATGAGAGGAAAACGACTCATATCAAGCATGTTATCGAGAAAATGTATGCCTTTTTGTACAGTAGACTCCAACTTATTCCAATCAATGTCTTTTTTTTGTTCATCAGTTGTCAACATTTCAGATAGATTTATACCGCCCAAATTACAGCTCTCAAAAGGTAACAAAGGAACCTCGCCGCAGGGGTTGGTGGATTCAATTTCTCCTAACTGAGGCGTTGGGTTAAAAGCATTTATACGATCAATAAAAATAATGCCCGGATCACCATTTTTCCAAACATTAGTCACAATTAAATCAAAAACCATTTTGGCAGAAATTTTTTGGACTACTTCTTTGTTTCTAGGATTAATTAATTCATAATCTTCATTTTTATCCAAAGCTTTCATAAATTTATCTGTCACAGCCACAGAAATATTAAAATTATTTAAGCTTGTCATGTCTTCTTTGCAAGCAATAAATTTTAAAATATCCGGATGATCAACTCGTAAAATTCCCATGTTGGCGCCCCGACGAGTGCCGCCCTGCTTAATTTGTTCAGTCGCGGCATCAAAAACCCGCATAAAAGATATTGGTCCAGAAGCCACACCGCCAGTTGATTTGACACGATCGCCTTCGGGGCGCAACCTTGAAAACGAAAAACCAGTTCCTCCGCCAGATTGATGAATTAAAGCGGTCCACTTAACAGCATCAAAAATACTGGTCATATCATCGTCCACTGGCAAAACAAAACAGGCTGAAAGTTGCTGTAAATCACGCCCAGCATTCATTAAGGCTGGCGAGTTTGGCATAAATTCGCGTTTGACCATCATTTCATAAAATTCACGCGCAGTTTTATCAACATCCACTGTTTGATGGTATAAATTTTTATAGGTTTCATCAGCCAGAGCGATGTTGGCTGCCACACGTTTAAACATATCTACTGGCTTTTCTATGACTTGACCGGTTTCATCCTTGATTAAATATCTTTTTTTCAAAACCATTAAAGAATTTTCTGACAAATCAACAACTTCGGTTACTTCAGTTAATGGCAAGCGCATACTACGCAATTCTTTATGTCGCTGACGATAGATCATATAAGCACGGGCAATTTTATGTTGACCTGAATCAATTAGAATTTCAATAATAATGTCCTGAATTTCTTCAACACCCGGAATGGTGTGGCCATCATATTTTTCTTCCAGTGCAGCGCTAGTTTTTTCTGTAATTTTGGTTAATTCCTTATCATCTGCCATGTCGACTTCTAAAGCAGCCTTTTTGATAGCATTAAAGATTCTGGACTGATCAAAAGGTACGACACGACCATCACGCTTTCTTATTTGCTCTATTCTTTTTGACATAAAATTTAAACTATAAAAATGAAAGAAAACATATCTCACCCAAGATAGTTTTCCACCACTTCATTTTTTTTTAATAAACCTAAGTCTATTATAGCACAAGAAAAAAGTTAACAAAAATGACCCACAAAATAAGCTTTGTGGGTCATAAAAATAAATTTTTTACATCATCTTGCGTCTTATAAAAGCTGGGATTTCCAATTCATCATCTTGATTATCATCGGGTGAATCAGCTGCCTTCTTGATAAAGGTGGCTTTATCTAAGCCAGTTGGAACAGTCTCACGTTCTATTCTTTGGGGAATATGATCTTTTTTATAAGACGGTGGTGCAACAGGAGGAGTAAAATCTAAAACACCAGAGGGGGGTTGATATTTAGATTCAGTAACCTTACTGTTATTACCAAAACCAGTAGCGATGACAGTGACTTTTAATTCCTCACGAATATTGTCGTCAATTACTACGCCAAAAATAATTTTGGCATTTGGATCAGCTGATGAAGTAATGATACGTGCAGCTTCATTAACTTCGTTCATACCTAAATTCTTTGAACCAGTAATGGTGAATAAAATGCCGCGTGCACCATCAATAGAAAGTTCGAGCAATGGTGAATCAATGGCAGCTTTAGCAGCCTCCACGGCTCTATTTTCACCAGTCGCCACACCAATACCCATTAAAGCTGAGCCAGCATCCGACATGACGGCCTTGACGTCAGCAAAATCAACATTAATCTCACCAGAAGAAGTGATTAATTCGGCAATACCCTTGACACCTTGCCGCAAAACATCATCTACAATACCAAAAGCTTCCAATAAAGAAGTTTTCTTATCAATAATTTGTAAAATTCTATCATTAGCAATAGTAATAATAGTATCCACCCGTTGTGATAATTCATCCAAACCGCGCTCAGCAATCATTTTGCGCTGTGCACCCTCAAATGAAAATGGTTTAGTAACCACACCAATAACCAAAGCACCAACTTCGTGTGCTACCTGAGCGACTATAGGTGAAGCTCCAGAACCAGTACCACCACCAAAACCGCAGGTAATAAAAACCAAATCCGAACCTTTGAGAGCTTCACGAATTTCATCGACAGATTCTTCAGCCGCTTCACGACCAATTTCTGGGTTCATACCAGCACCCAAACCTTTGGTGACTTCTTTTCCAATATAAATTTTGGTATTAGCTAAATTATTATGTAAGGCCTGTGCATCAGTATTAACAGCTATAAAGTCAACGCCCTTGATTCTATCCGCCTGCATTCGGTTAATAACTGCACCACCAGAACCACCCACACCAACAACTTTTATCTGTACAAAAGTTTCCACTTCGGGCTTTATTTCTTTAGTTTTAGTCTTTAAATTCATGTTCATAAAGAAAAAAATTACCTTTTTTAATGCCTTTATTATAAACGTTATGCTAAAATTTAGCAAGCTTAAAGAAAATTTATGGAATCAAGCGATGAAAAATATTTTTTATTTTATCCACTAAATCTTTTATTGATTTTATTTGTGGCACTAGAAAACCAGTATGAGATCCAGAAACTTCGTTTTGTTTTTCTAATTCAAAACCCCATAAAGCCAAACCCAAGGCAGTCGAAAAAGATAAATCATTCACCTTATCAATAGCTGTACTGACATTACTTATATGTCCCAGGGCGGCTGGTAGGCGAAATTCCTTTTTGGCCACCTCTACAATACCAGGCAATTTTGATCCTCCACCGGTTAAAACTACCCCCGCTGGCAACAAACCAGAACGATTAATAGCCACTAATTTTTTATCAACCATTTCAAAAATTTCTTCCAGTCTGGCCTCAATTATTTCTGCTATATGTTTTAATGCTACCTTGCCTTGCTCTTTGTCATCAAATTCAGACAAATCAATTTCTTCTTTTTTATTAAATAAATCTGGGTTAGCACTACCATATTCCAATTTTATACTTTCAGCCACATCTAATGAGGTTCTGAGTCCAATAGCAATATCATTAGTGATGTGTGCTGAACCAACCGGTAAAACTGCTGCAGTCAAAATATCACCTTCTTCAAAAACCGCCACAGAGGTAGTTGAAGATCCAATATTGACCAGCGCCACACCTAATTCTTTTTGTCTTTTGGTTAAAACCGCTTCTGAATCAGCCAAAATAGATAATACTAAATCATCAATGGTTAAACCAGCGCGATAAATTGTTTTGGTTAAATTTTTTACCTGTGTCGAAAGTCCCTCAATAATTTGAGTCTCCACTTCCAAACGTACACCAGTCATGCCCAAAGGATCTTTGATATTAGTCTGTGAATCAACACTAAAAAGTTTGGGTATAACATGTAAAATTTCATAATTTGGAGGCGTGGCCACAGCCTGAGCGGCATTAATCACCCGTTCTACATCATCCTCCTTTATTTCCCCGCCCGGACGTGAAACTGCTACCACACCACGCGAAGTAAGTGTAGAAATATGTACACCAGAAATACCAATAAAAGCACTACTAATACGCTGACCAATCATTCTTTCCGACTGTTCTAAAATTTTAGAAATTGCCGAAACAATTTCTTCAATGGAAACAATGGAACCCTTACTGACCCCCTCAGAAGCGACCTCTGCTGCACCAACAATATAAAAAGAATTATCTTGAGGATTGTTTTGCCCCACTACCAAACGAACTTGGGAGGTACCGATATCAAGACCGGCAATAAATTTTTCTTTTGACATAGTGTTAAAAGGAAAACAACAAATTAAAAAATATTAAAAGGAGATAAAAAATTTTCCACACCACCTGAGCTGATAAAAATTATATAACATTTTAACCAATAAAGCAAAAAAATATTATTAAAAGATGAACAATTTTTGTGTTCACTAACTAATTATCACTATCTTCATACGGGCTGGAAAAAAAAGTAAAGCTCTTTAAAAACATTTTGAAAGTTGCATTAAAATTATTTTTTACCGGATAACCTGGGTTATAGCTAATGACAAAAATTTTATTGTTTGCCAAAACATAGACATTTAAGCCGTCTTTGGATAACACTCCCTTAACACCACCAATATTTATATTATCAATTTCATCCGCCTGTGCTATTTGATCCTGTTGTAAATACCAGATATTAATATCTGTAAAATTTTCATTATTATCAAGTACTAAGACTTGAAAAAATTCCTCAGTTGAGGTTGCAAAAAAAGAAACCATATCAGCATTATCATCTGTACGTCGTATATCAAATCCAACAGGATAAAAAACGCTATAGTTATAAGTTTGGTTAGTCCAATTATTAATTAAACCACTGTCAATAAGTCGCGTGGCTAAACCCTTTAAAGGACTATAAAGATTGGAAATTTCCAAACCGTCAAAATAAGAATCACCATCCGTGTCACCATTACCAATATTGGTTCCAAAAATATTTTCTTCCACATCTGTTAGCCCATCATGATCTTCATCGGGTGCCACCACTGACGGTATAACCTCTTCATCCGTACTGGTGGGAGTGCTAGTAGCAGTATTATTATCAATCACGATTAATGGCTGACATCTTTGCACAGCACATTCATTTTGACCATTATTAACACACGGCTCATAAACTATGGCTAATTGACACTGACCAACTAAAACCCGACACTGTTCCGCATCACAAGCCGCACAATCCTGGTCAGAACAAATACCTTTATTGATCACATTTTTTTCTGGCACCAGAGCGGAATCCACATCTGTCTTGACTTGATTATTAACCGGCGAGACGTTGTTTTCTGTCTGTGGCTGTTGATTTATACTTTTAATAAATAGCCAGGCGCCAATTGCCAAAGCACCAATCACTAAAAAACCAATCACCAGTCCACGCAATAAACTTTTTTTTACTGCCCCACTGGATAAAAACGTCGTGCCCTTTAAAGAACCAGTCGAACCATAACTTTGACCACCAGATAAATAACGTTGAAATTTGTCCGGCATGGTATGTACCTTAACTTCGGTCACGACTGGTATTAAAGGTGATGACTCTGGATTACCAGGTATTGCTTGGGTGTCCAGATTGGGTATATTTTGATTTGAAACATCAACCATAATCTTATTTTAAACACAAAAATCACTATACACGTTAATTAATTAACTTGCCCGGTCCCAAAGGATCATAGCCGTTTTGTACTTCCAAGCCATCCATAAAACCGTCGTTGTCTGAATCAGCTCTTAAAGGGTTAGTAAAATAAACTTTAACTTCATCATAATCGGACAAACCATCGAAATCCGTATCAACTTTGTTGGGATTAGTCCCCAAGGTGTCTTCTTCAAAATCAGTCAACTTATCGCTATCACTGTCTTGTTCTATCATCACGGGCAAGGTGCTGGTATTAATATCTGGTAAAACCGTGTCTTGATAGTCTTCTACTGGTTTATTTTCATTATTTACAGCTGGCTGAACCGTATTTTTTTGCAAATCATCATTTAAATTTTTGAGTACACTGTTAAAATCGACCGTGGCTGGCACATTTTTATCAATTGATTTATCAGCAAAAAATTTACCATAGACCCACCAACCAGCTAAAGCCAAAATGGCCACCACCAGAAGAATTAAAACCACTGTTAAAATCTTCTTTAAGCCAGCACCACTGGATGCACCAGCCGTCATCACTAAACTACTGGGCTCGGCATAATTATTATTGTTAGGCATAGTGGTAATGCTGGGATTATTAATATTTTGTCCACTGGATGGTATAAGTGGTCTAAACACTTGTCCACTAGCTACTTTTTCAGTAGCGGAAAAAATATCTTCCGTATTTGAAAAAGATTTTGTGGGCGTAGACATAGTCTCTTCTATTTTTTTAAATGGAAAATTTTTACCTTGATTTAAATTTTTTAAATCCGTGTCTACGCTAGGTATAGAATTTTTATCCGCGGGGTTCATAGGATTAGAGGGTGGTATGTTGTCAAACATAAAAATTATAAATTAATTTTTTATTTTTTAATTACCTGTTAACGAATAATCAGTGCAGGTATCATTTCTATTCCAAGTTCCATCAGTTAAACCATCCCAAGAAGTAAGACTATCATACTCCATATTAGCATAAATATTATAGTTTGTCCCATTTAGAATATACTGATAGATGTGTGAGCTTGCCGGGCAGGTAAAGTTTTTGGTAATATCATTCCAACAGCTGTTTGCGTCATAACCAGCTGGTACAGTAGGACAGCCAACAATTTTATTTAATGGATCAATTGGTAAAGACTGCCCAAGATCTTGACCTAAAGTTGCCTGCCATGAAGGCCAAACAGAAGTTGATTGTCCAATAATATAACTACCTGAGGATAGTTTGGGATAAAAATTGTTTTTAGTGCGATATGCAGTTAAATAACTGGCTAGATCCCCCAAACCATTCAAACGTTCCACGTCACGAATTAACCAGCCCCGCTCAGTTAAATTTAAATTAGCATTAAACTGCCAGTTTTTTATTATTTGATTAAAAATATTTTGAGTGTCTGCACTGGCTTTGTCATTATAAGAAATTATATAAATATTATGATAAGCAACACCGTTGTGAACATTGGCTGCCGCCACATAAACCGTTCGCCCAACTTTAACAGCTTCAAAACCAGCTACCTTTAAACTAGAGGGTTGTTCTTTTGGATTGGGTGTTTTTTGTTGGTACCATTCCAGGGGTGATAGACGTGAGCGATTAGCATAGACACGAATACCAATCGCATCACCGGTTGCTTGACTCGGGGTGCTGGAATCATCAACCAAGATAATAAACCGCTCAGAAAGTTCCGGAGCAACGACAGCTGTAGTATTTTGTTGGGCATTCGGTAATAACTTATTTTCACGATCACGGCAATAAAAAGTTAAATAGTGAGAGGCATTGTTTGTATCTTCAATGGACACCGGATTTAAACACAGAAAATTCGTTATGTTAGCCGAACCATTAAAGGTTTGATTATTACTATCAATAAGTTCGGCAATTAATTCAGCTTGACCATTGACGTTGTTAGCTGTCACATCTTGACTGGCATTGGTTGATGGCGTTTCTAAATTAATAATATTATTTGGATCGTTTTTGCTCCAAGGAGACCAAGTCCAAGTATACACTCCGGCAACCGGCGTGACAACCGGGCTTGTACAAATACCCCCACCCAGACAGTTAGCGTCACTGGTGCATGTTGTGCCAGAATTACTACCACCTTGACAGGTTTGATTTTGATTGGTCTTGGGATAAGCAATAAAATTTTGAGTCGCACCACTTTCAGTAAAAGTATGACTGGCAGGATTAATTGTTAAATAATCTATTTGACAGGTTTGCAGTGTTCCAGGAGTGGTAAATAAAAAATTGGTAGTCACGGGCAAAAAAGAATTGGCTAAACTCCTTACGCTGTTTCCGCTATCTTGACCGTTAATTTTTAAATTATAAAGGGTACTTGTATGTAATGAATTATTAGGATACAGAAAAACTTGAGTGCAATCGCCAGTTACTGGCGTAGTAGCTGGGCAGCCGGGCTGACCAACCGCAACCGTACTATAACCTAAAGATGTGGGTACTCGACAAAAATAATAGGGCTGATTTTCAACAGATTGACATTCTGAGCCAGTTATTTGTGTTCCACTTCTAAAAAATAAACCCAAATTAGAAAAACTACCAGTATCCATGGGCTGATTAAATAAAACCGAAGCAGCAATGTTGCGACAGATTGGGTTACCTGTGGGTGTATGACTATTAATAACAACTGGCGGCCCAGGCGGAGGTGGAGGGGCCTCACACAAACACGAAGTACTATTACAAACTTGATTAGTTGGACAATTATTATCGTCTGGCTGACACTGTGGAGCGGTTGTGTCGCTATCACAATCAATGGGGGTTACGCCACCACCTTGTGGACTAAAATTTAGTACACCAAAATCTGAAAGACTTGAAAAATTTCCCACAATATTAGTTTGACCGGTTTGAGTTATGGTGGTGGATAACACAGCCGTGGCGTTGGCTAACTGCGGATTATTATTAACATCAGCCCCAACAGTAGCCACGTTCTGGTCAGATGATTGCCACGACCAAATACCAGTTCCCCCCGACACTTCTTGACAAAAACGCGCAAAAGCTGAACCTCTATAATTTATACTCTGTCCAGCAGTATAAGAGACGTAATTTTCTGGAAAAACATTTACACTTTCAATAGCACATGACTGACTGCTGTTTAGAGTTTTGAAATACCAAGAAAATTCATTTTCTAAAAAACGATTCGCCGGACTGGATGATAACCCGGTGTGTAAAGTTATAATATAGTAAGCGTCAGGAGTTAAAGAACTACTGGGTGTGAATCTTAAGCCACCCTCGCTGTTATTGACAACAAAGGTTTCAAAAGTTCCAGCGACTGGCAAAGCAGTGCCCGAACACTGATTGTTAGTTGGCGCTTGTGTCATGCCCTGACAAGCCACCACCTCTACATTAGTGCTGTTCACTGAGCTATCGTTTAACCACTGATTAAAACGTACGGAGATTATGGCGTTGGGACAAACATCTGCTTTTGCCACATACGGATTGGGTGAAGGATAAACTGAAATACTACCATTGCTTTCCTGGCACAGACTGTTTAGTCGCACCATGAGTGGTTGATCTGGATTTCCACCATTAGATTGACAATAACATGTGGTGTCACAAAAATAATTAGCTGGACAAAGACTGTTATCAGCCTGGCACAAAGAAGTGTTTGTATCACTATCACAGGGTGTTAAATTTCCACCACCATTATTGGTGACAGTGAAATAAATACTATTACTATCATTGTTATTGGCGTCAGTCACAAAGACTTCACCACTTGCAGCTCCAGCTGGCACTCGAGTATCTATGGTGTTGTGGGCTCCATCCCAATTTATAATATTACCCAATAGATTGGAGAAAAAAGTTATTTCACCGGTTTGAGTACCAAATCTGTCGCCGTGTGCGGTAATGGGAGTACTGATTTGCCCCTGACTAGGACTTAAAGATAATAGACAGGGTCCGTTGGAAAGACTGTTGCTAGTAACATTAAAAAAATGGCCATTACTGATAACCGTGTCAGCCACACCGGGATATGTTAGAGATATTTTTATTTCAGGACTAGCACCAGCGCCAAAACGATCTGGTACTACTGTGACAATATTATTAGCATTAATAAAACTTGGAACTGTTGGTTCAACCTGATCGTTATATAAAATTTGAGTTTGTACGCCAGCTACTCCACCACCAGTAAAACAAGAACCAATAATGGTTAAGCATTGGCCACGACTACCATCAGGAGGACTTAGATAAGAAATATAAGGCAAACAGGAACAGGCACTTTGAGTAGCGGTGTTAAATTCCCAATTTGCAACTAAACGCTCACCTTGAGCATTAATAATTTTATTTGTGTTGATAATAACTTCATAATGAACATTAGGATGTAATTCCGGTGTAGGCACAAATTCATAGGCTGTAAAAGAATTGTTAACTACAGACAACAGTCCTACACTGCCAACTACGCTTGGGTTACCACCATTCAAAGCTGGGGCTGGTAAAGTTAAATTGCGGTTATCACCATCATCACCGGAAAGTATAACTTCAATGTTGTTTAAAGCCATAGAGTCGGAAAAAGAAAATCTAATTATTTCATCAGGACAAACATTATTAGCATTGTTTTGTGGATAATATGAAGACAACCCAGTTGTTTGATCACCAGTGGTAAAACTCCATTCATAATTAGCCGGGTTCATGACATTACTACACAAATCAGTAATACCAGCCACCCGCACAGTATAAAGCTGAAAAGCGGTTAAGTTACTGCTAAAGCTAAAACTAACCGAGGTTCCGTTGATAATAAAATTATTTAAATTGGTTAGCTCCTGGTTATTCTGATCAAAAACCCTTATATTAGCGGGGATTAAAGTTGTGGCATCAATCTCTTCACTAAAATATATACTAACAGTCGGTGTAGTAGAAACACCCGTGGCATCATTGGCTGGCACAACCGAAGTAATGGTGGGTGCTATTGCATCACCCTCAGTCCCGGTTCTAAATTGCCAGACAAAGTTGGTACCACTAATATTACAGCTGGGGCTGGCCAAACAAGCAGACAAACCGATATTATTTGTATCAGATAAAGCGCGCGGTAAATAAAGACGATAATCAGTGCTAGCTGTTAAATAATCACCACTACCACGATAACTTAAAGCACTGCCAGAATTGAACCAATAATCAGGGGTGGAGATAGTGGTTTCCGCAGTTCCAGAAACTTGAACAATCTTTAAATTACCAGCCCGTTGACTATTAAAAGATTCCGTACTTAAAGAATTGTTAAAAATGGTTTGAATGGCCGAACACAAATGCACATTAGCAGCGCTACTACTACCGCTATGGCTGGTTTGAATTTCATTGACATGAAAAGTTCTTTCAACCACTGGCGGTAAATCACCGCCACCACCTCCTCCGCCACCACCTCCTCCGCCACCACCCTGACCGTTGGCCCAACCGTGCACTGCCCGGATGACTAGCTGTACAATTACAAAAGCCAACAAAATAATAATCAAACCAATGATGGCTTCCACAATAATATCTTTAGCTTTTTGAACTTTTTTTGGATCACCGTTGGCGGTCATCCACAAAAAACCAGCGTAAATTAACAACACCACGGCGATGAGACCAAGCAAACCCAAAAAAATATTAACAATTCTAACCACCAACTCCACCACTCCGACACTCAAACCAATACCAGGCAAATTCAGATCTTGTGTGTTTTGTTCATAAACATCGGTCGTGTTTTGTGCCGCAATTGGGTGAGCAAAATAAAAAACCGTTAACATTAAAACGGCTACCATTAATAAAACAGCGCAGAATGACAAAAAAATATTTTTTTGTCGCACCTTGAGCATGGGTGTTATCTTGTTTAGTCATTCCAACGGAATGACATATATTAAAAAACTTAAACTTACTGCAGCGCTTCCTTCACCAATTTACTAATCATGGCTCCATTGGCTTGGCCGTTTGTTTTAGCCATCACGTTTTTTATAACCTTACCAAAATGACTTGGAATAATCTCTCCCATTTCTGCAATTACTTCAAGGACAATTTTTTTTAATTCAACTTCATCCATCTCGGTCGGTAAATATTTTTGAATTAGAACAATTTCATCTTTTTCTTTTTGTGCCAAATCAGCCCGTGCACCTTTTTCATATTGCAAAACTGAATCTTTTCTTTTTTTAACTTCACGTTTTAAAGCTGCCAATATTTCATCCTCAGCAAGTCCACTGTCGACTTTGTGTTTATCAATAGCTTCATTTTTAAAAACAGCCAAAATTGAACGTAAAAGCGTAGTCTTAAAAAGATTACGATCTTTCATGGCTTCTTTTAAGTCAGCATTAATATTATCAAACAACATAAAAGAATAAAAAAATTAATGTGTGGTTTTATTTTTACCCTTACCGGCAAAATTTTTTCCATTATTACGACCGGTGGTTTCTTGAAGTTTACCAACTTTAATTAAATATTGACGCTTGGCCCGATTAAATTGTCGCCTCTTGGCCTCAACTCTTTTTTTGCTTTTATTTTCTTCTTTTTCATGATAGCGATTTTTTTTGGCCAAAATCAAAACACGGCTACGTTTGACCTTATCCTGAAAACGACGAAGCAACGATTCTATTGATTCGTTATTTTTTCTTTTAATTTCTACAGCCATATTTAAAATCCCCTTTCTAAAAAAATATTTTATCAACTAAAGCATACCAAAAAGACATGCAACGGTCAAATTTAATTAGTCCAACTGTCATCTGAGTCGTTTAAGTTTTCTAAAGCATCATCTTCTGGTCCCAAATCAAAACCACCATCTTCTCCTGTGTTATAATTTTTAGGTTCGTTTTCATCTTGATCAGCAGTGATGTTAATAGCTGGGCTCATAAACTCAGCCACCGGCTTGGGTGAAAAATCATTCTCGCTTTGATTATAATGGTGACGTTCTTTTTTATATTCTTTTATTTCGACCTTACTATCAGAAATGTCTAAAGCTGATTTTTTTTGTGTTTCATCAAGATAAATTTTAATACAGTTGCTGTCTAGAAGCCGTTTTTTTATTTCTTCCACCACTTTTTCATAAACTACAATTTCCTGAATACCAGAAGACATGTCGCGCACAATAATTGTACCATCCATAATTTCTTTTTGACCCAAAATTAAAGTATATTTTACTCCCAGCTTATCAGCTACTTCCAACTGTGCCTTTAAACCGTTTTTGGCAAAAGCCTCGCGAACTTTAATGTTACAGTGCCGCATATCTTCAAAAAGCTTCAAACACTTTTTCTTGGCCTCTTCACCCAATTGAGCGATAAACACATCGGCTTGACCAGGATCGGGTACATCAATTTTCAGCCGACGCATAGCTGAGATCACACGCTCAACACCACCAGCCACGCCGACCACTGGAGTGGGTCGACCACCCAAAATTTCTGCCAAACCATCCAAACGTCCACCACCCGCCAGAGCAATTTTTTCTGCACCCTCCGGCCGATCAGTTAAAACTTCTTCATTCAAAAAAACTTCAAATACAGTCCGAGTATAATAATCTAAACCGCGTACTAAACGCGAATTTAGACTGTAGATAATGTTAACATCATCAAGATTTTCTAAAACTTTAACAAAATGTTTTTTGCATGGTTCACATAAATAATCCACAATTTGTGGCGCTTGTACTGTGGCAACAATGCAAGCTTTATTTTTACAATCTAAAACACGCAATGGATTTTTAACAATTCTTTCCTGGCAAGTTGCACAAAGTTTAGTACCATCTTTCTTTAAAAATTTTACCAATTGTTTAATGTAAGCCGGACGACATTCCTGACAACCAATACTATTAATTTCAATTGCGGTATCCAAACCAAAGACCTTAAATAATCCACTCAACATAGTAATTAGTTGCGAATCCATATCCGGACTATCAGAACCAATGATTTCACAATTAAATTGATAAAACTGACGAAACCGACCAGCCTGCGGATTATCATGACGAAAAATCGGCCCAAAAGAAAATAGTTTCACTGGCTGAGGTTGATTTTGCATACCATGCTCAATGTAACTACGAATTACCCCGGGTGTAAATTCTGGTCGCAAAGCCACAAGCCCCCCACCCTTGTCTTCAAAAACATATAATTCTTTTTCTACAATATCAGAATATTGGCCAGTCCCTTTCATATAAATATGCGCGTCTTCCAAAATCGGCGGATCAATTTTTTTAAAACCATAATCCAGAACGGTTTGATAAACGCGATTATAAATAAAATCCCAAAACTTCTGGTCTTCGGGCAAAATGTCTTTGAAACCTTTTAGAGCCTGAATGGGTTGTTTAGTTTTACGTGACATAAAATAGATTTTCAATTTTTAATTTTCAATTTTTCCGCCCGAGGCGGATCCGCCTTCGGCGGACTAACAATTTCTAATATTTTAATTTTCGATGTTTTATTAGAAATTAGAAATTAAAAATTAGAAATTTAATATATAGGTGTCTTAAAAACTTTAAACTTATCAATTGGCCACCCACGCAACCAAGTGCGACCGACGATACTGGCACGTGTAATGGCACCAAATCTTCTGGAATCAAGTGAGGAAACACGATTGTCCCCCATAACAAAATATTTATCAACCTCCAGGGTCAACTCCAGTTGTCCGCTGGTAATTGTATCCGACGGCAAGTAGAGACTCTCATCAAGTTTAAAACCATTCGGATGTGTTTGATTATAGATCATCACAGCACCAGAGTCCAAAACTATTTTCTCACCCGGCAAACCAATAATTCTTTTAATAAAAAAACTTTTTTCTGCATCTTGAAAACGAAAAACAACAATATCACCCCGTTGTGGCTCATTAAAACGATAACTAATCTCATCAATCAATAAATATTCATGGTCATGAAAATTGGGTTCCATAGAAGCACCTTTAACATAAAAAGGCTGCACCACATAAGCACGCAAAGGTAAAACAATAGCTAGAGAGATAATGACAATTTTTAAAGTGTCAAACAAAAACAGAAAAAATGACCGGGTAGAATTTTCTGTTGGCACGGGTTGTCCATGATAGTTAAAATTACTGTCTTGTTGTTCGGATTCTTGATCAGACGATTGTAAATCATCAATCGAGCTAAAATACGTGTCTCTATTGTCTTGGTCTGGGTTGTTGGATAACATAAAGTATTTATTTTTTAATTTCAATCTATTTTATATCCTTGGTGGACGATACTGGACTTGAACCAGTGACCTTACGGATGTGAACCGTACGCTCTAACCAACTGAGCTAATCGTCCTTGGTAAAGCGATAACTTTAGTATAAGTATAAAATAAGCTTTAAATGATTTTAACACAAAAAAACAATTGACGCAAACAGAAAAAGTCTGCTATAATGTTTATAAATCATTTTTCTATTTGTATGCTAGTAGTCTATGAATCTTGATGACTTTAAAAAAGAAAACGAATTTGATTCCTATCAAGAACAACCAAAAAATAAATTACTCCATTTCTTCAAAGTAATTTTTTTTATTTTTTTGGTCTTTTTTATAATTGCCTCGGCCTTTTCATACAAAACTATTTTTTCGCAAGAAACCTTTATAAAAGGACTGGGACAGTTGCCCATTGTCAAACAAATTCGCCAAATTGTTGGTGCAGAAAAAAAATTGACCGGCATACAGGAAGATCGGGTAAATTTTATTATCAGCGGTCAGGGTGGTCTTGGTCACGACGGTCCCTACTTAACTGATACGATTATCCTAGGTTCGACCAAACCATCTACCGGCCAAACTGTCTTTATTTCAATTCCGCGTGATTTATTGGTGGAAATTCCAGGCAAGGGTTGGTACAAAATAAATAGCGTCAACTCATTTGGTGAAACAGAAAATTATCCCGGTGGCGGATCAGCCCTATTAGCCAAAACAGTTGGCGATGTTTTTGGGATAACTGTTCATTACTGGTTAAGAATAGATTTTAACGCCTTTGAAAATATTATTGACAAGGTTGGTGGGGTGGAAGTGTGTGTAAACAAAGAATTTACTGACAATCTTTACCCCGCCGCAGACCATCTTTATCAAACTGTATCTTTTGCTCAAGGTTGTCAAAAAATGGATGGTGCCACAGCTTTAGTTTTTGCACGTTCCAGACATGGCAATAATGGTGAAGGTTCTGATTTTGCTCGTGCCGCCAGACAACAACAAATTATTTTAGCAATAAAAGATAAACTTTTTAATTGGAAAACAGTTTTTAATCCAAGTTTGATTTATTCCATATTTAACATGGCGGATAAAAATGTTCAAACCAATATAAAAAAGAATGAGATTCCCGCTTTTGTTGACTTAGCTAGTAAAGCCACTGATCAAGAAATACAAAAAAGAGTGCTCGACAATAGCCCTAGCGGACTTTTACAGGACGACATAACATCAGAAGGCGCCTATGTTTTAAAACCACGTAGCGGTGATTACACGGAACTGCGTAATTTGGTGCAAAATATTTTTGTCCTAGCAGGCGAACCGCAACAACCCACCCAACCCACAAGACTGGCCATATTGAATGGTACAGAAAAAGAGGGCTTGGCACGCGACACGGCCGGTTTGCTTTATTCCTTGAACTATCAAATTACCAGCACCGGCAATGCACCAGAACAAAATTATGAAAAAACTGTAGTCTATGATTTGACGGGTGGCACCAAAAAAGATGCCCTGCGTATTTTAAAGCAATCACTCAATGCTAACGTGGCAACCGAATTGCCCCCTGATTTAGAAAACAGTACCTCGACTAAAGACGTGGATTTTGTCATTATACTTGGTAAGACTGAAATAAAATAATATGATTCACAAAAAAGACAATCCACCCCTGGTAGCCATCGTCGGTCGCGTTAATGTTGGTAAATCAACTCTTTTTAACCGTTTAATTGAACAAAGAAAAGCACTGGTTTCGACTTTGCCCGGCACCACACGGGATTTAAATTATGGACTCTGTGAGTGGGACACCAGAAATTTTATTGCTGTTGACACGGGTGGACTAATGGAACAAAAACTCAACACTCAAAATGAAGTGGATGATATTGCGCGCCAAGTTGAAACTAAAGCTAGGGAAATTTTTCAAAAATGCGCCGCTATAATCTTTTTGGTTGATGCGCGCGATGGACTTTTGGCACCCGATCGTCAAATTGCGCAACTGGTGCGCCAAAGTAAAAAACCATTTGTTTTGGCAGCCAACAAGACCGATGCGGAAAAAGCTAAACAAAAAACAGCGGAATTTGAAAAATTAGGTTTAGGTAAAGCCATAAACATCGCGGCGGCCACTGGTTCTGGTGTGGGTGACCTGTTGGATAGGGTGTTAAAAGTTCTACCAAAAAAATCCGGCACCAAAAAAATCATACCAGAAAAAGAAATTAAAGTCGCCATTGTCGGCCAGCCCAACACCGGTAAATCTTCCCTTTTGAATCAACTGATGGGTGAAGAACGAGTCATTGTTTCAGCCTTACCACACACCACACGCGAACCGCAAGATACACAGCTGGAATTTGAAGGCCACAAAATCCGTTTAATTGACACAGCTGGCATTCGCCGTAAATCCAAAGTACCACCCAAGTCTTTGGAACGCATTGGCATTAGTATGAGTGTGGACACACTAAAAAAATCAGACATTGTCTTGTTGATGTTGGATCTGTCACGCAATTTAGCCAGCCAAGATGTTGAACTGGCACGTTTACTTTTAAACAGTAGCGTAAGTATTATTTTACTAGCCAATAAATATGATTTGCTGGAAAAAGATGCCACCACAGTTAAAAAACTGGCCGCTTATTTTGACAAAAATTTTCCTTTTATCGCTTGGGCACCAGTGCTTTATATTTCAGCGCAAAACGGACGCAACTGCCAAAAAATTCTGCCCCTTATTTTAGAGGTGATGATGGAACGCAAAAAGGTGGTAGGAAAAAAAGAACTCAATGAACTTTTACAACGCTTGTTTAAAAAAATGCCGCCACCCTTGCAGCCTAAAAAACGCGGTGGACAAATTAAATCACGGGCCTACATTAGCAAAATTATTCAAAAAGATTCCAACCCGCCGGTATTTGGCATTAAAGTCACCAATCCAATTAAAATTCCCGAACAATATCTTAATTTTTTGGAAAGACACCTAAGAGAGTATTACAAATTTTTAGGCACACCCATCAAGTTAGTGGTGGAAAGAGATGAAGAGTGATAAAATAAACTTAATATGTGGCTCATCGTTGGTTTGGGTAATCCAGGCACACAATACACAAAAACTAGACACAACGCCGGCTTTATGGCAGTGGATTTTTTATTAGAAAAAGAAATGGAATGGAAAAAAAGTACTAAAGGTGGTTTGCTGTATGCTAGGACTGAAATATCAGGACAGGAAGTGAAAATAATCAAACCACAAACTTATATGAACAATTCGGGCGAAGCGGTTTTGGCGTTGATAAAAAAATATAATATTGCGCCAGAAAATTTAATTGTAATTTACGATGAACTGGATTTGCCATTTGGAACAGTTAGAGCCAAATTGGGCGGCTCTTCGGCCGGTCACAACGGTATAAAATCTATTCTGGAAAAAGTTGGTATAGATAATTTTTGGCGTGTACGCATTGGCATTAGCAATAAAAAACGCGAACTAATACCGGCTGATAAATTTGTTTTAAGTAAATTTTCCAAAGAAGAACTAGAGTTGTTGCAAGAAAAAATTCTACCGAAAGTAAAAGAAGAGGTGATTAAAATTATAAAATAACTTTTTAATTATGGAACTCAAACAATTACAAAACAAATCATCAAAAGTATTCTTAAATAATCTAAAAAGAGACCATATCAAAATCAACGATGATTACTTGGTTTTAAAACTAACTGAAGAGCTGGGTGAGTTTGTGCAGTCTTATTTAATACACAAAAAAAGATGCCGCCCAGAAAAATACTTGTCTGCACATGATTCTCAAAAAACAATCTCTAAAGAATTAGCCGATGTATTGGGCATAATTTTTGTCATTGCCAAAATCTTGAAAATTGATGTGGAAGAAGCTTTGGTTAAAAAATGGATAACCAGAGAATGGATTAAAAAATAAGTAAAAATACAAAAAAACTCCAAAACTAAAAAACAAAAAACACTCTTTAATAAATTTAGAGTGTTTTTTTGATACTTCCACAAACTACCCTTGCCAAGCGCAAGAATAACGCAATAAATATTACGCACCCTTGACTTGTGACTACTCGATCTGGTAAGGAGGAATGCCTTCACTTTCGTCGCTTGGCGAAGGGAAATCTGGGGACGAAAATAATGCTTTAGGGAATAAAAAAGCCTCCCTTTTACTCTCCCCTATTTAAGATAATAAAAAATAAAACTATTAATATTAGTATAGCACAATTTTTACAACTTGTCAAAAATTTTTAGACAAATACTAAGGTCCTTGCTAAAATTAAAAGAGCGTTTTGAGAAAACGCTCTTCAAAATGGCGGCTCAGCTAGAAGGGGTGGATCTTCCACCATTTTAATATCAAAATCCCCTCGATCGCTATATATTGTGATCTCAGGAATTTCTCTATACCGATTGTGTCTGAACAAAAAGTTTCCCCAGGCCTGAGCATCTGATACAGCTCTGGTCGTGGCCAAAACCCTCCGACCTCCATGTAGGCGCAACGCATACTCGTGAGTTGTCTGCGCATAGCGTCTACGCCCTTTGTTTTTTTTCAATGGGCACCTCCTTGAGTTTTTTATTTTTCACAAGGTGCTCCCCCATGTAGAATCCCACCACATCTTGGGCAACGAGAAATTTTTCTTCCCCTTCTATCTAATTCTAATATATTAGCAGTATTGTCAGCAGTATTGTCAATGGAACTTGTTGGTTGTCCGTCTGCTGATTTTTCTTCCGGTGGACGCACGTCCTTAGTTGATTTAATAACATCTTCTTCTGTAAAATCTAAACAATACTGACCATCTTTGTCTATTATTTTTTCTCGCATATTTTTATGTCTTATAATGATAAAAAATATTACTTTGCTTTTTCTTGTGTGCCCAGTGTGGGTTCAGCCAGATTCAAGCGCATTCAAGAATATTTTAATACATTAGAACAAGCCTGGCAAGCCTCACTGGGAGAATTTTTGGCTGCTGGATTGGACGAAAAAACAGCCACTGATATTGCGACTGTAAGAAATAAAATTAATTTGGATCTTGAACTAGAAAAATTAGCCCAAGAAAAAATTAATTTATTAACCAAAGATGACCCAGATTATTCAAAACTTTTAAAAGAAATTTATGGTGCACCTTTTTTATTGTATGCCAAAGGTACTCTAAAAGATATCCGCGATGATTTTAGTGTGGCTGTAGTGGGCACGCGCAAGATTTCAGCCTATGGTAAACAGGTAACAGAAAAAATAACCAGGGATTTGGCACGTGCCAATCTGGCTATTATTTCTGGATTGTCGATTGGCATAGACACCCAAGCGCACGAAGCAGCTCTGGCTGAACATGGCCGTACCATTGCCGTGGTTGGCTCGGGACTGGATAAAAAAGTTTTTTATCCGCCATCTAATTTTTATCTGGCAGAAAAAATTGTGGCCGAAGGCGGATTAATTTTGTCCGAATATCCACCTTTAACCGGACCACAAAAATTTTTCTTTCCCCAAAGAAATAGAATTGTTTCTGGTCTGGCATTGGGTACTTTAGTAGTTGAGGCACCAATTACTTCCGGAGCTTTAATAACCGCAAAAATTGCTTTGGATCAAAACCGAGAAGTGTTTGCCGTACCGGGCAACATCTTGACAGAAAACGCGATTGGCCCTAATAATCTAATCAAGATGGGTGCTCGCGCAGTTTCGGAAGCTCAAGATATTTTACTGACTTTAAATTTATTTAATGATAAAATTGCTGGACTAGAAACAGCTAAAAAAATTAAACCAGCTAATGTGGAAGAAAAGTTGATTTTGGATTGTTTATCTTTTGAACCCTGCCACATTGATGATATAATTCGTGTAACAGGTCTGAATAGTGCAACCATTAACAGCACATTGACTTTAATGGAAATGACCGGCAAAGTAAAAAATTTGGGTGTCATGATGTATGTATTAGCTCAATAAAAATTGGAGTAAAGTAAATTAAAAATTTAAAATTAGAAATTATATAATATGTCTCACAAAAAAAAATTGGTCATTGTAGAATCACCCACCAAAGCCAAAACTATTGCGCGTTTTTTGGATAATAATTTTACAGTCATGTCATCCTATGGCCACATTCGTGATTTACCGGAAAAAAAACTGGGCGTAGATGTTGATAACAATTTTCAGCCCCAATACGTAATTCCAGAAAAAGCCAAAAAAAACGTAACTGATCTAAAAACGGCGGCTGCCAAATCCACCGCCGTTTATCTGGCAACCGACGAAGACCGTGAAGGAGAAGCCATTGCATGGCATTTAAAAACCATAATTGACAGCAAACTGCCCTATTTTAGAATTGCTTTTCATGAAATCACTGAAAAAGCAGTTAAGCAGGCCTTGGAAAATCCGCGCGAAATTGATCAAGACTTGGTAAACGCCCAACAGGCACGTCGAATTTTAGATCGCTTGGTGGGTTATAAACTATCGCCTTTTTTATGGAAAAAAGTGGCTAAAGGACTTTCAGCCGGCCGTGTACAATCCGTTGCTGTACGTTTGGTGGTAGAGCGCGAACGAGAAATAAAAGCTTTTACAAGTGAAGAATATTGGAGCGTGAGCGCTGAACTGACTAAAAAAGATACCCAGGAAACTTTGATAGCTAAATTACATAAAATTGATGCCCGTGTTATTGATAAACTTTTTATAAAAAATAAAGAACAAGCGGAAAAATTAATCAAAGACTTGCAAACTGGTACTTATATTATTGAAAGTTTGGAAAAAAAAGAAACCAAAAAAAGTCCTAATGCGCCTTTTACCACATCAACCATGCAACAAGAGGCCTCACGTAAATACGGTTTTTCAGCCAAAGAAACCATGACTTTGGCACAACAACTTTATGAAGGTGTGGATTTGGGACCACAAGGCCACACGGGTTTAATTACCTATATGCGTACCGACGCAGTAAATCTGTCACAAGATTTTTTAGCTGACGCTCACTCTTTTATAAAACAAAATTATGGTGCTCAATATCTGCCTAAAATAGCCACCGTTTATAAAACTAAATCTAAATTGGCTCAAGAAGCTCACGAAGCCATTCGTCCGGCCATAGTGACCTTAAAACCATTGGACGTAAAAACTTTTTTGGCACCCAAACAATTTAAACTTTATGATTTGATTTGGAAAAGGGCTGTTGCCTGTCAAATGACCCCAGCACTTTTCGCCCATCAAACCGCTGACATAAAAAATAAACAGTATATTTTGCGCGCTACTGGCAGTAGTGTTATTTTTGACGGTTACTTAAAAATTTATCCAGATTACAACGAAGAAAATAATTTACCCAAACTAGAAGCAGGTGAGAAATTGAGTGCAAAAAAAATATTACCAGAACAGCATTTTACCGAACCACCAGCACGCTACAACGATGCATCGTTGGTAAAAAAAATGGAAGAGCTGGGCATTGGCCGGCCATCAACTTATGCGCCGACCATTTCCACCATCATTACCCGCGGTTATGTGCAACGTGAAGATAAAAAATTTGTGCCACAGGAAATTGCTTTTTTGGTAACTGATTTATTAGTGCAACACTTTCCACAAATTACCGATTATAATTTTACCGCCAAAATGGAAGACGAATTGGATGATATCGCCACTGGCCAACTAGCTTGGCAACCAGTTTTAAAACAATTTTATGAACCCTTTGCTAAAAATTTAAAAAATAAAGAAAAAGAAATCAATAAATCAGACATAGTTAACGAAAAAAGTGATGAGAAGTGTGAAAAATGCGGAGCGCCTATGTTAATAAAAATTGGGCGCTATGGCAAATTTCTGGCCTGTTCAGCTTTTCCAAAGTGTCGCTTTATAAAAAATATTCCCAAACAACAAACCGCTGAACAAATGGCAAATGAAGCTGAGGAAAACAAAAAACTTAAAGCCGAAGGTGGTGAAAAATGTCCACAGTGTGGCAAAGAATTAGTCATAAAACAAAGTCGCTATGGCAAATTTCTGGCCTGTTCCGGTTATCCAGACTGCAAATTCATTCAAAATAATTTTTCTACCGGTGTCAGTTGTCCTAAATGTAAACATGGTAAAATTATGATGCGTAAAACCAAATCCAAAAGAATTTTTTATGGCTGCTCATCTTATCCAAATTGTGACTTTGCACTCTGGAATAAACCAACTGGTGATAAATGTCCGAAATGCGAATCTCTTTTGGTTGACACTGGAAAAAGTATAAAATGTTCAAACAAAGAATGCAACCATGCTAAGTGATTTTTAATTTATAATTTCTTAACATTGAAAATTTATCCCCATGACCATACATAATATTATTGATGTTATTCACAAAAATCACCCCGAGGCCGACACCTCCCTTTTAGAACTGGCTTACGAATATGCTGAAAATGCACACGCCGGACAAAAAAGAATGAATGGCACTGACTATATCGCGCATCCGTTGGCTACTACCATGCGCTTGGCACAGATGAATTTTGATATGCCAACAATTATCGCCGGCATTTTGCATGATATACCCGAGGATACCAGCCGTACTTTGGAAGATATTGAAAAAAATTTTGGTGAAGAAATTGCCATGTTGGTCAGTGGCATCACCAAATTGGGAAAAATAAAATATCGCGGCTTAACACGCTATGCAGAAAATTTACGTAAAATGTTTGTGGCCATGGCTGAAGATATTCGAGTAGTGTTTATCAAATTTGCTGATCGCTTGGACAACCTCAAATCATTAAATTTTTTGCCACCAGTTAAACAACAAAGAATCGCCCGTGAAACTTTGGAAATCTATGCCCCGATTGCTAATCGTTTGGGTATGGGCGAACTAAAGGGTGAATTGGAAGATTTATCCTTCCCTTTTGTCTATCCAGAAGAATATACATGGGTCAAAGAAGTGGCCGAAAAAAAATACGAAGAACGTAAAAAATATACTCAACAAATAATACGCCAAGTGGAAAAAGAACTTAAAGAAAATTCAACTGTCAAAGTTGAAAAAATCGAAGGCCGCGCCAAGCATTATTATTCACTCTATCAAAAATTAATGGTGAAAGACCGCGACATTGATAAAATTTATGATTTGGTAGCGGCTAGAATAATCGTCCAAAACATTGATGATTGTTATCATACACTGGGACACATCCATAAACTCTGGACACCAGTACCGGGGCGTATCAAAGATTATATTGCTCAACCCAAACCCAATGGCTACCAATCATTGCATACCACTGTCTATGGAGATGACGGCAGGATAGTGGAATTTCAAATTCGTACCCTCAAAATGCACGAGGAAGCCGAATATGGTATTGCGGCTCACTGGTCTTTTAAAGAAAGCTCTAACACTAAAGCTCGCATTCCAGTGCCACAAGAAAAGTTAAAATGGATCAAAGAGCTTTTGGAAGAACAAAAAAAAATAACCTCACCTAAACGTTATTTAAAATCTCTGAAACTGGATTTTTTTAAAAATCGTATTTTTGTTTTTACGCCCAAAGGCGACGTGGTTGATCTGCCAGAAAACGCCACACCGGTTGATTTTGCTTATTATATTCACACCAATCTTGGTCATAAGTGTGCTGGTGCAAAAATTAACGACACAATTGCAACGTTGAGTACGGCTTTAAAAAACGGCGACGTGGTGGAAATAGTTGTTGATAAAAATAAACCAGGTCCTTCAGAGGGTTGGCTATCCTTTGTGCAAACTTATCAAGCCAAACACAGAATTAAAGAATATTTCAACAAACAACGCAAGTTGAATATTTTTCGCTTTTTTAGTAAATAAAAATTTTCTTAACCGATTTTTGTTAACAACGCCTCTAATTCTTCAGTTGAATAAAATTCTATTTCCACCACACCGCCCTGGCTACCACGTGGCCGTAAACGAACACGAGTGCCCAAACTTTCTTCCAATTGCCTTTCCGTTGTTTTAAATAACGGATTTTTTTGCACCGCACGAGAGACGGTATTTTTATTTTTAAACTTATCAACTTCTCTTTTGGTTTCCCAAACTGTCTGACCAGTATTGATGGTTTTATTATAAATCTGTGCTTGTTTTTCTGGCTCTTTTACTTCCAACATTAATTTGGCTTGACTCAAAGAAATTTTATTATCAGCCAGGCCCTTTTGAACATCGACAGGTAAAGACAATAAACGGATAAAATTACTAAAAGTTGGGCGTGAAACAGCCAGGCGCTGGGCAGCTTCTTCGTGTGTTAAGTTAAATTCATCAATCATTTTACGATAGGCCTCAGCTTTTTCAATCGGATTTAAATCAGCCCGTTGAATGTTTTCAATTAAAGACAATTCCAATTTCTCCAAATCTTTAGCCGCCCGCACAATAACTGGCACAGCGGTTAAACCAATTTGTTGCGCTGCGCGTAGACGACGTTCACCGGCCACTAATTCATAACCACCACCCAAAATTTGTGTCACCAAGAGTGGCTGTAAAATTCCATGGCGCTGAATTGAAGCCGCTAAGTCATTTAAATTATTAGTCTTAAATTCTTTACGTGGCTGATGCGGATTAATTCTAATTTTATCTGGACTAACAAAAATAATTTGATTAGAAAATTTGCTACTTTTTTTGGGAAAATATGGCGTCTGCAAATTACTAGGTATATTATTGCCGGTTGAAGGTCTGCCGGAAATAAGCGAGGAAAGACCACGACCGAGTACTTGATTATTATTATTATCCATAAAAAATTTAATTTAAAAATCCTAATATCAAATGACAAATCGATGACAAATGACTAAATATAAAAAATTCGGTTTTTAACATTGATTTGATATTTGTAATTTGACATTTGTAATTTATCTAAAGTCTATTTCTCGCGCCAATCTTTGATACGCTCGGGCCCCAACACTGGCTGCATCATAATGCCAAATGGATTTACCAAATGATGGCGCTTCAGCTAATTTGGCATTACGAGGAATAACAGTACGAAAAATTTTATGTGGAAAATAACGGTACAACTCATCAAAAATATCGCGCGTTAATTTGTTGCGTTCGTCATACATGGTCATCATGGCACCCAAAATATTGATATCAGCTTTAATGTGTTCCTTAATTAGACCAATAGTATTTAAAAGTTGTCCCAAACCCTCTAAAGCAAAATATTCGCACTGCACCGGAATTAAAACTTCTGAGGCCGCCACCAAACCATTAATGGTTAGCAGGCCCAGTGAGGGTGGCGAATCAATAATAATATAATCAAAATCCGGTTTAATATTTAAAATTTCATTGTGGAGACGAAATTCACGTTCCGGATGACCAACCAGTTCAATATTGGCACCAGCCAAATTTTGGCTGGACGGCACAACATATAAATTCTCAATCGGTCCGGGACTGGCCACATCACGCAAAGAATTGGGTCCCAATAAAACCTCATACAGTCCCATGGGTATGGTGTTATAATCGATACCCAACCCCGAAGTGGCGTTGGCCTGCGGATCTAAATCGATTAATAAAACGCGCCGACCCAGTTTTGCCAGATAGACGGATAAATTAATGGCAGTGGTGGTTTTACCCACGCCACCCTTTTGATTGACAATAGAAATTACGCGTGCCATAAAAAACCGCTTATTATCTTTTATTATAACAAAAAAGATGAAAAATGAAAAACAAAAAAGCAACTTAAAAAACGCTCCGGTCATTTGACTGACTAATCAAAAATATTATTGCCAGCCAGATAACCAGTACTCCAACAAATTTGTAAATTAAAACCACCAGTGGGACCATCCAAATCTAAAATTTCTCCAGCCAGATAAAGATTATCGATAATTTTTGAGCGCATGGTCTGTGGGTCAATCTCTTTTAAATCCACACCACCGGCCGTAATGATGGCTGTTTCAAAGCCAGCTGTTTTTTTAACTTGCAAAGTGAAATTTTTTAAAAGCCCGAGTAGTTTTTGGCGTTCTGCTTTAGTAATGATATTGACTTTTTTTTCAGGATCAATAGCAGATAGCTTAATAATAACTGGAATCATTTTTTGTGGTAACAAAGCAACTAGTGCGTTTTTAAAAAGCTTATTTTTAAAACTTAAAAAGTCTTCTTGAATTCTTTGGTCAAGCGTTTTTTCATCCAAAGCTGGTTTAAAATCTATTTTTAAAACCACTTCCCCACTAATTAGGAGTTCATTAATTTTTTTACTCATATCCAAAATTATCGGTCCGCTTAAACCGTATCTGGTAAAAATGGCTTCACCAAAACGACTATCTATTTTTTTATTATTTTGATAAATACTTATAGCCACATTTTTTAAACTTAAACCTTCCAATTCATTTATCCAAGATTCTTGCAGCACAATGGGCACCAGGGCCGGCCGCGGTTCGATAATGTGATGCCCCATTTTTTTCAGCCACTCAAAACCAGTGCCGGTGGAACCGGTACCAGGATAAGACTTGCCACCGGTAGATATTAAATAGTTTTTGGCTATTAATTCTTGGCCACCAGTCAAAATTATTTTTTCAACTTCACTATCTTGAGAATTTAAAATGATTTTTTCCACTTCTGCATTTAACTTGATTGCCACTTGATTCTTTTTTAAGTATTTAATTAAAGCCGCCAGCACTGCATCAGCACGGTCAGAAACCGGGAAGATTCTTTGGCCTCTTTCAATTTTGGTTGCCACACCCAAATTATTAAAAAAATTTACGGTTTCTTTGGGGCTAAATTTATTTAAAGCAGCATACAAAAACTTGCCGTTCTTTCCATATTGACTAATAAATTTTTTAAGTTCTGGTTCGGCGTTGGTAAGATTACAACGACCCTTACCGGTAATTAAAAGTTTAATTCCCAATTGATTATTTTTTTCCAATAATAAAACACGAGCGCCATTTTCAGCCGCCCTGCCTGCAGCCAGCATACCGGCTGGTCCACCCCCAATTACAATTAAGTCGTAAGACATAATTTTGACAACCAATAAACTGATAAAATCAATGGACTATAATTAATTTATTTTCTTCTTTGCCACACCACCATTAACAACAATAAAAATAGACAACCTAAAAAATCAAAAAGTAAATCGCCAAGTGTGTCTAATAAACCCAACTGCATAACTGGAAAATTATAATTTTTTACTAAAACACGATCCCAAATAAATTCAAAAACTTCCCACAACATCCCCACAGTAAAGACGAAAAAAATAATACATACTTTGGTATATTGTATTTTAAACTTTTTAAAAAATTCAATTCCAATTAGCCCTGCAGTCAAGCCGCCTATAAGGTGTAAAATTTTGTCATAAAAAATTGTGGAATAATACAAATCCTGCATACCAAAAATATGCAAAATGAATAAAATGAAAATTAATATTAAAATTACCATATATCAACATAATAACATAAAAAAATAAAAAATAAAAAACCGCTTGGCCAACCAGTTGGTTGAATCAAGCGGTGAACTTGGGGAGCCAAGGAAATAAAAAAGGGACTGCTTTTTTATATTCCTGAAATGCTTCCCCAAAGTGGGAAGCTATCATCTTCTCCTCTCTTTTGGCTTCCCATATAATTAATAAAAATAACGGGATTACCAAAAAAACGAAAAAACTTTTTATGATTATTTCAAATCCTAAAAAAAGAAACAAGGTACCCAAATAAATGGGGTTCCTGGAAATTTTAAACGGCCCGGTTGTAATCAGTTGGTGATCCTTTTTTAGACCACCAGTCCCGGCTGTGTCCCAATTGTTACCAAGATAAAAGCGGGACCAAGTTGAAAAAAACAACCCCGCCAAAAAAAACATTATCCCCACCCAACTTAAAACGTCAGGTGAAGAAAATCTATACTTATACAACTGGAGACTCAAAAAACAAAGCCCCCCAATATCCACTGCCAAAAAAAATAAACGGTGGTGAATATTGTTCAAATCCTTTATTTTAAGAATTTTTCTGTTTTTAAAGAACAGAAAAACTCTTACTCCAAAAAAGGAGCAAATCCCCAACCATAGACATATTTCCATGGCAGCCCCCTTTTGTTTTTTAATCTTATAATATAAAAATAAGCCATTTAAAACAAAAAGTCAAGTTATTGCTTTTATGTTTATCAAAATTATAAAAAATAAAATTCTTTATTAAAATTATCTTATATCATATCATTCTATAAACTACCTGTAAAATATCATATTTTTTCTATTTACTCCTTTTAAAAAGATGTACAACCAGAGAGATATTTATAACAACAGAAACCAAAATACCTAACAACAAACCATTTCTAGTCACAGTCGCGCCACCAGAAAGGAGTTTTAGGTGTGGAAAAAAGTTTCCAACCAGGGAGCTTGTGGAGGATAAAAGCTAAAAAAAGAGCTGTCCGGCAGCCAAACGCGGGCTTGATTTATTTTTAAAATATCAATCCACAACCAGTAGCCAAGACTTTCTAACCCAAAAAATCCCCAAACCACCAAAAACAACCAATAGATCCTAGAAAGTTTAAATGATTTTCTGAACAAAAGACCGCTGATTAAAAAAATTAAAAAGATAAAGGCAGGATAGACCAAGTTGGCGTCCTTAAAATACCACGGCAAATTTTCCCAGCCATAGTCAGCCATGAGATTGCCCTTAAGCAATGCGTCAACCAAACCAACAAATAAAATATTTACTAGTGACAGAAAAAATATTTTCATAAACTATCTTTATTCTTCCATTTTTAGCAGCTTTAGTCAAACTAAACAATAAGCTATCTACTTCCGATTTTTTAATATAAATATTACGGGGTTAGATTTATTTATTAATTTAAAAAACTCCCTTCAAACGAATTGAAAAGAGTTTTTTACGAAAGTACAATAGAATCTACACCAGTTAATAATGATTATTAGGAAAATCTACAAATTTAATAACTCTTATCTGTTTTTTTTAACTAATAATTAATCAATGACCTCAAAATCATAACTGAATATCGAATTATCTGCGGCTTTTAATTCTTTTTTATTAGAATTAATAATAAAACTTTCGCCGCTATAAGGGTCGATCGGTAATTCATCAATATATTTAGGCACCAGATTCTGCAGATTACTGGGATAAGAATTATTTTCTAAATAGTATTTTTTGATCGCGAATAATATGTCCGTGGTATTTATCATCAGATCGCCAGCACATTTTTTGATGTGAACGTTTTCCAGAGCGACATCACCCAAACTGATCAATATCTTACCTAAGGCATTTTCTGTAAAATATAATTTCCAAGAGAATGTTGGTTTATATTCTAATTTAGGCATTGTTTTATCATCACACATTCTTTCAAATCTGGCAATTTGTTGACGCTTATGATCGATCATTATTTGCAGGGTTTGATAGGGCTTATAATAGAAATTGGTTACCGGAAATATAAGCGCTTCTGATTTTAAAAATGATTTTATATCGGTTGGTGTTAAATTCAAGATGATATTTTTTTGCACCATATATTCGCCCTTGAAAGGATCACTATTATTTGCCATCTGGTACTTTAATATTTCATTCTGATAGTGAGTCAAGATATCCGGACCAGCAATTGAGCGTCTAATCA
The DNA here is from genome assembly GCA_035388785.1 of bacterium. Classification (GTDB taxonomy): domain Bacteria; phylum Patescibacteriota; class Patescibacteriia; order UBA2196; family UBA2196; genus UBA2196. The sequence goes on from DAOOQN010000002.1 coordinate 95,704, forward strand.
AAACTTGCATGGTTTCTAATCCGGTTTTTTTCATGCTAATACCGACCAAGTAAGCTATCAGAGGAACATTTTTTGATTCTTCAATTTTGTGGCCGATAATTACTGATTTCATGGCTTCTTCAAATGCTAGCTCATCATTACCCTGACGCATCAAATAAATAGCTTTAATGGCACTAATTCTGGAAATTTGCCGCCAACCATTTAGGCCTATGACTGGCATATTCAAATTAATATTTTTTGGATCAGCAGTCAGATCATATTGAAACTGATCTTTTTTAGCAGCCATATTATATGTTTCTAGCACCTCTGTGTTTTTTTCAATTAGTTCTGATATTAAATTACGATTCCAGTTATAACTTTCTAAATATTGTGTCGTTATTTCATTCTCTTTTATACCGTCCGGAATGTTAATTTTTATCTCAGGCTGTGTTACGGTGTCTTCATTTGACACACTGCTTAATTTCAAAAGATCGAAATAACTATTTTGCTCTCTTGGCACACTGGCCATGGAAAGTAATAAATCCTGATCATTAGGCAGAGAACTATCTTGGCCACAAAATAAATTTAAAAAGTAAGTAATAGAACCAAGTAACATAATTAATATAATTAAAACCACAACTATCCAGATAACAACCTGTAGCCACTTTCTTTTTTTCTTTGGTTCAATTGATGATTCATTCATATAAATATCTTACATTTAATTATATTTTTATTCCAGAATTAGAGTTGGGGAAATAGATAAGGAATTAAAAATTATAAGAGTGCAATATAATTTATACAAATTAATAATTACTATTCAATTCCGCTCCGCCTCCAATGCTCGGTATATTACATTAACCTCAGGTATTTTTGCGACTTCTATCATAGAATAAACTGGAATTTTTGCAAAAATCATGCCATAATTTTCCATAAATCTTATAATTTCTACTCCATCAATTTTTTCTAATACATCTTTCAAAGAGCCCTCTTCCATCTTCTTTGTAAGTTGTATGATAAAAGTAATTTTACTTTTATCCATTCCTTCTTTGTTAAGTTTACCAGCACTATATTCACGCACCGCTAAAAACATATGCCAATCTAGTTTCTTTTCATATTCATTCATACTTGATTTCAAAATCTGAAGATCCCTTAGTTGACTCTCATTTATCTTGTGTCGATAAATACTAATAGCTACTATGGATAAACCCGATAGTAGCAAAATTAAAATAAAAATTGAAATAATAATGTTAGGTTTTCTTTTTATCATATTTATATATTATTATACCATTTTGATTAATTATCTGTAAACATAAACCCATAGCGATTAGCTTTGGCGGTTTAATATAAAAAAAACTCCCTTCAAATTTATTGAAAGGAATTTTTTGCACGAGAGTGGACGGTGTTGAAAATAGGATTAAGGAGTTTGGTGATTATAATTACCGATGGAAATAATACTTATTTAAAATAATTTACTTTTAAATTGGGGTTACATGTCACCTACCACAATAACTTTTCAAAATAGGATTACCTATTGTAGAACAGTTTGTCTTGTCTTTAGTGTCTTGCCATTTTATATATTTACACACATCTTGCTTTGAAGGTAACCCATATCGAGGATCAGCCTTAAGTTTTTTTTCAACTTCTAATCTAATATCATAAAAACGGCGGCCAATAATTTTTATATGTTCAAGGTTATCACAATCATAATCAAAATATCTTTCCTTCATTCCACTCAAATCATAATCAGTATGGTCCTGTGCATTTTTAAGCACATAACCATAAAGCTGACAACCTACCTCAGGATTATTTAATGTTAATTTATACCAATACTTTCTATGTTTGTAAATAATATCAAAATCCTGACGACCATTATCTTTATTTTTATATTTTATATCATTAAAAAGAGAACAAGATGCGTAACTTGTTTCTAAATTTGGATATTTACCTATTAAACCAGGACCATTCAATTCTGTCACATTGAAACCGTCATAAACAACATGAAAAGAGGTACACCAGTCAATACAAGTATCTTCATTTGTAAGATACATAAATGGTCTACCATTAAAAAAAATTTTACTTTGAACACCGTCACCTTTATATTTTTCAGGTAATCCAAAATATACCACTGCAAAAAACGCAATTATAATAGTTAACAAAAAAATAATTATTATTTTCTTTTTGGTCATAAAATATTTTGTTAATTTTCTAATTTAATAATAACATATTCATAACCAAAAAACCACCTATTTAAAGATGGTTTTTTAATAAAAAAACTCCCTTCAAATTAATTGAAAGGAATTTTTTGCGGGGGTGGAAAATAATGTTTCCCCTGGGCAAGGCGATGCTAAAGTATAACGCCTTGCCCTTCAAATACCAACGTGGCACAAGTAGTTGTGCCACTCCCTCCATCAAAATAAAAAACTCCAGACAAGCTGAAGTCTTTTATTTTGCGGGGGTGGGATTTGAACCCACGACCTACGGGTTATGGGCCCGTCGAGCTGCCAGACTGCTCTACCCCGCGATAATGATTTTATTGAGTTGATTTATATTTTTTAGTGATTTTAAATATTTCTCATATTTCACAGCTTCTGATCTATTCAAAAAAACTTTCTTATAAACCAACTTCCACGGCCTATAAGCTTTAGTTGATAATACCTGCCCAGTGTTATAGCGTTTAAGACGATCGTTAAGATTATTAGTTTGACCAATATAATAATGTCCTGATAATAAACTCTGTAAGATATAGACGTAATACATATTTTTAAACCACGACCTTCCCGATATGAATCGGGACGAGCTGCCAGACTGCTCTACCCCGCGATAGATAAATTTGAATAAATAAATTAGAAATTAGAAAAAAATTTTACTTAGCGGCAAGTTTTCTCATTATAGAACTCATAATTTTCATGAGCTCCGTTGCTTCTTGTATTAAAATTTTTCTTTCTTCTTCTAATTCTACACTATTATTTAAATAAATCAAGCGCAACCAATATATACTTTCCTCGGATTCTTTTCGGCAAATTTTTATTCTTAATAAACAATCCTTTTGACTTAAATGATTATTAGCTTCAATATAATTAGCTCCGACAGAACCAGAAGACCTTATTAATTGTTTACCATCCTCAATATTGGCAATAGTTCTTGGAATTTTTTTAATAAAAATTCTTACATTTTTGGCAAAAAAATATGTCCTTTCCTTGAGATCATATTTATCTTCGTTTGTAGACATAGCGATCTATCTTTGTTTCTGATTTCTATTTTTAAATTTCTAACTTCAATTTATGGCTGGGGAGAGGCTTGAACTCTCGACCTTAGCGTTATGAGTGCTACGCTCTAACCAGCTGAGCTACCCAGCCAAATTGCCGAAGGAGAGAATCGAACTCTCATGAGATAAATCCCACACGATTTTGAGTCGTGCGCGTCTACCAATTCCGCCACTTCGGCATAAAGATTGTTAAATCTTTGTTATTGTAAATTATTTTTCGCTTTTCGTCAATTATTTTTTTTGCTATAATTAACCTATTAATAAATTAAAATTATTTTATGTTTTTGACTGTCCATGCCGCGGCGGGATTTTTAATCGGCAAATATATTCATTCCAATTTGTGGGCTTTTGTAATCGGTTTTGTTTCTCACTTGTTAATGGATATGCCGGTGCATGATTCATTAGAAATAAAAAAAGCAAAAGCCAATAAAACAAAAAAAGAAAATAATATTATAATGCTGAGAATTGTGTTTTTTATTGAGCTGCCTTTAATTATTCTAACTGCTGTTTTTGTTAAGCTCTTTGGCACCACACAAATAAGTGGCTCATATTTAGCTGGTTTTTTGGGTGCAGTGATAATGGATTTTCTGTGGGGTTTTAGTGATGTACTACCACAAGTTAAAATTTTTAAGATTTTTAAAAAAATTAACAACTGGACACATACTCGTTTTACAAAAGATACTCATATTGTCTGGCAAAAATGGTTACCACGTCAATTGATTGTATGGTTAATTTTACTTTTATTTTTAATTATTTAATATTAAAAAATAAAACATAAAATCCCCTTTTAAGTTAAAGGGGATTTTATTTTGCTATCGTGTAAACTCTTGATTTACAAATTACTGGGCGGCTGGTTTTTCAGCTTGAGCTTTTACATAGTCTTCAATTGATTTAACAACGGCTGAATCGGCAGCCAAATCTTCATAAAACATAATGTGATCTTTGTTGATAAACATCTTATCTATTGGTTTGTGCAGTTCTGTACCAAACTTAACCATGATAAGTTGATCCTGTGTTTGCTGGGCATCTTGTACGCCAGCTTGATTGGTAGCGGCTTGTGCTGGCTGAATGGGTACTTTCTGAACTTGTAAATAATAAATATCAGACAGCTCGGGATAAGCCAGACCAACACCTTTTAGATGACCAAAATAAACCTGACCGTTGGTTAAGAAAACAGCTTTCCAGCTGTCGGAATCAAAATTAGCAGCTACTTCATTGTTGGTTTTACCATTCAATAAATTTACCTTACCGGCTGAATCAAGATAAAACAAAACAGCCGCAGCAATAATAATGATAACTAAAACAGCTATCATCCACCCGCTTCCATGGTTAGATTTATTTTTTTTAAAAGCAGGTTTTTCTAATATGGGCTCATTTGACTCAGGCGCCAAATCAGCCATACCGGCGTAACGCATTTCTGGGTTGTTCATATATGGCTTTCTTTCTTGTAATCCCACTTATTTTTTGAGTGTGGATTACTTTAATAATTAATTATATTATAACATTTTTGTAAACAAACAACAAATTAAAAAAATAGATTATTTAACTACATAAACTACCTAAATCTCACATTCGGCACCACGCTCGTCCCGTTAACAGTAAATGTTCCTG
>DAOOQN010000003.1:0-94906 GCA_035388785.1 bacterium
CTGGACATTTATATGGTTTGATTAAAACTGCCACCGGCGCCACACCAGAAAGTGTACGTATTTGGCGTTTTTTAAAAAGTTGTTCTAAATTTTTATCTGCTTTTATTTTTTTATTTTTTAACAAACCACGATATTGTTTAAGTAGTTCGGCATTGGTTAATAAATTGGTTTTATTTTGTTTAGCAAATTTTCTTTTAAGCACAGCTAACTCGGCTTCGTTTTGTGGAAGTTTGGTAAATATTTTTTTAATGTTTTTTTGATAAGAGGTTGGCATAATTTTGATATTTTATCACAAAAATTAAGCTTCATCAAGCCCTTTATGTTTTTTAACAAGTGTGTTAAATTTGTTTTATGAATCAAACCACTGCCGAAAATTTAATGAAAATAACCGAAGAATCTTATCAAAAAATTGCTGCTAGTTTTTCTGATACCAGAAATTTTTCTTGGGCAGAAATTGATTTGGCTATTACTAAATATTTAAAAGATAATGTTAAAATTTTGGATTTGGGCTGTGGTAATGGTCGACTTTTAATTTCTTTAAAAAAATATTTAGAAAATTTTGATTATACTGGCGTGGATAGTTGCCTAGAGTTAATTAAAAAAGCACAATTGGCCACCTTGTCATCCCGAGCAAGTCGAGCCTGCCTGCCAGCAGGCAGAGGATCTCAAATTATTTCCTTTGCCCACCAAAATATTTTGGATTTACAAAATTTTTCAGATAATTCTTTTGACACAATTTTTATGGTGGCTAGTTTTAACCATATTGCCGGCCAAAAATTACAAAAAAAAATATTATTAGAAATTAATAGAATTTTAAAACCAAATGGCATTTTAATTATGACTAATTGGAACCTTTGGCAATTTCATTCTAAAAAATCTTTTTGGAATAATTTATCTAAAAAACAACCCACGAATTACGGACTACGTGTCACAGATTATAAAGAGATTGTTACCCTTTGGCAAAACAAATATCCTTTATATTACCACGCCTTCACTTTGCGAGAATTAAAAAAACTTTTACAAAAAACAGATTTTGAAGTTTTGGAAAATTATTATGTCAAAGATGGAAAAAAAGCACATTGGTTTAACGGCAGAAATATTTTAACGGCAACAAGGAAAGTATAAAATAAAAAAACGCCCACTGGGTTGGTGGGCGATGTTTTGTGGAGATTGTATTATGACTTTTTAACGAAAAAAATAACAAATCAAACGATAACCACCCAAAAGACAAACTAGAAACAAAACCTGGATTACACAGAGTGTTGCGCCCGCTAAAGAACACAATTTAGTATGGGTTAAAAATCCGATTATTGTTGGTGAAAACACAACAATAATGCCGAACACCCAGTTTTTAATGAAAAAAAGACATGAATTTAACATGGCCTTCCTCCCTGATTAACTTCGTTGTCAAACCAATCCGATTCGTTGTTTAATTTCTAACATATTTATAGCGGCAATGGTGCGTGCTTGTTGCGCACCCTGTTCTAAAACTTCTGTCACATATTTTTTATCTTGAAATAGTTTTTGCCGCTGGGTTTGCCAGGGTTTTAAGACTTCAATAATTGCCTCGGCTAAAGCTGGTTTTAACTCACTATATTTCAAAACTCCCTTTTCATAATCTTGTTGAAATTTTTTAACAATTTTCTCATCACCACAAAACTGCACCAATAAATCCAATAAATTTTTACCGCCATTGCCGGCCTGCGCGCCGCCGCCCGCGTCTGTGGTGGCGGATTTTATTTTTTTAACAATTTCATCTGGTGAATCAGACAGCGCAATGTAAGATTTAGCGCCCGAGTCTTTGCTCATTTTTTTGGCTGGTTCGGTTAAAGACATCAGGCGTGGTGTTTGGGTAAATAGACTTTTGGGTTCTGGAAAATAAGCACCCCAACGTTGGTTGAATTTTCTGGCGACCACCCGAGCCAACTCCACATGTTGTTCCTGATCTTCACCCACTGGCACAACCAAAGCTTTATACAATAAGATATCAGCTGCCATTAAAACCGGATAATCAAAAAGGCCAGCGTTGATATTATTTTTATGCTGGGCAGCTTTGTCTTTGTACTGCGTCATGCGTTCTAGTTCTGTGACTGGAGTAATGCAATTAAAAATCCAGGTCAATTCAGCGTGCTCTTTAACAGCCGATTGCACAAAAAAGATTGATTTTTTTGGATCAATGCCAGTGGCCAACAGATCAACTGTCATATTAAAAATATTCTGCTTTAATTCCTGCGGGTTAATGGCAATGGTGATGGTGTGCAAATCAACCACTGAAATAATGGGTTGATAGTCGTCACTGTTTTGTAAGGCTACCCAGTTTTTAACTGCACCCAAATAGTTACCCAGATGTAAGGGACCAGTGGCTTTGATACCAGAAAATAAATAGGGTTTGATTTTAGTAGACATAATATTATTATTTAACCATAAAAAACAAAGTTTGTTAAGTAAAATAAAAACAGACCCTTTTTTAGGGACTGTCTTTATTTTTTAAACTTCAATTAAAACCGGTAAAATCATCGGCCGTTTTTCTGTTTTGCTATACACATACTGACCGACTTCGTTGCGGATTTTGTCTTTTAAATATAGATCGTCCAAGGGCATCTTGGGATCATGGGTTTCAATAATTTTACGCACCTTACGTCGCACCTGATCAATTAATTCTTTGTTTTCTTTTAAGTAAACAAAACCACGTGAAACAATATCGGGGTTGTGCACCAACTTACCCTGTTTGGAAGTGACGGTTACGATAACAACCAGCATACCATCTTCAGCTAAAATTTGGCGATCACGTAAGACAATGTTTTGTAAATCGGACACACCTAAACCATCAACAAAGACTGGATCGGTGACAACCTTTTTGGGCAAAATCTTGGCTGAAAATTTGGCAAATTCAATCACCGAACCGTTATCTGGAATAAAAATATGTTGTTCATCATAGCCCAAAGTTTTAGCCAAGTTGGCCGCTTCTTTGAGCATGTAATAGTTGGCATAGACTGGGATAAAATAGGTCGGATTAATCTGACGGATAATTTCTTTGATATCGGTGGCTGTGGCATGGCCGCCCGCGTGCACATCCATAATACCAGAATGAATAACGTTGTCGCTTTGACGATAAATTAAATCTTTTAATTTCTGTACCGAACGTTCGTTACCGGGAATAACCGAGGAAGAAAAAATAACTGTGTCCTGTTTTTTAAATTTTATAAAACGATGTTCACCATTAGCAATGCGTGTTAAGGCTGATCTTTCCTCGCCTTGGGCGCCTGGACAAATAACAATAACTTTATTATCTGGCAAATCACGAATTTTATTAATTTCAATTAAGTTTTTTAAATTAAATTTAATATAGCCCAATTTTTTAGCAATTTCTACATTGGTCTTCATACTGAAACCATCCAGAGCCACTTTTTTGCCATATTTTTCAGCCATTTCTAAAACTACTTTGACTCGTTCTAGCATAGAAGAAAAAGTACCGATCACAATTCTGCCTGGAGCCTCGGCAACAATGTTTTCAATGTTGCGATACATTTCTTTTTCCGAAACAGCGGGTGTCTTATAGTTCATACCCAAACTTTCCAACATCAAAATAGTGGGCCGCTTGAGACGCGATAAAAATTCATAACTCATGGTGTCACCACTCATTGAATCATGCTCAATTTTCCAATCACCCGGATGAATAACGGTGCCGACTGGTGTTTCTAAAACAATACCCATAGCATCCATAATACTGTGTGAAACTGGAAAAAATTTAGCAGAAAAAGCACCTAAGTTTAACGATTGCTCAAAAGAATTAATAATGACTGTTTTTAAAAGCTGTGAGCTACCTTTTTTATAATCCTCCAAACGGGATTTAATCATGTGCACAGTCAGGTTGCTAGCAATTACTAATGGATAGCCCAACTTACCCAAAAGTAGTGGTGCGGCACCAATGTGATCCATGTGTCCGTGTGTAAATAATACAGCGCGAATATTCTTTTCTTTACCCTTTAAATATTCGGTATTGGGAATGATGTAATCAATACCGAGTTGATCTTCTTCTGGAAATTGCATACCCATGTCCACCAGAACAATATCATTTTGGTATTCAAAGACCGTCATGTTGCGACCGACTTCTTCACAACCACCCAAAGGTATAATGCGTAAAACATTATTTTTGTTAATAGTGGGTTTGGTGGGTTCGCTAAATCTTCTATGCGCCGAATTAGTTATAGATCGCTCGTGAAAATCTGCCTTATCTTTAATTATTGTGTCTGTATTTACCGTTGTCGCGGGCGCCACAGATGAATTTTTTGAACCGTGAGGTATAAAACCACGATCATTTCTTTTTTTGTTGCGTCCAAAAAAACGCCGCTGGCTGCTGTGTGGACGACTTGTTTTGTGAACACCTGGGTGTTCGTTTTCTTTTGTGTTTACCATAAATATTATTAAAATTAAAAACTGCCTTGGGAGGGAGTTGAACCCTCAATCCATTACTGGAACTAGCTCCTGAAGCTAGCGCGTATACCAATTCCGCCACCAAGGCAAAACTTACTTAAAAGAGCGTTTGGTATTGACATACCAATCTTCAATGTTAGCGAAACGGTCAGCCGGCGAAGCAATGTTTAAATTACCAACGGCTTTTATTTTGTTTGCCACAGGATAAATATATTTGGGCGTAAATAAAAATATAGCTGGCAATTCGGCATTTAAAATATTTTGGAAATAAATATATTTATCGTTGCGGGCTTTTAAATCAGCTGTTTGACGTGCTTCTTCTAAAACACGATCAGCATCTTTGTTGTTAAAATTAGCTAGATTTAGTCCATTGGCAGTACTTTGGGAAGAATGCCAAAACGGATAAGGATCGGGATCAAAACCAAATATTTCACCGAATAATAAAACTTCAAAATTGCGCTCACGGATCACATCGCCCTGAATCTGTCCGGCTTCCACAACTTTAAGTTCAGTCTTAACACCAAGGTCATGCCAGTATTTTTGAATTAATTGACCAGCACGAAAATTTTCCGGTCGGTTTACGGTGGTTAAAACAATTTTTAATTCCTGTTTATCTTTTTGTCGAACACCTGAATTATTTACTTCCAGAGTGGTGGTACCTGTGGCATTATTTTCTATCACAACTTTCCAACCCGCCTCATCTAGAAGTTGACGCGCCTTAATTAGATCAAAGCCGTATTTGGCAATATTACTATTATAACCGACAAAGCCGGCTAAAATGGGTGCATCAATAACTTCGCCACTGCCCTTTAAAGCCTGAGCAACAATTTCTGGCTTATTGATGGCATAGGCCAAAGCTTGGCGCACCTTTAAATCTTTTAAGGCAATATTATTTTTTTGATTAAAAAAAAGTGCCGTATACTGTGGTAAACCCAAAATATTAAATTGCAGATCCGTCCGCCACTCTACCTCACTTTTTAAATCTGGCGGTAAATAACTTAGGCCCTCAATATTATGATTTTTTAAAGCAGCAACGGCTGTTTCAAAATCAGGATAAAATTTGAAGGTTATTTCTTTGAGATATGGCTGGTGTGGTAGATAATTACTATTACTTTCAAGGGTGTAAGATTTGATGCTACCCAACTTATCTTTGACTAAAGATTTAAATTGATAAGGTCCGGCACCAATTGGTTTTAAATTATAATCAGCCATTAAAGCATTGGCCGGTACCACGTCTTGCCATAAATGCACTGGTAAAATACCAACCGTTAAATTTTCCAGAAAAGTGGTGAAGCTATTTTTCAAAATAAATTTAATGGTTCTTTTGTCAATAACCTCTGTTTTGACATCCACAAAATTTACGTATAAAGGACTTTTAAATTCCGGGTCTTGAATGGCCTGAATAGTGAAAGCTATGTCATCAGTGGTAATTTCTTCGCCATCTTGCCACTTTTGTGATGCACGTAAAATAAAAGTATATTCTTTTTGGTCACTTGAGACCTGCCAGCTTTCGGCCAGTTCTGGTACCAGTTGGCGGTTTTTATCAAGTTTTACCAGTCCAGCATAAATCAGTGAACTTATATCTTGATCCACATCGTTTAAAGGTGCATACAAGGGATTAATTAACTTAGGTGCACCTACCAAACCCTCAGCATAAACTCCACTATAGTCTGGCACAATTTTTGTCCACACAAAATAACCATTAACCAAAAGCCCAACCACGGCTAAAACAAAAACTAGTGATGCAAGTCTGAGCACCCAAAGCTCATTTTTAGAAACCACTTGCGGCAAATATTTAAATTGTCTAATTTGCGGCCAGCGTTTGATTGACAGACTAGAAACCAAAATTTGATCGTGCTGAGCTAGATCATTTTGTTTTGTCCAACCAAATCTAGCTAAAAAAAAGCTGATTTTTTTTCTCAAAAAACAACTGGCCTGCGACACGCCTGTTTTAGATGCGCGTGCAAATTTAAAAAAATTTTCAGCCCATGATTTCAAAAAAGAAAAAGAAGGCATAATTAAAAAGAGGATGACAAAATAAAAACTTACGGATACTAAATTTAAACATTTTTAGCCAGTAATAAATTGGCGACACCCAAGGCTAAAAACAAAAAAGCGAGGATAATAGTAATAGTAAAAATGGTCTTTTCAGCGCCTCTTTTGGTCAGATAAACACTGTCGCCACCACCAAAAGCGCTGCCCAAGCCAGCACCACTTTGTTGTAATAAAATACCGCCCATTAAAAGCACGGCTACGACCAACTGAGCAATAGTAATGATTTTAAGCATAGATAAAGGAAATTATACCAATATGCTTATATTATCAAATAAAGAATTAAATGTCAATTTTGCTTTTCTGTGGGCTGTTCTAAAATTTATCAAATACTGACCTTAGGCTTTCTTTTTTATGGACAAGATGATGATAGCTAACGGCAAAACGATGAGCTTCATCACGCGCTCGAATTAATAAAGTTTGATTAGCCTTAACAAAAGCAGCTAGTGTTTTATTTTGTTGCTCAAAAATAAATTCATTTTTTTGACGCAACGGTCCTTTGGCAATGCCAACCACTGGAATATTGAATTGACATTGTTTGATTATAGTTTTAACAGCATTAACTTGTGGTTTACCACCATCAACCAAGATTAAATCTGGTGTCGGCCAATTATTTTTGAAACGACGAAAGAGTACCTCTTTTAGACAATCTACATCGCTTTGACCCACCACAGTTTTGATTTTAAATTTACGGTAGTCAGCTTTGAGAGGACCGCGCTGATCAAAGACAACCAGAGAACCAACTTTAGCAACTGAGCCCAAATTAGAAATATCATAGGCTTCCAGACGGAAGGTTTTGGCTGTTGGATTAATTAATTTATCATTCAAAGTCTCTTTGTCCAAAAGAGCAACCTCATAAATTTTTTTAAGCGCCAAAATTTGATCGCGCAAACGCGCGGCTTCTTCAAAATTCTTGTGCGTGGATGCAGCCAGCATTTCTTTTTTTAGAGTAATCAAAAGTTTTTGTTTATGACCGGATAAAAAAGTTACCAAGGGTTTAATGACTTTATGCTGATATGCGGCACCGTTGATTTCACCCATGCACACGCCCAAACAACGACCAAGCTGATAATCAAAGCATGGTTTTTTTGCCTGTGGTTCACAACGCGAAATATAAAATAATTTGTGCAAAATTTTTAAAGCTGCTTTGGTGTTTAAACCAGGATAAGGCCCATAGACAAATTTGGGTTGTTTCATAATTAAGGTTGTATTGTTGTACCCCCTCCGGTCAGACCGCTGTCTGACCGACTCCCCCTTGTTAAGGGGGAGATAGCTAACGCTCCCCTCCTTTATAAGGAGGGGGTGGGGGGAGGTAAAATTATTTTGACTGTGAACTTTGTCTAATTCGTGTTGGCGAATGGTTTTGAGTTTGGGAAATTCTGCATTGGTTAAATATAAATAGTTCCAACTTTTATCGTCTTTCCAATCCACATTATATTTGGGTTGAAACTTTTTAATATAATTACCTTCCAAAATTATAGCTTCCAAAACAGAATCGGTGATAATGGTTTTAATTTTTACAACCTCCTGGATCATGACTTCAATTGGTCTGGAGCTCCCCACCTTTATAAGGAGGGGGTGGGGGGAGGTAAAATTAATAAAATAACTTCGTACACGATTTTTTAATGAAGTCGCCTTGCCAACATAAAGCAGTTCTTTTTTTGCATTATAAAAAAGATAGACACCGGGAGAGTTGGGTAGGGTTTTGAGTTGTGTTTTTATGTTTAACATATTTTGATTATAGCAAAATTACCAAATTTGACTATTTTTGATCTTTTTTGTATGATAAAAAGCACCTAGTTAACGCTTTGAATTCATAAAAAATAAGCGGGAGGCCAGATTGAAACGGGAAAAAATCTTAAAAAAAATAGAGCGAACGGCTCTAAGAAACCCCTCTATCGAAGGTGTTAAGGTAGAAAAAAAGAGAGGACAGTTTGTTGTAACTCTCCAAAAGAAGGGGCAGACAGGGCTGTTAACTTTCCGGGCCAACAACGTTGCTGAGGCCCAAAGTAAACTCCGTTTTAATCTCGTTTAACTGGTAACCAAGAGATCCACCCTCCATGCCGCCTGAGCAAATCATTGCCCCGGCGGATTTTATTTTTACCCATATTATACATTATTGACTTATGCCTAAATTTACATTATAATAATGCCAAACTGAATTTTAGTTTATTTTATTTATGCCCACAAAAAACAGCCTCTTAACGCAAAACAAAAAAATTATTATCCGTGGCGCGCGGGTACATAATTTAAAAAATATTTCTTTGGAAATACCACGCGACCAATTGGTAGTCATCACAGGCATCTCGGGTTCTGGCAAATCTTCTTTAGCCTTTGACACTATTTACGCCGAAGGACAAAGAAGATATGTAGAATCACTCTCGGCTTATGCCCGTCAATTTTTAGGCCTGATGGACAAGCCCGATGTGGACCAAATCGATGGTTTGTCACCGGCCATTTCCATTGACCAGCGCACAGCTTCGCATAATCCACGCTCTACAGTTGGCACAGTGACAGAAATTTATGACTATCTAAGATTACTCTTTGCCCGCATAGGCCATCCACACTGTCCTGTGTGTGGCCAAGAAATCGCTAAACAAAGTAAGGAACAAATCTTAACCAGAATTTTGGCTTTAAAAAATATTAATCAGCTATGGTTATTAGCACCGGTGATTAAAGACAAGAAAGGCGAACACAAAAAAATTATTGAAGAGATTGGTAAAAGTGGCTTTGCGCGTGTACGTTTGGATGGTGTTATTTATACTATTGAGGAAGCTTTGGAGGTGGAGCTTGATAAACAAAAGAGACACTCCCTTGAGGTACAAGTGGACCGCCTGGACTCAACAGAAATAAAAGAATTTAAAAAACAAAACACTGATGATAAAAGCCGACTTTGGCAATCTATTGAAACAGCTTTGGAATTGGGCAATGGTGTATTAATTGTTCTGGATCCAAGCACTAAACAAGAACACCTTTTTTCGCAAAATTTTTCCTGCCCCAAATGCGATATTGACTTAAAAGAAATAGAACCACGTTTATTCTCATTTAACTCACCACACGGTGCATGTCCAGATTGCACCGGACTCGGGATCAAACAAGAAATTGATCCTGATTTGATCATCCCTAATAAAAAATTAACACTGGCTCAGGGCGCCATCCGACCGTGGACCAGAACCAACGGGATCACTAGTAATTGGATGTTTGGACAACTGGAAGAAACTGCTCGAAAAAATGGTTTTTCCATTCATACACCCATAAAAGAACTGGAAAAAAAATATCTCGATATTGTTTTGTATGGCAAAAAAAATAGTTATGGCGATGCTGAATATGAAGGGGTGATTAATAATCTAGTGCGCCGTTATAAAGAAACTGATTCCACCTACATTCGCACTGAGATTGAAAAATATATGCGCGTTTTTAAGTGCCCCACGTGCCTGGGACAAAGATTAAAACCAGAAGCGCTTTCGGTGACAGTGGTAGAAAAAAATATTCACCAAATTGTTTCTCTAAATATTGGCGCGACAAAAAACTTTTTTCAAGAATTAGATAAAAAATTATCACCACGCGAAAAAGAAATTGCCAAACAAATTTTAAAAGAAATAAACGCGCGTTTAACTTTTTTACTAAATGTTGGTTTGGAATATTTAACTTTGGATCGCGCAGCCCAAACACTCTCGGGTGGTGAAGCACAACGTATTCGACTAGCCACACAAATTGGTTCAGCGTTGTCTGGCGTCTTGTATGTTCTGGATGAACCTTCTATTGGTCTACATCAACGCGACAATCAAAAATTAATTACCACCTTAAAACAACTGCGCGAACTGGGTAACACGGTAATTGTAGTGGAGCATGATGAAGAAACAATTCTGGCGGCCGATTGGGTGATTGATGTGGGTCCCGGAGCTGGCAAACACGGTGGTGAAATTGTAGCACAAGGCACACCAAAAGAAATAAAAAATAATTCAGCTTCTTTAACTGGCAAATATTTGACAGGTAAATTAAGTATCCCCACACCAAAAACATATCGCACTGGCAATGGAAAATTTTTGACTATCCGCGGCGCGGCTGAATTTAATTTAAAAAATATTGATGTTAAATTTCCTTTGGGAAAATTTATTGCCGTAACTGGTGTTTCTGGCTCGGGCAAATCTACCTTGATTACAGAAATTTTATCCAAAGCTTTGGCTCATCATTTTTATCAAACCAAAGACCTGCCGGGTAAACACAAGGAGATAAAGGGTTTAGAAAATTTGGATAAAGTTATTACGATCGATCAATCACCCATTGGCCGCACACCACGTTCAAATCCGGCTACCTATACAGGACTTTTTACACCCATCCGTGATATGTTTACAGAACTTCCGGAAGCCAAGATGCGTGGTTATCAAGCTGGAAAATTTTCTTTCAATGTTGCGGGAGGACGTTGCGAAGCCTGTGAAGGTGATGGTTTGGTGCGCATTGAAATGAATTTTTTACCAGATGTATACGTTGAATGCGAAGAGTGTCGTGGCCAACGTTATAATCACGAAGTTCTGGAAATACATTACAAAGGTAAAAATATTGCTGCTATTTTAGACATGACTGTGGAAGAGGCTTTGGATTTTTTTCAAAATATTCCAGTTGCTCATAACAAACTAAAAACTCTTTTTGAAGTTGGCTTGGGTTACATGAAACTGGGACAAAGTGCCACCACACTTTCAGGCGGTGAAGCACAAAGAATAAAACTGGCGACCGAACTTTCTAGAAGAGCGACTGGAAAAACTTTGTATATTCTGGATGAGCCCACCACTGGTTTGCATTTTGAAGATATCAAAAAACTCTTAACTGTGTTACATAAACTGGTAGACAAAGGCAATACTTTAATTATTGTCGAACACAATTTGGATGTTATTAAGTCAGCTGACTGGCTAATTGATTTGGGTCCAGAGGGTGGTGATGGTGGAGGAAAAATTGTAGCACAAGGCACACCACGAGAAATCAGTAAAGTAAAAAACAGTTACACTGCACAGTATCTAAAAAAAAATTGCAATAAATAAAACCCCGCTAAAAAAGCGGGGTTTTATTATTACCACTAATCCCCAAGAGAAGAAAACTCTTTCTAGAACAATTCGAGCTGTTCTAGAAGAAAGCCAGAATTGTCTAGAAAAAAGTCCCCATGCTCGTCGTCTCTTGGAGGTTACTAGCAACAATAATATAATAGCATAGCAAAACAAACCAAAATTGTCAAGAGTCACTAAATATAGTAGAATGAAAGTAAATAATGTAATCGATAAAAACATGTCTTTATTCAACAAAAAAAATAAATCCGCCAGCTCTGCAATAAAAGTACCCTCGCCCATAAAACGCGATATTTTGTTTTTCTTTATACTGGCAGTGGCGGTTTTCTCCATCCTCGCTATGTTTGGCCTAGCCGGTAAAGCTGGCACATGGGTGGATAGAATTTGGCAACTGACCTTTGGTTGGGGTTGGTGGGCATGGCCACTAATGTTACTGGCTTTATGCTATTGGATAATTAATAAAAAAAGACTGGAGATTAAATCCTTTCGCTGGGTGGGAATATTGCTGTTTGTTTTGGCCTACTCGGGCATCTTACATTTACTGGTCGGCGGCAATGAACCTTTAAACATAGCCAGCCAAGGTATGGGTGGTGGTTATTTGGGTTATTTGGTTTCTACACCTATAAAAAGTTTGGCCGGTTTTTGGGGTGGCTTAATAATTATTTTAACTTTATTGATTACTTCACTACTACTAATTTCGGAACGCTCAATAATTGAATGGTTAGAAAATTGGCAATGGCCAAGCTGGGCATGGTTTAAAAATTTAAGAACCAAACAAAAAGAAAGAGCGGAAAACTTAGCCGCCGTAGAAGATGATTTAGTTGAAGAAACTGTTGGTTTTGAACAAAAAGAAATTCCCGTGCGTGAATTTACTTTTAATGGAGAAAATCAAGAGTTTGGTGCAGAAAAAATTCAACCCAACATGTTTCCAACGCAAAAAAAGAAATTCCCTAAAATTGATTTACCTTTGGAACTTTTGAATGGCAAAAGCGGTCAACCCACGGCTGGTGATATTAAAGCTAATCAGGAAACCATCAGAAAAACTCTCCAATACTTTGGTGTAGAAGTGGAGATGGGTGAAATATCCGTTGGACCTACCATAACACAATATACTTTTAAACCAGCCTCGGGAGTCAAGGTGGCGCAAATTACCACTCTGGCAAATGACCTGGCTTTAGCTTTGGCGGCTCATCCTATTCGAATTGAAGCGCCCATTCCCGGTAAATCATTGGTTGGGATTGAAGTCCCAAATCAAAAAATTGCGCTGGTATCATTAAAAGAAATTTTAGCCAGCACGGAAATGAAAGAACGAACTTCAAATTTGATGGTGGCCTTGGGCAAAGATGTAGGTGGCAAACCATGGTTATATGATTTGGCACGTATGCCACATTTATTGATTGCTGGCGCGACTGGTTCTGGTAAAACAGTTTGTCTAAACAGTGTAATTATTTCATTGCTTTATCAAAATCAACCCGATGAACTTAAATTTATTATGGTGGACCCCAAAAGAGTTGAGCTGCCGGCCTATAATAATATCCCGCATTTAGTGTGTCCAGTTATTACTGATACAAAAAAAACTATCAATGCTTTGTATTGGTGTGTAAAAGAAATGGAACGACGTTTTCAGGTCCTTTCCAATGCCAATAAAAAAAATATTGCTACCTACAATGCTGCTAACCCACCAGAAAAACTGCCTTATTTGGTTTTGGTTATTGATGAATTAGCTGAGTTGATGGTAGTTTCGGCTTCAGAGGTGGAGGCGGCAATTATTCGGTTATCACAAATGGCGCGTGCAGTGGGTATTCATCTAATTCTGGCCACCCAACGACCATCAGTTGATGTTATTACAGGTTTGATTAAAGCCAACATTACTTCGCGGATTGCTTTTTCCGTGGCCTCGGTGATGGATTCACGCACAATTTTAGATATGTCGGGTGCAGAAAAACTTTTGGGTCGTGGCGACATGCTATTTACCACACCAGAACTTTCCAAGCCCAGACGAATACAGGGCGCTTATGTTTCTGATGAAGAAATTGATCGCGTAGTTGGTTTTATAAAACAAAAAGGCGCGCCAGACTATGATGATACTGTAACAGAAAAACATGGTGGTTTTTATGATACGTCAAGCTCCGAAAGTGGCTTTGGTAATAGTTTTAGTGAGTCAGATGAACTCTTGGAAGAAGCTAAACAAATTATAGTGGAAGCAGATAAAGCTTCAGCTTCTTATTTACAACGCAGACTACGCATTGGCTATTCGCGTGCAGCTAGAATTTTGGATCTTTTGGAAGAACAGGGTGTTGTTGGCCCAGCCGATGGTTCGCGCCCACGCGAGGTACTTTTTAATAAAGAAGATTTGGCAGCTGATAAATATTTAGAACAGAATGATTTAAATAATTTAGATAATGAAAATAATGACTCAGCAGAAAACTTTATCGCTGATGTAGAAGAAGACAAAGAATAATCAAAAAAATATGTCCCTTTTTAAGTATAAAAAAATAACCCACTCAGAAGATATTGGTCAGATGTTAAAAACAGCGCGTGAAAATAAAAAATTATCTCTAGAACAAGCAGCTAAATTTTTAAAAATAGATATCAAATATTTACTGGCAATGGAAGAAAATAATTGGCATGCCTTACCGGGTGAATTTTATTTAAAAATATTTGCCAAAAAATATGCTACTTTGTTGGGTATTAAATGGATACACCTCAAAAAAATAGTCGGGGAAGAGGCGGCTACTTACAAAAAATGGAGTCGTGGGCACGAAAAAACAAAAGAAAAAATTACTGCCTTAAATTTAATTGTCTGGCCCAAGATTTTAAAAAAAATCATTATTACTGTGGTGTTTTTTTTATTTCTAAGTTATTTGTCATACCAAGTTTGGCAAATTTCTAACCCACCCCGGTTAACCATTATAACGCCCAACGCAGAAAAAACTGTTCAGACAAATTACAATGTCGCTGTTACAGGTCAAACAGATAATAAAGCCCATCTACTAATTAACAGTCAGGAGGTGATTCCTGATGAAACTGGTTTTTTTTCACTCTCCCTTGACTTATCGGCTGGCTCAAATATAATTAAAATTGAAGCCACAAAAAAATACTCCAAAAGCGCTGTAATATATCGTGAGGTGGTTGTTAATAAGGCAACCTTTTAATTTTATACCCCTAAATCAACTATTTTTATGACTCCAAAAGAACAAGACACCAAAAAAGAAGCCACTGATCAAGCGGTGGATCAAATTCGCGAAAGGTTCGGCGAAGGCGCTATTATGAAATTTGGTGAAGCCAAAGGTATGCAGGTAGAAGTAATTCCAACCGGTTGTTTATCTATGGATATTGCCCTGGGTGTGGGTGGTGTACCTCGCGGTCGCGTAATTGAAATCTATGGCGCTGAATCCTCTGGTAAGACAACCCTAGCACAACACATTATTTGTGAAGTGCAAAAAAAGGGCGGCACAGCGGCATTTGTAGATGCTGAACATGCTTTAGATCCTGACTACTCAAAAAAAATCGGTATAAATATTAATGACATGTTGGTTTCTCAACCTGACTCGGGTGAACAAGCTTTGGACATTGTGGAGGCTTTGGTGCGTTCTAACAGTATTGATGTGATTGTAATTGATTCGGTGGCAGCGTTGACCCCTAAAGCTGAAATTGAGGGTGAGATGGGTGACAGTCATATGGCTTTGCAAGCCCGCCTAATGAGCCAGGCTCTGCGCAAACTCACAGCCATTATTTCTAAAACTAAAACTTGCGTGATATTTTTAAATCAAACTCGACAAAAAATTGGCGTCTTTTTTGGTAATCCAGAAACCACCACTGGTGGTATGGCTTTAAAGTTTTATGCTTCAGTAAGAATTGAATTGCGCCGTGCTGCCCAAATTAAAATGGGTGAGGAAATTATTGGCAACCGTGTCAAAGCTAAAGTAGTTAAAAACAAAGTGGCCGCACCATTTAAAACTGCTGAGTTTGATATTATGTATAATGAAGGTATTTCACTGTCGGGTGATATTTTAGATTTGGGCATGGGTTATGGTTTAATTAAAAAATCCGCCTCAACTTTTTCCTATGGCGACATGAAACTGGGGGTGGGGCGAGAAAATGCCAAACGATTTTTAAGAGAGAATAAAAAATTAATGGATGAGATTGCCAAAAAAATTTGGCAACTGGTAAGTACAGGTGAAAAACAACAAACTTCAGCTATGAAAGAATCCAAGGCCACAGAAGAATAAAATGAACCGTAGGGAACAAAAATTTTTGTTCCATCCGCCTATTTCTTGAGGAACAATAATTATTGTTCCCTACAAAATTAATTCATTATTTGAAAATTAAAAAATTAGAGATTCCCAAAAGCTCCCCCTGCTCGGGGCTTTTTTAATTTGGTTTTTTCTTTCAACCGCCCAGAATTTAATTTTTATCAGGAGAGAGAGTTTCTAATAAAAATAATAAATACCGAGCGAGTGAAAAATACCAAACCATATAAAATACATGTGGCTTGGAAAAAATTAAAAAATATCTTTCCAATCTCTCTGGTCTCAATATCTGCATATTAAAACCAAGGGAATTGGGAGTTAAATGTGCTTTAACTCCTTTCTTGTTTTGTGTTAAGCACATCTTTTATCTTTGCCACTTTGGGCATTGATAGCGCCTGTGCTTTTGGCGCTTGTTAAATAGAACAATTTTTTCTTCCTTACCCGACAAATGACAACATTTAAATATCATTTGTCCTAGAGTGGTAGGAATGGCGCGGTTCTTATTCGCGCTTCAGGGGTGCATTCAAAATGAATGCCGTAGTTCAGGTTTCCTCGTTTTTTCTAGAGGCGCCTTGTTTTCCCTGTTTCAATTGGCAGACTACCCCTTATCTATAGTCTGTTATTCCAACTGCCTCGGCTTAGCCTTTCCAGCTCATCCCTAACTGGTTTGGCCCTCGCTTGATCCGAGGTTATCTTTAGGTCAGACTGGCTACAAATTGTCTGACTCAAGCAGGAATACAAACGAGCCTGCTGTAAATCATCTCACCGCTCATGATACTCGTCAGCGACGAGATGTTTGAACCCTCGTGGACTTTGGTCCAAAGGATTCGTTTCGCCACCACCGCGATCCCACGCGGCTTCGATCACGTTGCCGTCTCGATCCCAGTCGAGGTTGAGGTGAAACACCTCTTCCTCACCATCCACCATTTCCACGGCATGGAAATGATGAACGTCAAAAGAAATTGGTTCTCTCCGGAGCCATTGGATAAGCTCCCGAAAAGTTTTTTTGCTTGTCTTCGTCACGTCGAATCTGTGACGTAAAACAAACAAATTATTTGGGATTGGGTCGCCGGGCTGTAGAAAAATTTCCCGTACCCCGCCGTCAACAATAATTTTGACGGCCTTTTTTTGCTTCAGAGTCTCCTCGATAAAAGGAAGAGCCTCTTCGGCAAAACCAAATCCCATCCAGCGGCCGGGGATGGAGAATCCACCGCCGTGGACATATGGGTCATCACCAAGCCAGTTACCGGAGGTATGGTAGGAAACCTCCACCACCGGCTGATCCACCCATGTTTTTTTCCCGTCAGAGAAGAAGGGGAATTGCGCTTGGATGGCTTCGGCCCATGTAAACGGCAATAAGTCGCCGTTTTCATTTTTTTTGGCCGCCTCGTTCGGATTTAGCATCTGGCCATCAGCCAAGATGTTTTGTCCAAAACGATAGGCTTGAATTTGAAACGTTTCACCCCCGAAATGCAAGAAAGGGTGTACCGACACCAGGTCGTACAGCTTTGATTTTATCTGTACATATCTGGTCAAACCACCCGGTGTGCCGATTTCACCCAAGGCATCACCAAACCTGACAATCTCTTCACAGAGATTCACCAGGTTTCCGGAGTATTTTCCGGTCACCCCATATTCCCCTTTGAGGTCAAACTTCCCCTCAAGGGTTTCGGGGTTGAACTCGCCGTTTACCACCCTGATTCGCAGGTGGTACTCTCCCGAAGAACTGAAGTGGGGCGAGCCACCCTCTTCAGTTTCGGAAAAGCCAGGGATGCAAATATTATATGCAATCCCGACTTCCCCGACATTATCAGGGCAAAAATCCCTGATTTCGGAGAAAAAGATCTGGGTTGCGAGCCATGTCCGCTCGCTCCCCGGCAAAACAACATCAACTGCGAGAGATCTCATTTGCTCCCTCAGTTGACTTTCATGCCAGCCCCCATAGGGCTCGACATGAAACAGCTGACCGGCAACGAGCGATTTGCTCGAGTTGCCGAATGCCCCTTGGTAAAAGGTACCAAAGGGGTCTTTGGTGAAAATTAAATACGCTTGCATATTTCCTCCCTCTGCCTCTCGGCAAAAAGATTTTTCCGGAATCCGTCCGGTACGGTCCGCTTAGCGGGATTTTTTAGTTGGTTCTTTTAATTCCTTTGAATTAGAGATCCTGAAATAAATTCAGGATGACAAACAAACTAAAAGAACCAACTAAAGATTTTTAAAGAACTATTTTTTTATTTTATTTATGCATTTTTAAAAACGCATTTTTTATTTTTTTATTCTTCTAAACCTTCCATAAAAAAAATATGAAAAGCTTGGAAAAATGGTCAGGAGTTTGTGAAAACTCCCGACCGTAGATTTTTTGAGGCGCTTTTGTGACAGGTGCGCCTCGGTGGGATTTACCTGTCGGATAATAGATCGTCAGTTTTAACAGCAAACTGACGTGCATTAGACCATTCTACCGGTCCCATTCCGACGGTGGGGTGGTAATCTCCCGCCCGTCGCATTCGTAGCCGTAGAAACCCTCTTCAGTCGGCCCGAAGAAGTTGGAAACGGCCACCTGAAAGTGCCCCGGTCGGGCTGACCGTGGCTCCTGGGCAAACAGGGGCTTCTCCCGCCGGACAAACTTCGTCCAGCGCGTGTAGCCCCTCGCCTCCCAGGCCGTGGGTTTTGAATCGCACAGACACACACCTGCAGCGTGGTCTGTTCCCCACCAGACCTCGTCGGCGGCATTAAGCGCCGCAACTTCCGCCTCATCCATCACGGAGAGGCGGTACAAGGTCCCAACATAGGTCCCTATTCTCATTTTGTTTCTCCTTGTTTTGCCTTGGCAGAATTGCCTCAGCTAATCCAGTATATCCTGGAGGAGAATCTGGTGACGATATTTTGCCACCGCTTCTAAATTTTAATTTAATAAATATTTCAAAAGTGGTGACAAAAAATAAATTTTAAAAGAACTATTTTTGTTTTCTTTCATCCGCCTACTGCTGTATTGCGCACCGGAGAGTTGGTTCACAAATCAAGCTATGAGCGAGTGAAAGAAAGGAAATCAACAAAAAGCGCAGAGTTGATTTCCTTTCCAGTTTTACCAGGGGCACCGGTCAGTGACAGTGCCGTCGATGACCGGTTCGCATCCCCAGATCAGGGCATGGTTCGCCCAAAAATCTGTGGACGCGGGGGTAGCGTTCCGATCCCATGGTTCAGGTTCGGACAGCTCACCCACGAAGGCGGTGATCAGGATATACCCGCCGACATCATCCGCCCTCTTGAGGATGACGACGACGCTCTGGCACTCTTCCGGTTGGCGATTGATCACGAACCGGGAGAGGCCAAAGCGCTTTGGCCTCTGGGCAAAGATGATCTGGTCGCCAGGCCCGGTGACGACACAGATCGAGTGACCGACGGGGTGGCCAAACTCGACTACCTCCTTGAGAAAGTTGCGCTTGCCAGAGCTGATTTTTCCCAGTGCCTCCGGCAAAACCGCGACAACATCCTCGTGGAGGTGGGAGTTATGCCTGTCGTAGACAGGCTCGCCACTCCCTAAACTTCCAACCCGATCCATCCTGGTCTCCTTTCTGGTTAGTTTTTGTTTTGGTTTATTTAAATTCCTCTCTAAAATCATCTAATAAAATATTAAATAATTTTAGAGAACAGAGAACGTGAGAGTTGCATTAACACGTTCTCTTAAAGTAAAGCGCGGGGGATCCCGCATGGTACACCTCCTTTTTTCTTGCCACCCGCCTAGATATCAGCCAATTATTTGGCTGATACCCAGAACTCCCGGGACCAAGCCGAGAAAAGACAACAAGGTGGATTTGACCCTCGCCTGCACCGAAAAGGGAAATTGCAGGAACAGCCCCAGACCACAATTCAAAGGGCTGTCGTTGACTTCTTTCCGCCAGTGCCAGACAGATATTGCGAAGTCAAAAGATATCTGTCTGGCGCACGGTGGGATGTGAATTGACCAGGACATTGAGCGCCGCTCCCAAACGGTCTTTTTTTATCTCAATGTCGTCTGAATAGCGATTAGTAATTTCGGCTCGTCCGTACCAGAACCGAATATAATCCACTATCCTTGGCGTTTTATTAGCGCGCCACCGCCAGCTTTTTCGGAGCAACCCGTCTGCCCATCCCAAAGGATTTTTGTCGCCTCGGCAGCTAGCGCCACAAGCTTATGACCGCAAAAAAATACAGCAGAGCGGTACTTGTGGTTGCGCAGGTTTTTGGCTATGCCACCATGGGTTTTATAGCCAAGGCGGTGATTTATTCATTACACACTCTCCTTTCTGGTTGGTGTTTGTTTTTATATTTATTTCTTAAAAACCATCAATTAAAAATTAATAGCTTTTAAGATGAGACGAGCAAGTAATGTGCATTACCGCTCATCTCAAATAGTGCTAGAACTTCTCGACCCCGACTCCGCCCGTGCTTTGGGCGAATTTGACGAGTCCGGGATTGGCGACTTCCATCGCGAATCCATGAACTCGAGTGCCAGGGATTTCCGACGCCTTCAATCCGTTGATCGAGGTGTCCTCGTCGGTCAGGACTACGATCTCGGGGCGATACAGAGCTTCGCCAGCCTTGATCTTTTCCTCGATCATCTTATGCGCAGACCGGACAGCCGCGGCAATATCTGTGCCGCCACCAGAAAAGTTTTTACTCGTGAACTTTTTGATGAGCTCGCGAGCTTCTTCTGACGTGGCGGCATGATCTGCTTTGGTCAGGTCGGTGTCAAAGACACTCAGCCAGACTTCAGCATCACCGGATATTACTGCCTTGAGGCGGTTCATCACTACCCCAGAGGCCTTCCAGTGTTTTTTGCCGTTCATTGATCCAGAGCCGTCGAGCAGGATGAAAATCGCCTGCTTTTTTTCATTCCTCGTGACGCGCTCACGGACCGGCAACTGTCCCGTTACGGCCTTATAAAGAAAAAAGGACGGATTTTCCTGCCGCAATGCCCAGGCCGTTTTGGGCACGCGTTGGAGCTCACCGAGGTGGCGGATGGGTCTTTGGTGGACCTCATCACCAGTCGGGTCAGGTTCGATCTCACGACGCTTTCTGACCTGCATCTTGGTGAATTGATCCAACTTGCGGGAGATATCCAGCATGACCCGCTTATCTGACCCGGCGACCAGGTCTTCGGCAATTTTCAGGCTTTTCAGTCCTTGGTTGCCTTGACGCTGGCCGTCTTGCTCCTTTACCACGTCATGGTTTTCTCCTTGCGGGTCGAGCATGTCCAGCTCTTCCTCGCTCAAGGAGTCCACCATTTCCATGGTGTCCTGGAGCTCTTCCGCCACTCCCTCGGGGCGGTCGGTCTCGGAAAAAATCGGCAAGGGCTCACCACCCTCGCCGCCACCCTGCCCACCTTGCTTTTTTGACAAAAGCTTTAGCAGGCTCATGGTTTGCTCTAAGGGGGAGCCGCCCGGAAACTGGTTGAGGTCAATCGCCTGCAAAAAATCGCAGACGTTTTGGTGATACCTCAATTGCTCCCGGGTTCTGCCTTCGACCGCCTCGAAGCGGTTCTTGGTCGCGAACTCTTTCTTCTTCCCCTGGCTGTCGCGGCCGACATATTTCCAGTAGCCAGAGGAGTCAGCGGCGGGCAAACTTTCTTCCACCTTTTGCCGCACCACCTGTTGATAGTGCGAAGGGGGATTGATCGTCCCACCCGCTGCCAAGTTGCAGAGGTCGGCCACTAGATCTCTAGAGAAGCCGCTCAAGCCGACCTTTTGAGCTGCTTCTTTCATCTCCTCCCCAGAAGGAGGAATGTACGTCGCCGGGGGCGACGTGCGGAATGTGTAATGCATTGTCGCCTCCTTTTTTGGGGGGTTAAATTCTTGTCGCATTCAAGGCCGCAGTTTGGGCCTCGGTGATCTTTTGGGCCACCGATTCCCGCAACTGCTTCCGACGCTCGGACAGGCCATCGGTGATCTTCAAACCGGCTACCCTGTCCTGTAACCCGGTCAGCCGTTTTGCCATCTGCAGGAGCTTGATTGGCGACGAAGAAATCTCGTCCCACTCCTGCATCAGGCCACGCATTTCGGCCTCGGCCTCGGCCAGCCGTTTTTCAGCGGCGGCGCGCTCATAAGCGGCCTCGAGTTCCTGACGGATATTCTCCGCCAGTCCTTCAAGACCATCAATGAACTTCAGGTCGATCAGGTCTTCCTTCTCGACCT
This sequence comes from bacterium, assembly GCA_035388785.1. Lineage (GTDB taxonomy): Bacteria > Patescibacteriota > Patescibacteriia > UBA2196 > UBA2196 > UBA2196. The sequence continues at coordinate 21,967 of DAOOQN010000003.1, forward strand.
TCTGTCCACCGCGCAGAGCGGCCGCGGATTTCACGACCGACAAAGCATACACCGCCGACCGCGGGGAAATCGGCTGATCACCCTCGCCCGCCTTGGCCATTATCTCGGCCAGGACTCCCATGGAGCCGTTCAGGTCTGCCCCAGACAAAAACGGGGTGACCTTATTAAACAGGGCCAGATAGTCCTTAGCCGAATATGACTCCCACTTTATATTGAGCTGAAGTGGAAATCTTTCGATCAGGGCTTTGGAGGCGGGTCCCAGATCCTCAATTTCTTGGGGATCTTTGTTGGTGATCGCGATGATCACTTTCGTTTTCATCGCGAAGACCTGTGACCCTTTCCGCAGTTTGCGGGCGGTCAGGGTATCCTTTAGAGCGAGGAGAACCGACGCTGGCGCGTCGAACATTTCCTCGAAAACCGCGAACGGTTTTGCGAGGAAACTGTTCTCCGGGTGGTACAGGAGGACTTTGTCGCGGTCCAGGGCCGCAAAATCCAAACCACCCCAGAGAGTAGCCTCATCCATTCCCTCACCAAAACTCTGGACAAACATATCCAGCTCCTCGGCGACGACGGCCAGGGCCGCTTGAACCATTTCGCTCTTGCCGTGACCCCCGGGTCCCCAGAGGAGCACGTTCTTACCCGACTCGATGGCGAGCGCGAGGACCCGGGCAATTTCCTCGCACCTGACGAACCGCTCGGACAGAGCGGTCAATATTTTTTCATACAAATTGGTGGCCATTGCTGGCCTCCTTTCTTTTCTTTCTTTGAGTTTGAGCGCTTGGCCTCGACTTCATTAGGAGCCGATCCAACCCTGCACTCCTCGCAGTCTTGTTGGTCGCGAATCGCCCAGGAATTATTTGCGCCTATCCACAAATTTCCTGATTTTCTTTCCAAGCCAGATTAGGTGGCTGTTATTAAATTCCTCTATTAAGGTTTCGAAGATGTTTTTCTCTCTCCTCGAAACCGGTTAGAGGAATTTATTTTATTTTTTCTCCTAATTTAATATTCAGTTTTCAACGAACGCGCTTTTCTCTTTCTCTATAAAATTCCCCTTTGACGGGGACAAAATTTCCTATTCAATTTGTTAAGAAATTTTAGAAAGATATAGCGAGAAAGTTGTTTATTTAGCTACAAGCATGGCAGCTAAATAAACAAATATTCCAGCTGTATCACATAGGCATTTTAATTTTAACTTCTCTCCTCTTTTGGTTTTTAGGCCAAAGGCCTATTTAGAAAATTTCCAATTTCAAATTTCAAATTTCTAAACGGGCCTTCGGCCATTTTTCGTTTTAAGGCGAAAAACTGTCGAAGGGCACTCTTAAGCGATTAGAGTGAAAATTTTCCGCTAAACCGACGAGCCGAATTTTAGCGGCCAAATTCATCGCTCCCTAATTGCTTTTGAAATTAATACTAAGGACTAGAAATCTCTCTTCTCTTGGGGCCATGTTGGCCAGTCCACAATATTAATATATTTCAGGCATTACCCCATAAAATCATTTATGATAATTATGGAATTAACGCTATGAAATTTAATTTAGTGTATGAAAGATCTTGTGTTCTCGTTTTTGATCTCTTCTTTAACTTTTGTTCACTAAGGAACTGGGCTAAAGAAGGTGATGGGGACAAGGGCTGTTTTATTGGTGACAGGTCAATTATTAATATAAATATTACCTGTGTAATAAAAGCTTTAGTCTCTCTCTCCATCACTCTCCTTAGCTGTACCCTATAGTCAGTAACATAACTTTACGAAGTTGCTCCTTATACAAACTACAAACAAAAAGATTCTCTGCCTATATAATAAGAGAGAATCTTTTTTTAAAAATAAAATAATTAATAGGGTAGTTAACAAACTAGCACTATTTTAGGCCTTTACGGCGCCTAATGCCGTCTCTCTTCATTTACACCCCGGACTCCTTAGACCAAGGTTGCTGTTGACCGCGTCTTCATTCGCTTTCACCAGCATTTATATAATTAGATTTTTAAAGATTTGTGGTTACTTTTAATCTTTGCCTTTTAGCTTACACACAAATAATAACATAACCAGTTGAATATGTCAATAGCCGTCGTCTTGAATTTCTATATAATCTAGACAATTGGCTGATATAAAAATATATTTAGGCTATAATTATTATTAAATATCAATCTTTTTGACGAAAGTGTTTGACAGATTACCAAAAAACATGCTATAATTAAGATAATAAATTAAAAGTTATACACTCCACATCGCACGTCTTTTAAAAAATTATCCACCACACTATGACTGAATCTACTTTACTCACTCAAATCGGCCTGTCTGAAAAAGAGGCTGAAATCTATCAAATTCTCTTAAAAATTGGCAAAGCTCCTGCCAACAAGGTTTTACCACTAACCCAGCTCAAACGCACCACTGTTTATAGTGTTTTAGAAGAATTAGCCCAGAAAGAAATAGTGGAAAAGGATGAATCTAGCGCCATTATCGAGTTTCGCGCCAAACACCCGTATGCTTTAAAGGAGTATTTGGAAACACGTGTATCTCAAATTAAAGAATCTGAAGGAAAATTAGACGCTGCACTCCCCAATTTAATTACTTTATATAGTGAGGCGCAAGAGAGACCGGGTGTGCGTTATTTGGAAAGTATTGGTGGTTTTAAAAAGGTTTATGAAGATATTTTGCAGACAAAAAAAGAGCTTGTTATTTTTACCTCCGCCCACGACCAAACAAGGGCTGATATGAGTGTAGTAATAAATGAAAATATTAATAAACAAAAAAAGCTTGGAATTAATACCAAAGCCATTTGGATGCTTGATGAAAAAATTACAAAAGCAACAATTGATGAATTGAAATTAAATAATGTGGCTATCAGACTGACAAAAAATCCTTTATTTGCTTTGCCAGCGCAAATCATTATTTACGGCCAAAAAATAGCTATAACTTCGTTAAAAAATGAGATTGTTACAACGTTAATTGAAAATGAAAATATTGCTACTAGTTTAAAAAATATTTTTGATTTTGTCTGGAGTGTTTTAGAAACTGAATCAGCTGAGCTTTATTCCACACTGCCCACATCTTTACCAACTAAATAAATATTTAACAGCTGTGCTAATTCAGCAAAAAGATTTTCTTCAGCATAGGACTGGTCAAATGACCTGACATTATGAGAACCAATTTCTGTGGTAGCACAAAGCAAATTACCCAGCCTATCTCCAGACCGCACCATTTTTTCATCTTGATATTTATTTCGCCCAAGATCTAGAGAAATACGAGCTGATTCTTCTCGAGTATCACGGTCAATGCGAATGGAAAATTCGCTTTTTTGTTTTTTTGATTTTTGACCTGCATAAGCGACATCTTGAGCGAAAAAATTTTTCATTTTTTTATCTTCTTTTTTTATTCCATCACCTTCAAAAGCAAGAGTAAACGCCACACGGGCTTCACCGCGAGCACTGGCTTGGGGCCGAATAAAATAACGCAAGCGATACTGTTTGGTCGTCTTTTTGTCCTCCACTAAATATTGGTAATTATATTCTTGTTCATCTCCTACATTTTGTTCCTGTTGAAAATTGTAAATATTTTGGCTATTAAAATCAGAGATAATGGAAAGAAAAAGTCGCATCGCTTGTAAAGAAGTAGTTACATCTTCAAAATTAAATTCTGTATTCTTTTCGTTTAATAGATGGTGAGTACTCAAGAAAAGATCAGCACTGCGCCGACGAATGGCTTCTTCTAGTTGCACTGGAAATTGGCGCATTTCCACGCGCTGGCTTTGTTCAAATTTTAATGCCATAGATCCACTCATTCTTTGGATTTCATCCAAAGTCAAATTATATTCACTAAATAAAGCCTGGGCATCTTTCTTGGACAACCGGTCAGCTATATCTAAAATTATACTACCGTTGCTAAAACCATTTTCTAAAGCCAAAAAAGTCCTAATACCTTGTTCGCTAAAATCTGAAGCAAATTTTTTTATCCGATTTTTTTCTCCCAGACTTGCCCTTTTATAATAAACCACAAACCAGCCTTGTTCGTGACGAGAAAGATTGGTGAGATCGACACCGGTTTCTTTAAAAGCTATATCAATAATTTCATACAAAGATGACTTATATTCGGCTAAAATTTTTTCTCTTTCCGTTCGTTCGGCCGGTGTCTCGTCAAAACGAGAAATAAAAAGATGTTCATAAGTGAAATCCAACACTTTAGCTTTGGCTTTTTTTTCTGGTTCTGATAGACCTTCCAATTTAAAAAATTTAATCAGTTCTCTTTCTTGATTAAAAATACCAATTTCACCATCACAAGAGATCCGGCGTGCATGATAAGCCGGGTTGTTTAACGTTTCCAGATCATACCTCTTTTCTAAATATTTTACCCCTTGTTCTGAAATTCCAATTCGACCAAATTCTAGACGATACAAAACCGCTGAAGCATCCCGTCGAGTAAACTCATTAGTTGATTTTAATAAGCCTAGTAGCCCACCAACTGCTCGTTCTGGTGAAGCTTGATTAATGATATCACTAATTTGTCTTAAAAAAAGACTAGCATTTTCGTCGTTAACTATAAAATTAATCAAATTACCAATCACTTTCTCATCTTTTGTACCAGTAATAACATCCAGCAAATCACGCTTACTCATTGATCCAAAATCAAAATCGATTGTATCAGAATCAAAATTAATGTTTGTCTTTTCTGTGTTTTGAGCTAAATATCTACGTGTTTCTTCAAACTCCGGAAGATATTGTTCGTCTGTTTCTATTTCTTTACCATCCGTATCATCAACTGACAGTAACATCTGATAATTTTCTTCATCCAAAATATCTTCCTTTTTTTCTTGTGTTCGTCGTTGATCTAAACTTTTGGGTTTTAAAGAATAAAAAGCAATAATTTTTTTATCCCAATTAGCTAACATTAAAGAAATAAATTCAGCCGCCCGAGGATTTTTGGTTTTTAATATAGCCCTTGCAATCTTATAATAATAGGAAGAAACATTGTTTTCATCATTATCTGACAAATCTATCGAGGTTAAAACAGCGTTCGAAATTTTATCTTCTGTAAAAAGAGATAAAAGATAAAAAGCATTTTCTTCTTTTGTTGCAATTTTTTCCAAACATTTGTCAAAAAAAACACTGGCAAATCCATCCAATTCAAAACTATCATCTTGTGTAAATTTATAATCAATTATAAAGTCATTGAGTTGAATATAAAAATCAGTGGTTAAGTTATTTTTTTCTTGCTCAATTTTTTCCAGTCGCTCAAAAGCCATCATCCATTGGTTGTTTTTTAACAGATTAGTAATTTCCAAAAAAACCAAATTTTCTTCCTCCATTTTTTTCTCTTCATCCTCTTGGTTTGTTGACATTTCTGTCGTCACAACTGGATCATCATAATCAATAGAAGTACCTTTAACCAAAGCAGCTATCTTTCTAGATTTTTGAGGTCTAGTTTCAGCAAACCGATCTTGATGTTGTTTAAGCAATGACGCAAATCTTTCTCGACTGCTCATATAATTATAGATATTAATTTTATTATTATTTCCTTCATCTTATGCATCTTTATCTTATACTTTCCTTTCAAAAATTACAAACTAAAAATCCGCCTCGTGTAAGAGGCGGATTAAATTTTATTAAATATTAACCCTTTCCACATATTCACCTGTTTCAGTATTAATTTTAACTGTCTCACCTTCGCTGATAAACAATGGTGCATTAATTACAGCACCAGTTTCTAAAGTCACCGCTTTGACACCACCTGTAGCAGTATCGCCCTTAATACCGGGGGGTGCGGAAACTACTTTTAAGTTAACCTTGGGTGGCAATTGCACACCAATTACCCGTTCTTCATAAACCACCAGATCAACCTCTTGCGATTCTTTTAAAAATTTAGCGCCATCACCCACTAACTCTGGCTCAAGATAATACTGCTCATAATTTTCCTGCTCCATAAAACAAAACTTGTCCTTCTCTTTATATAAAAAATTAGCACGTTGTCTGGCTATGTCGGCTAATTCTACGTTTTCACCTTGTTTAAAACTGTATTCCATTACTTGGCCGGTGCGTACATTTTTTAGCTTAGTCTGCATAACTGGCTTTCTTTGCTGCATACGCAAAAACTTGGCATCCACCACCACAAAGGGATCATTGTTGTATTTTATAACAATACCTTTTTTAATATCTGTTAAAGAAGACATGCAGTTTATTGTTTTATAAAGGGCATCAAACCCATGACCCGCGCACGTTTAATAGCCCGTGCCACCTGACGTTGATGTTTGGCACATAGACCGGTGCTGCGAGCTGGCACAATACGTGCGTAATGTGAAAAAAATCTTTGTAAATTTTGTGTGTCCTGCCAATCGACTGCTACATCACCATTAGCACAATAATAACAATGTTTTTCAATTTGGTTGTTGTTGATCATAAAATGTTAGATATTTAAAATGGTACCACATCTTCACTGTCAGCCATTGAGGCGACCGGTCCATATGACGTGCCACCGGTTTCTTCTAATTGAATAACTGGAATATCCTCCAACGGAGCAGGGTTGGAAAAACCATTATTAACGCCGGCTGGTGCACCAGGTCGACTGGCCGTATTTTGTCCAGGAACAAAACTACCTGCACCCGTCTTGGGACCCATTTGAAAATTTTCAGCCACAACTTCGGTGCGATATCTTTTGATACCATCTTGACCAACCCAATTGCGAGTTTGCATTCTACCTTCTACCAAAAGCGTTTGGCCCTTTTTTAGATACTGACCAGCAATTTCAGCTAGGCGACGCCAAACCACAATGTTGTGAAATTCTGTCTGTTCTTGTTTTTGACCAGCTTGATCATTCCAAACTCGGTTGGTAGCCAAAGAAAAAGAAGCTACTGCCTGGCCATTGGGGGTGTTACGCAATTCGGGATCTTGTGTTAAACGACCGACTAAAAAAACCTTGTTAAGATTCATATGCTTTAATTTGAATTATTAAATTGATTCTTCTTCAAGAATTTCGTCCAATTTTTTATCCAAGTCTTCCATGCTTATTTTTTTGCTGGCTTCTTTTACAGGGGGTTTTTCCGGTTGCACGGACTCAAAGAGTGGCGCAAGTGGTTCTTTGTTTAACTCTTTTTTAATTTCTACTGGGCGCGAGATTGATTTAAGTTTAACTGGTTGTTGTTTTAAAATCTGAAAACGCATGATTTCTAGGTTCAACTTTAATTCCTTTTCCAGCTTTGGTAAAACTTTTTCGTCTAAAGAAAAAACAACGTCTACATAGACACCATTTCTAATTTTTTTGATTACATAAGCCAAGCGTCGCCGGGCAGGTTCGCTCATTGAGATTAGTGTGCCACCCAAACTTTTTACTAACGCGCTGACTTTTTCATTAACTTCTTTGATTTGCTCATCCAAAAAAGTTCCTGATACCAAAACATTCAAAACGTAATTCGTCATATTCCAAAATTTCTATTAATTTTAATTAATCACATCTTAACACATCCTTTTTGATTTGGCAAGGATTTTTAGGTGCTCACTCTAAAGTAAATAGTGTCACCATCCTGGATCACATAATCTTTCCCCTCCAAACGCATTAAACCCTTTTCTTTGACACCAACTTCACCACCATAAGTGACAAAATCTTGCCAGGCACAAATTTCGGCCCGAATAAAACCCTTAATAAAGTCTGTGTGAATGACCCCAGCTGCCTCCGGCGCCTTGGTACCGCGACAAACTGTCCAGGCACGTGTCTCCTTTGGACCAGAGGTCAAAAAAGTTATCAAATTTAAAATACGATAACTTTCTATAATAAGTTTATCCAAGCCAGTGGAACTGATATTTAGTTCTTTCAAATAATCAGCCACATCTGCGGCTGGTAAATCAGCCAATTCCGCCTCCAGTTTGGCGTTAATTTTTATAACCTGACTGCCGAATTTTTGTTCCAGCACCGCGGACTGGCAGTTTTCATCAACATTCAAAACAAAAATGAGTGGTTTGGTGGTGAGTAGATTTAATTCTTTGATAACTTTTTTGTCATCAACACTGCACATAAATTCGCGGGCTAAGTTACCTTGTTCTAGGTGCGCTTTTAGACCTTCAAACAAAAGCATATTTTTCTGAATTTCCTTATTACCAGACTTAACTTCTTTATGTAGACTGGCCATTTTTTTATTAGCTGTCTCCAAGTCAGCCATGACTAATTCCAGACTAATGATATCGCGATCACGTTCTGGATCCACCGTGCCCTCCACATGAATGATATTTTTGTCAGCAAAATCACGCACCACTTCAATGATGGCATCCACCTCACGAATATGCGCTAGAAATTGATTGCCCAAACCCTCGCCCTTGTGAGCATTTTTGACCAAACCAGCAATATCCACAAATTCAATGGTGGTAGGAATTATTTCTTGTGAATGTGAAATGAGCGCCAATTTTTCTAGACGCGTGTCTGGAACGGCGACCACCCCCACATTGGGATCAATGGTACAAAAAGGATAATTGGCCACGTCAACTTGTTTTTTGGTCAAAGCTTTAAAAAGTGTTGATTTGCCGACGTTGGGTAAACCAACAATACCAATTTGGAAAGACATAATTTTTAACTTTAAAAATACTGCGCTAATAAAAACTTATTACCATCTTTATCTTAGGTTAAAACATGTATTCTGGCAAGCAAAAACAAAACCGCTCCGATATGCATCGAAACGGTTTTGGGTGATATTGAAAAATTAAATTAAATCTTCAAATCATCTACAGCCGAGGTATCAATGTTTTCTGTTCTTGATTCATCTTTGGGAGCTCGGTTTCTTTGTGAACCTTCTGGTTCAGCAATCTTTAAATTAACTCTGGCGTTGTTACGAGCGCCCACCACTCTAAGTAAAGTTCTTAAAGCTTGCGCGTTCTGCCCACGACGACCAATGACATAACCCATATCACTAGGATTAAGATTGAGTGTCAAAAGTACGCCCATTTCATCAACCGTGCGTTCCACTTTTACATCCTGTGGATTGTCCACGATTTGTTTGACAACAAATTCTACAAATTCTAAATCTTTATGATTTTCCATATTCAGTTTTGATTTATAAATTTTATAACTAAAATTTATAAATTATTTGTCCAGTAACATAATCCGACCTTTTCAACAACTCTCTTTACTTAAAAAAATAAAAACGAGTTTTAATATAAAAAGCTTACTGGTTATTTTAAATTTAGCATTCCCAAATGCTTTTGTCAAACATTTGCCCGGGGCGGGGGTCGAACCCGCATGGTCTTGCGACCGCAGGATTTTAAGTCCTGAGTGTATACCAGTTTCACCACCCGGGCGGAATAGAAAAAATAACTTTATAAAAATAGTATAATTTTTTTTCATTCATCTGTCAAACAAAAAAACATCTTAACAGTAGATGATTTTTTGGAGCGGGTAACGGGAATCGCACCCGTTTCTCCACCTTGGCAAGGTGGCATAATAGCTGTTATACGATACCCGCAAGTGTGCTATACAGTTGTTTTTTTATAACTTCTCGGCCACGACCTGATTTTAAAAATATTTCTCTAACTCTTGCATCGTGCTCATTAATATAACTTTCAGCATATAGTAATTTTATAGGCCCTCGTTCCCTGGTTGTCTTTGTTTTGCCACCGTTATGATACTGAAGCCTTTGTCTTAAATCTGTGGTAAAGCCAACATATAGACTATTATTCTTCTGACACAATAAAATGTAAACGTAAAAAAACATACCATTCTATTTTTGGGCGGGTAATCCGCCGAATCGGCGGATTTCTCCACCTTGCCTGTCCGCCTTTGGAGGAGCAAGGTGGCATAATAGCTGTTATACGATACCCGCAAAAAATATTTATAATAACATATTAACAAAACTGTTTTCTTCTGTCAAAAATAAAAAGAGGTGCACGCTTGACGTGCCACCTCTTGGAGGCTATAACTTAATTTATAAAAAAGTAGTCAAATTAATTGACTACATCGATTTTGACAAACTTATCTGGAATAGTAAAACCACTTAAAATTTCAACTTGATATTTTTTGACTTTAAAATATTCAGCCAAAACTTCACACACCTTTTCATTGGCCCGTCCGTGTTCGGCTGCGGGAATAACTTTAACTTTATAATGCCCGCTATCAAGTTTAACCACTTGATTAATTTTTGATCTTGGAATTACTTTTATTTGTATTGTCATGCTGTTTAAAAATAAATTAGGCGTCACGCATCTTTTTAAGCCACATGATGTCTTTAAGCATGCCGGCTTCGGTTGGAGTTTCTAAAATATAGTTAATTTTTTGTAGTCGTTTATCTTCTATTAAAGCTTTAAAACCAGCCAGGCCAATTTGACCATCACCCAAATGCGCGTGCCGATCAGTGTGCGAGCTCAACCCAGCTTTGGAATCATTCAGATGAATAAGTTTTAGTTTTTTTAAACCAATTGTTTTATCAAATAAATTCAAGACCTGGCTGACTGCCTTTTTGTCGCGTAAATCATAGCCTGAGGCAAAAGCGTGCGCTGTGTCAAAACAGATACCAATTTTTTTGCTGGCTGCCAAATTAATATTATCTAAAATTAATTTTATTTCTTCAAAGCTATCACCCATAATTTTTCCAGCCCCGGCCGAAATTTCAATTAAAAATTCTGTTTTACCACCGTAGCCAGTTAAAATCTTTTCTATACCCTGGGCTACCTTTTTTATGGCTAGCGTGGTTTCCATTTCTTTAGCCGAACCCAGGTGGGTCATTAAATATTGCGCGCCCAAAACAGAGCCGCGCTCTAGCTCCTCTTTTAAAACACCGACGGAGCCATAATAAATTTTATTATCCAAAGAAGCCAGATTGATATAATAGGGCGCGTGAATATAAAAATCTTTAAAATTATATTTTTTATTATTGGCTTTAAATTTTTGAATTACCTCGGTCGTTAACTCTGGAGCTTTGCCACCCTGCGGTGAACGAGAAAAAAACTGATAGCATTCACACAAAAATTTATGCGCATTAAGCGGCGCTTTATCAACTCCGCCAGCAGCTGAAATATGGGTTCCAAAAAGCATAAAATTATTCTTATTTATTTTAATTTTAACAAACTTTCTGGCTTTAAACAAATAAAAACACTCCCCTGATTTTAACTTGGGGAGTGTTTTTAAAATGATTTAAAATTTATTATTTATTCCAAGACCTCATCTTTAAACGCTTCAACAACTGGCTGTTCCTCGATGGTTTGTTCTTCTGGCGCAATTGGTGATTTTTCATCGACTACGGTTTCTGAATTCTCAACCACTGTGTCAGCCACAGTTTCGCTTGATTCTGCTAAACCACCATCAGCCACAATATCAATCCGCCAGCCGGTCAGTTTGGCTGCCAAACGCACGTTTTGACCAGCCTTACCAATGGCCAAAGAATATTGATCCTCTTTGACCGTGGCTTTGGCTACGTGGTTTTCTTCATCCAACTCAACATTGGTAATTTTTGCCGGCGATAAGGCTTTACTAATAAAATCTTTAAAGTCTTCGTGCCATTCAATGATGTCCACCTTTTCTCCACCCAATTCATTGATAATGGTTTGAACTCTGGTCCCGCGCTGGCCAACACAAGCGCCAATTGGATCTACGCCTTCGTCTTTTGACCAGACAGCCACCTTGGAGCGTGAACCAGCCTCGCGCGCCACAGATTTAATTTGTACAGTTCCATTGCCAATTTCTGGAACTTCCAATTTAAAAAGTTTACGGACCATTTCAGCTGCTGAACGGGAGACAATAACTTCCGGACCTTTTTGTGTCTGTTCCACAGCTCTTAAATAAAATTTAAATCGCGCGCCAGGTTTATAATTTTCTCTTTCCACCTGATCTTGCGGTGGCATAATACCCATAGCGCTACCCAAATCAACCAAAACCACCCGTCCTTCGCGCCGTTGAATAGTACCGTTAATCAATTCGCCTTGTTTATCTTTAAATTCACTAAAGACATTATCTCTTTCTGCTTCACGTATCTTTTGAATAATCACCTGCTTGGCAGTCTGAGCGGCCATACGACCAAATTCAGCTGGTACCACCAGCTCTTGCACCAATTCTTCACCTATAGCAATGGTGAGTTGAATAGCCTGAGCTTCAGATAAAGAAACCATGGTGCGAGGATTAAATCTTTTTTCTTCCTCTGCGCCTTCTGCAATTTCTTCGCTTTCTTTTTTCATTTCACTTAATGTTTTACTTAAAAGTTCGTGATTACCAGTCCGTTCGGCCTCAGCTTTTAAAGATTCTATGCGTTCGCGCATAACATCATATTCAGCTTTTAATTCATCTTCAACTACAGTTTTTATATCATAAACTTTAAATAAACCACTTTCCAAATTAAAATTGACTTTTAAATTTTGTAATTTATTACCAAAATCTTTACGAAAAGCCGAAGCTAAAGCCGCTTCAATGGTTTGTTTGACAGCTTCGATGGATAATTTTTTTTCTTCACAAACTTGCTGTATGGCAAGCGCTAATTCACTGGGCATAGTATTAATTTAATTTTATTTAATTTGAGCATTAAAAAGATGAAAACTCGGAAAACCAATCCCGAGTTTCAAACTTTATCTAGCATTAAATTTATTATAGTCTAAAAAAAGAAAAAAGTCAAGCCCCTAACAATTTGTTAAGGGCTGAAACAAAGAAATATCGTTAGAATTTACGTAATGTGGCCGCCACTCCGACCAAGGGATGACTTCTGTTGGGCGTGGCGCTTATAATTATACCGCTATTGGAATCCACGCCCACGATGATGTGGTGCACATCACTGCACGGAACCGTGGTTGTTATATTACTGCATCTAGCAAATAAACCGCGACTCATGAAAGACCTCGTTTTCTCATGAGCTAAAAAAATCTGCATATATCTTGCAACAGTGGATGAGACCTCATATCCTCTGTCTATGAGCAACTGCTCTTGCTCATTAAAAGTCTGGTTTAAAAAAACTGGGCTATTATGAACCAGGTGCCACCCAAACATTAGAGTTTCCCCAACGCACGCTTCTTTCTCGTGCCAGCGAGGGGAAAAATGCAACTGATTTGGCTCAGTACGTTGTAATGTCGAAAGATGGAGGATATCAAGAGGCACACCATCCAGTGTCTCCAACCCCAAAAAGGCAGAATGACAACTCCACAAACCCTTATTTCCACACAGACGACAAGTGGACCGTAAAATATCCACACCCCAAGGAAGCTGAGATATTTGGTCAAGCTGTTCCAGAGAGAAAGTGACCCTAAAAATAGTTCGCCAATCCTCCGGACCAAAAAAAAGAAATGATTTCCAACACATAGGCGTCCTCCTTGTATACAATAAATTTTACCCCTTTACTAGGGTAGTACTTAGTTCTATTTGTAGGACAAATGTTAAATACCTTTTAACTATTTCTATCCCCAATAGTTTATTTACTGTAGCAGAATATGCATAAAAACAAAAGCTAACCTATTCAATTTTTGTACGGTATTGCAAAGCCTCAGCCACGTGATTGATTTGAATATTTTCTACGCCGGCCAAATCGGCAATGGTGCGTGCGGTTTTTAAAACCCGATGATAACCGCGGGCGGAAAGATTGAGTTGTTGCACAGCGTTTTTTAGTAATTCTTTAGTTGCTTCATTGACAACACAAAAACTTTTTATCTCTCTGGGACCCATTTCAGCATTAGTACAAATTGCCAAATCAAAAAAACGATTGGACTGAATTTTGCGCGCCGCTTGCACACGCTGCCGAATAGCAGCCGAACTTTCAGTCGGAAGGTTGGAAGTTAATTTTTCAAAATTTACCCGCGGCACTTCAATATGTAAATCAATACGATCGAGTAGTGGACCAGAAATTCTTTTTTGATATTTTAAAATCTGCCCGACACTACAGGTACATTTTTTATCCGGATCAGAATAATAACCACACGGACAAGGGTTTTGCGAGGCCACCAAAGTAAAGCGGGCAGGAAATGTCACCGTGCCCTGCGCGCGCGAAACCGTGACTACCCCATCTTCTAAAGGCTGACGTAAATTTTCCAAAACCTGGCGAGTAAATTCTGGGAATTCATCCAAAAAAAGCACGCCTCTGTGAGCTAAACTGATTTCACCTGGCCGCGGAAAAGTTCCCCCACCCACCAAGGCTACACCGGAAGAGGTGTGGTGTGGACTACGAAAAGGCCGCTCCAATATTAAAGGTTTTTCTTTTGTTAATTTACCAGCGACTGAATAAATTTTGGTGACTTCCAAAATTTCATCGTGTGTCAAGGGTGGTAAAATGGAAGCCATAGCGCGGGCTAATAAAGTTTTACCTGAACCCGGTGGTCCAGATAATAAAACGTTATGGCCAGCTGCGGCTGCAATTTCTAAAGCCCTCTTGGCCTGTTCCTGACCTTTAACAAAAGACATATCCACCCCACCAGCAACCTTATTTTGAATTTCTAATGCTATGGGTTTGGCTTGGTAAGGAGTGATGTTTTTTTCTCCCCTCAAATGTAAAATTAATTCGGCTAAAGATTTGACCGGCATAATTTCTACCTCAGCCACAAAAGAAGCTTCCTCAACATTGGCCTCCGGTACAAAAATTCTTTGAATACCTTTTTCTTTGGCTAGAATGGCAATCGGCAATACACCACTAACCCCGCGCAAATGTCCATCCAAAGAAAGCTCACCTAAAAAAATAGCATTTTTATCTTCAGATAAAATTCGTACCCCACCGGCTGCAACTAATAAACTTAAAGCAATTGGTAAATCATATGAAGGACCCTCCTTGCGCACATCAGCTGGCGCTAGATTGACTACAATTTTGGCCCGCGCAAAATCCAAACCAGAATTTTTTATGGCGGACCAGACACGTTCTTTTGATTCTTGCACAGCCACATCTGGCAAGCCAACGATAATAAACAAACCACCCTGACCACCACCAATATCAGCTTCTACCTCAATTAATTGCGAATCCAACCCAATGGTAGTGGCAGAAAAAATTTTTGCCGACATATATTCTTTAAATATTTATTTTTTGTGATACCAAACCCCAATAATTATCAATGAAAAACCCAGCCAAATCAAGATATCAGCCAGGTTGTTATAAAAAAAATAAAAATTAAGGTAGTCAATTACATAACCAAACTTTAAACGATCAAAAATGTTGGACAAAGCACCCATTAATAACCAAAGCCAACCAGCAGTCGCTAAAAGAAATTTTTGTCTATAACTATATGCACCATAATAAATTACACCAATAACCAACACCCCAACCAAAGCATAAAAAAACAAATTCTGTGTTGAAAAAAAATCAAATGATAAGGCTAATTGATAATTTTTTTGCCAAAATATTTTTTCACTCAACGCTAAAGCCTTAAAAATTCTGTCACTAATTAAAAGAATCAGCCCCAAAAAGCTGATTCCTAAAAAAAACTCATGCTGAATAAAAAAAACTTTTTGGCCACGATCTGACATACAGACAAGTATTACTTTTTAATGTTTTTGAAAATCTAAACTTCACCCTTAAATTTTTTCTTACATTCCACACAGGCCGAAGACGTGGGACGAATTTTTAGACGATCCTCATCAATTTTTTTACCGCAATATTTACAGACACCATATATACCAGCGGCCATTCTTTTAAGCGCATCTTCAATGTCCTGCAATTCTTTTTCTAAAGTACCCTCAACCGCCTTGCGATCAATATACTCTGATACTTCACGCGCGTTATCATCCTCACAATCACCATAATCAGGCATAGTAGATATGTAATCGTTTTTGGCTTGCGGATTATTAAAAGTAAAATCAGCCAAAGAATTTTTTAATTCTTGGGCTTTTTTCTCTAACATTAGCTTAAATTCATTATATTGCTGTTTACCAGAAACCATAACTTTAGACTAATTTATAGCTTTTAATGTTTTCTATTTTATAATTATAGCTTAAATAGCAAAGAAATCAACAGATAAGTAAAAAGGCACCAATGATGAACCAATTATTAAAATAACTTTTAGTCCATAGAGGTGCCTGCTTCCATTAGACCAGCAGGTGCAGGCACTCCTCTTAAGCCTACCAAATAAGCTTGAAAGGTGTGCCTGTTTCCTGCATTTTGTATCTTATGGAATTTTTGAAATACTTTTTGTTTCGACTGCCAAAAAGTTGTTTAATGCCATTCTTTAGTGTTGTCTCTATTATAAAATAATAAGGATACACTTTTTTATTTTTGTTTTTTAAAATTTTTTCCAGGTCGAAACTGGTTTTTAAGAATAGCAATAAATTTACTTCCTAAATAAGGAAGTATGCGCATACTTCTTTTGTTTTTGTTTTATGAAAGAACAAGACGACGAGCAAAGAACTATGATTAACAACTTTATTATAGCACTTTTTTTAGCTATCGTCAAAGCCAAAAACGTTATAAATTGTCTATTTTAATTATTTTTTTTGTTCTAATTTTTAATATTTTTTAAAGGCTAATTCTGGCTATTAAAAAATTAGCTAAATTCCAAATTAAATTTTATTTTTTTATTCAGCCTTATTAGTTATCCACTACCACACCAGACATCTTTATTTTATTATTTTAAAATATTAAAAAATACAGCTAGTTATCCACTTATATTTTTCTTCTGTGTCTTTGGCGCCAAGCCACAATTTTTTGATGATCTCCAGACAACAAAACCCGGGGCACTGTGTGTTCTTTACCATCCGCGAGCAAACTTTCTGGTCTTGTGTACTGAGGATACTCATACAAATTCTGTTCAAATGTTTCTTCTTTTAGTGAAGCTGGGTTGCTCATGTAACCCGGCACCAACCTAACTACTGCTTCCATAACTACCATCGCTGCCACCTCACCGCCTGATAGAACATATGGTCCAATGGAAATTTTTTCATCTATAATTTTTTCTACCCGTGCATCAACACCCTCATAACGGCCACAGATTAGAATAATTTGATCAACTTCAAGCCATTTCTTAGCCATAGGTTGGCTGAACTGATGTCCAGCGGGTGCCAATAGAATGACTTTGGTTTTATTTTTTTTACTTCTACTCTTTAGTGCTTTAATGGCTTTAAACAGTGGCTCTGGCTTTAATATCATACCAGCCCCACCACCAAATGGCCGGTCATCAACTTTTTTGTGTTTATCAGATGCCCAATCTCTCAAATTATGGATTTTAAAATGACTGATTTTTTTATCAGTCGCTTTCTTAATTAAACTGGCGTTTAAAAAAGAATCAAAGAGTTGGGGAAAAATTGTAATAATATCAAAACGCATAAATTATATATGGACTAAAAAACAAAAAAAGTCAATCCTGCTCCAAGTCTGGCAAACGGGCTGTCTTTTTCCGCGCCCTTAAAAACAACAGTATACCGATTAATAAAATAGTGACCAATGTGGCAATAACATAGTCTTTCCAAGCAGTATTCTTTGGTGTTGTAACGGCACTGGCTCTCAAAACACGTTCAATTTTTAGATCCAACATGGATCGTGGCAAGAGGCGCAACTCTGCATTACTGGGCGATAAAATACCCACAACGGTTACTTGGTCGCCGATTTTTAAATTTAATTCATCAAATTTAATGTCGGTAGTATTTTTAATATAAACGCGCACCTCACCCATGTTATCATCTAACCAAAAATTGCCACCCTGTATGGCTGTGACTTCACCTTTAATTTCAACCAAAGAACCAACCCATTCTTCTATCTCGCTTAAATCAATAACATGTGGTTGGGTAATTTCTTGTTCACCTAAAATTTTAATATCACTCCTGCTGCTAATTTTAATTCTTTTTTCACCATAAGCCTGACTTATTTCACCCTTGACCTCTATTTGATCGCCCACACTGAGTGCAGGAAAATCTTTACTGTACATATAAATTTGTATACCAGAACCAGCCACATAAAAAATGTTGGCACCCAAAACCCCGGGTTCAACCGCCACTACGCCCTGAGTACTAACTTTTTCACCCACAGCAAGTTCTTTGGCATCTTCTAGACTAACCGTTTTATATAAAACGTACTTTTGAGTAGCTGCTTTTTTGGGTGTGACTGTTTTTTTGTCTTCAGCGACCGGACTATTAACTGCGGCTTTTGCAATAACTTCTTGGCTGTACTGATCTTGGCCGGCTAAATTATCAACTACGGCTAAGGTAATTTTATTTTTACCAGCTTGTAAAAATTTTATTTTGATAGTCGGTACGCTCAAAACAAAATTTTTTCCAACATCATTACCAGCCATGACTTCTTGGCTAAAACTCCAAATGTATTTTTTTATTTGACCATCTTTATCATAGCTTTCACCAGCGTCAAATACTACTTCTTTGTTCACCAAAAAGTCTTCACTGGACGCTTCAAAATAAGCCAGTGGGTTAATATTTTCTGGCGGGCACTGGTTGCTTTCGCTGGGTGTAATGGTGTTTAACCAAACAAATTGTCCGCGACAAAGATTGTAACTTTTACCTTCTTCTGTTTTCTTATAGCTAACCACCGCCACTTCTTTTTGATTATAATCAAAAAGTTTAACAGCTTCCCCACCATAATTGTTTAAGCTGATTTTATTACTCTCCAAAATTACCATTAAAAAACTACGGCCTTTGATTTTTGTATTTTTAAAAATTAGCTGTCCTAAATTATCTTTTAAAATCCAGTTGTCCAATACAATTTCAGCAGTGGTGGTATTGTAGATTTCCAACCACTCACAGCTGTCGTCCAAACCAAAAGGATCCGGCATAATTTCAGTTATAAAAATTTTATTTTTATACTCTGAATCATTACTTTCTTTCTGCGTTTGATTGTTTTGTTGATTATTATTGTTTTGGTTAATACTTGAGTTAGATTGACTTCCGCCACCACCACCAGTGGTTGGAGTTGGAGTTGGAACTGTAATTAAATTACTCGCATCTTTGGTTGGCGTGGTCGTCCACATATATTCACCAACTGTATTTCTAGCCCAAGCATAATCGTCTTTGGCGTCATCGCTATAATTAATTTGTTGTAGCAAATCACCATCAGGCTGAAAAAGTTTAACCAGATCACCACCTGTGTTATTAAGAGAGATGTTGGTCATGTTTTTATCAAGAATAAAATAGCCACCCGCATTAATAATGGTGGTGGACGCCGTGCTAGTGGTGATTGTAAAAATTTTATTACTAGCATCAGTAATCTGCCAGCCCACCAAATCAACATCCTCGGCACTGGGATTGAATAACTCAATCCACTCAAAATCATCACTATCTAAAGGGTTGGGTAAAATTTCGTTAATAATCACAGCATCCGAATAAGTAAGGGGGGTTGTAGTGGCCGCATCATCATCATTATTATTATTTCCGACACTGACAGTTATAAAATCTTTTAGGTCATCAAAGGTTACCTGGCCGATACCAGGCACACTCATTAAGTCCTCAATTTTTTGAAAAACACCGTTTTGAACCCGATAAGTAATTATATCCTCGGCTTTAACTAAACCTATACCTGGCAAAGAATCCAACTCTTCTAGAGTAGCTGTATTAAGGTTAATTTTCTCGGCTGCATTAACATAATTTAAAAAACAAAAAATCGCAAAAATTGCGACTAAAAAAACAATAAAAAAACAGACATGACCCGAAATTTTTTTGAGCATAGGAAAAAATTACGGCAAATACTTCTTAAGTTCTTTTTTTAAAGCAATCTCTTGCTGCAGCTTGGGTACTTTTATTAAAATGTAACGTAAGACAAAAAATAACCAAACTAAAAAAACGAGCAGCCAAATTAAAAACCAAAAAGGCGCACCCAAAAACAGAACCCGCTGTTGGCGAAAAAACATCAATATTAAACCAATCACGGCCAGAGTGGAAAAAAGATAATACAATTTTTCGTAAGTTTTCTTTACCGGTACGTTTTGATTATTTTTTCGCGCCAATACACGTAATACTATACCAGTCAACAAAAGCATACCAAAAAATACGTATAAAATTTTCAATACCACACCCAAAAATGGCTCGGGATGTAGATTGAACCAATAACTAAAGGTTAATAAATTACTTAAATTTTGCCAAAGTATATACATAGCTAATACATTTTATTATCAAGCGCACTTATTTGTCAATGAAGCTATTTTTTAAAAATAACACCATAGTGGTATTGACCAGCTTCAAATTTTTTATCCAACCTAATTCCCACCAAATCAGCCAAACCAACTAATTCCTGTAAAGTCATACGATTTTCCGGTCGTGGGCCAATTGGAAAACGTCCTTCTCTCCAATCAATCACCAAAATTTTTCCGCCCGGCTTAATCATACGCACGACTTCTTTCAACAAGCCAGCTCGATTTTTGTTTTGAAACATGACGTTGATTAATAAACCGTAATCAAGACTGTTGTTATTAATTTTACAAGCACCAAATTTTTCCAAATTTGACCACAGGGTGTCTATATTTTTTAAGTTTAACTCCTTAGAGCGTCTTTTGATGTTGTCCAGAACACTTTTTAAAACATCCACAGCGTAAACAAAACCACCTTCACCGACCTGGCGAGCTGTCTCAAAAGTAAAATAAGCCGCACCACCACAACCAAAATCACCCACCCAAGACCCTGGAACAAGTTGTAATTCATCCTTTAAAATTTTTTCCGGATCTAGCAGGCCAGTGCCGCCAGAAATTTTTTGTGAGTTCATATAATAAAAAATTAAAATTCTTGCATTATTATTTCTTCCATAGGCCGAAAACTTAAACGATGAATTTCTGACAAACCGTGCTCTTGCAGGGCTTGGCGATGTTCTGCTGTACCATAACCCTTATGCTGCTGCAGATTATAATGCGGATAAAGATGGTGAAGTTGATTTAGAATTTGATCGCGTACAACCTTGGCTACAATGGAAGCGGCGGCGATCGACATTATCTTACTATCACCACTAATGATAAATTCATGCGGTGTTGAAGGTTCAAAATTTTTTATCCCATCAACCAAAATATATTGCGGTGCGGGATTAATTTTTTCCAAAGCTTGTATAAAAGCCATTTTATTAGCTTGTAAAATCCCCACCTCATCAATGGTTTTTTGCGATACAATACCCAAGCCCCAACTCAAAGCTATTTTAACAATATCTAAAAAAACACGCTCTCTTTTTTGTGGGGTAAGTTTTTTAGAATCATCTACACCAGCAATTTTTGCGCCATGCGGTAAAACCACAGCCGCTGCCACCAAAGGTCCGGCCCACGAACCACGTCCTGCTTCATCCAAGCCAACAACGTGATCATAGCCAGAGCGCCATAAATTATTTTCAAATTTTAAATTCATTTTATTATAACTAACTTATTTTTAATTATACTACTTTACACAAAAATTAAAAAGCCAAAACGTGTTTCAATTTTGGCTAGTCTCTTTTGTTTTATTTTTGGTTAAGAATAAATTTGTACGCTTCTAAAGCTGCTATGGCACCCATACCCTCTGCAACCACAATTTGTTTGTAGTGATTTTTTGTCACATCACCGGCAGCAAAAATTCCCGGACAACTTGTGTGCCCCAATTCATCAACTTTAATCTGCCCCAAACTATCTAAATTCAAAACTTCTTTCAACCACTCTGTTTGTGCCTGATAGCCAATTTCCACAAACACACCCTGGGTATTTTTTTCTAAAACTGCCCCGTTTTTATCAATTGTAATACTAGAAAGCATACCATCACCGTTTAAAGCTGTAACTTTTGTTTGTAACAATATTTCAACGTTACTCATTTTTTTTATTATATCTAACAACACAGCGTCTGCACGCAACTGATCAGTAATTTCCAACCAATAAATCTGTGGACAAATTTTGGCCAAAAATTCTACTGCTTCGGCGCCAGAATTGCCGCCACCAACCACAGCAACTGTTTTATCTTTAAATAAAGGTCCGTCACAATTAATGCAGTATGAAAGTCCGCGGCCATCGTACTTTTCTTCATTTAGCACGCCCAATTTTTTTTTGACCAAACCAGTAGCAATAATAATTGTTTTTGCTAAATAATGTTTTTCCGCACTGGTAACTTCAAAACCACCTGTGATTATTTTCTCTATCTTTTCTACCACGCCTGTCACAATTTCCACACCCAAACTTTCCACTTGGGCCTTCATGGCAAAAACTAGTTCTACTCCATCCACACTTTTTAAGCCTGGATAATTTTCAATCAAAAAAGTTTTAGCCGCCTGCCCACCCATTTCTTTACTAACAACCAAAACCTTCATAGCCCGTCTGGCACAGTAAATAGCCGCGGTCATGCCCGCTGGACCAGCACCAATAATAATTACATCATACATAGAGTTTAATTTTATTATTTTTATATTTTTTATACTATCATTTTTGTTCGATCCCTACAATTTGAAATTTTCTTCATCCACGGTTTCAAATCGGCCTCTGGTCTCTTGGACCTTCTTTTCAATTATAGTAAAAATTTTGCTTACATCATCTTCGTTATAATCATAAAGATTCTGGTTGGCACAGTTACTAAGTACTTTTAGAGCCTTAAGTACATTAATAGTACGAGATTCAGCAGATTTTTTAAATCTTTCTTTTTTTGTTTTTTCATTTTCGAACAAATCCATATTTTTTGTATATATTGTATATAGTCTATGTATATGTATATACATTAAGTATAGCATATATATTTAGAATGTGTAAACTTAAATATCTTGTTTTAGTTATTTTTAAAAATTACAACCCAGACTTCTTAGTAAAATCAAAGGCGTCTAAAATAGATTCTGTAGAAAATTTTTGATTATAAAATCAACTTAGGCATGCTTTTATCACCCAAAAGCATGTTTTTGTATGTCTTATACACATATTGTCTACATTAGTGTAGACAAAAGACCATATTTTAAAATTGTTCCACATGGAACAATTTTAAAATTATCAAAGTTATACCCTAAAATGGCCTTTTTTGACTACTTATACACACTTTGTCTACACTAGTCTAGACATCCGAACACTTCTTCACTTTTATACATATGACTAAGAAAATAATTTGGCTAAAAATGGACAAAAAACGGTATATATTATAAGTATGTGTATCAAGGATGGGTATATTTTGTATTGTTCCATGTGGAACAAATAAATTTCATCACTAAATAGCATAAAATATATCTAAAACGGTTTTCCAAAAAAAGCTGATTAAAATTTAAAACTACCTATTTTTTACTTTTATGGCTAATATTAGATAAAATACACTTTTACACGGAATAAACCTGCTTGGGACTTAAAAACGTACTTTTTTTGTGTTTATGTTTTGTATTAGCCAAAAGTTGTATTATATCAAAATTAGACAGATTTTTGGTGATTATGTCAAATTGTGTTGTAATATAAAAACCACTCTGCTTCGGTGGTTTTTATATTTGGACCCTAGGGGGATCGAACCCCTCACCTCTTCCATGCCATGGAAGCGCTCTACCAAATGAGCTAAGGGCCCACATAACTATGGTTAGATTTTAATAACAGAATATCAAAATAAAATAAATTTATCAAATTTTGGACTTAGCGAGAATCGAACTCGCGTCTCCGCAATGCGAATGCGGCATATTACCACTATACTATAAGCCCAAACAAAAGAATGGGTTTGCTTAATTACCTGCCATCACCCATGCCCCCGACAGGAATTGGACCTATATCTAAGGCTTAGGAGTCCCTTGTTCTATCCATTGAACTACGGGGGCTTGGGTTATAGCAGGGGTGCGCGTACATTAAACCAAACGTTTAAAAGTATTCTATAAAAAATACACTTCTTTATATTTATCTTAACAATTTATAGGTATCTTTACAACTTTAAAAAATACAGTTAAGCTTACCTATATAAATAATTAATTTACAACACCTATGTCTAAAGAATTTAAAGATGTGGAAACAATTATTGGCTCCACCGTTAAAATTGAAGGTAACTTTAAAGGCGACGGTGATGTGGTGGTAGAGGGCGAGGTGGCAGGTAAACTATCCACCAAAAAAAACTTAACTGTGGGAGAAAATGCCAAGATCGCAGCTGATGTGGAGGCGATCAACGCTTTGGTGGCCGGACAAATTGTGGGAAATTTAAAAATAACTGAAAGTTTGGAACTAACTGCCACTGCTAAAATAACCGGGGATGTATCAGCTAAGATTTTAACAGTAGCCACGGGTGCTCGTCTAGATGGAAAAATTAGCATGGGGGACTCTGTTTTAATAGAAAAAGAATAAAAAAATAAACACAGAGAGTGACAAGAAATATTTTTTATAATATGTATCAATATATTTACGATGGTTTTCTGTCTGACAAAAAATATGACAAAGTTTTAACACGTATTGAAAATAGGTTACTAGATTTGGGTATTAATGGAAAAGTAAACAAAATAACAGTGCTAAAAAATTTTGAATCCTACATTAAAGAGCTGGTGGACAAAAAACCGGATGTAATAATTATTGTTGGTAATGATAAAACTTTAGCAAAGACTTTAAATATTGTAGCGGATAAAGAAATCATACTCGGTATTATTCCGATTGGAAATGAAAATACAATAGCCGATTTTTTCGGGATAAGTAGAGAAGAACAGGCTTGCGACATTATCGCGGCCAGAAGAATTGAGGAAATTGATTTAGGTAATGTGAATGGTCAATATTTTCTATCCTCAGTGGAAATTTTTGGTGCAGGAACTACCATAATTTGTAATGATAGTTATGAAATTAAAGCTTTGGAAAATACGGAAAAAATTGGTATCTATAATTTATGTTTAAAGGATAATATGGAGATTATGTTTAATCCACAAGATAAAAATTTAGAAATTATATCTACCCCTAAAATAAGTAATGGTTTTTTTAATTTTAATAAAAATAAACCCTTAAAAAAGAGCTTGATTAGAGTACTAAAGGCTAGAATTTTGTCTTCTCGTGAAAATAATTCTGTTTTGGTTGATGCTCATAAAATAATGAAGACACCAGCGGAAGTGACAGTTTCCAATCGAAAATTAAAAATTATTGTCGGAAAAAATAGAAAATTTTAAGATATAAAAACAACCCCAAACAAGGGGTTGTTTTTATATTACATAATAGTATTTTAATCTTCAATTTCTTTCATGGCTGCACCTTGTGCAATTTTTTGTTTAGCTATCTTTTTTTTGGTTTTTTCTTTTTCACCTATTACTAAATCATCCACAATGAGTTTTTCTTCATTAATATCTACGACCTGACCACGAGAAATTACTAATTTATTGGTTACTATTTTTTGAACTAGGTTAGATGATTTGACAATGTATTCCAAAATACTCTGTGAATCAATGTCCACTACAAAACTCTCTACCCACCCCAACTGATGACCCCCCACGGTTTCAACTGGTAAATTAATTATTTTTTGAGAAGATATTTTCATACACCTAAAAATTTAAACATTAGACATAGTGGTTGTTTTTTTCTTAAAAAAATACAACTGTTGCACACCAGTTAGTAGGGTGGTGATAAACCAATACAAAGTCAAGCCAGCTGGTAAGGAGAGACCAATAAAAATAGTAATAATTGGCATAAACAAAGTCATTTGTTTATTCATAATGGAAGTCATATCCTCATCTTTAGCACCCGGCACTTGGGGTTGTTTTTTTGACACCAACATCTTTGAAACCCAGTATTGGGCTGCACCAGCTAGAACTGCTAGAATAATATTAGCTTTGGCCATATCAAAAAAACCAAACGCGATGGCGCTAATATTACCTGGGTTATGTACAAAAGGATACAAAATATCAAACCCTTGTTTATTACTAAGTCCGTTGCGGAAAACACTATAGACTGCAATTAGAAAAGGAAATTGTATTAATAAAGGTAAACAAGATGAAAAAGGTGAAACTTTTTCTTTTTTATATAACTCCATGGTGGCTTTAGCTAAACCAGGTTGATCATCTTTATATTGCTTTTTTAGGTCGTCTGTTTTGGGTTGTAAATCTTGTAGTGCTTTTTGGGCTTTAATACCTTGTAAGGAAAAAGGATATAAAACTATTTTGATGATAATAGTAACAAAGATAATAGCTAAACCTATATCATGACCAGGAACAATATTATAAAACCATATTAATAAATTAAAAATGGGTTGATAAAAAATAATGTGGTAAAGCTGTCCAAGCATATTTTATATTTTAATAATTTATTACTAATAAAAAGAGTTAGAAAACTACTTTACACCTACAAAAGTGGGTCAAAACCACCCTGATTAAAAGGGTTACAACGCAAAATTCTTTTAAAACCTAAATACATCCCCTTAACAACACCATATTTTTTCACCGCTTGATACGCATATTCAGAACAAGTTGGTCTAAAACGACATAAACCCAACGGTTTAAAGTATCGCATCCAACCATGATCAAAAGAAAGTGTGTGTTGATATATTTTTATAACCCTTAATAATATTTTTTTTAACATCACTTTTTTAACAAATTAGCTCGCTGTAATAAAAATCCTAAATCTTGTTTGTTTTGACTATAAGGTGTGTTTTTTATAACATCTTTGGCTAATATTATAATATCATAACCTTGTTTTATTTTTAAATCATTTAAACGCAAAATTTCATTAAAGCGACGACGAATCTTGTTTCTTACCACCGCCTTTTTATCTACCTTTAAAGAAATCATAATACCATAACGATTATTAGCAAGATTATTCTTTAAAACCTTAATATAAAAACTCTCTACAAAAAAACGCTGGCCCAACTTCATAACTTGATTAAAATCATATTTTTTAGTTAGTTTTACCAGCATATTACGCTTATTTATTGGCTTATATTAGCCAAAATTATACATTTATTTTCTTTCTACCCTTGTTTATGCGAGCTTTGATGATTTTTCTACCGTTTTTTGTACTCATACGTGCTCTAAAACCATGGGTTCTATTCTTTTTTATAACTGACGGCTGATAGGTTCGTTTAGGCATATTGTTTAAATTTTTATTATTCTGTGTACTATATTATAAGTAATATTTGTTTTTTTGTCAATTTATTCTCTATTTTTAATTATTTTTTATCTTTTTTTATTACTATACACATTAAATCCACTTCTTATACACTTTACCCCTGTTTTTACTTATAGATAATCGTGCTAAAATATAAATACAAAGACTAAACAAAACAAAAATGACTAACGAACAACTTTGGCAAGCTATTTTGGGTGAATTAGAATTAACTTTAAGTAAAGCTAATTTTACAACCTGGTTTAAAAGTACTTTTATTATTTCACAAGAAGCTAATTGTATTATTGTGGGTGTACCGAATGGTTTTACTAAAACTTGGTTGGAAAATAAATATCAAAATGAGATTATTACAGCTTTAAAACACATTACTAATAACACCATTAACCAAGTTTTTTATAAAGTTGAAATAAATAATAAGCCAACAAATTTAGCTAATCTAAAGGAAAAAATAAATAATATTAATCATAATTCAAATACAGAAGAGAAGGAAGAAAATTATCCCAAAAATCAATTTGGTTTAAATCCAAAATACACTTTTGATAAATTTATTGTGGGAAAGAATAATGAATTAGCCCACGCAGCCGCCAAAGCAGTGTCCAAGGCTCCTGGTAATGCTTATAACCCACTATATATCTATGGGCAAGCTGGTTTGGGTAAAACACACCTCTTACAAGCTATAGGGCATGAAATACTTAATAATAAACCAAATACAAAATTACTTTATTTAACATGTGAAAAGTTTACTAACGAGTTTATTAACACACTTAGAACAAATCGAGCAAATGAATTTCAGCAGAAATATCGCAATATTGATGTTTTAATTATTGATGATATACAATTTATAGCCGGTAAAGAACAAACTCAAGAACAATTTTTTCACACTTTTAATGATCTTTATCAAAAAGATAAACAATTAATTATTTCTTCAGATAGACCCCCTAAAGCTATTCAAAATTTAGAACAAAGATTACAATCACGCTTTGAGTGGGGGATGACGGCTGACATTTCAGCACCTGATTATGAAACTCGGGTGGCTATTTTAGAGCAAAAAGCTATAGATAAAAATTTTAGTTTAGAAAAAAATATTATAAATTATCTAGCAGAAAATATACAGAGTAATATTAGAGAATTAGAGGGTGCTTTAAATCATTTATATGCTCGTTTTCAATTAAATAACCATAAATTAACATTAGACGAAGTAAAAAGTATTTTACAAAGCATTAATACTATTATTCCAAAAAGTGCTCTTTCTAATAAATCTATTATTCAAACTGTATCTGAATTTTTTAACATTTCCACAGCTGAAATAGTTGGTACATCGCGTAAAAAAGAATTAGTCGTACCTCGACAAATTGCCATGTATTTAATGCGTGAGGAATTAGAAACTTCATTTATTAAAATTGGACATGAATTGGGTGACCGTGATCACACCACAGCTATACATGCTTATACTAAAATCAAAGAAGAACTTAATAATGATGGAAAAATTAAACAAAACATCTTACTTATTAAACAAAAACTATATAATAAATAGTGTATAAATAGGTGTATAAAAAAGCATAAATTAGCATTTTATCAACTTAAAACAAAAAAATAAAAAGAATTATTTTATATTCACACATTATTTTAAATATAAATCTATAGTATCCACCTTAGGTGTTAGTTAAAATATGGTCTCTAGATGAAATAAAATCAATCTGTGGGGCAAAGTACATTTTTATACACTTTTACACCCTCATTACTATGTATTATTAAAGTATTTAAATATTCTAATATTATAATATAAAAAAATATGAAAATAATTTGTAAACAAGAAAATTTAATTTTGGGCTTACTAAAGGTTTCTCACCTAACTGGTAAAAATTTTAATTTACCTATTTTAAATAATATATTAATTAAAGCTGAGGGTGGGGTAATAGAGCTTTCGGCTACTAATTTAGAAATGGGGGTTAGGACGATTATAAGAGGTAAAATAGAACAAGAGGGAAAAATAACCATGCCCGCTAAAATAATTACAGATTATATAAGTTTAATTAATAGTGATAAAAATATAACTTTAGAAACACAAGAAGGGGAGGTGTTGATAAACAGTGATGGATGGCAGACGAAAATTAAAACTAATCCAGCTGAGGATTATCCGTTAACTCCAGAAGTAAAGGGTTTAAAAAAATATCATATTAAAACTATTGATTTAAAAAATAGTTTAAATAATGTAATTTTTGCAACTTCTTATGATGAAACTAAACCAGAATTAACCGGAGTTTTGTTTTGGTTTAAAGATAAAAATTTGATTTTAGCGGCTACTAATAGTTATCGTTTAGCTGAAAAGAAGATAGAATTAGAGCAGGAAGTAAAAACAGAAGAGAAAATAATCATTCCCTTAAAATCAATGCAAGAATTAGTACGTATTATTAATGACACAACTAAGGAATATTTTACACTTGATTTTGAAGAAAATCAGATTAAATTTGATTTTGAAGAAACTATAATAATTTCACGTCTAATTGAGGGTGAATATCCTGATTATCAACAAATTATACCGCGTGAATTTGGTATTGAAATTGAAATTGATAATACAGAGTTAATCAAAGCAATTAAAGCGGCAAGTTTATTTACAAAAAGCGGTATTTTTGATGTGACTTTGGAATTTATTAAAGATGTGGTTATTGTTCGATCAATTAATTCACAATTAGGAGAAAATGTTATTAAAATAAATATAAATCATAAAGGTGGAGATGAAACTGTAATTTTTAATTATAAATTTTTATTAGACGGTTTAAATAATATAAACTCCTTAAAAACTAAAATTTTAATTAACTCACCTGTAAATCCGATAGTATTTAAGTCTACTACGAATAATGATTTTATGTACCTAGTGATGCCAATTAGACAGTAAAAATCTTGTAAACAAAAAACCTACTTTTTAGTAGGTTTTTTGTTTGTATAATAATTATTTTACAATATTTTCATAGCCATTTTCTTGCGCCCACTTTTCTACTACCAACTCCCAATTAGTGTAATTCTCATCATTCCAAGGTGTTTCTGGAATAGGCCCCAGGGGATTATTTTTGTTAATATAATGTAAAATATTATGAACTTGTTTTATTGTTTTATCTTCAATTAAATCTAATGGAGTTGTTTCATCAACTAAGAGCCCTGTTGTTTTATTAATTTTAATAATTTTAGTGTCAATATATTGACCATTTAACATAAGTTTACTGGGTAGTGTGGAGGTGGCAGCTTGAGTAAAATTTTCTACAGGTGTATTTTTTAAGACTTCTTGTAAAAATCCTTGCCAAATAGGAGCAGCTACCATTGAACCATCAGAGGAAGCTGACATTTTTTCACCACGTGTGTTACCCACCCATACACCAACAGATAAAGATGGGGTGTAACCCATAGTCCAAGCATCTTTATAATCATTAGTGGTACCAGTTTTAGCTGCCACTGGACGGTCACTTAGAGTTAAATAATTTTTTTCACCAAAAATATAAGCGCGGGCAGAGTTATCACTTAATATACTAGTTATTTGACGAGTTATTTCAGTGTCTAAAACCTTTTTAGTTTTGATTTTAGTGGTGTCTATTTCCTCCAAAATATCACCATTTTTATTTTCAATTTTTAAAATAGAGATGGGTTCGTGATATTCACCCTCATTTGCTAAGGTGGTATAAGCTAGTGTGTGTTCTAGTAATTTAACCTCGCCACCACCCAATACTAAAGATAAACCAAATCGTGAGCGATCAGAAAAAGTTGTATAACCCATTTTTTCAGCTAAATTTAGTACATTATCAATTCCAGTTAAGTAAAGTAATTTAACCGCTGGTACATTTAAAGAGCCAGCCAGAGCTTTTTTTAAGGTGACAGGGCCAAAATAATGATCATTATAATTATGAGGTTCAAAATCTTTAGGTGTAGTTTTAAAAGTAGTGAGTAAATCAAAAACAATAGTGTTGGGTGAAAAACCTTTTTGAAAAGCGGCACTATAAACAATGGGTTTAAAAGATGAACCAGGTTGACGTGGACTTATAGCGATATTAACCGCACCATCTATGGTTTCATCAAAATAATTTAACGAACCAACCATAGTAGTAATCTCTCCAGTTTTATTATTAATAGCCACCAAAGAAGCATTGTTGGCATTGTTTTTTTCTTTGTTTTTGGGCGCTATTTTAGCAATTACATTTTCAGCGATTTTTTGTTGGGTTAGATCAAGGGTGGTGGTTATTTTTAAACCATCTTCTAGGAGTGTTTTTTCATCATATTTTGCGGTTAATAAATCTTTTACATAAAAAACAAAATGTGGTGCTATTATAGCATTAGAAATTTTGGAAAAATTAAGCTCCTCTTTTTTGGTCACATCAGCTTTTTCTTGGGTAATATAACCCTCACTAGCCAGTGAGTCTAAAATCCAATCCTTACGCGCCATTAGATCATTTTTATTTGGACCATAAGGTGAAAGTAGTGATGGTGCTTGAGGTAAGGCTGCTAATAAAGCACCCTCAGCTAAGCTTAAATCTTTAGCATTTTTACCAAAATATTTTTTAGCTGCTGCTTCAATACCATAAGTAACCCCACCATAAGGTATTTCATTAAAATACATTTCTAAAATTTGATCTTTGGAAAAACGACGCTCCATTTGCCAAGCTAAAATAATCTCCTTAATTTTTCTTGAGTAGGTTTTTTCTTGTGTTAAAAGTGCATTTTTTACGTACTGTTGTGTGATAGATGAACCACCCTGTGTCTTTTCACCACCTCGTATAATTAATAAAAAAAGCGCTCGAGTTAGGCCCTTAAAATTTAGTCCATGATGGGAATAAAAGGCACGATCTTCGGCCACAATAGTGGACCATTTAATATAATCCGGTAGAGTATCTAAAGAAATTTTTGTACGCATGACCTCACCACCACTAAAATCATAAAGTAAATTTTGACCAGTGCGATCATAAATTTTTGCGCTAGCAGTTTCTTTACGATCTAATAAATCAGTGGATACTGGTAAGTCGCGTGAATACCATAAAATAACACCCGCAAAAGAAATAATAAGCAGAACTATTAAAATAATAAAAAGTTTTAAAACTTTTTTGAATATTTTTTTTGTAAATTTTTCATTTTTAAAACCGGTCACTGAATTTTTTTTCTGGTAGGTTTTGAAGATTTCTTTACGACGTGCAGCAATATTTTTTTCCCACGAGCGGTTTGAATTAGGTGAACGATAAAGCATATTTTTATTTTTTAATTAAAGACCCCAAAAGTATAGCATTATCACCTAGGGTGGGTTTGTAAAATTTTATTTTTCTATAGATGGTGATGTGGGTGTTTGAGTAAAATTCCTTTTTTATATTTTCTAATATTTTGGGGTGGTCTAAAAGTCCACCACCAATTACAAAAGCCTGTGGGTTAAAAATTGTAGCTAAATTATAAAGGCCAATAACTAAGTTGGGGATAATAATTTTATCAGCTATTGTGGTGCTGTGTTTTCTAGCTATTTTTTGCCAAGCACGCCCAGAGGCTAGAGTTTCCCAACAATATTTTTTACCACAACCGCAGATGGGTGCAGGGCCAATCCACTTACCACAGATACGCATATGTCCAAATTCACCAGCAAGATTATCTTGACCACGATAAAGCTCATGATTGAATATTAGAGCGCCACCAATTCCTGTACCAAAAGTGAGAGCAATAAAATTTTTATAATTTTTACCAACACCATAAAGATTTTCAGCTAAGCCAAAACACTTAACATCATTATCAACCAAAACAGGTACTTTAAATTCGCGTTGCAAGATTTCTCTTAAATTAATATGTGAAAATTTATGGTTGAAATTAGTGGTGGAGATAACTTCACCAGTGTGAAAATCAATCTGTCCAGCTAATCCAATGCCAATTTCTTTAATATTAGAGAGCCATAAATCATGAATAATTTTTTTTACATTTGATAAAATTTTATCTTTTTCATTTTTAGCCCCAGTATCTTTTTTAATTTTTTTAATAACTTTATTATCAACAATTAACCCACCTAAAATTTTGGTGGCACCAATGTCTAAAGCGATTTGATGTGTGGACATATTTTTATAATTTACAGATAATTTAATAAGTATATTATAACAAAAATGGTGTTATTTTTTAAGTTCATAGACTGTGCGCGCAGGTAACTGCAATAGCCATGGCATCAGCTATGTCGTCAGGTTCAGGGATTGTTTTAAGTTGGAAGATTATTTTTACCATGTGTTGAATTTGTTTTTTTTCTGCGCGGCCGTAACCAACTAAAGCTTGCTTAATTTGTAAGGGTGTATATTCTTTAATCTCTAAATTTTGTTCAATAGCGCTTAAAAGAATTACACCACGAGCCTCAGCAACCTTTAGAGCTGTTTTTAAATTTTTAAAGAAGAAGAGCTCCTCAATAGCTAAAGTATTGGGTTTGTGTCTTTTAATAATTTCTTTTAATTTTAAACTTAATACTTTTAAACGCTCAGCGTGTGGCATGTTTTTGTTGGTTGTGATGGCACCATAAGCCAATAAAGCAAGCTGTGATTGTTTCTTTTCTACAATTGCCCAACCAGTAATAGCATAACCTGGATCAACAGCTAAGATTTTAAGCTGGTTTCTTGGCATTTTATTTTAAATTAGTATAATAGTTTATAATATCTTGGTTTTCATCCAAGATGGTAAAAAAGTTTTGTACCTTAACACCCTGTTCATCCAAGAGATCTATTTTTTCTTTTGCCACATACTCAAGCGCGGCAGATTCAATTTTAATATTTTCCTTTTCTAGCGCTTCCTTGAGGCGTTTAAGATTTTCAACAGGTGAATAAATTAATATTTCATCTTCCTTACTTTCCAAATCACTAGCACCCAAATCAATTAGATGTAACTCAAGGGTTTCTAAATCATTATTTAATATTTCTTGTTTGTTTATTGCAATGACTGCTTTTTTTTCAAACATCCAAACTACAGCACCTGGTCCAGCCAGTGAGCCAGCATGATCGCTAAAAAGATGTTTTAATTCATTGACTGTACGATTGGTGTTATCAGTTAGACATTCCAAAATTATAGCTACCTGTGTGGAACCAGTTGGAGATGGAAGTGAAAGTAAACCCTCATAGGTAACTTCTTCTAAGTGAACACCCTCGCCTGCACCAGTACCGCGTTGAATAGCACGATCAATGTTTTCTTTGGGTACACTAGCTTGTTTGGCGCGTTCAACAGCTAATCTTAAATTAAAATTTG
This sequence comes from bacterium, assembly GCA_035388785.1. Classification (GTDB taxonomy): domain Bacteria; phylum Patescibacteriota; class Patescibacteriia; order UBA2196; family UBA2196; genus UBA2196. The sequence continues at coordinate 56,014 of DAOOQN010000003.1, forward strand.
TATTTATATCACCACCACTTCTAGCCGCCACAGTGATATTATTAGCTAGTTTGGTGAATAAAATACCACGTTTTTGGTCAATGGCATTTTTTTTGTGTTTGGTGGTTGCCCACTTGGAATGTCCTGACATAGATTAAAAATTAAGGATTAACTGTTTTTATGGTAGCATTTTGGGCTTTTTTAGACAATTTTTTTAAAAGTGTTAGAATTTAAAGAGTAAATGTATAAAAATGCCTTGGTGGCGGAATTGGTATACGCGCATGGTTTAGGACCATGTGGGGTAACCCTTGAGAGTTCGAGTCTCTCCCAAGGCAATAAACTTAAAACAATGTATAATTCTGGCTATAAAAAAGAGCTTGGTAATTTGGGTGAAAAAATAGCTGAAAAATTTTTACAAAAAAATAAGTATAGGATTTTAGAACATAACTATTATGGACGACATGGTGAGATTGATATAATTGTGTGGGATCAAAAGACGCATGAGCTTGTATTTGCGGAAGTTAAAACCAGGAGCAGTGAGCTTTACGGTCGGCCAGAACAAGCGGTTGATTCTAGAAAAAAAAACCGCATGGAAAATGCAGCTGAAAAATATTTAAAATTCAAAGGTTTTGGTTGGCAGCAGAATTATCGTTTTGATATTTTGGCGGTGGAACTTGATTTTAACACTCGACAAGCCAAGATAAAACAGTTCAAATATGTCTAACAAAGCATCGTAATAAAAAGAAAGTGCCTTTTAAAACCCCATATATTAATTGTGGGGTTTTTGTATAATTATTTTGCGTGTGTCTGGTAGTTTGCCATATTCAAAATTAATAAATACGGCCTTGAGTGGCAAAATGTCTTTTATTTTATCGGCCCACTCAATTATGACCAAGTTGTCTTTGTTAGCTAAAATTTCTTGGAAGCCCAAATCCAAAAGTTCCTGTGGGTTTTGTAGACGATAACAGTCAATATGAACTAGGGTTTTTATCGCGGCTGGTTGAGCAATCGCATATAATTTGATTAAAACAAAGGTGGGAGAATTAATTGGTTTTTTAGTTTTAAAATATTCACCTACGCCTTTAGCGAATTGGGTTTTACCACTACCCAGATTACCTATTAAACCCAAAACCATACCACTCGTGAAATTGGCTGCAATTTTTTTAGCAATGTTTTTTGTTTCCTTTTCAGAAGATGAGATATATTTTTTTTGCATAGGGTTGATTATAAACTTAAATGTGGGTTGGCTTTTAAGTTTTTAATGTTGGCAAATTGTTTTTTTAAAATTTTAAAATAGGCAGCCACAGAAATCATGGCGGCATTGTCACCCGTAAATTTAATTTCTGGTAATAAAATTTTAATTTTTGGCGCAGTCAGTGCAATTTTTTCTTGCAGGGTTGTCCGTAGGGCTTGATTGGCCGACACTCCACCGCCCAATAAAAATGTTTGGGGTTTATATTTTTTGATGGCACGCAACGTTTTGGTAACCAAGACTTCAACGCAAGCAGCTTGGAAAGCAGCGCAGATATTATTGATTGTTTTTGTGCCCAATGTTTTTAATGGTGAGACCGCGGTTACATCATTAATTAGATAGAGGACAGCGGTTTTTAAACCAGAAAAAGAAAAATCAAAATTTTGGTTATTTAAGAGGGGGCGCGGTAATTTAAAAACAGAGCTGTCGCCAGCCATAGCTAATTTATCTATGATCGGTCCGCCGGGATAGCCGAGGTTTAGAATTTGAGCGGTTTTATCATAAGCTTCACCAACTGCATCATCTAATGTGTCGCCAATTATTTTCCAGCTGTAGAAATTTTTCATTAAGATCAAAAGAGTGTGTCCACCACTAACCACAAGCGCCAAGGCAGGAAAAATTATTTTTTTTGGACTCATACTAGGTGATAAAAGACCTGCCAAAGCATGGCCAGCTAGATGGTTGACGGTTATTAGGGGTTTTTGGGTTACAAAAGCTAGACTTTTGGCTGTTTCTAACCCGACGTTAAGAGCAGTTACAAGTCCGGGGCCTTGTGTGGCGGCTATATAATTAATATCGCGTGTTAGATTTAAACCTGATTTTTTGACAGCTTCAGCAACGACGGGTATCACCATCTCTATTTGTTTCCTGGCGGCCACTTCTGGCACAACACCACCAAAGCGGGCATGAATTTTTATTTGGGAAGAAACCATATTACTTAACAAAGTAAAAGGACCGTTTGTGATATGCAAAACAGCAGCTGCAGTTTCATCGCAGGATGTTTCAATGGCTAATATATTCATAAAAGGATAATAACATAATTTTTTTGAATAGCAAACATAAGAGCTGGCTTGCCTTATAGATTAAAAAAACATATAATAGAGTTAAGAAAAATAATTTTACGAAGATAAAAAATCTTTTTAAAAACAAAAAACATATGGCTCTTTTTACTAGAGTAAAAAAAGATGAAGACGAAAATTTGAATCAAAATTATAATCATATTGCAGATGGCACAATGATGCCCAATAATAATTTGGGCAGTGCTGTAGAGGAAGTTGCTAACTTAATAGCGGAAGAGACTGCTTTGGGTGAAGGACAGTTAGCGGTCGATGTTTATCAAAACGAAGATAAAATAGTTATTAAAGCCACTATTGCTGGAGTAAAACCAGAAGATTTAGACATTGCTGTGAATAATGAAAATGTGACTATTCGGGGGACACGGCACCTTGATGAAACAATCAGTCAGGAAGATTATTTTTATCAGGAGTGTTATTGGGGCGATTTTTCGCGTTCTATTATTTTACCCACAGAAGTGAGAGCAGAGGAAGCTGAAGCAATTTTAAAAAACGGAGTCTTAACACTAACACTACCCAAGAACAGCAAAACACAAGCTGTGGCGGTCAAGGTTAAGGGTGAGTAAATTTATATGCCAAAAAAAAATATTAAAGCAGTGATTGATCGCTTTGAGGGAACTTGGGCTGTTTTGGTTTTTGATGATGGGCAAACACTTAATTGGTCGATAAAAAATTTACCCAATGGATTACAAGAGGGGGCTGTATTAAGGTTTACCATTTCAGTTGATAGTGATGAAGAATTGGAACGGCAACAAACTGCTAAAGACTTACTTAATGAAATTTTAAAAAACAGTGTTTAATAATTTGTTGACTATCAAAGAGAGAATAAAAATTCCGCACTGGTTAGTGATTAGCCTAACCGTTTTTTTTGTTTTAGTGGTATTGTGGGCACTGACTGTGACCATAATTTATCAGCTTTATGGGGGGCGTTTTTTCCCTAATATTAAAATTGGCGATGTTAATGTGGGTGGCATGACATACGAGCAGGCAGCCAAAGAGTTAAATACCAAAACTGAGTTGATGCAGCAACAAGGTTTTGTGTTTAGGTTGGATAACCAAGAGATAATTATTTATCCCGTTTCTTTTGCTAAGAATGATCCTGATTTGGCGCGAGAAGTTTATAGTTTAGAAACCAAAAATCAAATTGAGCAAGCGTTTAGTTTTGGACGTAATCAAAATTTTTTAGGTAATTCCTTTGCGCAACTTAAGAGTTTATTTATTGGGCAATCTTATGTAATGGGTGTTAAAATTAACAAGATTGAGTTTAAAAAGATTTTGACAGCAAATTTTGACGAATTTTTGAAAAAGGCTGAAGAAACTCATTTAACTTTTGACGCCTTTGGTGAACCATCTATTATCAATGGAGTGGCTGGTGAGGTTATTGACTATGAGGGGGCGGTGGTAGATTTTACATACAAATTGGGTAGGGGTGATTTTAGTGCTGTGGAATTAAAAAAGAAAGAATTTAGTCCTCAAGTGTCTTTTGTTGAAGCAGAAAAATTACTACCTCAAATTAAAGAAATATTACAACGTGGTGATTTTTTCTTAAAGGCCACCACGACGGATGAAAAAAAACAATCCATACAGAAAAAGCGATTGATTACAAAAGATGAAATTAAGAAGGGTTTAATTTTTAGATGGGATGAAGTTGATAAAAAAGCTAAACTGAGTTTTAAAGAAGATGTTTTTGCTGAAATTTTGCAATTTTTTACCACTGAAGTTGAGGTAGCTGCTAAAGAAGCACGTTTTAAAATGGAAAATGGACGCGTGGTGGAATTTCAAGCTCCCCAGGTTGGTGTTTTAATAGATGTTGAAAAAACAAAAAAAGAGTTTGAGAACAATTTAATTAATTTGGGTTACAGTGAAACCTGGATTTATACCAAAGATGAACCGGCACAAACCAATATTGGCGAATTAAATAATGTGGGCATAAAAGAGCTGGTGGCTGAGGGTCGTTCCAATTTTGTTGGTTCGCCACCTAATAGAATTCATAATATAAAAACAGGTATCCAGGCTTTGAATGGTTTAATTATTTTACCAGGGGAAGAATTTTCTCTGGTCAAAGCTTTGGGAGAAATTAGTGCTCAAACTGGTTATCTGCCAGAGTTGGTGATTAAAGGTAATAAAACCTTACCTGAATATGGCGGTGGGCTGTGCCAGGTGGCGACGACCATGTTTCGATTAGGGTTAAACAGTGGTTTAGAAGTTTTGGAGCGTAAAAGTCACGCTTATCGTGTTTCTTATTATGAACCAGCTGGCAGTGACGCAACAATTTATTTACCACAACCGGATTTAAAATTAAAAAATAATTATAGTACTAATTTATTATTACAAACACGCATTGAGAAAAACGAAGTTATTTTTGAGTTTTGGGGACAAAAAGATGGACGCAGTGTTGAAGTGCAAAAACCAACAATTTATAACATTACTTCGCCCGGACCAACACAGTATATTGAAACCACAGACATCAAACCCGGTGAAACTAAATGTACTGAAAAAGCTCACAATGGTGCTGAAACTGATTTAAAAAGAATAATTACTTTTGCTGATGGTGTGGTAAAAGAAGAAGTTTGGCATTCAAAATATAGACCATGGCAGGCGGTTTGTTTGGTGGGAATTGATCCGAACAAGGTAGCCACCAGCACGGATGCAAGTATTATATCAACTCAAGGGACTGATTAGGTTTTGTAAGGCAGCCTTTAATTAAAAGACTGTTTTTGTTTTTATAAAAACTTGCCAAATCTTTTATTTTTTGTTAGAGTATACATATAAAATTTAAATAAAAAACATTATGGCTTTACCTAGTAAACGACATTCTAAAACAGTTAAACGTATCAGACGCGCGGCAATTAAAATGAAGACACCCACCTTAAGTGTTTGCCCGCAATGTAAAAAAACAGTCCGACCACATACAGCCTGCGCTTTTTGTGGAACCTATCGTGGCCGTCAGATTTTAAAAATTAAGCTAACAAAAAAAGAAAAAAAGTTACGTAAAAAAGAAGATAAAGAGAAAAAAGAAAAATAAAAAAATGCCCAATCGCCACCTTTCCAGAACTATCGCCATGCAAACACTCTATGAGTGGGATTTTAATCATCGTTCACAAAAACTCGTTGATGTTTTGAATTATAATTTATACGGACAAGCCCATGGTTTGGAAGATGTGGGTTTTATAGAATCATTGGTCAAGGGAGTGACCAAGAATTTGGCTGTCATCGATGAAGTAATGATTAAGTACGCGCCCGGCTGGCCATTAGACAAAATTACCGTAATTGATCGTAATGTTTTACGACTGGGGATTTTTGAATTAAAGTTTGCTGGAGCGTTAACACCACCCAAAGTGGTGATTAATGAAGCCATTGAAACAGCTAAAACTTTTGGTGGTGAGTCTTCGGGACGTTTTGTAAATGGAGTTTTGGGTGCTATCTATAAAGACATGCAGGCGAGTGGCGAGATAAAAGAAGAAGTTGTAGCCGAAAAATAAAGAATTAATAATTAATTTTAAGCATTATTGTATATTAATGAATACAGAATAATGTTTGAAATAGATTTAATTATGAAAGATATATCACACCTAGAAGAAATCTTGGGTGTTAAGTTTAAAGAAACTGATATTTTACAAAGAGCATTAATACACCGTTCATATTTAAATGAACACCCTTCGTTTAGTAAAGAACATAACGAACGTTTAGAGTTTTTAGGTGATGCAGTTTTGGAGTTGGCAGTGACTGAATATCTTTATCAAAATTATACTAATCCCGAAGGTGATTTAACTAACTGGCGAGCGGCTTTGGTAAACGCTAAAATGTTGGGTGAGGTGGCAAAAAAACTGGCCATTGAAGAATTTCTTTTTTTATCACGCGGCGAGGCTAAGGATAAAAATACAAAAGCCAGAGGGTATATTTTAGCCAATGCAATGGAAGCGATTATTGGCGCTATCTATGTGGATCAGGGGTTTGCGGTGGTGAAAGAATTTATTCAAAAAAATGTTTTAGTATATTTGGAAGATATTTTGACCAATAAATTATATATTGATGCCAAGTCGCGTTTTCAGGAAGAGTCACAGGATAAGATTGGTATTACGCCCTCTTATGTCGTAATTTCTGAATCAGGACCCGATCATGCAAAAAAATTTGTGATTGGTGTTTATCTGGAAGAAGAATTGGTGGCACAAGGTGAAGGCACTTCCAAACAGGAAGCACAAATGGATGCAGCTGAGAAAGCCTTAGTGGCCAAGAAATGGTAGGTTTTAAGAAATAATAAATCGTCAAATAAAGGAGTGGACGATCCGGAAGCTATAAAACTTATGACTAGATGGATAGAAGAACAACAAAGGTTGGTTGAAGCTTCAGATCCAAAAGATGCTAAGCCGTCAATTCTGCTTAATCTTCAGCGGGCACGTCTATATTTAGCAGCTGGGTGTAAGGAAGAAGCAAGAAAAGATTTTGAAGATGCCTTGTATCAAGCTCAGCTTGAAAAACAAAATGAGCTTTGGGAGGCGATTATGCAAGAGATGCGGCAAATATCATAAACTTTTGATAAAGTAATAAAAAAATACCACCGAATTATGGGTGGTATTTTTTTAGTTTGTTTGTCTTCTTATTTCGTTTATAATTATTTTTTCAGCTTCTAAAAGAGAGGTGTTAGTTAAAGTAAAACGCGCTGCATTTGAGTTGCCTTGAGGGTGGAAAACACGAGTTATAGATAAGGCATCATGACCGGGTGAGGTGAATAATTCAGCCGCGGTGGTTGATTCTTTAGCATTATGATCAAAAGCTGTGTTTTCATAAATAATTAAAATTAGAGCCGCACCAGGAATAGAGCTTATTAGTTCATCAACTGCCTGCTTAATGTCTTTGGGTTCAGCACCAGATTTAACAAAATCTTGCTGTGATAAAACTGACCACACTAATTTGAGTGTTTTGTCTTGTTGTAGACGAGCTAACATGCGACCCCACAGACGCAGGGTGGATAAGGTTTGCGACTGGTAAAGATGGGCGACTATCTTTTGTCTTTGCGCACCATGATTAATTAATTGAGAAGCAACACTCAAAGACTGTGGCGTGACATTTATAGATTTAAAAATTTGTGTTTTGGTCATGATGCCAGTCAATAAACAAGTGGCGATATTTTCATCTAAACCACCAGGATCTAAGGTGAATATAAAATTATAAACTATTTCGGCAGTGGCGACGGCACGCAAATCTAGCAGATTAATTTGGCCAAAGTTTGTATTTAAGGGAGAGTGGTCAAAGTTAATTAGAGGGGTTTGATAAAAAAAGTCAGTTTGGTTGATAAAAATTTCACCCAAACTGTCAAGACTATGCGTATCTAGTGTGATAATTAAGTCGTGGCCAAAAGCGGAGGTGCTGGTTTTAATGTCGCGGTGATTAAATTGGCCCGTGGTTGGAAGAATTGAAATTTCTAGATAATTATTTTTAACTTCATAACTTAATTCAGCTACTTTATTGGTGGTTAAGTCTAAACTAATTATAAACTTTTGTGGATTGGTTAATATATTTTGTATGTGTTCTGTGTCTGGTAAAAATTTAAGCTGGTTTTTAATGATAAAATCAGCACAAACCAAGGTGACTGTTTTATTATTTTTCTTAAGCCAGATATAAAGCGCTAAGGCAGAAGCTAACGAATCAGGGTGATACTCTTTTTTAAAAACAATAAGAATATTTTTTGATTTTTCAATTAATTGTTTGGCGGCTGTGGTTGTTTCAGCTAACATAACAAATGGATCATTTAGAGTTAGTAAATTATATTAGTATAGTTGATTTTTTAAAATAGGTCAACTGTTTTTGAGTTGACTTAGAATGATTTTTGGGGTAGACTTAATTGAAATTTATGAATATTACCGAATTGGCCCGTCAAGTTAATATGCCAACAGAAAAACTGCGCGACCTTTTGCCGCAGCTTGGTTTTGATGTGGGTCGTAAAGCCATTAAGGTGGATGATGTAGTGGCCTCAGAGATTGTTGTAAAAATTAATGCTTATAGAAAAAAAGAAGATCTGGAAGAAAAAAATATTAATTTAAATACTGTTGAGCTGACACACAAGGAACTTGTCTCTGAGGAACACATCGTGGCTATTGGTGATATGATAATTGTTAAAGACTTGGCTCAAAAAATGAATTTACCAATTACACGCCTAGTTTTGGAATTAATGAAGAATGGAGTGATGGCTTCTTTAAATGATCACATTGATTATGAAACTGCGGCTATCATTGCCAACGATTTGGGTTGGCAGGTTGTTAAAGAGAATAAAGGAGAAAATATTGATTGGGAAAAAATTAAAGAAGAACGGGAAATGTATTTTAAAGATGATCAGAAAAATTTAAAACCGCGACCGCCAGTGGTGGTTATTATGGGGCATGTGGATCATGGAAAAACAAAACTTTTGGATGCTATTAGAGAGACCAATGTGGTGGCACAAGAAGCGGGTGGAATTACGCAACACATTGGTGCTTATCAGGTAGAAAAAAACGGGCAACCAATTACATTTATTGATACACCAGGCCATGAAGCTTTCTCTGCCATGCGTTCACGTGGAGCACAGGTGGCTGATTTGGCTATTTTGGTGGTGGCGGCCGATGATGGAGTCCAGCCGCAGACTATTGAAGCAGTGTCGCATATCCGTTCGGCCGGTTTACCAATGGTAGTAGCAATTAATAAGGTGGATAAACCAGACATTAATATTGATAAAATTAAATCAGAATTGGCTGACATTGGTTTAACTCCAGAGGATTGGGGTGGTAAAACCATCTGTGTTAAAGTTTCAGCTAAAGACAAGATAAATATTGACGGCTTGTTAGAGACCTTGCTTTTGGTCTATGAGATGGAGAAAGATAAAATTCAAGGTAATCCCAATCGCGCGGCAGTGGGAACAATTATTGAAGCGCGGGTGGACAAGGGAGCTGGACCAGTGGCAACTTGTTTGGTCCAAACGGGCACTTTAAATTCTGATGATGTGATTAGGATTGGTAGTACAGTTAGTAAGGTGCGTGCCCTAAAAAATTGGCGCGGAGAAATGGTTATCGCAGCCGGGCCATCCATGCCAGTGCTGATCATGGGTTTAAAAACAGTTCCACAGGTGGGCGATATTTTATGTGAAGTGAGTGATAAAAAAGAAATTCGTCGATTGGGAAAAATTTCTGATCAACAAAAATATAAACTAATTTATAGTGAGCCAATTAAATTGACAACCGAGACAACTCAGGAAGAGGACACAGAAGATGGTGTAAAAAAGATTAATATTATTTTGAAGGCTGATTTTTTTGGTTCGGTGGAAGCAATTTTGGAGGCATTACAAAAAATGCAATATAAAAAAATTAAGATTGATGTGATTAAGAAGGGTTTGGGCAATATTAATGAAAGTGATATAGAAGAAGCTATGAATTTGAATGCTTTTTTAATTGGTTTTCATATTAAGATTGCACCCACAGCGACTATTTCTGCCGCTAACAACAAAACGACAGTGTGTGTTTTTGACGTCATCTATGATTTAATAAATTTCGTTAAAGAACGAGCTGAAGAATTAGTGGTTCCAGAAATAACAATCAAACATTTAGGAAAGGCTAAAGTGTTAAAAATTTTCGTGACAGAAAAGAACCACCAGGTTTTGGGCGCCAAAGTTTTAGGCGGTAAAATTGTTACCAACGCAGAAGTAAATGTTTTTCATAATGATCAAATGGTGGCCAATGGGCAGGTGGCTGAATTACAATGCGGACGTCAGATTGTAACAGAAGCAGTTATTGACGAAGAATGTGGTTTAAAAATAAAGGGTTTAAAAAATATTCAAGCGGGTGATATATTGGAATTTTATCAGCAAGAAAAGAAATAGTATGCCTTATCGTCAGGAAAAATTGAATAGTATTTTTGGTACACTTTTGCCGCAATTAATTGCGGAAGAAATTGAATTTCCAGCTAATTTATTAGTGACTATTAGCCGAGTGGATGTGGCACCAAATTTGCGTTCAGCTAAAGTTTGGGTTTCTTGCTGGCCTTTTGAAAAGTCTACTTTGGCCATAGAAATTTTACAAGCTAAACATCAATTTTTAATTGAACATTTAAATAGAAAAATTAAATTAAGAAAAATTCCATTATTATTATTTCGAATTGATGATAGTGAAGAGCTGGCAGAAAAAATTGAAAAAACAGTTGATATGTTAAAATTGTCATAAGATCAAAATAATATGGACAAGTTTACGGGTCAAAAAATTTATAGAGAGATACAAAAGGCCAAGAATATTTTAGTAACGACACATGTGAGTAGTGATGGTGATGCGGTGGGAGTAACTTGGGCAATGGCTTATTTTTTAAAACAACTACAAAAAAAAAATACAGTTTTACTGCACGAAAAGATAAAAGATGAGTTTGATTTCTTGCCTTTTTTTGATGAAATAATCAATGCACCAAAAAAAATAATTATTGATGATTATGATTTAATTATAGTTTTAGATTGCGCTGATTTTACTCGTTCAAATTTAGGTAGATATTTAAATTTTGATATCGATCATCCGTTAATTATCAATATTGATCATCATCCTAATAACCCTGAGTTTGGTGAAATAAATTTAGTAATTAAGCAAGCATCCTCAACAGCAGAAATTGTTTTTGATTGGTTTAAACAGATTGATTTTAAGGTTGATAAAGCAGTTTCGGAAATGCTATTATGTGGGATGGTCAGTGATACAGAAAGTTTTTCTAATGCTGCCACTAACCAAAATGTTTTACAACAAGCTAGTGAGTTGATGCAAAAGGGAGCCAATTTGAATTTGATTGTAACTAAGGTTTTAAAAAATAAAAAACTAAGGCCGCTAAATTTTTTGGGCAAAGTCTTAACTAATATAAAATTTAACACTAATTTTAAACTGGCCAGCGCATTAATTACCAATCAAGACCTTGAAGATTTTGGTTTAAAAGAGGAAGAACTGAGTGGAGTGGCAAATTTTTTAAAGAATACAGAAGAAGGTGAAATATTTTTAGTGCTTAAAGAAACGGCTGATGGTTATATTAAAGGTAGTTTAAGGAGTAAGAAAGTTAATATTGAACCATTGGCTCAAGCTTTGGGTGGTGGAGGACACGAAAAATCCTCTGGATTTATACTTAAAGGAAAGTTAACACAGTTAGAGGATAAAAGTTGGCGAGTTGAATAAAATATTATTAACTAATAATCATATGCATTTAATTCCAACAGTTATTGAAAAATCTAGTTTTGGTGAGCGAGCTTATGATATCTATTCGCGTCTTTTAAAAGAAAGAATAATTTTTTTGGGCGGAGAAATTACCGATGATGTGGCCAATACTATTATTGCACAAATTCTTTTTTTGGAGTCAGAAGACAGTAAGAAAGATATTAAACTGTATATTAATTCCCCGGGTGGTTCGGTGACGGCTGGTTTGGCTATTTATGATACGATGCAATATGTAAAATGTAATGTACAGACAATCTGTGTGGGTATTGCCGCCTCTATGGGTGCGGTGCTTTTAACAGCTGGTGAGCCAGGCAAAAGATTTTCTTTGCCCAATAGTGAAATTATGCTGCATCAGGTGATGGGTGGGGCAGAGGGACAGGCAATTGATATAAAAATACGAGCTGAACATATTTTAAAAATTAAAGACAAATTAAATAGAATTTTGGCCACACATACTGGTCAAACACTGGAAAAAATTGAAAAAGACTCAGATCGTGACTATTTTATGACGGCCGAGGAGGCAAAAAAATATGGTTTGGTGGATAAAATAGTTAAAAAATAGTTAAAAGTGTATTGATAAAACCCGCTTACCGGCGGGTTTTATGTTTGCCAAAAAAACTAAAGTGTGCTATCATTAAGATATCAAAATTAATTATTTATGATCCTAAAAGGAAGTTGTTTGGTAATAGAAGCAAGAGGATTGAAGTGAGTAAAAAACGGCTAAAGTTAAAATAAATTTTTGTGACTGAAAAATTAAAGACAATTTATTTTAAAAATAATACTAAAAAATATTAAATTTAGTGTTTTTTGGTAGGCCAAAATTTGGCCTTTTTATAAAACGTTTTTTGCTCTAGTAAAACTCCTCTTTTAGCCATAATTTTCTTTTAAGAATTATAGTTTAACGGGGAGTTTTTATGTTTTTTTATTTATTTTTAGGGTTGGTGGTTGGTGTAGGCGCTGGTTATTTAATCCGGCGTTTAATTGCGACACAGATGGCACGTAATGCCGAAACCAAGGCTCAGCGAATTATTGAAGAAGCCAAGCAAAAATACCAAGATACTTTACTTAACGCACGCGACAAAGCGTTAAAAATTATTGATGAAGCAAAACAGGAGGAACAAGAAAGACGACATGAACTGACTAGTATACAAAAAAGATTAGAAAAAAGAGAGTCCCTTTTTGATCAAAAGATCTTGGAATTTGAAGACAAAAAGCAACAACTTTTAGAAAAAGGCGAGAAGTTGGAGGCGGCCAAAAATGAAGTTTTAAAAATTAAAGAAGAACAATACGAAAAATTACAAAAAATTGCAGTTTTAACCAAAGAAGAAGCTCAGCAGGTTTTGTTAAATAACACTGAAAAAGATGTTAAAGAAGAGCTTTTATCTAGGGTAAGAAAAATTCAAAATCAGGCTAAAGAAGATTTGGAACAACAAGCCAAACATATTTTAAGCCAAGTGATTGAGCGGTGTGCTTCCAGCCACGCGGCCGAGACCACCACCTCAACCATTACCTTACCAAGTGATGAAATGAAGGGACGTATTATTGGTCGTGAGGGTAGAAATATTAAGACTTTGGAAAATCTTTTGGGTGTTGATATTGTGATTGATGACACTCCGGAGACTATTGTTGTTTCTGGTTTTTCACCTATCAGACGACAGGTGGCTAAAGTGGCGTTGGAAAAACTGATTGCTGACGGTCGTATTCATCCAGGCAGAATTGAAGAAACCATTGAACAGGCTAAAAAGGATATTGCTTTGGTTATAAAGAAGGCCGGAGAAGACGCAGCTTATGAGGTGGGAGTGGCTGGACTCGATCCAAAGTTGATACAAATTTTGGGGCGTTTGAAATTTAGAACTTCTTATGGCCAAAATGTTTTACAACATTCAATAGAAGTGGCACATTTATCAGCTTTATTGGCCACAGAGTTGGGTGCCAGCGTACCTTTGGCCAAAAAGGCCGGTTTATTACACGATATTGGTAAGGCAGTTGACCATGAGATGGAGGGCACACATCCTGAAATTGGTTATAATATCATGAAAAAGTTTGGGTTATCAGAGGAATTGGCCAGGGTTTCTTTGGAACACCATCAAGACCAACCAGAATCACTTTTGGGGGTAATTGCCAAGGTAGCTGATGCTATTTCTGGGGCCAGACCAGGTGCACGTAAAGACACCTATGAAAACTATATTCAACGTTTGTCTGAATTAGAAGATACAGCAAAAACTTTTGAAGGCGTGGAACGAGTTTATGCTATTCAGGCTGGTCGCGAGGTGCGGGTGTTTGTGGAACCACAAAAGATTGATGATTGGGCTGCGCAAAAATTAGCACGTGCAATTGCCAACAAGATTGAACAGGAATTGAAATATCCGGGTGAAATTAAGGTTAATGTTATTCGTGAGACCCGGGTAATTGAGTATGCCAGATAAAAAATTGGCTATTTTAAATCAATTCTGCTATAATAAAGTTAAGATTAAAAATAATTTATGAAATTCACTCTCTAATTTTTGGGGAGCAATTTCCTAAAAAAAGTTGAATTTATGAATAAACCAGATATCATCAGCAATCTTGCTGAAAAACTCGCAGTGGAAAAAACCGCTGTGGAGAGAGTTTTAAGCGCCTTTGAGGAGTTGGTTATTGAAACATTGAAAAAGGGCGAAGAAATTTCATTAACTGGGTTTGGTACGTTTTCAGCTAAACACAGATCAGCGCGCATGGGCGTTAATCCTCAGAATCCAAGTGTAAAAATTGAAATTAAAGCAGTTACAGTACCAAAGTTTAAAGCTGGTAAGACCTTAAAGGATTCTTTGAAGAAATAAAATTTAAGTTAAGCAATAAAAAATCTCGCTTTTAGGCGAGATTTTTTATTTGCCCCGTGTAGGATTCGAACCTACGACCACGTGCTTAAGAGGCACTTGCTCTACCAACTGAGCTAACGGGGCGGGAATAACAGAAAGGAATAAGTTTTTGATAGCTGATCAAATTCTAACTACTAAAGATATTTTACGTTAAAAAATAAAAAAAGCAAGACCAAAATTCGTAGGTATGCCCCCGTCAGGATTTGAACCTAAAATTCTTGGTCCGAAGCCAAACGTGATATCCATTTCACTACGGGGGCTGGGCCGGTGATAGATGGAAAATTAGTCTTCCTTATCTTCAAGAAAACTTTTATAAATTTCTTTAGTAATTAGTTCTTGTTGCAATAGCTTTTTTAAAGCCTGATCGTTAGTTAACATACCCTCTTCACCCGAAGTTTGAATAACTGATTTTATTTGAGGAACTTTATTTTCACGAATTAGATTAGCAATGGCTGGATTATTGAGCATAATTTCCCTAACTGCGATGCGTTTACCATCGGGAGTGGGAATTAGGTGTTGGGAGATAACAGCTTTGAGGGATAAAGAAAGTTGTAAACGTACCTGTTCCTGTTGGTGAGGGGGGAAAATATCAATAATACGATCAATAGTTTGGCCGGCATTGTGAGTGTGCAGAGTGGCAAAAACCAAGTGTCCAGTTTCAGCTAACGTTATGGTTGTAGCGATGGTTTCCAGATCGCGCATCTCACCCACCAAAAGCACGTTGGGGTCTTGTCTTAAGGCATGTTTTAAACCCTCAGCAAAAGATAACATGTCGCGTCCAAGCTGTCGTTGGGAGATAATTGACTTTTTGGGAGCGTAAACAAATTCTATAGGATCTTCTAGGGTGACAATATTTTCTGAGCGTTCATTATTAATAAGTTCGATCATGGCAGCTAATGAGGTTGATTTGCCACAACCAGTGGGACCAGTGACTAAAACTAAGCCTTGTTTGAGACGGGTTAAGTCATAAACAACTTCAGGCATGGCCAGGTCTTTCATATTAGGCGTGGTGGCTGGAATAATTCTGGCGGCTAAGGCTAGTTCATTTTTTTCAAAATAGCAATTGACCCGGAAACGTGAACCGTCACTAATTTCATAAGATGAATCTAATTCTTTTTCTTGGTTTAGACGTTCTTTTTGTGGCTCATTTAAAATTTTGTAAATTAAATCTTCTATTGTTTTTGAGTTTAATGTTTCCGCATCTTTGACCTGTTTTAACTCACCTTGGATTCTGAGGATAGGTGGCAGGTTGGTAATAAGATGAATATCGGAAGCACCTTTTTTTATGGCAAGAGAAAAAATTTGATCTAAATTCATAGAATGTTAATTTAATATTTCCATCTCTATTATAACACAAATTTTAAATTGTGAGACAAATTTTTTATTTATAACGAATGCAGGTTATTTTTTTGCCAGCTTTTTTGTGATGTTTTTTTTGAGCCATTTTTTTCTTTTTATACATGCTGTTTTTTAATTAATAAATTTTGTCTGGTGGATTATCAGGTGTAGGTGGGAATCGAACCCACGAATAACGGTTTTGCAGACCGTTGCCTTACCACTTGGCTACTACACCAGACAATCCAGCAAACATCGCTTATAGATTAGCAAAAATTTTTGTCTTTGACAAATTAAAAATCGCTCAGTTTATTTTAGAGCGATTTTTAAATAGTTATATATTTATTGTAACAAGATGTTAATAGATTTCTATTTTTATATATTTGGAACCAAAAATAATGGCACTTTCGCGATCTGGCATCCAAACATCGATACGATAATGATATTTTGAGTTCATGCGGTCTTCAACACTGAATATTTTGTCACCATAGAGTTCTGGAATTTTTACCTTAGTACCAAAAGGTAAAAAATTAGCGGCAATAATACCATCGCGCACATGACTGCCATTAGCGGTGATAAAAGGTGTATCATCACACTGATCAACTGTAGAGGAATAGGCGGTGGCGGTTATGTAGCGCACAATGCGTGGTTTTTTTTCTAAACTGGTGGGTAGTGTTGGATTAAGATTTTCTGAAACGTTTTTTGTACTGGTTAAAATGTATTGAACCGGACCGTCAGTGTTTGTTTTATAAAGCTCGGCAGCTAATAGGCTGTGAGGAAGGGTGCACTCAATAACAAAAATAAACAGGGCTGCCAAAAGCACCTTTTCAGCTATTCTTAGTTGTTTTATATAAAAATTCATAGTATTAGATGTGCCTTATTATAGTATGGAAATTTAAAAATCCTCTCTAGTCTAGGAGGATTTGCTTTCTCTACTTATAGAATTATTATAGCATAGGTGGCTAAAAAAGTCAAATTAGGTTATCCACATAGCATCACCGAAACTATAAAAACGATAATGATTTTTTATGGCTTCGTTGTAGGTTTTTAGGATAGATTTTCTTCCGACTAGTGCCGAAACTAACATTAAAAGTGAAGATTTGGGTAAATGAAAATTAGTTATCAAGCTATTAATAAATTTAAATTTATAGCCTGGATAAATAAAGATATTTATTTCTTTGTGCGCCGATTTTAAATAACCTTTTTTGTCACTCAATGCCTCTAGTGCCCGACAGCTGGTTGTCCCAACTGCTATAATACGCTGACACTCTTTTTTATATTTATTTAATCTTTTGGCAGTGGCTTTATCTATGGCTACGTATTCTTTATGCATCTGATGTTCTTTAATGTTTTTTGTCTTGACTGGTTGAAAGGTTCCCAGACCAACGTGCAGGGTTATAAATTCTAATTGGACACCTTTTTTCTTTAAATTGGTTAGCAACTTGTGGGTGAAATGCAATCCGGCTGTGGGCGCTGCCACAGAGCCTTCTTTTTTGGCAAAAACAGTTTGATAAGCCTGTCTGGTTTTTTGTGTATCCTTGGTTTTTATGTAGGGTGGTAAGGGTGTTTGACCGTGGTGGTTTAAAAAATTAGTTAATTTTTTACCATTTAAAACAAAATCCACTAAGCACTGACCATTAGCAAGTTTTTTTATAATTTTACCAACAGGGCCGTAATTAGCCAGAGTGAGGCTGGTATTTTCTGATATTTTGCCTTTAACCAAACAGCGCCAAGTATTTTTAGTAAATGGTTTTAATAAAAATATTTCTATTTTACCACCACTGGGTTTGGTTAAAATAAGACGCGCTGGAATGACTTTGGTGTTATTAAAAACTAGTACGTCATGAGGACCGAGGTAGTTTGGTAGATGATAAAAAAAATCAGACTGGGTGGTTTGATTTTGACGATTATAAATTAACAAACGTGAATGATCACGTGGCGTGGCTGGTTTTTGAGCAATTAATTCTTTGGGTAAATTGTAGTCAAAAGAAGACAACCTCATGTGTTTGCAACGTTTTCATTTATTTCTTCCTCTTCTTCTAGATCCGGATTGATACCCATGGCAATCATTTTGTGTTTTTTTTGTTGGACTAGTTCCAAGATGTTTTTGCTGGTTTCATAGGGATTAGCAATTTCATCAAAAATAAAACGTGGGACTGAGCCAGCTGTCTGGACTGAGACGGTACCAAAATGTAATAAGGTGGGTAAAAAGCCCCTGACCTGTGAAGCAACATCTTGAACACGATACAAACGTAAAGCTGAGATGTTGCGAGAAAAGAGACCATTTTGTTCAATATCAACGATGCGTTCATTGGTGATGACTCCCACATCAAAATAATAGTCAATCCAGGCACGGAAAAAAAATGTTAAAATATAAATATAGTAAATACTGGTTAAAAGATTAAGAATGATAGTAAGCGTACCGGCAGCTAAAAGTTCGGTGTACTGTTGTATTAAATAGTGTGCTAGCCAGGGTAGCAGTGAAAGCACAAGATAGAAAAAAACAATTTTTAAAAAAACCCAACCATGCTTTCTTAAGATTAAAATAATTTTTTCGTTGGGTTCTTGGCCGGGAAAAAGAGTTTTGTAAGGCATATAAAATTAATTAAAATTTATAAAAGAGGCTGTGACCAATCTACCGAACTGGCATAGTGCCAAGAAGCTGTGATAACCACGACCAGAAGTATAAAATATAATCCCATCATAAAATAATTAGTACTTTCATCAAGACCAAAACGCCAGAGGTGATAAAAATTGAAAGTACTAAAGATTAGAAACATAAACATGATGAGAAGATAGATGATTAGGATAACATAAAGTGAAATATTCATGATATTTAAAATTTAAAATATTTTTTCTTGTTTTATGGGTGGATTTTTACCTAAATGGCGATAACCCAAATCAGTGGCGACACGACCACGGGGAGTGCGTGAGATAAAACCCATTTGCATTAAATATGGTTCATAAATATCTTCAATGGTGGACATTTCTTCAGACGTGGCAGCGGCTAAAGTGTTGAGGCCAACCGGACCACCATTAAATTTTTCAATAATTGCGCTAAGTAGTGCTCGATCGACATCGTCCAAACCTAAATTGTCAATACGCATTAACTCTAAAGCTTTGGCACACAAATCAGCAGTAATTTTTCCATCACTTTTGACTTGCGCATAATCGCGGACTCTTTTTAGTAGACGATTGGCAATACGTGGTGTGCGCCTTCCGCGACTGGCAATCAGTCCGGTGGCAGAAGTGTTAATTTCACAATTTAAAATTTGGGCTGAACGGTTGATTATTTTTTCCATTTCGCTACCTTCATAGTAATCAATGCGATAAGTGGAGCCAAAGCGGTCGCGCAAGGGCGATGAGAGCAGACTGAGGCGGGTGGTGGCGCCAATGAGGGTAAATTTTGGTAAATCAATACGTAGAGTTCTGGCCGAAGGACCCTTACCAATTACAATATCTAGAGCATAATCTTCCATGGCTGGATAAAGTATTTCTTCAACCAAACGATTTAAACGATGTATTTCATCAATAAATAACACATCACCGGCTTCTAGATTGGTTAAAATGGCAGCTAGGTCGCCAGCTCTTTCGATGGCTGGTCCAGAAGTAATGCGAATGTTGGCGCCCATTTCTTTGGCAATAATGTGTGATAGGGTTGTTTTACCTAAACCTGGTGGACCGTAAAGCAGGGTGTGCTCCAAGGCCTCGTTTCTTTGTTTGGCCGCTTGCATAAAAATTGTCAGGCTTTGTTTGATTTTTTCTTGGCCAATAAACTCGGTTAAATTTTTGGGACGCAAAGAAATATCAAGGGTTTTGTCCTCGTTTTGTTCGGTATCGGTAATAACTCTAGATAAATCTTCCATAAATTTAATTCTAGCATTGCAAAGTTTGTTTGACAAATTAGAAAATATTAAATTATAGCCATATTTTAAGGATATTTTCTTGTTTACAAAATAGTAAAACCTGTTATAATTTGAATAGATTTTTGTTTTAAGCGCCTGTAGCTCAGCGGTTAGAGCGCCGCCCTTATAAGACGGATGTCGATGGTTCGATTCCATCCAGGCGCATTTTGGCTTGAATATTTGATTTTAAATTGATAATATAGTTAGCAAGAGTGAGGGCAATTAGCTCCCGCCCCGAATGTGTTCATTCGGTTCGGGCGAGGAAGCGAGAAAAAGAGAATTGTATTTTAAAACCGCTGCGGGTAGAAAATTTTTAAAAAATAAGATCCGGGCAATTAGCTCAGCTGGTTAGAGCGCTACATTGACATTGTAGAGGTCACTGGTTCAAGTCCAGTATTGCCCATTTTTATATATTTTTTTATTTTAAATAAATGTAAGGTTTCCGCTCAGCACCTACGGTGTGAGCGGATTCGCCTCTGGCGGACAAGTCCAATATTGCCCACTAGAATTAGACTTTGCAGTCTTGATTGATTGAATTTGTGTAGATAAAACTGTTTTTATAAAATTATGTTTACAATCTTAGTAGTTATTTTGTTTTTAATTTTGCTGAGTTTTATTTATGCTGGTTTTCAGGGCGCACCATGGGTACCAACAAGAAAAAATGACGTTATACGTTTTTTGAAATTAGCCGAGATAAAATCCGGACAAAAAATGTATGATTTGGGTTGTGGTGATGGCCGACTTGTGTGTGCTGCGGCCAGTGTTGGCGCTAACGCGCAAGGTCTTGAAATTTCTGTCTTACCTTATTTGTTGGCGCATATCAGAAGACTGTGTTCAAAGGATAGAGCACGAATAAAGATTTCCTATCAGAATATTTGGACGACAAATTTAAATGACGCTGATATAATTTATGTTTGGTTGATGCCAGAGGTGATGTCTGATTTGAAAAAAAAGCTTGAAAAAGAATTAAAAAAAGGAACGAAAGTTATTGCCTATGTGTGGCCGATGGATGGTTGGCAAGCAGTACAGACCGATACTGTTCAGGGTTCGTCTAGTCTTTATCTGTATCAAATATAAAATAAATTAATATAAAATCCTCGGCTTGGCCGAGGATTTTATGATTTAAAGAACCTTGAAAAAAAGACTTAAATGAGGTAAGCTGTAGCTACATGGAATTAAGTCAACAACAACAAAAACGAGTGAATGATTTTATAGCCGAGGCAAAAAAACTCGGTGTTTTGGAGTGGGTGAAAAAAATAAAAAAAGAATATTCAAAAGCTGAAGTCTATTTGGTGGGTGGCGCGGTGCGCGATGCATTATTGAAGCGAAAAACTAAAGATTATGATTTTGTGGTACGTGGATTGCCAGCCAAACAGTTGCAGAATTTTTTGAGCCAGTTGGGTTGGGTGGATTTGGTGGGTAAAGGGTTTGGTGTTTTTAAATTTATTCCAAAAAATATAAAAAAAAGTAATGAGAAATTTGATGCGTTGGATATTGCTTTGCCACGGACTGAATATTCAATTAACATGACTGGTGGTTATCACGATTTTAAAATTCAATCAGACCACAGGTTGCCATTGGTTGATGATTTAAAGAGACGGGATTTTACTATTAATGCCTTGGCAATTAGAATTGATGATGCAAGTGGCAAAATTAAATTAGTAGATGAATTTTTTGGACTTGATGATTTAAATAAAAAAATTATCCGCACCGTGGGTAAACCAGAAGAACGTTTTAGGGAGGATTATTCACGTTTATTGCGCGCTATCCGTTTTACTTGTCAGTTGGGTTTTGCTGTAGAAAACAAAACAGCCACAGTAATCAAAAAAATGATTACGCATCTGAAGGATAAGAAAAAAAATAACCCCAGCGAATATGTGGTACCGCGCGAAACAGTGGCCAAAGAAATTTTAAAAACTTTTTTAGCTTCGCCAGTTAAGGCCTTTGATTCGTGTGATGAGTTTGGTATTTTTAAAAATTTAATGCCAGAGATAATGGCTATGAAAGGTTGTCAGCAACCAACCAATTATCATTCGGAGGGTGATGTGTGGACACATACACGTTTGGGCCTGGAATATTTGGATTCCAAACTTTTTAGTAATCAGTTTAAAAAGTCAATTACAAAAAATACAACTGCACAAGAGATGGTTAAATATGACAGTGAATTAATTTTGGCGGTGTTGCTACATGATATTGCCAAACCAATTGTTATGAAAACACCAGAAAAAGATGGAGTTAAAAAAATACAGTATTATGATCATGATGTGGTAGGTGGCAAGGTGGCGCAGGCTATTTGTGAGCGTTTAAAATTTTCTGCGCCGGATAAAATTGGAGCAAAAGCGGAGATGATCAATTGGTTGGTAGCCAAACACATGATGCTGGTGCACGGTAAGATTGACCAGATGAAACCGACCAAAATTGAAAAATATTTTTTATCGAATGTTTATCCGGGTGAAAATCTTTTGAAACTGGCGTTTATTGATGCGGTAGCCACGGTGCCGGCCGGTCGACACAAACCAGTTATAAAAAAAGATTTAGATAAATGGATTTCAATGGAAGGTTTTTTGATTGCCCTCGACAGAATTCGAGCGATCCAAAAAATGGCTGGTCAAAGAAAAATTAAACCAAAGCCTTTTTTGAATGGCCAGGAAATTATGCAAATTTTAAGAATTTCAGCTGGCAAACGGGTGGGTGAAGTTTTGGAAATTTTACGTGAAGCCCAATTAGCTGGTCAGATAAAAAATAAAAAAGAGGCACAGAATTTAATTGCGAAGTTAGTTTAAAACTAAAATATGATTTAGTTGAAGATGAATAGTGTCCTCTCCTTAATAAGGAGGGGTTGCCCTGATTACTATCGGGGCGGGGAGGTAATATCGTCGATAGGCGAATCTAAATTTTTTTAGTATGATGTGCTTAATGGTGAGTTTACCTCCTCCGGTCCGACAGTAGCCGGCCCGACTCCCCCTTTTTAAGGGGTAGATAACGCACTGAATGATAAAAAATTATGAAATACATTATTACGCCCGAACACGCAAAAGAGCGTTTGGATAAATTTTTGACAGCTAAAATGTCAAAATTTTCGCGTTCACAAATTCAGAAAATGATTAAAACTGGTGAGTTTAAAATTAACGGGGAAAAAGCAGCTGTGCATTGTTTTTTAAGAGAAAACGACAAAGTAGAATTTAAAAAAAATAAAACTGAAAAAAAGACGGTGGCACAAAAAAATAGTTTTAAAATTAAGGTGGTTAAAGAAACCAAAGATTATTTGGTTATTAATAAACCAGCTGGTCTGTTGGTACATGCGGCGCCAGGCTTAAAAGAAAAAACATTGGTGGATTGGTTATTAAAAAAATATCCACGTATAAAAAATGTGGTAGACGATTACCCACAACCAATACGGAATGTTTTTGTGGATATACCCAGACCGGGCATTGTACACCGCTTGGACCGTGATGTCTCGGGATTGATGGTGGTGGCGCTTGATAAAAAGTTTTTTTATCATATTAAAGAACAGTTTAAAACTAGAAAAATAAAAAAAGTTTATTGGGCCTTGGTAAATGGCTATATGAGTCAAGATGAGGGTGTCATCAACACCGCGTTGGTGAAAGGCCGAGCGGGTGTGATGAGAGTTGCAATTAAAGAAAAAAATAATGAAGCCAAGGAGGCTGTGACTGAATTTAGAGCGCTAAATAAGTTTAAAAATTATACATTGTTGGAAATTAATTTGCATACCGGACGTACACACCAAATTCGCGCGCATTTGAAAAGCATTGGGCATTCTATCGTGGGCGATGAATTGTATCAAACCAAAGATGTTAAGAAAAAGAAAAAGAAGGATAACCTCGGACGTTTGTTTTTGTTTGCGGAAGAGTTGGGTTTTTTTGATTTAAATAACCAATGGCAAGAATTTAAGCTTAAAATACCCAGTGAGTTGGCTAAGTTTTTGAAGACATTAAAATAGTTGACGAATTTTATAAAGAGTGTTAAGATAGGAATAAATAAATTAATAAAAATAAGCAAATATATGGCAGACACTGAACAAATTAAAACTGAAATTAAACCTGGTATGACCGTTAAGGTGTATGAGAAAATCAAGGAAATGGACACCAAAGGCAAAGAAAAAGATAGAATCCAGATTTTTGAAGGTATGGTGATTGCATTACGTAGTCCGCATACAGCTTCGGGGACGATGACAGTACGTAAAATTTCTAATGGTGTGGGGGTGGAGAAAATTTTTCCTTTGAATTCCCCATTGATAGAAAAAATTGTGCCAACTAAGCAAGCGCAAGTGCGACGCGCCAAACTGTATTATCTGCGTTCTTACGGTAAAAAGATGAAAGAGAAGAAGATTTAATTAATTTGATTTTTTAAGTTATTTTGCTATAATAAAGACGATTTTAAAGGATCGTTTTTATTTTGTTAAGTAGCGCGGGCGTGGCGGAATTGGTATACGCGCAGCCTTGAGGTGGCTGTGGTCGCAAGGCCTTGGAGGTTCAAGTCCTCTCGCCCGCAAATAATCAAAATTTATGCAAACTGTATTTATTATTCCAGGCTATGGTATTCCCAAAGATATTTTAGAAGATGAGCCTTATAAAAGATATTTGGGCTGGGTGTTTAATCATATCTACCAAGTTTGTTTGGACAAAAAGGAAAGTAAACCAGTCATAATTTTTTGTGGTGGTAAGACAGATATTTTTAAGCCTTATAAAAGGACAGAATCTGCAGAAATGAAAAAATTATTTTTATGGTTTGCCAAAAGAGATTTTGTTAAAAAATATACAAAAGATTGGCAATATAGGATTGAAAATAAATCTTTATCCACGGTTGAAAATTTGTTGTTTGCTAAAAAGATAATAGATCATTTGGGCGGACAAAAAGATATTTATATTTTTGTTGAGTATACCAGAAAATTAAAAATACAGACTTTGGCTAAAAGAATATTTGATCACAAAGTCTCTGTAATTGCATTGGATTTTGATTTATCTGTTAATCGTTATCGTGAGCCGGAATTTTTGCAAAAAAAGGAACGTATGGAAATTAGTTTTGGTTTGAGGGCTATAAAAGATGAAAAATTTTTAGTTAAATATAGAAAAGTTTTTGAAGAAAAACTTATCTATTTTAGAAAAGCTGGACCAAAAAAGCACCAAGAAGCGATTAGTGTTTGGTGGCAAGAAAAAATTAAAGAATTAGAAATAAAATAAAATTTTTATGCCTTTGCCTTTTTCTCACTTAGTTTTGTCTGATATCGTTTTGAAAAAAAATAATCAAATTGATAATATTAATGAAAGTCATTATTTTATTGGCTCGGTTTTTCCAGATATTAGATATTTGGCAAAATTACCACGAGAAAAAACGCATTTAGCAATTGGTAATTCAGAATTAATTTTTAATAAACTAAAGCAAGAGAGTAATTATTTTGAAAAAGGAATTTTGGCACATCTCTACGTTGATCAGATTTTTTTGGAATACTTTAATGATTATTTAACACAGAATAAAAATAGTTATTACCCCATATTGTTTTTACTGGAACAGAAAGTATTTAATGACTTTGGATTAGCAGAGAAGTTTGCGCCATATTTTGACTCAGTGTTAATTGATGAGGCGAATAAATATTCGATTAACATAGAGATTGTAAAAAAGTGGCACAGTTTAATTCAGAAATATTTATCATCTGGAATGAATGCAGATTTTTCATGTGAATTTTTACGACAAATTGGCATGGATGATAATTTTTTAAATGAGATAATGCAAGGGGTTGAAAAAATAAAAAATAATAATGAAATTAAAGAGAAAATAGAAAATTTTAAAAACGTTGTGGGCAGTTAGCTCAGTTGGTAGAGCGCTTCGTTTACATCGAAGATGTCATAGGTTCGAGTCCTATACTGCCCAGAGAATAATTAAAAACAAAAATCTATGGGAAAATTTATTGGTTTTTTAGCTTGTTTGGTGGCTGGATCATTTATGGTAATTAAAACTCAAAAGATGTTGGACATGTTTGGCTACGTGGATTGGGCAGAAGATAAAATGCGTTTATATGGTGGATCGCGCACTTTTTATAAATTGTTTGGTATAGTGGTTATTATTGTGGGGACTATGGTGGTAACGGGTTGGGCAGAAGAAATAATTATTTCTATTTTTTCAAGTTTGGGTACCCAAGGATAGTAATTTTTTTTGGTGATGAAATATTTTATGGGCCCTTAGCTCATTTGGTAGAGCGCTGCCTTTGCAAGGCAGAGGTGACCGGTTCGAGCCCGGTAGGGTCCAAAATGATTTTGTGCAAATCAAATTGATACAAATTTATGACGATTCAAGAATTGCAAGAAAAAATAAGAGAATTTTCAAGAGAAAATAATCTTGATTCGGCTCCGGAGTATAAAATTATTGATACTATGTCGGAGCTGGGGGAGGTTGCAAAAGAAGTGCTCAAGATGACGAATTATGGTAAAAATCAGATGAAATTTAGAGAAGATATAAAGTTAGAACTGGGAGATTTGTTATATTCTGTAATTACCATCGCAAATTCTTTGCATGTTGACCTGGAGGAAGCGATGCGTAATGTCATGATTAAATATGAGAAGCGACTGGAAAGGGGTGGAATTGGTTCTGAAAATAATTAATTTAACGAGAAAAAATTAATTGGTGGTAATTTAATGGTGAGAGATGAAGTGCCTTTTTAACGTAATACTATACACAGGAGGGCGTATGAAAAAAATACTTATGGTCGTGAGGGGCGTTTTTGATTTTTTTATGAGCATTATGGTTTTTGTGAAAGTTTTTTCCTTGTTTTTTTTGTTATTCTCCCTATTAACAGTGTGGTTGAAAATAGGGAGGAAAAAAAGCGGAAGATGGTGTTGGAGAAGCAGAGGGTTTGCAAATCGGCAGATTGTCAAAATTGTCCTTTTCAGCAGGAATGTGCTTTTATGGCTCGCGCAGAAGAGGAAGCCGAATGGAAGGTTTAATCTCAATGTGTAGAAAAAAGTATAATCAACCGGTGGGATTATTCAAACCCGCCGGATTTTTTTATAGTTAAAAAATAATGGTTTTTTGTTTTAGGCATAGTAGAATTATGGTTAAAGAAAAGATTGCAAAATTTTTTAATCTAATATAATATAATTATATAGAAAAACAGCCTTGATATTTTATTTATGGTATTAAAAATTGAAAAACCAGAAACAAGAAATCCACTTGTTATTAAGGCCAATATAAAATCAGTTGAAGCTCAGGGCGGAAGGGAATTGATAAAAGACATTGAGTTTAACTTCAAAAGTGGTGATAAAATAGCGATTATTGGTGAAGAAGGAAACGGTAAATCAACATTGGCTAAAATTATAGCTGGAGAAAAACTACCAGAAGGTTTTAGTGTGTTTGGCAACGTAGAACGAGGTGGTAATAAAATTGGTTATCTGTCACAATCTTTGTCAGAAGAATGGCTTGGCTGTAGTGTGGCAGATTTTTTTATTAAAGATAAACCAACAGAAGAAATAGATTATGAAAAATATAATGAAATAGCAAAAATTCAGGCAGCCATAACGGAAGTGGGTCTTGATCCAAAAATTATGGAGAGCAAGCTAACGATTGATAAACTGTCTGGTGGTGAAAAAGTTAAATTGCAAATAGCCAAGCTGTTGTGGCAAGAGCCGGATTTTTTGGTTTTGGATGAGCCTACAAATAATTTAGATTTGGAAACAATAGAATGGATGGAAGATTTTATAAGGAATACTAAAGTGGGAGTAATATTTATTTCGCATGATGAATATTTATTGGCCAATACAGCTAATAGAGTTATACACTTGGAGCAACAGAAAAGAAAATCGGTGGCTAAAAGTACTATAAACAACGTTGATTACAGTACATATGTTGAAGGAAGAAACATGGCGATTGGTAAACAAGAAGCACAGGCAGCGTTAGAGCGTAGAAAAAAAAGAAAAAGTTTAATAATATTAAGGAGTGTAAAGGCTAGTGTGCATAGTCAAGCTGAAAGTATATTAGATGCTACTATGCGAAGAACTATGGCAAAAAAAGAAGCTGGCCTAGCTAGAAAACAACAACAAATATTAAATACAGAATTAACGGACAAGCCAGATGTGGAAGAGGGAATAAAATTTGAATTTTCAGAGACATCCATATTTCCGCAAGGCAAGATTGCGGTTGATTTACACTTAGCAGGACTAGAGGTTGGTTTAGAAGAAAATAAAAAAATGTTATGCGCAAAAAAGATAGACTATACAAAAAACGGTCCGGGTATGGATATCATAATTGGTAAAAATGGCTCCGGTAAAACAACATTGTTAAAAAAAATATTGGAAAATATGCAAGAAAGAGGATTAAAGCCAGCTTATTTTCCCCAAGATTACAGTGAGATATTGACTGACCCAGACAAGACGGCTGTTGAATATTTAATGGATGAAAAGATAAGTGAAACTGAAGCCAGAACCATGATGGGGAGAATGAAATTCACTCCTGATGAAATGTTACAAAAAGTTTCTGAATTAAGCGGCGGACAGAAAGCAAAATTAATTTTATTAATGCTGACGTTTTCTGGAAAGAATATTTTGGTTTTGGATGAACCAACACGTAATTTATCACCTTTGTCAGCCCCGGCTTTGCGAGAAGCTTTAAGAGAATTTCCCGGAGCGACTATCGTAGTGACGCACGACAGGGCTTTTATTGAAGAGCTGGGAGAAAGAATCTTTGAACTTGATGAAAATGGTTTAAATCAGGTAGATGTAAAAAAACTTGACTAATTTTTTATTATATGTTTAAATAGATATCATCCTAAATAATGGGGGGAAGAGAAAGTCACATCCGAACCAGGGAGGAACACGTGAAGATTCGGAAAAGGGTCGTAGCGCGTGACAAGTGTCCCGCGCGATACTGAAAAAACGAGGGAAAGCAAAAAAAACCTGTTACTAGGTTCCTAGCTTTCCCTTTTATTTTTAAAGATAAAGTTTTTTTTAAATATATTGGCAATAAAAAATATTGGGAGGTGCGATATGCAGTGGTCGTGGTCAAGGTACAATATTTTAGGTGGAGGTTGCCTTTGCAATCTCCGGACCGGTATCATAGTAGAACCAGAGCCGGGAGAAATAGATTTCGGCGGTTCTGCAGATGCCGTTAGACTAGAGCTTCTAGAAGAGTTGGCCGGAGACGGGTTCGTAGTGGAAGATGTTGGAGAGGAAAAAAACATTGCCTTGGCTCAAATAAAAGCAAGAGCTAGGAATGATAAGTATTTGATAATTCTCTTGGCTCCTACAATGGAATGTAATAACCACTGTCCATATTGTTATGAGCCATATGGAGTAAGATGTGGTAAGCCCATGTCTGGTGAGAATATCGACCTGTTCTGTAAAGCACTGGATGAGTGCTTGCAAAAGAACAGTTTTGAGGTTCTTTCGTTGGAATTCATCGGCGGTGAACCTATGTTAGGTTGGGGTGTGATCAAAAAACTTCTACCTAGAGTGAAGGCTATATGCCAAAAATATGATGTTAAACTGGAAATTGAGATGACCAGTAATGGCCAACTCTTAACTCCAGCAAAAGCAGAGTTTCTCAGTCAGTTTAACTGGAAACATCTGCAGGTGACCTTCGAGGGGCCACCAGAGGTCCATGATCGGATTCGGTTAACAAAAACTGGCCAGCCTACTTTTGCTAAAATTATGGCCAATTTAACGACCATGATCAAAGCAGGCTGTGCCCCGACCGAGATAACCGCCAGAGTCCACGTTGACACCGATAACCCGTCTGCGACAAAAAGGCTTTTGCGAATATTCACGGAACAAGGACTGTCTTCATATGGGGGATTCAGGACAAGGTTGGCCTTTGTCAACGCCTCTCTTCCAAACGAGGCAGAGGTGCAGCCTTACTACGCTTACGAAAAGGCCCAAATTTTACTTCAGCTCTTTCGTTTTATGAAAGAGCTGGAAATAAATGGGGCGCCGGAAATATATAGCTTTGGGCCGGTGTGTTACAAACGCCGACGGTGGAGCTTTATTGTTGGTCCAGATGGCAGTCTTTATGATTGCGAGTCATTACTGGGTCAGACAGAATATGCCACGGGGCACGTGAGGGATGGGCTGATTGGCAAAAATTCGGACGCCTATTTTGATAGGTTGCCGGAAAAATGCCGAGAGTGCCAATTCCTGCCAGTCTGTGCAGGGGCATGTCCGTATTATTCTCAGGTGAAACCGGATAGTCCGTGTCCCAGAGAGTTTCTGGCGTTAATCCAGTCAGAACTCCTTACTATAAACAACTAAAAGCGCCTTGTGGAAGAGGCGCTATCCCATAGTACACCGGCGAGGTTTTAACACTTGCCGGTTTTTTTATTGCCAAAAAATAATGGTTTTTACTTTAAGTGTGCTAAAATGGCTGTGAAAGAAAAGAATGACTTGTAACGTATTAATATTATGACTCCAGTCAACTGTCTTGACAAAACCGATGAAGAAATTGTTTTGCTGACCCACGAAGAGGAGGAGTATTTTGCGTGCCTGATTAAACGGTATGAAAAGAGGTTGTTGGTTTATATAAAAAGATTGGCAGATTTAAAAATAGATGAAGCAGAAGATATTTTGCAGGAAACTTTTATTAAAACTTTTTATAATTTAAACGACTTTGACGCTGGTCTAAAATTTTCAGCCTGGATTTATCGTATTGCCCATAATGAAACAATTAATTTTTTGCGGCGTAATAAAATTAGAGCAACAGTTTTTTTAACAGATGAAGAGTGGCAAAAAATAGCCGTGGACGTTGATATAAAGGAAAAGGCTGGACAAAAAATTGATGCTGAAAAAATTAGAAACTTGCTGGATAAAATGGAACAAAAATATCAAGATGTTTTGGTACTTAAATTTTTGGAAGGTTATGATTATAAAGAAATTTCTGACATTTTACAAAAACCAATGGGCACTATTGCCACACTAATTGGACGAGCTTAAAAAAAGTTAAAACAAGAAATGCTAAAAAATAATTTTTAAATATATGGACATTGATGCAGAAAAAATTTGGCAAAAAATAAAACAAGCACAGATTAAACCGGTGGCCAGAGAAACTTTTATTTGGAAGAGAGCTTTGTTGTGGTTGTTGTGCGTGGCTAGTTTAATTATCAGTTCTTTAACCACAGCAATAATAATATTTTTGTTGCGCAACATTGATTGGGATATTGCTAATCGTTTTAGCAGCTCTAAATTTTTGTTTGCTTTTTTGACAGTGCCATATTTTTGGTTGGTGCTATTATTTATTTTTGCTGTGACAGTTTATTATAATTATCGCCATACTAAATACGGTTATCGTTTAAAGATTAGTGTGATTATTTTAATTTTTTTATTTTTAAATTTAATTTTTGGAGGGTTGGCTTATGAATTGGATTGGGGGCATAAAATTGAAGAAGTAATTAGTAAAAAAATATCTTTTTATACTCATCTTGATACACAGAGCCAAATTTGGAGTCGGACAGAAAAAGGGCTTTTGGCTGGTAAGGTGATGGGTTTTGAAAAAGGACAGGTTATTCTTTTGGATTTGCAAAATAAGGTTTGGTATTTATCTTCACATAGCAATTTGCAACTAATCAATTTGCAGGTGGGTGAAAAAATTAAAATTATTGGTAGCCAAACTGGCGATAATGAATTTTTGGTGCAAGAAATGCGTCCATGGTGTGGTTGTAATAGGTGTTTCTCGGGGAATGCTTTTTGCGGCCTAGATACAGCTAATAAAAATTCTTGTGCCGGTGGTGGGTGTGAGCATTAAAAATGAAAGAAAAAATAGATTTTGGGCGTATTAATAGATAGAGGCCTCAAAATTTATTATTAACTTTCTAAACAATATGTTTAAAACTTGGTATGTGGGAGGTATTGCGCTACTGGTGATGGCTTTTTTGGTCGCTGGTGCGTTTGGACTATCTTTTCATAAAAATTCAGTTAATGCACAGGAAAAAGCCCCTGTTTTAACTAATACAAAGGCAAGCTGTGGTTGTGGTGCAAAAGCCGCCTGTGGTGGTAGTTGTTCGGCTGGACAGTGCCAATGTGGCTCTGCGTGCGCTATGAATCGACCTGTAACTCAATAAAGGGATAAAATCATCCTTTAAACTTAAAACCGCTCCTGGGCAAGCCTGGGGCGGTTTTTGAGTGGGAAGGTAAGTATAGATTATATTAGCCAAGACAATTAAAGCGTTGTAATTTGAAAATCATCAGCGCCATCAGTAAAGTGAGCGGAATAATTACTGACCAGGCGTTGGGGGTGATGGATTTGATAAAATATTGCAACAAAGTGATGAGATATAAAATAATGAGTAGAACCCAGAACCAGAGACCCCACGGCAGAGTGACGACTAATAGTAAAGCTGGCATTAAAGTTAAAAATAAACTAAAAATCCAACGTTTCTTTTTAAACCAAGTAGAGTAATTGATAGTTAGGAGCGTCAAATAATCAAGTAATAAAACCAAAAGCAACCATTGGGGCTGGAGAACACAATATTTATTAAGAATAAAAAATATGACAGCGGTGATTATTAATATGGCGAGCGAACCAATAAGCGGCCAGAAATTTTTATTTTTTGGTTTTTCAAATTGAATTGTTGGTTGTTGATTGTCCATAGGGATAAAATTTCTAATTATTTACCTCCCATCACCCCGTTTAAACTTGCCGTTGTGGCAAGTTTAAACTTATAAAGGAGTGGAGCTTTAGGATTATAGATTAAATTTTTTTATTATTAATTCCTGGACTGTTTAAGCGTTGACGATAGATATAATAATAGAGCGCGCAATTAACCAGTGCCAGCAGGGCTATAATTAGCCAGTTGGGCCAACCGCACAACGGACAGGTGGTTTCAGCGCCAAAAACCATTTCAGTGGGTACCTGTGGTAATTTTTCTGGTTCTTCATTTATGTATTCGCCAGCTACACTGGGCGCTATAACCGCAATGCCGCTGCCAATTTCACCCGGACGATTATTGGTTTCTGGTGTTGGTAAGTTGGTGTTGTCAGCGGTTTGGTCATTATTGGTGTTATCAGTAGTTGGGGTGGTAGGACTATTTTTTTGTAATTTGCAGGTGTTGGTACAGGTGTAGCCAACTGGTGTGCCAAATATGCCGTCACATTCTTCGGTTTGGTTATTTAAAATTCCATCATTACAAACATTGGCTGTGGGTCCGCCACTGCCGCCTCCGCTCGAAGACCCTGAGCCTGTCGAAGGGCTATCAATTTCTAAAATACAACTTGCTGTGCAATGATAGCCAGAAGTTAATCCGTCAGTGCCATCACACGCCTCCTCGCTTTCTTTTACATTGTTACCACAGATAGCGTCGTCGCCACCACTGCCGCCAGTATAGTTGTTGATGAAATTGTTGTTAGCCGAAGTTGTGTTGGCAGTTAAAGTAATGGTGGCCGGAGTGCTGATTTGAGTCCAGTTGGTTAATAAAATTTGTGTTAAATTATAATTATCAGGCAGTAAGTTATTAAATTCAAAGTGGCCGGTGGAATCAGTTGATGTGGTGGCCGTTGTGGTGGTGGCGCTGCCAGTAAATAAATTGACAATCCAATTGTTTAGACCACTGCGATCAGTGGTGGTGGTAATTAATCCATCAGCATCATTATAAACAAAACCAGTGATTGAACTTGTTTGCAGGTTGCTGAAATCGCGGTTGGTTAGATTGGTGTTTTCACTGGTGATGGTGTCGGTATAAAAAATTGGTTTTTTATTTTCATCCACAGGGAAAATTTGTTGCCAGCCGGTTTGTTGCACTTCTTTGATAATATAAGTTCCAACGCACAAATTTTCAAAAACATAACGACCGTTTGCATCAGTTACACTGGTGGCTTTTAAGGTTTCTGTTTGATCGTAAAGTTTTATTTCCCAATTTTGTAAATAAATATTATCTTCTTGGTTACCATTATATTTTTTACCAGAAATTGAAGAGGTACAAGTTGCGGGTGTTTCGGTTTGACAAGTGGCAGAACAGCCATCGCCAGCAGTGGTGTTATTATCGTCGCAGGTTTCACCGCTTTCTAAAATTCCGTTGCCACAAATAGGTCCACTGGTGCAATTTTCATCAACATTACCATCGCAATCATCGTCTATTTGATTGCCACAGGTTTCACTTTCATCAGGTGTGCCAGGAGTGGCAGAGCAAATGGTACCGGCTAAGTCGGCCGAGCACATATAAGCACCAGAGGCTTGGCATTTGCCAACACCCGCCGAACAGGAATTATTTAAATTATCAAATGTTTCATCAGATTGACCATCACAGTTGTTATCTAGACCATCACAAATTTCAGTGCTCGGATAAACAGCCCCAAGACAGGCGCCCCAGACACCGTTAGCACAGGCTTGGGTGCCCTGAATACAAACACCTACGCCCGATAATGCGTCATTGCAAGTTTTGGTATCGCCATTAGTACAATTGCAACCTTCGTCAACTGTGCCGTCGCAATTTTCATCTAAAGAGCCCTCGCAAATTTCAGTGGTTGGACTACCAGCCGAAGCTGAACAAATGGTGCTTTGACCGTCGGCAGAACAAATTTTGGTGCCAGTGTTTGAGCACATCCCGAGGCCAGCTGAACAGGTACTACCCAAATCAGAAAATTGTTCATCAACCTCTGCATCGCAATTATTATCAACTCCGTCGCAAATTTCAGTTACACTTGGATTGATGGCTGAATTATTATCATTGCAGTCTATGAGACCACAAGCACCACCTTCAATTGAATAACCATCATTGTCTGTATCTGTGCAGATCTCAGTATAGTGATTAGCAAAATCTATAGCAGTTATATCATTATGACCACTAATAGTAACTTGATGCGCACCAGAAGTGGGATAAGTTTGTTGCCACCCAGTTTGCACTGTTTCAGTAATAGTGTAAGTGCTGTCTGGTAAACCAGAAAAAGCATAGCAACCATTGGACAGGGTTTGAGTTTGATTGATGGTGCCGTTGGTTAGAGTTATATTCCAATCGCTCAAAGTTGGTTCATCAAGATCAATACTACCATTGTTATTTTGATCATTATAGACACAGCCAGCAATGGAACCATATTCTTCACAGAGTTGGGCAGCGATAGAGTTATAAATAGTTTGTAAATCAGTTTCGCTGGGCGAATGATAATAGGTGGCCCCGGTGCTATTGGCAATGTCCTGCAACATAGTTGCATTGATTTCGCCGTCAGTCCCAAGTCCAATGGTAAAAATTTTGTAACCCAAAGCTGCAGCTGCGTTGGCTTTGGTTAAAGCATAAGCCACATCAGGCGCATATTCGCCATAACCCGGGCCAGCTGGTTTATTGGCCATACCGTCGGTTAAAAGAATCATGGCGTGATTAGCCTGTGGATTGGCACGAGTGGAATTTAATTCTTGAATACCGAAATTAATGGCATCGCCAATGTTGGTGGCGCCGGTGGTGACTAAATTATTAACAGCATTTTTTGTGGATTTATGATCTGAATTAAGCTGTTTATCTATGGTGGCATCAGTAGCAAAAGATACTAGGGCAGACTGATCGTTGTCCTTCATTAAATCTAAAAAGCCTTGCTGTGCTGGCTCTGTCTTGCCCACAACTGCAGACTTGGCGGCTGCAATTTTATTAAGAGTTATATAGACTGATTGATGCGGTGCTGTTTGATTGCGAGCATCACACCAAGCTTGAGTTTGATTATAATCGGTATTTTTGACCCATTCATAGCCCAAACTGCAAGAGGGTTTATTTTTACAGACCAATTGCCACCAATCGCAACGCGAGGTATAGGCCATGGAGCCGGAACGATCCATAATTAAAACCACATCAACTGGCGCCGAACACATGCCTGGGTTTTCGGCATGCGTTAAGGGTTTAGAAACTAAAAAAGCACTTGGCACGAACAGGTTTAACACAATAGCTAAAGCGCTAATGAAAGCTATATTTTTTCTAAATGGGAGAATGGTTTTTTTTAACAGCATAGGAATGTTTTATAGCACGGGAATTAATTATTTTAATTTCTAATTATTGTTTTATTTATTTTTAACAATTCTCTTAACTTTTAAAATTGCAAAAATTATTAAAATTAAAACCACAATGCCAATGCCGAGTGGTAACAAAAATTTGGGGCTGAGGATTTTTAAACCCGCCACAATGCCTGCATTGCCAATGGAAAAGCTGAAATTTTTGGTGGTCAGAGTTTGATCGCCTTTTAAAAAGGTTAACTCGGCTAAAAATTTGCCGGTGCCAAAACTTTCAGAAGAAATGACTAGAGCTGGAATTTCATGCAAAGACATGGAACGCACCGCAGTTTCATTTTCTGGATAAGGATAAATGACATTATAGATAGTTTTGTCGTCTTGTTTTATTTTGAATTGCACGGATGGACTGAGCAGAATGTTACTTTGGTTGTCATAAATAATTCTGACACTCAAAGCTTCCTTGGGAGCATAATCAAACTTGTTGGGAATAACCGAAACATCCAAAGAAATATTTTCTTTGTCGCTGACAGAAATTTTTACCGCGCGGCTGATTTTTTGTGCCACAGTGGATGAAGAATCATCAGCTTTGGAAGTGGCCTGATCGGGATTGTAAACAACAGAGACTTCACCAACATAATCACCGTTGGCAGTGTCGGCTGGAATTTTGAATAAAACCGCTACATCCAAATATTGTCCGGCCGCGATAGCTATTTCTTTGATGGGAGTTTGATAGTCTTTGTCGTCTTTGTTATAAAAACTAGCCCAGTCGGCAATTTGACCCTCGGCCACAATACCGATGGTTTTTTGTGTTTTTTCTGAGTTGAGCAGGGTGAGAGTGGAAACGATTTCTTGACCGCGCAGACCATCTTTAATAACAATTGGCTCAGTTATTTGGCCAATAGCCAAAACCTGGGAGGCAGAAGTGACAAATAGAAGAACAAAAATTGACAAAATTGTAAAGATTTTTTTCATATTTTAGCTTAATATTAGGATTAAGAGTTGTGTGCTTAGATAACAGATGATTTTATCTTAAGCTTTTGTGCAAACTTGTCAAGTCGTTGACTGTAAATAAGCAACTAAAAAAAAGACAAGTTGAAGAAGTGAATGTTTTATGTTGTGGGTTGGGGTTCCTCGATAATTGGCGTGGCAGCGGGATCTTCAGTTGGCAGACAGATTGGCGCTTGCGCATCTGGCGTATTGGGAGTCAAAATTTCTGTTGAATCTTTTGAGATAACCGGCGTGCTTGTGTCGCTAGTATCTGGAGTGTCTAAATTTTCTGTGGGTATGGGTTCAAACATAGGCGTGAGATTAATTGCGGGGTCGGCGATCACTGGTTCAGAAGGTGGTTCAAGTGTGGGCTGAATGATTTCTTCTGCGGTGGTGGTGGGTGTGTCGGTTACCTCATTTATGACTGGTTCTGAAGTTGGAGGATCGTTAAATTCAACTGGCGCAGAATTGGAAGGCGTAACAGCGGGCGCTGAATTTAATTCATTAACTAAACCATGCTCAGCCAGCCAGGCTAATTCTTCAGGAGTTAATAAATCATACTCAATGGGCGGACAGTAATCTTCATCTGAAATGTCTTGGCCACAAATTTCGCCAGTGCTATAGCGAGCCACAAGTTTGATGCGTGCGGTGGGCGATGGTACCCAGTAGGTGTTGTTTTCAAGCAACAAAGAGACGCGCCAGAAGTAGACACTGGTGTTGTCGGCGGCCTGTTTGACCAAACCCCAGCTGTGGCCGCTGTCATTGGAATAATAAATATCAATTTTTAAGTCAGCATTGGAGTCGCGCGGATTGTTGGTTTCCCAATCAATTTCATGGATACGGCCAACCCACCAAACCTCTCCGCCATTGGGCGCAACAACTTGAATACATTCTTGTCCGCCACTGTCTGCGCCGCTGGCTACGCTGCCGGTGGTGGTTTCTGTGTCAGAAAAACCGGCCAGCGGATCATAAGTGACTTGATCGACTTGCCAGGCTTGAAAAATAAATTTGAAATTACAGATTTGACCAGCCGGATTATTGTGGGGGTCAATGATTTTGAATTGCCAAAGGTCGGATGGGTTGGATAAAACAGTGGAGCTGGCAGTAAAATTTTGTAGAGGCTGGCTATAAAAAATAGAGTCAGAAGAAGTGGCGACCAAAACCAGACCAGCGCAGAAAGCCGAGTTGTCAGTTTCAACTTTAAATTGATATTGAAAATCTAAATCACCGGCTTGCGTAGGACTGAGCGCAAAATTATTATTTAAAGAGACTAACCCCAAGTCAGTGGGAGTGAGGGATAAATCCAAACTGCCAGCTAGTAGATTATTGGGTTGGGGTTTTTCTGTGTCATTAAAAAAAGAAAAAGCTTTGCTAATCATTAGGCAACTTGACCAACTTAAACTAAAAATTAAAAACAAAATAACTGTTTTAAGTAATAAATTTA
The DNA here is from genome assembly GCA_035388785.1 of bacterium. Lineage (GTDB taxonomy): Bacteria > Patescibacteriota > Patescibacteriia > UBA2196 > UBA2196 > UBA2196. Next base: position 93,962 of record DAOOQN010000003.1, read on the forward strand.
TTGAAGAATGTGTTTTGTTTTTAAATTTTTTTATCGACATTCTGTTTTTTATTTAATTTTTTGATACGTAATTTTTTTATTTCTTGAAAAATTTTTGCAATTTCATCAGTAACAATAATTAAAGCGGGTAGAACAATAATCAGCGCAAAGCCCCAAGGTTTTTTGGCCGTATCAATGGCATAGCCAAGATAGGGCACAGAAAGGAAAACCCGGCCAATGATTTCTTCCGATAGAATTTCGTTGCGGTCAGAACCTTTGTTGGCGTCGCCTTTGGTAACATAGCTCAGACGTCCATTGATCAGATTTTTTTCCTGAATGCGATGGGTGATGGAAGTGGCACCATAGCGAAAGGTGATAATGTCACCAACTGTATAAGTGTCAACTGGCCGAGAAACTACCAAGCTGCCGGTTTTGATGGCTGGTTGCATGGAGCCTGATTTAACCACCAGAACTTTATAGTTTCCCGTAATAGGAAAAATGGAAATGACCAGAAACAGGGCGACCAAGCCGATGAAAACAAGAAAAGCGTTGTAAATTATTTTAAAGACAAACATGAAAATTTTTATTCAATAGTAAAGTCAATATCGGTAGCCATCACCGCAGTCCAGTCACCAAAAGAATTTTCATGGAACGATTCTTCATTTAAAATAAATTTTAGATGGTAATCGCGGGCAGGTAAGGTCAAGGTATTGCAAGTGGCACGTTCAATTTGTCCATTGACGTCAGTCGCGTCACAATAAGGAAAGCCGGGAGGATTTATAGAACCACTAAGATTTTGTAGTTGGCTATTGTCAGAAGATCCGCAAGTTCCACCATCGCACCATAAGACGTGGTAACTATTATTAAGAGTGACATTTTTGGTGACATTGCCGCTGGCGTCGGCCGTAATGTAATCCCAGACCAGATAGCCTTGGATGCATTTACTGCCGCCATGATAAATGGAAT
>DAOOQN010000004.1:0-69315 GCA_035388785.1 bacterium
AATTAATTTTTCATAATGTACAAAAGTATATTTTCTGTTCATCATTTTTAAAATTTTATTAGAGCCAGACTGCAGGGGCAAGTGCAAATAGGGAACCAGGTGTTGGCAAGTTTTAAAACAAGCAATCAATTCATCTGACATATCTTTGGGGTGTGAAGTTAAAAAAGACAGCCAGTAGTTGCCAGGAATTTTATCAATCTTTTTTAAGAGCTGCACAAAATTTATTTTTTTTGTTTTTTGTTGATCGTGGTAACTGTTGACATTTTGTCCCAATAAAATTATTTCTTTTACCCCCCGAACAATTAATTTGTTCACCTCACATAAAATTTCTTCTGCTGGTCTGGAATATTCTCTTCCGCGCGTAAAAGGCACGGCGCAATAAGTACAAAAATTATTACAGCCAGTCATGATGGGCACACAAGCTAAAAATTTGAATTTATAGCTGGGCGAGATAGCAAAATAATCCTTTGTTTTTTTTGTCTTTATTTTTTTTGAGTTTTGAATTTTTTGTGGCCAGTTGGACAAGTCTTTAATATCTAAAACTAAGTATTTTTTTTCACTAAATTTATTTTTGTCTTTTGGTAAAATACAGCCGGTTAAAATAACGGTTTTGTCTTTAGTTTTTCTCAGCATTCCCCAGACGCGATCTATTGCGGTTTGTCTAACCGAACACAAATTAAAAATTAAAAAATCAGCTTTATTTTGGTCGGCGTTTTTAAAGCCCATCTCGTCCATTACAGTAGCAATGCGCTCTGAATCAGAGATGTTCATTTGGCAGCCAAAAGTGGTAATGTTGTAAGTCATAAGATTAAAATAATCTTAACATATTGCTTTAAAAAAACAAAAACACTTCATTTTTTCAGAAGTGCTTTAATTTTTGTTTTGGTTTTGCTTTTTAAAGAGCAGGGGATTAACTGACTATATTAAATAGTTTTTATGGGGTAACAAAATTATTTTAGACGCCTTGTGTGTGGTGTCTTGATGACCCCCAAAAACTTAATTACTTAATAAAAAAACAGTCGACACCAGAAAAACTGCGACTGCCACATAAAAGTAAGACTTTATTATTTTATCCGTTCTTTTGTCAATAAAAAAACATGAATTGCTGGTTTCTTGTTTGTGCATATTTTTATTTTTTGTTTTTATTTTAGCTAACAAAATAAGTATAGCACATTTTTTTACAAAAGTCAATAAAATATAGATTTATCACACAGACTGGATGAAGTTTGGACTGGGGGGTCCATAAAACTTTGGGGTTTTAAAAAAAAGTTAGAGAGCCTCTTTGAAAAAAACAGGAAGGTGAGACTAAGGAGGGCAATAAGGGAGCAAGAAAAAAAAGGAAGGGTCTGTAACAACGCCTCGATATTTTGAGGCGTTTTTATTTTATTTTTTTATAAATCCATTGATTTATCGTTGACTAATTTTTTGATATGCTCCATAAATTTTTCCTTTTCAAATTCCACCGTTTCTCTTTCCCCGCGTTTTCTGATTTGCAATTTATCAGAATTGATTTCTTTATCACCAATCACCAACATGTAAGGAATTTTTTCTGCCACGGCTTTGCGAATCTTATTACCCACGGTCTCATTGCTATCCCAGACTTCCACTCGTATATCATTTTGTCGGAATTCATCCGCCAGTTTCTGGCAGTGTTCAATATGCGTTTCCGCCACGGATAGGATTGCCACTTGCACTGGGGAGAGCCAGAGTGGGAACGCCCCAGCATATTGCTCAATCAAAAGACCCAAAAATCTTTCATAGGAGCCAAACAGTGCCCGGTGGAGCATATAAGGTGCTTCATCCTCGCCTTTGGCATTGGTAAATTTCATCTCAAATCTCTCAGGCAAGTTGAAATCAAATTGCAAAGTGGAACACTGCCATTCGCGGCCCAAAGCATCTTTGACCTTGAAATCCAGTTTCGGTCCATAAAATACGGCGCCGCCAATATCTTTTTGGTAATTCAATTTTTTCTCCTGGGCTACTTTCTCGAGGACGCTCTCGGTAAGTTTCCAGCCCTCGTCTGTGCCAGCGTATTTATCACTTTTTGGATCTCGGACCGACAGATATACCTTGACGTCTTCCAACTTGAAACCAAATGATTTATAGATAAAAAGAATAAAATCAATTACTTTTTTTAATTCTTCTTCTACCTGGTCAGCCCGACAGATAATATGCGCGTCGTCCTGGGTAAAGCCCCGTACCCGTGTCAGACCGGACAATTCGCCCTTCTTCTCAAAGCGATAAACCGTGCCGCACTCCGCCCAGCGCATGGGCAGTTCTCGGTAAGAATGAGGGCTGTTCTTATAAATCCTGACGTGAAACGGACAGTTCATCGGTTTTAAAAGGTAGGTTTCCGGTTCTTTTATTTTCTCTTTATTCTGGCTCTCCATTAGACTTTGCCCCGCTTCAATCGGCGCGTACATACTTTCATTATAAAATCCCCAATGGCCGGAAGTTTCCCAGAGAGCCTTGTTCCCGATATGCGGACTGCGCACCAGGTCGTAGCCATTTTTCAGATGTTCTTTGTACCAAAAATCTTCCACGATTCTCCAGAGTAATGCGCCTTTTGGGTGCCATAGTGGCAAGCCCAAACCCACCATTTCATCAATATGGAATAAATCCATTTCCTTGCCTATTTTCCGGTGGTCTCTTTTCTCCGCCTCCACGAGCAAATTCAGATATTCAGCCAAGCCATTTTTATCTTCAAAAGCCGTGCCATAGATTCTCGTCAGCATTTTATTTTTTTCATCACCGTGCCAGTAAGCTCCTGCGATTTTCATCAGCTTGAACGCTTTTATTTCTCCCGTTGATTCCACGTGCGGACCAGAGCAGATATCCACGAAAGTTTCCGGGATATCCTTACCTTTTTCACCCATCCAGTAAACAGAGACTTTTTCCCCGCGAGATTCTATTTCATCCAGCCAGCCGTGCTTATATTCATTGCCCTTGTAAATATTGCTATTGAAAAATTTTCTGGCTTCTTCTACCGCCATTTCCTCTTTTGTAATTGGCAAATTTTCTTTAATTATTTTATTCATCTCTTCCTCGATCTTGGGGAAGTCATCCTCAGATATTTTTGTTTCTGAATCAAAATCAAAATAAAAGCCTTCATCAGTCGCTGGCCCCATGGCCGCTTTTAGCCCGGGATACAGGCGGAGCATAGCCATTGTGAGGACATGCTCGGCGGAATGGCGCAGCGCCCACAAGTGGTCTTTGTTTTGTTCATTAGACATATAATTGTAATTTTAATTAATTAAAAATTTAAAAAGCCTTCCAACCCAAAAATACTAAAATTAGTATCTATGGGACGGAAGGCTTTATTTTTGGTTTAATATTTTATGCCTTTCGCGGTTCCACCCAGATTCTCCCGCGGACGCGGGAACGCTTTTTAAAATTGTTTTGAGGTTTAGGGAATTTGTCCATCCACAATTGGATGCAGGCTTGGTAAACCTGCCAACTGCCTCGCTCTTAACTATCAATGAAATAATACGGCTGTTTTGATGAATTGTCAATTTTTTACTTCAATCACTATGTGATCGGCCATACTGGGTACGGCCTTGACCCAAAAGGGCCAAAATTTTACTTCCACGTTTTTTATATTATCATATTGATCAAAAAAATATTTAACGCCAGCTTTGTCCAAACCATAAAGTTTTTCTTTTTCAATTGTTTGTGGATTAAGTTCCTTTAAATTATAAGCGGAAAGTGAGGTGGTAACTCGCGCGGTTGTATCTACCAAATTATCCAACGTGTATTTAAAAGAATCCAAATTATAGCTTATCAAAGTAGTTTGGCTGGGCATTTGTTTTTTGTATTCATCTTTGGTTAAACTGAGTAATTTTTCTTTGTCCAAAGAAACAATTGTGGTTTTTACTTTAATGGTGATGGTATATTTTTCCACCTCATCACCTTCTTTGTTTGATATATTTTCCTCTAAAATTTCTTTGTCCAAAAAAGTTATATTTTGCTTATCGTCTTGCATAGACAGTTTTTCTTTTATGTCTTTATCCAAATCAGCCAAGGCTGTTTTTTGTGCAGCAGTTATTTCTTCTGTGCTCAGGCGACCGATTTTTTTAACACCACCACTCATAGCTGTAGTGGTTTTTCCGTAAATCTTACTTTGTAATGCCTCGCTTAGGCCCGGAATAGTAAAACTGGTTGGTGCGATATCATATTTATCACCACTTTGGTCAGCTTCTACAGTGGCAGTTATTTCCTGTTTGGCTGGCACTGTCACATTTTCTTGGAGACGGAAAATTAAACCATTGGGTGCCAGAAATCTGGTGGTAGCAATTAGTGTTTGGCTTTTATCATTATCATTTGTAATTGTCATTATACCTGTGGCTTTGCCAGGTTCGGTTTTAAAATTTTGTACCTCAAAACTTTTTACTATTTCTACCTCTTGTGTCGTGAGCGTGCCATTTAAGACTACTTCAGTTGAAGTGGTGTTCAGTGGAATATTAAAAGTAAAGTTTTTTGCTTCCGGGGCTTCTTTGGGTTCCAAAGTAATAACAGCTTTAGACAGAGTGAAGTAAACAATAATTAAAGTTAAAAGTGATGCTAAGATGATAAAAGAGAGTGCTATTTTTTTATATGGTCTATCGGGTGAAACAAATTGTTCTTCTTGGAGGGTCTCTTTGTTTTGTTTAGGCATATTTTTTATTTATTATTTATGTAAAAAATTTTAATTCCACACTGTTTTGGCCAATCATTTTTTCAAGTGTCATTTTTATATTTTCATTATAGCTTATTTTATAATTTGTTTCAATTTTGCGACAGGCACCATTGTGATTGACAATAATGTTGACCTGCGTTTCACCAGGCGAGTTTAAAAAAACTTCTTTAATTTGATTGTGTATGATCGAGTCAAAAAAACGTGGCAAAGTCACTTGTAGATATTGTTCTACAGATTGTCTGATAATTGGTTGATTAAAATGTGGTGTGTTGTGGTTGTAAAATTGTCGTTGTGCATTGGTGTTATTATAGGAATTGGTATTTTGTAATTTTTGAATTACAGCAGCGGTTTCTTCAATAGTAAAATTAAAACCATTTTCGACAATTATTTTTGCTTCTTCGTCGCGACTGGAAATTCGTCCGGTGATAGCAATAAATTTTTCTACCTCCCAAATTAATTCAGTTTTTTTAAACACACTTGGAAAGACAATTAGTTCCATGGAGGTTGTCATATCTTCAATGGTGACAAAAAGCATTAGTTCGTTTTTTTTGGTGAATATTTTTTTGACATTGCTTATTAGTCCTAAGCCTAAAATTTTTTCACCATCGTTCTTATTTTTTGTTTCAGTCAAGGTGGAAATTGCGCCGTTAACCTGTAAAGCCACAGCGCTAAAAGGGTGTGAGGAGACATATAAGCCCAAAAGCTCTTTTTCCCACGCCAATTTGTTTTGATCAATGGCCGCCGCGACTGGCTTGAGGTTTAGCGGTGGTAATTTTTTGGGCCCGACACCTTGATCATTAAAATTAAAAAGAGAAAACTGTTTACTGTCTTGGTCTTTTTTACCATTTTTTATGTAATTTAAGATTTGATCAATATTTTCCACCACCATATTTCTTTCAATCAGAGAATCTAATGCACCACTTTTTGCCAACGCTTCCAAAGATTTTTTATTTAAATTACGTGAATGCACGCGATTTAACAAATCCTCCAAACTCACAAACTTACCATTTTCTTGTCGTTCTTTAATTAGGAAAGTAATAATATCACTACCTAAATTTTTGATTGCCAGAAGTCCAAAACGGATAGTTTGATCAGAGACATAAGTAAAGCCGTGAAAAGATTCATTAATGTCGGGCGGTAGTACCTGAATATTCATCTTTTTTGCTTCTTGGACTGTGGCTGCAATTTTTTCTGGCTCATCAAATTGCATTGTTAAAACAGCGGTCAAAAATTCAGCTGGCCAATGCGCTTTTAAATACGCAGTTTGGTAAGCCACCAGACCATACGAAGCTGCGTGCGCTTTATTAAAACCATAGGCGGCAAATGGTGTGATGAGTTGCCAAAGCTCATCTGTTTTTTCCTTTGATAAATTATTTTTTTGGCAACCGGTTTTAAACTTTTCTTCTTGAGCTGCCATTTCGGCCGGAATTTTTTTACCCATGGCTTTTCTAAATTTATCAGCCTCTTCCCAAGTATAGCCAGCCAGATTAATAGCGATCAGAAGCACATCGTCTTGATAGGTGATAATACCATAAGACATATCCAAAATATCTTTGAGTCGTGGATCAAGATAGGTTATGGAGCTTGGATTGTGTTTACGACGAATAAATTCAGGAATAGATTCCATCGGTCCTGGACGATATAAGGCCACCATGGCCATGATGTCAAAAATATTGGTCGGCTTCAAATCTATTAAATGTTTGGTCATGGCTGAGCCGCCCAATTGAAAAAGTCCGATAGTTTGTCCGTGTGAGAGCAGAGTAAAAGTCTCTTTATCATCCAGCGGAAGGTTATTGATATCCACTTCAATATTTTTTATTTTTTTAATTAATTTTACTGCCTCGCCTAAAATAGAAAGATTGGTGATACCCAAAAAATCAAATTTTAATAACCCGGCTGCTTCGGAAGATTTCATTTCGTACTGTGTTATTTTTTTACGTCCTGCTGGATCTCGTTGTAAGGGTACAAAATTGGTTATTTTACTGGGTGCGATTAAAGTTCCAGCAGCATGCACCGAAGCGTGTCGAGCGCAACCTTCAATTTTTTGTGCCAAGTCCAGCACTTGTTTACCTCTGGAGTCATTTTGGTAAATATTTTTTAATTCCTGATTTATTTCCAGCGCTTTTTTAATTGTCATAGGAAAACCCTGTGAGCCAAAGGGAATTAATTTTGATAATCGATCACCAAATTCATATGGCAGACCCAAAACACGTGTCACATCACGTACTGAACCACGCGCCATCATGGTGCCAAAAGTACAGATTTGTGCCACACGGTCTTCACCATATTTTTGTTTGGCGTATTCAAATAATTCTTCGCGCCTGTTATCTGCAAAATCCATGTCAATATCTGGTGGTGTCGGACGGAAAGGATTTAAAAATCTCTCAAAGGGTAGTTTAAATTTTATGGGATCAATAGTAATGATACCAATACAATAACTGACCAGTGATCCGGCGGCCGAACCGCGGGTGGTCACCACAATACCTTGCGTACGCGCCCAATTAATTAGATCAGCCACAGTCAAAAAATATGGAGAATAACCTTTATTTTTAATGACTTCCAATTCATAATTCAATCGGTCTTGATAAACCTTGGTTTGAGTTGGAATTTTTTCTTGTAAACCCTTTTCAGCTTGTATGCGTAATTCTTCATCGGCTGTTTTACCACTGGGAATCTCTACAGCTGGAAAATTCCATTTACCCAGATCCAATTCTAAATTGCACTGCTCGGCTATTTTTTGTGTATTGGCAATAGCATCGGGTAAATGTTTGAATTTTTCCTCCATTAGTTCTGGACTGGCAAAGGAACAGTCAAATTCACGCATCGTTAGACGCTTGGGATCGCTCAAAGTTGTTCCTGTGTTGATACACAAAAGTACTTCTTGTGCCTCAGCATCTTCTTTGTTTATATAATGAGCATCTTTGGTAACTATTAAAGGAGTGACTGTTTTTTTTGATAGAGCAATAATTTTTTCAAAAAGCTCTTCCTGACCAGCAACGTTTTCGCCCAAATATACCATTTCCAAATAAAAATTTTCTGTTCCAAAAATGTTTTTGTATTCAAAGGTTAATTTTTCCGCTAAATTTAAGTCATTATTTCTTAAAGCGCGGGCAATTTCACCAGCCCAACAGGCCGAAGTGGCAATTAAACCGCCAGAGTATTTTTTTAAAACCTCTTTATCCAAACGTGGTTTATAATAAAAGCCATCTAGTTGAGCAATGGTAGCCAACTCAATTAAATTGTGGTAACCAACCAAGTCTTTAGCCAAAAGTATTAAGTGGGCCGGCTTGTCATCAATTTTTGTTTTTTTGTAGATCAATTTTCTGGGTGCTATGTAAGTTTCTATGCCAATAATTGGTTTGATGCCCGCATCCTTGGCTTTTTGATAAAATTCAATGGCGCCATACATTGCACCATGGTCAGTTAAAGCCATGGCCGGCATTTTATATTCCACACATTTTTTTATGTATTCTTTAATTTTGGGCAGACCGTCCAAAAGGGAATAGTGTGAATGATTATGAAGATGGATGAACATAATTTTGGTTATTTTTTACCTTTATCAACTATATCTTATCAAACTAAAAAATGATTGACAAATAAAAAAACACCAGCCCAAAAGGCAAGTGTTTTTTTATTTTAAAGTAGAGCAATTTTTAAAGGTTATTTTTTTATTTTTTGCTTTTTTGTTTGTTTTTTGGGGCTGTACTTTCAGTACCATTTTTTTCGTTTTTAAAATAGCCAACTATTTTGCTAATGCCTTCAGCCGCCAGATTTATATACAGGACTGTATTTTCCAATTTATCTTTGGCAGACTTAGTCAACTCGTCCAGTGTTTTTAATTTTTTCTTAATGCTGTTAGTAATTTGGTAAGCACGACGCATAATCATAATAATGTAGAAAAGCCACCAGCTAGTAAAAATGGTCAACCATAAAACACAGAAAGCAATTATGATATAAAGCAGGTCAAGTGAATTTTTTAGCATATTTTTATTTTTTAAATTAAATTTGCTGCGGTGGATAAATTATACCACTTTATTTTCTTTTGACAAAATTTGTGTTATAATAATTCTTATTAAGATTAAGTTAATTTTTCCCCATGCCAGCAACGCTTCCCAAATGGTATTTAAGAGTCGCATATTTTTTTATTGCTAACCAAGTTATCATCAAACGGGCGGTTATTTTTATTTTTATATTTAGCAATATGCTCTTGTGGGGTTGGAATATTATAGCTTGGACTAATTATCTCACCAACGCCAAAGTACATGACAGCACCATAGCCCTAATGCGTGAAAACTTAGTTAACTATGACAGCTTTAAAGCCTCTCACACTCCATTGGAACCAGAGATTTTACTGGTTTCAGCTGTGTCTAATGTTTCTGGTAAATATGATTTTTTGGCTAGAGTAAAAAATTTAAACATGGATTGGGCCATGACAAAAATTAAATACCGTTTTATTTATGCCGGTGGGGTGACAAATGTCAGAGAAAATTTTTTATTACCTGGTCAGGAAAAATATCTTTTTGCTTTTCTGGAAAATATTTCTGGAGCAGTGGGTGAACCACATTTAGAGATAATGGAAATAAGTTGGTGGCGAGTTAATCAGACGGAAGCCAATAAAATTATTGCCATTCTTAATGATCTTGCTTTTGCGGAAGAAAAATTTCAAAGCGTTGCGCAAAATTCAATTGTTTCTTTTAAAGCTAAAAATAATACACCCTATAGTTTTTGGGAGACTGGTTACCAGGTTATTCTATATGATGGTTCGCGGCCTATGGCTATCAATTATCTTTTGGCCACTAATTTTAAATCTGCTACAGAACAAGAATTGCAGGCCACTTGGTTTTCTACGCTTCCAAGTCCCAGTCGTATCGAAATTATAAGTGATGCAGACTTATTAAACCCTCAAAGCTATATGTCCACCTATGATAATTTAATGAGACCACCCGGCCTTGAATGAAATTTTAATTTGAGCTAGTATTGGTGTATTATGATTTTTAATTTTTCCAAATTAAAGAATTTTGATTGGTCATTATTATTAATAATTACACTTTTAGTTTGTATGGGTTTGGCTGTTATTTATAGTGTCACTTTGAGTCAGGAAAAACCCGACTATAGTTTGCTTAATAAGCAAATTATTTTTTTTGTGCTTGGTTTTGTGTTGTTGTTTGTTTTTGCTTTTTTTGATTATCGTGTTTTAGGCTCACTGGGTTTAATAATATATATTTTTTCATTATTACTTTTGGTGGCTGTGCTTTTTTTTGGCAGCACTTTTAAAGGCACACAGGGCTGGTTTAGTTTATTTGGTTTTGGTTTTCAGCCAGTCGAATTTGCCAAACTGGCTTTAATAATTTTTTTGGCGAAAATTTTGAGTGGTAACTCTGAAGATTGCTTGTCTCTAAAATTTATGTTATTGATTTTATTGTTGACAGTTTTACCAGTCAGTCTTGTCATTTTACAGCCAGATTTTGGTTCGGCCATGGTACTTTTATTCTGTGCTGTGGCTTTGTTATGGTTTGCTGGTTTGCCTAAAAAATATTTATATATATTATTTACAGTCTTAATAAGTGCACTAGTTGTGAGTTGGTTTTTTTTCATGATGCCTTACCAAAAAGAAAGAATTATGACTTTTTTAAACCCACTGCGCGATCCGTTAGACCAAGGTTATAACGTCAGACAATCTATAATTGCTATTGGTTCGGGCGAATTTTTGGGTCGTGGCTTGGGTTTGGGACCTCAAAGTCAGCTTAAGTTTTTGCCAGAAACAGCTGCTGATTTTATTTTTGCTTCATTAGGTGAAGAATTGGGTTTTGTGGGTATTTTTTTAATTTTTAGTCTTTATTTTTTATTTCTGTGGCGTATTTATAAAATAATAAAAATTACACGTGAAAATTTTTCTATGCTTTTAGTTTTAGGTATTACTAGTATGTTTTTTTTACAGATTATCATTAATATTGGTATGGCTTTAGGATTATTGCCGGTGACTGGTTTGCCTTTGCCTTTTATCAGTTCGGGCGGCAGCTTTTTAATTATCAGTTTGGTGGCCGTGGGTATTTTAGAAAGCGTTTTAATGCGCAACAAAGGTGTAATCTAAAAGTTTTATAATTTGACATTTATATGGTTTACGCTTATAATATTTTTAATCAGTCATAACTATTTTTTATGCAGAAAAAAATTGAGTTACAAGCGCAAACTAGAGTTGCCCTGGGTAAAGACAATAACGTTTTAAGAGCTGATAATTTGGTGCCCGCAGTCATTTACGGTCATGATTTTGTCAACCAAAACATTACTGTCAAATATAGTGATTTAGAAAAAGCTTACGCCGAAGGTGGCGAGTCTGTTTTGATTGATTTAACAATCGACGACGGCGTCAGCCACAAGGTTATTATCCACACCATAGATCGAGATCCTTTAAAAGAACGATTTATACACGTAGATTTTTATAAAGTCAAAATGGATGAAAAAATTAAAACCGATGTGGCTTTGGAGTTCGTCGGTGAAGCTCCCGCTGTCAAAGAGTTGGGCGGATCTTTAATCAAAGCCATGGATCATATTGAAATAGAGTGTTTGCCTGGCGATCTGATTCAAACTTTAGCTATTGATTTGTCCAAGTTAAAAACCTTTGGTGATTCAATCCGAGTTATTGATCTTGATATTCCGGCTAACATCACTTTATTGACTGCTAAAGATGCAACCATCGTTTTGGTTGAAGAAACAAAATCGGCGGCACCTGAGGAAACTTCCGTGCCAGCAACTGCTCCAGCAGAGGGTGAAAATATTCCCGTTGCAGCAGAAGAAAAAAATAAAGAAGATTAATTTTTTTAATATTTTTTGTTTTAACACGCTCGTCTTATGTTGTTTAACAATAAAAAAATTTCTCAAGGGTTCACTTTGGTAGAACTTTTAGTTGTTGTTTCCATTATGGGCTTACTGGCTACTTTGGCCATAGCGGCTTTGCAAAGCGCGCGACAAAAAGGTCGTGATGCGCGCCGTCAGGGAGATATGAAACAAATAAAGACTGCCATTGAACTTTATTTTGATGCGAATGGTTTTTATCCTCAATGTGCCGGTAATAATATTTGTACTAGTACTGGCTATCAGGGTAATATCCAAGCATTGGCCATAAGTCCAACCTATATGGTGACAATACCCACAGATCCTAGAAACAGTAGTACAGTGTATGGTTATTATTATGCTCGCGGTTATAAAAAAACCGGTCCTAGTACTTTACTTGCTACTGGTTTAAATTCAGATTACGTTTTAGCCACTCGTCTAGAACTTCCAAATGATGCTGTCACATTAACTCCAAATAATGTTTGGGATAATGTTAATCTGAATTTGTTATTGGGAAATTAAAACAAAAACCAATGTCCTTACAAGAACAAAATAGACTGGCAAATGCTAGATTACAGAAATTTTTTGTTTTAGCGGTTGTCGTCTTTGTTGTAGTTTTATTTATTACTTCTTTGGATGTTATTCAGGCTAAAATTCGGGATCAAAAACGTAAGGCTGATCTGCGGCAAATCAGCTTAGCCCTACAACTCTATTTTGATAATTATCAAAAGTTTCCTCAAGTTGAAGATGATGATTGGTCGGGGTGGGATTTAAGTTTTGAACTTGGTGGCTCTCAACAATTATTTTTATCTAGACTTTCGCAAGTTGGTTATATTGATCACGTACCCGTTGATCCTTTAAATAACATAAATTATCTTTATCGTTATAGTTATTATCCAGCTGGATCTTTTGGTTGTAGCAAGGCCTTTTTTCTTTTACAAGCACTTAATTTTGAAAGTAGTGAAAAAAAACACGGTTCTGGTTCTTGTCCAGAATTTAATTTTGTTGATTTAGCTTCCAACGGTTATACCATTCAGGTTTTTGAATGAATTATACAATGATGAAACATAAAATTTTTAAAAATAAAAAATTTATATTTGCCAGTCTGGGGCTGGTTTTTTTAATTTTAATTGGTGGAGTTGTATTTTTTTATGATTTAAAACAAAACATAATTAGTAATTCTGAAATTTTATTAATACAATCAAACGACGCTAAGGATTGTCTGTTTAAAAATCAACTCAGTGGAGTTTGTTTATCAGTAGAGCAAAAAAACCAATGGCCGGTAGCAATCATGATTGATAATCATCCAGATGCCTGGCCTCAGTTTGGATTGAGCAAAGCATCTTTGGTTTATAGTACGTTGGTTGAAGGCGGTGCGACTCGTTTGATGGCTGTATTTTCTAACACCGAGGCGTTAAAGATTGGACCAGTTAGAAGTGCGCGGCCCTATTTTTTAATTTGGGCCAAAGAAATTGATGCTTTATATGGACATTCAGGTGGTTCTTTTGAGGCTATTGAAAAAATAAAAAAATACGAAATTATTAATCTCGAAGAAGCCACTAGTTATGGCCCGTTATATTTTTATCGTGACAAAAGTAAAGCTGCGCCGCACAACCTTTTTACATCTGCCAAAAATTTATCCTTGGCCTTAAACGATTTTAATCTGGCCAGTTCAACACCGAGTTTTGTGACTTGGAAATTTTCGACTGATGCCAACATGACTAGGCAACCAGCACAAAATATTAGCATTGATTATTCTGGTATGGATTTATTTGACATTGCTTACAGCTATAACACCACAACTGATTTGTATTTACGTTTTCAAAATAAAAAACCGCACACAGACGGTCTGAATGATAAACAAATTGCGGTTCAAACAGTGATTATCCAATTTGTGCCAGAGGAAATACATTTGGATGCGGCCGACAGATTACAAATTGATACACTGGGGGAAGGTCGAGCTTTAATTTTTTATCATGGAAAACAATTAATTGCGCATTGGAGTAAAAAAATAATTACTGACCGCACTATTTTTTATACCGAAAGCAACGAAGAAGTTATCTTCCCGCCCGGTAATATTTGGGTGGAAGTTGTACCTGGAAAAAGGGATGTCCTGGTAGACTAAAAACTAGTTTATTTGTTCCATAATTCAATCATTGCCAGTCTGATGCGACCAGCTAAATCTGGGTAAAAAGAGATGTTGGTTTGGTGGCTAGAAAAATTACGGCGGATAACTTTAAGCAAGCCGTTTTTTTGTTTAAAACCAATTTCACACAAAATAGTTTTTTTATTGGCAGAGATTTTTTTTAATTGAGCGAATAGTTGCCGGTAAGCTTTAAGCCCGTCTTTGCCAGCAAATAATGCTTTGCGCGGTTCAAATTTTAAACCGATTTCTTCTGATCGAGCGGTTATTTTTTTGTTGGGTAAATAGGGCAGGTTGGCAGTTATCAACAACTCTTCGCTATTTATGGAGTTGGAGTGTGCGGATTTTATATTTTTTATAAAAGGTGACAAGAGATCGCTTTTAAAAAATTTTATTTTATTTTCAACTTCATGCAGTTTAGAATTTTTTTTAGCCACTCTTAAAGCTTGGCTGGAAATATCAACAGCACAAATTGGTAATCTGAGATTATTTTTATTTTTTTGTATGTTTTTTAAAATAGCCACGGGAATACAACCAGAACCAGTTCCTACATCAATTAACTCATATTTTTTATTTGGATTGTTTTTAATAATTTCCAAAACTTTTTCCACCAAGAGTTCGGTTTCGGGGCGGGGGATTAAAACATTTTTGTTTACTAAAAAATCAAGGCCATAAAATTCTTTATGACCAACAAGATAGGCAATCGGTTCGCCTTTAGCTCGACGTTGAATCAAATTATTAAATTTTATTGTTTGGTTGGGGGTAAGTTTGGTTTCTGGGTGAGTAAAAATAAAAATTTTGTCTTTTTTTAAGACAAAAGCTAAAATAATTTCGGCATCCAGAATTGAAAATTTATGGCCAATTTTTTCTTTGATATCCAATAGAGCATCAGCGATTGTCATGTTTGGCTTTTTTTTAACTCCTCAATTATTTTTTCCAACCCCCCATCCATAATCGTGGCAATATTGTGCCAACTTTGCTTGACACGGTGATCTGTTATGCGATCTTGAGGAAAATTATAAGTGCGTATTTTTTCACTTCTGTCGCCACTACCAACTTGGGTTTTTCTTTCTGCTGATAAAGCTTGGTGTTTTTGTTCTTCATCTGCTGCTAAAATACGCGCGCGCAAAATTTGCATGGCTTTATCTTTGTTTTGTCCTTGTGAGCGTTCATCTTGGCATGAAACTACAATACCTGTGGGTAAGTGAGTGATACGTACAGCTGAATGAGTGGTGTTGACGCTTTGTCCGCCATGGCCGCCGGCACAAAAAGTATCAATTTTTAAATCTTTGGCTTCAATTTTAACATCCACCTCCTCAGCCTCGGGCATAACTGCCACCGTGACCGCCGAGGTGTGTATACGGCCGGCTTTTTCTGTTTCTGGCACTCTTTGTACACGGTGCGTGCCACTTTCATATTTTAACCAACCATAAACATTTTGGCCTTTGATTTCGAAAATAACTTCTTTAAATCCACCAATACCAATGCGGCTGGCGGTTATAATATCAGTTTTCCAATTCATTTTTTCTGCGAATCTGGCATACAGGCGAAACATTTCCGCTGCAAACAAAGCTGATTCGTCACCGCCAGTTCCAGCTCTAATTTCCATAATAACATCTTTTTTGTCGAGTGGATTTTTTGGGTTTATATACTCTTCTATTATCTGGCGTAAGTTTTCGTTTTCAAGTTCAAGTTTGGAGTTTTCTTTCACGGCCATGTCTTTTAATTCCAGTTCATCACTAGTCATGAGGTGATTGTTGTCTTTTATGTTATTAATATTTTTTTCCAGTTGATTAATTTTTTCCATAACTTCTTTCATTTCTGAAAGTTGTTTTATTGTGCTAATATATTTTTTTTGATCAGTCAAAACAGCCGGGTCATTAATAACTCGTTCTAAATCCGCGTATTTTTCTCGTATTGATTGATAAGATGATGTCATAATTTCTAATTTTCAATTTCTAAACAATGTTTATAAATTATAAATTGAGAATTAAACAAAAAACCTGCCTTGGTGGTTAATTATAGCAGATTTTTTGAGATAATTTAAAACAGTTATTTTTTTGTGGTTTTTTTAGCTGATTTTACCACCTCAACATCCTTAGCTTTCTTGGCTTTTAAAGCTTGTCTTTTGGCAGTTTTACCTTTACTTTTACCAACTAAATTTTGGGTTTTGACAGTTTTTTCTTTAAATTTTTCTACCCGTCTGGCCGTATCAATTAATTTTTGATGACCGGTAAAAAAAGGATGACAAGCCGAACAAAGTTCAACCTTAATTTCTTTTTGGGTGGAGCCGGTTTTAAAAGTGTTGCCGCAAGCGCAGACCACCACCGCGTCTTTATAATAGGTTGGATGAATGTCTTTTTTCATAAATAAAATAATTTTAACTATTTTTAATTATCATCAGTTTAGCATGCTTTTTTAATCTTGACAAGAGACGGCTTTAAATGTTAGTCTTAATAGGTTAAAAAATTATTAATAAATCACACACTTAAGTTTTTTATCTTGGTTGTCCTGCTAAAATTAACCTAGATATTTTTTAGACTCAAGTGGCGGGAAAAAGGACACAATTATGAAAAATGTTGAGCTAAAAAGCCTGATGCAAGCAGGTGTTCATTTTGGACATAAGTCTGTTAATTGGAATCCAAAAATGGGCCCATTTTTATATGGCACCAAAGCTGGCGTCCATATTTTTAATTTGGAAAAAACAAAATCCCAATTAGAAGAAGCTTACGAATTTATAAAAAAAACAGTAGCCGGCGGTGGTACTGTATTATTTGTCGGTACCAAACCACAGGCCAAAGATATTGTCAGAAAATATGCCGCAGAAGCCGGTATGCCTTTTGTGACTGAACGCTGGCTGGGTGGCACATTGACCAACTTTGTGGAAATCAACAAATTGGTTAAAAAGTTAAATCATCTCATTCAAAGCTCAAATCATGAAGACTACGAGCAAAAATATACCAAAAAAGAGCGTTTAATTTTTAGCGAAGAGATGGTTGCATTGGAAAAAACAATTGGTGGTATTGTGACTTTACTAAAATTACCAGACGTAATTTTTGTTGCCAGTGTCAAGGCGGATAAAATTGCTGTTACTGAAGCCATAAAAACCAATGTGAAAATCGTGGGCATTTGTGATTCCAATACTAACCCTGATAAAGTTGATTATGTAGTACCAGCCAACGACGATGCACTTAAATCCATAGAACTTTTGGCAGCTTATTTTGCCGCCGCGGTTAAAGCAGGTAAAGAAGAAGCCCTACAACAAAAGCAAGAAATCCAAATAGAAAACAAAAATGTTGAATAAAAATAATTTAGTTTTAAAATTTTAAAATTAATAAAAAACAATATGCAGATTGATTCCAAAATAATTCAAAAGTTAAGAGCCACAACTGGTGCTGGCATTATGGATGTAAAAAAAGCTCTAGAAGAAGCAGGCGGTGATGAACAAAAAGCTTTGGAAATTTTAAGAATTAGAGGACAAAAAATTGCTACCAAAAAACAGGAAGAACGTGTGGCAAAAGAAGGCGCTATTGCTGCGTATGTGCATGCCAACGGTAAGGTGGCTGCTTTAGTTATGTTGGCTTGCGAAACCGATTTTGTGGCTAGAAATGAAGAATTTAAAAGTTTAGCCCATGATATTGCGATGCAAGTGGCAGCCATGAACCCACAATTTTTAACAGCTGATAAAGTACCGCAGGATGTTGTGGAAAAAGAAAAAGAAATTATGCGTGCCAGTTTGCAAGATGAGAAAAAGCCGGCTGCTGTTCTGGAAAAGATTATGGCTGGCAAGCTGCAAAAGTTTTTTGAGGAAGTTTGTCTTTTGGAACAAAAATTTATCAAGGATGACACCAAAACCATTGCTGACTTAATTAATGAACAGACAGCTAAGTTGGGTGAAAAGATTGAAGTCAAAAAAATTGCTCGTTTAAGTTTATAACTCTTTTTTCTATGTTGGTTGCTGAAGTTCAATTTACACCTTGGGATAAAGTTTATTGGTTTAATCCCGCTGGCTCTGATTTGTGTGTTGGTGATTATGCGGTGGTAAATACTGATTTGGGTATGGAATTGGGTGCAGTGGTCAGTTTAAAAGAATTAACCGAGAGTGAAATTGGAACGCGCGAGATTAAGAATATTGTTCGTAAAGCCAATTTATCAGATTTAGATAAGGCCAAAGAAAGAAATACGCACAAAAAAGAAGTCATGGATACCTTTCGTTTGGCAGCGCAAAAAAATAATTTGGATATGAAACTGGTAGATGTGCATTTTTCCTTTGATGGCGGTCGTATTACATTTGCTTTTATTGCTGGTTCGCGGTTGGATTTTCGTGGTTTAGTAAAAGACTTAACACATACTTTTCAAAAATCAATTCGCATGCAACAACTAGGCGTGCGTGATGAAGCTAAATATTTGGGTAGTTGGGGTCCATGTGGTCGTGGTTTGTGTTGCCAGAATTTTTTAAAAGATTTGGGTCAGGTTTCAGCTGAATACGTGGAGATTCAGCAATTAATGCATCGTGGTAGTGATCGTTTGTCAGGTATGTGCGGGCGCTTACGTTGTTGTCTGCGTTATGAAAAAGAAACTTATGAAAAATTAACCGCCAGCTTACCAGCCATTGGCACCAAGGTGCGAACTGATCATGGTCGGGGTGTTATCATTGCACATAATATTTTACGTCAAAGTGTTAATGTTCAGTTGGGGGGTGAGGGTGGTGCAACAGTAGAAATTCCCATTAAAAAGAATGATCAAGAAGAGGAAAAAAAAGATGGCTAAAATCCATCTTTTTGCTTTTTTAATGGGCATGGTATAATAAAAATAATAAAAATTAAAAATTTTATTCTATGTTTAATAATAAAAAGTCAGCCAAAAAAGATCATCAAATTAAAATTGCTATCAATGGTTTTGGCCGTATTGGACGTCAATCTTTTAAAATTGCTTTAAAGAAAAAAAATATTGAGGTAGTGGCAATTAACGATTTGGGTAGTATTGAAAGTTTGGCTTATTTATTAAAACACGATTCGGTTTATGGTCATTACCCAGAGCAAGTTTCTTTTGATAGTCAAAACTTAATAGTTAATGGTAAAAAAATCATTGTCTTAAATGAAAAAGAACCGTTAAAGCTTCCTTGGAAAAAAATGCAAGTGGATGTGGTTTTGGAATGCACAGGTTTTTTTACTGATGCAGTCGGAGCTGGACAACATCTTAAGGCTGGTGCTAAAAAGGTAATTATTTCGGCGCCGGGCAAAGACGATGTTGAACATACTTATGTTTTAGGAACCACAGAAACACAGAAAAAAGTTATAGATGGTGATATTATTTCCAATGCTTCTTGTACAACTAATTGTATTGCGCCAGTACTTCAGGTTTTGGAAAGTACTTTTGGAGTAGAGAAAGCCTTATTAAACACTTCACACGCTTATACTGTCAGTCAGGGCTTGGTGGATGGCCCCAATAAAAAAGATTTGCGTGAAGGCAGGGCGGCAGCTATAAATCAAGTACCGGCGGCTACCGGAGCTGCTAAAGCTACAGTCAAAGTAATTCCTGCTTTGCAAGGAATTTTTGATGGTATTGCCATTCGAGTACCCGTGCCGTGCGGTTCAATTTCAGATATCACCTGCGTGCTCAAAAAAAATGTCACGGTTGAACAAATTAATAACGCTTTTCGTCAAGCAATAAAAAAATCTTTATTTAAAAATATTTTAGCAGTTTCTGAAGAACCGCTGGTTTCAACCGATATTCTTGGTGACACTCATTCGGCTATTGTGGATTTGTCTTTAACTCGAGTGGTGGGTGGTAATTTGGTTAAAGTTATGGCGTGGTATGATAACGAATGGGGCTATTCCTGTCGTTTGGTTGAGATGGCTTTGGCAGTGATGGGAAAGTAATAAATTAAAAATAAAGCGGCTGGCAATTAATTGCCAGCCGCTTATTAATTTTTTATTTTCTTAAACTAAATTCGCAGCCGCAATAATTTTGTCGATAAAAAGCATAATCTTTGGCCAGTTGATTAGCCAACCGTGAACCATTATCTTGTTTCCAGTCAAAGTCATAAAATTTAATTTTTTCTTTTTCGGCGATTTGTTTACCCAATTGATTGATAATTTCTGAATTTTTATAAGGTGAAACAGTCAAGGTCGTGCCAAAAAAATCAAAATTGTTTTGTTTGGCTTTTTGGGCACTTATTTGCAAACGGTTTAAAAAACATATTTCACAACGTTGGCCACCCTCTAACTCATCTTTAAATTCAATTGTTTTTTCTAGCCACTCGGCGTGTTCATAATCACCATCTATAAAATTAACTCCTTTTTCTAAGCAATATTTTTGCATTTCAATTTTTCTTTTTTCATATTCATCAAGCGGATAGATATTTGGATTAAAATAAAAGACCGTTACCTCGAAATTTTTTTTTATTAATTCTTCAACCACGAATGCTCCACAGGGCGCGCAACAATCATGTAATAATATTTTGAACATATTATTTTTTAAAGTAATAAACTGCTAAACCGGCCACAGTTCCCACGCCGTCGACTAGCCAATCCAAAAGACTGACCGAACGATTGGGGACAAAAGACTGGTGCCATTCATCAGACAGCGCAAACAGAAGGCAAAAGGTTAGAACGACAAGCATTTTTTTGAAAGTATATTTTCCGCTGGCTGCCGTTAATAAATAGTTTAAGATTAAAAATTCAAAAAAGTGCGCGATTGAACCGTAATCAAAACTTTCTTGCGGGTACTGATCACCAGGAATATTGGACAGTAAAAAAATTATCAACATCCAAAGTATGGCTGGTAGAATTTTGGTAATGAATTTTCCGCTTTTAAACATAATGTCATTAAGATTAACACATTTATTGCTCTTTTCAAAGTCTTTAAAAAATGTTATTCTACGTTTAAAGGTTTCAAACATTAATTCAATTTAAAATAAAATTTATGGAAGAACAAAATTTTAATTGCTGCGTTGAGTGGAAAAAGCCAAAATTTATTCTTATACTGGTTGGTATTTTGATTTTGGGCGGAGTGGTCATTGTTTCCATTTTGCGTGATCGTATTGTGAACCAAAACATGAACCAAATTACTGTCATGGGTCAGGCCAAGGTTGCTTATCAGCCTGATATTGCCATGGTAAATTTGGGCGTGCAAATTGATAAAGCTGATAAAGCTGAAAATGCTTTATCGCAGTTAAATGAAAAAGTCATCAAAATAATCACCGCCATCAAAGCGGCTGGTATTGCTGAAGCTGATATTCAAACGCAAAATTATTCCTTGTATCCGCAGTATGATTATCAGGATAATGTTTCTCGAGTATCGGGTTACAATGCCAACCAACAATTGGTAATTAAGGTTCGCGGGATTGATAAAAACACTCAGCTGGTCAATAAGGTCATCGCAGATGCCAGTAAAGCTGGCGCTAATCAAATTAATGGCATCACTTTTGATGTTTCCAAAGTAGATGAACTAAAACAGCAGGCGCGTTTAAAAGCCATTGCTGATGCGCGTGTTAAAAGTGCGGATTTGGCTGCGGCCGCGGGCGTAACTTTAAAAGAAGTAACTGGTTGGTATGAAAATATGTTGCAAGCTCCAAGTGCTTATGACGCTTCTTATTATGGCGGTAAGGGCGGTGCCAGCGCTGGTTCAACACCGCAAGTTACCGTGGGTAATCAAGAAATTATTGTTGAGATTGGCTTGAATTATAAGGTGCGCTAGGTGTTTAAGTTTAAAAAATATAAATAATTTTAATGGCTTCATATTTTTTGAAGCCATTTTTATCTTTGACTAATTTAAAATAAAAAAGTATAATAAATTCATAAAATTATGCTTAAAGAAGGTCCCTATAATCCACAAGAACATGAAGAAAAAATTTACCAACTTTGGGAACAAAGCGGTTTTTTTAATCCTGACAATTTGCCACTTAGCCAAGAGGCACCTATTTTTTCCATAGCTATGCCACCGGTTAATGTAACTGGAGTTTTACACTTGGGTCACGCCTTGGAAAATTCTTTAATGGATATTCAAATTCGCTATCAGCGTATGAATGGCAAAAGGGCAGTGATTATCCCAGGCACTGATCATGCGGCCATTGCCACGCAAGCCAAAGTGGAAAAAGAATTAATAAAATCTGGTCAATACAAAAATCCACGTCAAGAATTAGGCAGAGAAAAACTTTTAGAGATTATTAAAGAATATGCAAAAAATTCTCAGACAACAATTTTAAATCAGATTAAAAAAATGGGCACTTCTTGTGATTGGTCGCGGCTGGCCTATACTTTTGATGAAAAAAGAGAAAGAGCGGTTAATGAAATGTTTCGTCGAATGTATGAAGATGGTTTAATTTATCGCGGTTATAGAGTGGTTAATTGGTCAATAAAGGGTCAATCTACTTGTAGTGATGATGAATTGGTCCATGTCGAACAGAAAGGTTTTCTTTACTATTTTAAGTATAGCGCTGATTTTCCAATTACAATCGCGACTACTCGTCCAGAAACAAAACTTGGTGATACGGCAGTGGCTGTTAATCCCAATGATGAGAGATATAAAAAATATATTGGACAGATCTTTAAGATTGATGTTGGAGCTAAGGACTTGTTAGAGATAAAAATTATCGCTGATGAAATGGTTGATCCAGAGTTTGGCACAGGCGCTGTTGGCGTCACGCCGGCGCACAGTTTAGTTGATTACGAACTTAAAGAAAAACATAATTTGAAATTAATTCCAATCATTGATAAATTTGGTCGGCTAACAGAAAATGCCGGCAAGAATTATGCTGGTTTGAAAGTTTTAGAAGCCAGAGAAAAATTTTTAAATTGGCTTAAGACAAATAATTTATTTATAAAAGAAGAAGAAATAACCCAAAACGTGGGCACATCAGATAGATTTGGCGATGTCATAGAGGCTTTGCCAATGGAGCAATGGTTTGTTAATGTGGGCAAAGAAGTTTCTGGACGAGGAAAAAGCCTCAAAGATTTAATGCGCGAGGCAGTGACAGTTGGCCATAATAATGATAAGAATAAAATTATAAAGATCTATCCAGAAAGATTTGAAAAAATTTATTTACAAAGAATTGATAATTTGCACGATTGGTGCATTTCAAGACAAATTTGGTTTGGCCACAGAATTCCTATTTGGTATTGTGATGATTGTCAAAAAGTTTTTTATAGCGATAAGATTTTGGAACTTTGTCCTAAATGCTCATCTAAAAAAATAAGACAAGATGAGGATACTTTAGATACTTGGTTTTCATCAGGAGCTTGGACATTTTCTATTTTAGGCTGGCCGGATAAAACAAAAGATTTAGAAAAATTTCACCCAACAACCTGGATGCAGATGGGCTATGAGATAGTTTTATTGTGGCTGGCAAGAATGGTGTTGATGTCCACTTACGCTTTAGATGATATTCCTTTTAAAGATGCCTATATTCATGGAATGTTGCGCGATATTCAAGGAAGAAAATTTTCAAAATCTCTTGGCAATGGCATTGATCCTAGGGAAATATGTGATAAACACGGTACCGATGCTTTGAGAATGTCTTTGATTTTTAGTGTTACACCGGGCAATGATTCAAAATTTTATGAAGAAAAAGTTGTGGGTTTCAAAAGATTTGCCAATAAAATTTGGAATGCCAGCAAGTTTGTTTTAAATAATTTGGGAGAAAACTTTACCCTCTCCCCGAAGCTGACGCTTCAGGGGCTCCCTCTTGTCAAGGGGGAGATGGTCGCAGATGATGATAAAAATATTTTAGAAAAATTAACAGCTACCATCAAACAAACCACCACTAATCTAGACAATTTTATGTTTCATGAGGCAGCTCAGGATATTTATCAATTTTTCTGGCATGATTTGTGCGATGTTTATTTAGAGTCAGTTAAATCTCGTTTGAATGGTGAAGAAGGGGAGAATAAAGAAATTGCGCGCCAAGTGCTTTATTGTGTTTTATTAAACAGCTTAAAACTTTTGCATCCTTTTATGCCGTTTATAACAGAGGTGATTTATCAAGAATTACCATTTAAAAATAAACAAAGTCTTATTATTGAGGACTGGCCAGAAGCTTAATTTTTATAATTTATTAATTATTACTAATTAGCACTCTTGACATGAGAGTGCTAATTTTTGTATAATTAAAACAATAATCTAAATTTGACTATTTGTGGTTATAAAAAAAATAAGCCTAGTCTATAAAATTTAGTTATCTTTATTGCTAATATTGGCCAAAAATATGTTATCGCGGCAAGATGAATTATTAAAAAGTATTGTTGAAGAATATTTAAAAACCGCGCAACCCGTGGGGTCAAAATTAATTGTGGATAAGTATTTAACTGATTTTTCTTCAGCCACTGTCAGAAATGATATGGTTGAGCTGGAAGAAATGGGATTAATCTGTCAGCCTCACACTTCAGCTGGTCGTATCCCGACTGTTGAGGGTTATAAAAAATTTGTCGAAAATTACGTTGATTTAAAGCAGGTTTTAAATATTAAAGAACAGGAAAAAATAATTGCTTTGCTTTCTTTTAAAGAAGGTGAAGAAAAAATTAAATTATTGGCTAAAATTTTGGCGGAAAAATCAGGCTTGGCTATTTTTGTGGGTTTTAGCGCCAGTAATGTTTATTATACCGGCTTATCTAATATTTTTTCACAAAATGAATTTAAAGATTTAAATTTAATTTATCACATTTCAACTGTCGTCGATCATCTTGATGAAGTCTTGCAGAAAATCTATAATAATAAAGATGCGACAGTGGAAATAAAAATTGGACACGAAAATCCTTTTGCCCGTGATTGTTCAACCGTCTTTACCAAAATAAAAAATGTTTTGTTGGGTGTGATGGGACCGATGCGTATGAATTATCAAAAAAATGTTGAACTAATAAATTTTACTAGAAATATAATATAATTTTTTATGACTGATAATAAAAAAGAAGAAAAAGAAAAAGAAGATAAAATTATTGCCGATCTAACTTTGCAAGTCGAAGAAAATTTAAATGGTTGGAAAAGAGCTCGCGCTGATTATGATAATTTAAAAAAGGAAACTCAGAAAGAAAAAGAAGAATTTGTTAAATTTGCCAATTTAAATCTGGTGATTGGTTTAATTCCGGTTTATGATAACTTAAAGCTTTCTTTTCAACACCTACCAGAAGAATTAACTAACAATGGTTGGACCAAAGGCATCTTGCATATTAAAAATCAATTTAAAGAAGTTTTAAATTTTAATGCTGTGGAAGAAATTATACCCAAAATAGGCGACGAGTTTAATCCAGAACTACATGAGGCGGTTGATAAGCACAATACTGAAAAAACAGAAAAAGATAATAACAAAATTAAGGAAGTTTTATCCGATGGATATAAATTGAATGGTCGTGTTTTTAAACCCGCCCGCGTGATAGTCGAATAATATTTTAGAATTTAAATAATTAATTTGTTCACCGTCCAGGCCCGCATATTTGTGGGAAGATCGGTGAACCCAAAGATAAATTTATGTCATTAATTAAATGGACGCCGGTTTTACCAGATTCATTTGATGAAATGGACCGTTGGTTTGACTGGCCAACTTCAAAAATGTCTTTTAACTACGCACCAGCTATTGATATTTGGCAAGATCAAGACAATGTCTATGCCGAATGTCCTTTGGCTGGCATTAATCCTGAAGATGTATCGATCTCGATTGAAAATGATGTTTTGACCATTGAGGGTAAAAGCGAGAAAAAAAGTGAAGTTGATGAAAGAAGTTATTATCGCAAAGAAGTACGCTATGGATCTTTTCATCGTGTGGTGGCTTTGCCTGCGGCTGTTGACAGTGAACAGGCCAAAGCCGAGTATGAAAATGGTGTGCTAAAGGTTTCTATTCCCAAAGAGGCCAAAGCTAAGCCCAGAACCGTTAAAGTGGAAGTCAAATAATTTGCAAATAAAATATTTTAATTTTATCATCCCGCAGTTTGATTATCTGATGTGGCTGCGGGATGATAAACATTATTTATGCTTAAAAAAAATATAACTGAATATGCGCTAAAATTAATTAAAATTTGTCCAGTCTGTGGTATGAATTATAAAATAGAAAATATCAATGCGGTGGAAGAAAATGCAGAAGATTTTTTGGTCTGTTTTTCTTGCTCGGCCTGTCAAAGCTCGCTTTTATCGCGAGTGATGAGTATGCCCTTTGGTTTGGTTGGCTCGGCCATTTTGACTGATTTAAAAGTTGAAGAAATTGATAAATTTAAAGACAGTGAGCCGGTTACGGCCAATGATGTTTTGAATATTTATGAAAGACTTGAGTTTGGACGCGGAAGAAAAGAATAACTGTAAATAAATAATTAATAATATAAATAATTAAAAATAATTTTATGTCAAAAATTCTAGGTATTGATTTGGGGACCACTAATTCATGTATGTCAATTATGGAGGGTGGAGCTCCAAAAATTTTAGAAAACAAAGAAGGCAATCGCACCACACCTTCAATTGTAGCGATTAATAAAGCTGGGGAAAGACTGGTGGGTCTCTTGGCTAAAAGACAAGGTGTGACTAATCCAACTAACACTCTATTTTCTATTAAACGCTTAATTGGTCGTCGTTTTGAAGATGAAGAGGTGCAAAGAGATTTAAAAAACATGCCATTTAAAATCAAACAAGCTGGCGCTGGTGTAAAAATTGAAATGAGTGGTAAAGATTATACACCGCAAGAAATATCGGCTATGGTTTTGGGGAAACTAAAAGCTGATGCTGAAGAAAAACTGGGTGAAAAAATCACCGAAGCTGTGATTACCGTACCAGCCTATTTTGATGATGCACAAAGACAAGCCACCAAAGAAGCTGGTGAGATTGCTGGCCTGACAGTTAAAAGAATTATTAACGAACCAACTGCTGCAGCTTTGGCTTATGGTTTTGATAAGAAAAAAGGTCAACAAATTGCTGTCTATGATTTGGGTGGTGGTACTTTTGATATTTCCATTTTAGACATCTCTAGCGATACCGTGGAAGTTAAATCAACCAACGGTGATACTCATTTAGGTGGCGATGATTTTGATCAAAGAATTATGGCCTGGATTTTGGACGAATTTAAAAAACAGGAAGGTATTGATATTTCCAAAGACCCCATGGCTTTACAGCGCGTTAAAGAAGCGGCTGAAAAAGCCAAGATTGAATTATCAACGGCAGGAGATACGGAAATTAATCAACCCTTTATTACTTCTGGTGCTGAAGGACCAAAACATTTATTATTAAAAATGTCGCGCGCCAAATTGGAAGAGTTGGTGGGTGATTTGGTGGAGAAAACTTTAGAGCCAACTAAAAAAGCTTTAGCTGATGCTGGTTTAAAAGTTAGTGATATTGAAGAAATAATTATGGTTGGCGGTATGACCAGAATGCCGCTTGTCCAGCAAACTGTTGAAAAATTCTTTGGCAAAAAACCCAACATGACCGTTAATCCAGATGAAGTGGTGGCGGCTGGTGCGGCTGTCCAAGCTGGTGTTTTGCAGGGCGATGTCAAAGACGTTTTGCTTTTAGATGTGACGCCTTTGACTTTGGGTATTGAAACTTTGGGTGGTGTAGCCACGCCGTTGATTGATAGAAATACCACCATCCCAACTTCAAAATCGCAGGTCTTTTCAACAGCCGCTGATAACCAACCCAGTGTTGAAATTCATATTTTACAAGGCGAACGTCCTATGGCTGCAGATAACAAAACTCTAGGCAGATTTATCTTAGATGGTATTCCGCCAGCTCCACGTGGCATTCCACAAGTGGAAGTCAGTTTTGATATTGATGCCAATGGTATTTTAAATGTTAAGGCTAAAGATAAAGCCACAAATAAAGAACAAAAAATTACCATTACAGCTTCAACCGGACTTTCAAAAGACGAAGTGGAAAGAATGAAAAAAGAAGCTGAATCACACGCCGAAGAAGATAAGAAAAAGAAAGAGCAGATTGAAATTAAAAATATGGCCGAAACCCTATATTACACCACAGAAAAAACTTTAAAAGATAATGCTGATAAAATTGATACTAATATTAAAAAAGATGTGGAAGAAAAATTAGAAGCTTTAAAAAAGGTTAAAGATGGTGAGGATGTGGAGGCCATTAAAAAAGCCACTGAAGAACTATCCACTTCCGCGCAAAAAATTGGTGAAGCCATGTATAAAGCTTCGCAAGCCGGGCAAACCCCAGAGGGTCAGCCCACTGAGGGTGAACAAACCACCAGCGAAGATAAATCCACCCCCGGCGGAAAACCCGAAGAGGCGCAGTACGAAGAGGTAAAGAAATAATTTGTAATCAAAAAAGTAGGGGCAGGTTTGAAACCTGCCCTTGCAATAATAATTAAATAAAATTTATGTCCAATCCAACACAAACTGAAATCAAAATTCAAGACAATTTTCCTGGTGGTGAGTATGCCAATGCTATGCAAGTTTCTCATAATAAAGAGGAATTTATTTTAACATTTTTGAACATTCTGCCGCCTTCTGGTAGAGTGGCTGGAAAAATTATTACCAACCCTGGCCACATGAAAAGAATGGTGGCTGCTTTAAGAGAAAATTTAGAAAAATATGAAGGTCAATTTGGAAAAATAGAGGAAGCTGTAGCACCAGAAAAAACTAACGAAGTAGGTTTTAAGGGAGAATAAATATAATTATGTCTAAAGACTACTATCAAGTATTGGGTGTTTCTAAAACCGCTGGTCAGGATGAAATCAAAAAAGCCTTTCGTAAATTGGCGCATGAACACCATCCCGATAAAGCCAATGGCAATGAAGCCAAATTTAAGGAAATCAACGAGGCTTATCAGGTTTTAAGTAACACAGAAAAACGTCAACAATATGATCAGTTTGGCCAGACTTTTAATTCTGGTCAGGGTGGTTTTAATGCCAGCGGCTTTGGTGGTGGTCAAGGGTTCAATTGGCAAGATTTTGCACGCCAATCCGCCCAAGGTGGAGGAGGTGGTTTTTCTTTTAATGGTGAAGAATTTGATTTGGGCGATATTTTTGGTGATTTGTTTGGTGGTGGCCGTCGACAGAGTCGTGCCAGCACAAGAAGTCGAGCGGGTGAAGATATTGAAATAAGAATGGATATTGATTTTAAAGAAGCTGTTTTTGGAGCAGAAAAAGATATTGTTTTAGAAAAACAAGAAATTTGTTCTGTGTGTAATGGTCAGGGCAACGAGCCAGATAGTAAAATTATTACCTGCCCAGAATGTAAAGGTACGGGACAAGTTCATCAAACCCAACGTACGTTTTTTGGTTCGTTTGCCGCGGCAATTGTTTGTCCAACTTGTTTGGGAGCTGGCAAAAAACCGGAAAAGTTTTGTTCCAAATGTCACGGTGATGGGCGGATCAAGAATAAAAAAGAAATAAAAATTTCCATTCCAGCTGGCATTGATGAAGATCAGCAAATTAAAATTTCTGGCGCTGGCCACGTTGGTGTCAAAGGCGCACATTCGGGTGATTTATATGTTTCCTTTAAAATAGAAAAGGATAAAAATTTTCAACGCGACGGTTATAATATTTCATCTAAAGTTGAAATTAATATTGTACAGGCGGCCTTGGGTGATAAAATTGAAGTTTTAACCGTGGATGGTCCGGTGTTGTTAAAAATTCCAGATGGCACTCAAACAGGTAAAACTTTTGTTTTAAAAGATAAAGGTGTGCCGATTTTAAACTCTTATGGTCGCCGCGGTGATCACTTGGTGGAAGTTATTGTCAAAACGCCAACCAAAATTTCTCGTCAAGGTAAAAAATTATTAGAAGAGTTAAAAGATGAATTATAAAAAATAAAATAATAGCTGCACAATTGTGCAGCTATTATAAATTATAAAGTTAATTAAGAATAAAATTAAAAATTTTTAAATCCACTTTTTATGCTTAAAATAAAATATCATGCCCAACATAGCCAGGAACATAATACCAATAATATACCAAAAACCATACGGGCTGTTTATAAATGGCATGGAGTTAACGGTGTTCATTCCAAAAACAGAAGCAAAAAGAGTTAAGGGAAAAACAACGACAGAGAAAATTGTTAAAGTTTTGATAATTTGATTTAAGTGCTGAGAAACCAATGACTCATGGGTTTCATGTAAAGCATTGATAGTATCTTTATAGTTTTCTAAAAAATCCCAAATATCTTTGGTGTGATTAACTAGATTATTATAATAAACCTGTAACTTATGAGTGGCAAAAAGTTTTTCTGAGCGGCTGATTAGTTTTTGGATAATACTTTTATGAGCTTGCATGGCTTTGCGAAAATAAACAATATTGTGTTTGATGCGCATAATTTCGCGGATGATATCAATTTTATTATGATCAATATTAAAAATTTTTGTTTCAATTGCATCAATGTCTTGGTTAATATGATTAAGTATTGGGAAACAATAATGCAATAAGTCGTTTAGTATTTCATATAAAAGTACGGCTGGGTGTTCTCCTAGGTGATTGCCCGTATCTTTTTTCTTCTTATTGTTGTATTTGCGAAATAGCTCATTAATGGGTGGCAGTTGATTATTGTGAACTGTGATCAAAAAGTTGCGTCCAATAAAAAAATCAACTTCAGAAGCCTCAATTTCCCCCGTGGCACTACTGTAATAGGGAAATTGTAAAATCATAAAAATATAATCATCGTACTCTGTCAATTTTGGTCGTTGACTTGATGGTAAACAATCAGTTAGGTCTAATTCGTTAAAAGCAAAATTTTGTTTTAACCAGTCAATTTGTTTTTGTCCTGGTGCATCAACACACACCCACTTTAAACCAGTGCCAAAATCATTAATTTTTATATGTTTTTCTATTCGCATATTTTAATATTTGATGTGGATAATTATATTGTATCATTTTTTTGTCTTTTCCACAAAAAAATAGTATAATATTAAAGTCACATTATAAACTTTACTCATGGCTTCCTTTATTCAACACAATCCAACCGAAACCAAGCCAGACGATAAATTTGAACATAATTTATCTGGCACAGAAACGACTACGGTTTTGACGCCGGAACTTAATAAACCACAAGCAACCACGTCAAGTAGTCCTGTTTTAGTGTCAGCTATTTCTGACGTCAATGATGTTCAAAATCAATCTGGTGTAAGTTATAATAAAGATCCTTTACATGTGGCTATAGAAGATATTTTGGAAGAAAACTTAGCCGACCTTTATGTATCCTTAAGTCCGACTGAACAAATTAATTTTAAAAGGAAAGGCGACGAAACTGCTGGTAAAATTATAGATCTTTTGGCTACAACACAAGCTACTTTTAAAAAAATTTTTAATTTTATTTTAACGTGGCTAAAAACAATCCCGGGCGTTAATAAGTTTTTTTTGGAACAAGAAGCCAAGATCAAAGCAGATAAAATTATGCAACTAAAAATAGATTAATTTTTATGCCTCCCTATGTTCCAACCTCACCGCTAGAAACAGCTGGCCAAAATTTTTTTAATAGCCCATCTTTTTATGTTGGACTTTTTTTAATTGCCTTTATTGTTTTAGTCGTAATTTGTCTTTTGATATATCGCGCTTACGCGAAACATAATTATAAATTACCAGCTAAATATCGTCAGGTGGTTTTATTAATTTCAATGCCTAAAGAAGCACTGTCTGATAAAGAAGGTGGCAATGTAAATTCTATTGAAAAAATTCGTGAACAGATATCCTGGGCGGAAAATTTATGGGCACAAATTGGTGGCTTGAAAGCAGAAAAGGGATTCAAGGCCTGGTTGTATGGTCGGCACGATCATTTGTCTTTGGAGATTGTCGCGCATCAAAAGATGATTTATTTTTATATTGCAGTACCAAAATATTTGCAAACCTATCTTGAGCAACAGCTACAAGCGCAATATTCTTATGCTCAAGTTGAAGAGGTTCCGGATTATAATATTTTTTCACCCACCGCGAGCGTTGTTTGTGCTAGTGTCAAACTTGAGAAACAAAACATGTTTCAAATTAAAACTTATAAAGAATTTGATGCTGACCCGTTAAACTCATTAACCAACATTTTAAGTAAACTTGGATCTGATGATAGCGCTGCCATCCAATTTGTTGTGCGCTCGGCTCACAAAAAATGGCGTACTGCAGGCTTAAAAATTGCCGCAGCCATGCAGCAGGGTAAATCTTTGAAGGATGCTTTAAAAGCTAATAATAAAGATTTATTAAATACTTTAAGTAAGGGTTATAATGCACTGCTAAGCCAAGAAAGTGACAAAAAAAACGATCAAGACAAAAGAGATGGTTTAACACCGGGTAGTTATCGTCTGTCGGCCAAAGAAGAAGAATTGGTCAAAAAAATTCAAGAAAAAAGTTCCAAAGCTGGTTTGGATGTTAATATTCGAGTGGTTGTGGCTGCTCAGAATTTACCGCTTGCTGATGCTTATTTGGCTAATATATTAAATTCTTTTGCTCAATATAATGTTTATGAATTTGGTAATGCTTTTAAGGTAGCCAAAAATAGTGGTGATGATAAAAATATTTCCGCTTTTATACATAGAATTTTTAATGATAAGAATAGCTTTGTCTTAAATACAGAAGAGTTGGCTTCGATTTTTCATTTTCCACTACCTTCCTGTGAAACACCAAACATACATTGGTTAGGTGCACGTAAGGCCGCAGCGCCGGTTAATATTCCGACTGAAGGTGTTGTGCTTGGTAAAAATATTTTTCGTGGCGGAGAAACACTGATTCGTATGAAACAAGAAGATCGCATGCGGCATACATATATTATCGGTATGACTGGTGCTGGCAAATCAGTTTTAATGGAAGAAATGGCCAAACAAGACATTGGGGCCGGTCGAGGTGTTTGTTTTATTGATCCACACGGCACGGCTATTGATCGTATTATGCCCTGTATTCCAAAAGAAAGGCTTGAAGATGTTATCTATTTTGATCCTGCTGATACGGACCGACCAATTGGTTTAAATATGTTGGAAGCCAAGACACAACAAGAAATGGATTTTGCCACTTCAGAAATGATTAGTATTTTTTACAAACTTTTACCAGATCCTGCCATGGCCGGGCCAATGTTTGAACATTATATGCGTAATGCTTTGCTGGCTTTAATGGCTGATCAGGATGATCCTGGAACCTTGGTGGAGTTAGGACGAATTTTTACTGATGAAGATTATCGTAAGAAAAAATTACATTATGTGCGCGATATTTTGGTAAAAGATTTTTGGGAAAGAGAATATGTAGCCTCGCAACGTGGCTCTATGGCTTCAGATATGCTTTCATATGTCATTTCTAAAACAGGTCGTTTTGTAGAAAATGAAATGATGCGCAATATTATTGGTCAGTCAATTTCAGGGTTTAATTTTCGCCAAGTTATGGATGAGGGTAAAATTTTGTTAGTCAATCTATCCAAAGGTAAAATTGGCGAGACCAATAGTAGCCTTTTGGGTTTAATTATTGTCTCGAAGCTACAGATGGCGGCCATGGCCAGGGCGGATTTGCCAGAAGAAAAAAGAAAAGATTTTATGTTATATATTGATGAGTTTCAAAATTATACCACTGATTCTATGGCTATCATTTTAGCTGAAGCCAGAAAATATCGTTTAGCATTGATTATGGCTCATCAATATATTACGCAACTAGTCAAAGGTCAGGATACTTCCATTCGCGATGCTGTCTTTGGCAATGTGGGTAGTATGATTATTTTCCGTATTGGCGTAGAAGATGCCGAGATAATCGCCAAACAGTTTGCGCCCGTCTTTAATCAACAAGATTTAATTAATATTGAAAAACGCAATGCTTATGTTAGACTCTTAATTGATGGTACAGCCAGTCGTCCCTTTAACATGGAATCCATGCCTTGGACTTTTGGTGATGAAAAAATTGTGACTGCCGTGAGTGAGTATTCTCGTCTAAAATATGGTCGTCCCAAAGATGAAGTCGAGAAGGAGATTATCCGACGGTCTAAAATAGGTGCTCTAGGTAAGGCTGCAGTTGATAATGAAGTTGAATAATAAAATATTTTTTATGTTAGAAAAGCTTTTTGGTTCCCGTACTAGAATAAAACTTCTTAAACTTTTTTTGACTGACCAAAATAGTAAGTTTTTTGTGCGTGAAATTACGCGCTTGACTGGTGAAAAAATAAATTCAGTTCGTCGAGAATTAGATAATTTATCAGAACTGGGTTTACTGGAAGTAGTTGAAGAAATTACATTTGATAAAAAAGAAGAAAATAAGAAATTTTATCGCGTCAATAATAATTTTCCTTTATTGCGGGCTTTACAAGAAATTTTACTCAAAGCCAGACTTTTGGTGGAAAAAACATTGGCAACCAAGATTGATAAAATGGGTCATGTAAAATTTTTAGCATTGAGCGGTTTTTTTGTGAACGATCCATATGCCCCGACTGATTTTTTAATTGTAGGACAGATTGATAAAAAAAAGTTAGCGCGTTTGGTTAATCAAATTTCCAAAGAATTTGGACAGGAATTACGTTATACCTGTTTTTCAACCCAAGAATTTAATTATCGCAATAAAATAACTGATAAATTTTTGTTTGAAGTTTTGGAAGGCAAAAAAATTGTGGTGCTTGATAGCTTGAGTAAAGAGTAGAAAAACTATGTTGGAAAGGTTACAAAAAATTTTATCACGTCATGGTATAGCTTCCCGTCGTAAGGCTGAGGAGCTAATTTTAGCTGGAGTTGTTTCTGTTAATGGACAGGTTGTTAAGTTGGGTGACAAAGCTGACGAAGAAAAAGACAGCATTGTGGTTGGTGGCAAAAAATTAACAACTGAAAAAAAAGATAATTTTGTTTATTATCTTTTAAATAAACCCGTGGGTTATGAGTGTTCTCTAAAAGGTCACAGCAAAAATACTCAACTGGCAGTTGATTTGGTGCCCAAAAACCCCCGTGTGTGGACCGTGGGACGTTTGGATAAGGATTCTTCTGGACTTCTGGTTTTAACCAACGATGGGCAGTTGACCAACCAATTAACTCATCCAAAATTTGAACATGAAAAAGAATATTTAGTTAAGGTTAACAAAAAAATTGAGCCAGCATTTTTAAGTGGTCTAAAAAAGGGCGTCCACTTGACTGAAGGTTTAGCCAAAGCCGATGAGGTGCGTCAGGTCACCAAAGATTCTTTTAGTATAATTTTACACCAAGGTTGGAAGCGACAAATTAGACGTATGTGTTATGCTCTGGGTTATAATATTCTAACTTTAACCAGAATTAGAATTGGACAGTGGCAGCTGGGAAATTTAAAAGTAGGGGAGTATAAGATAATTTCAAATTTATAATTTTTATTTTTTTAAATTATATGTATCTTTATTTGAACACCGCGGATTATAAATTTATGACTTTGGGTTTGATTAATAATCAAGGTCAAATTTTATGTCTAAAAAAAATAAAAGCCGAACATCAGCAAGCGGAAAAATTATTACTCAATCTGGAAAAAATATTTTTAAAGCAAGATAAAAGTTGGCGTCAAAACCTAAAAGGTATTGTTGCGGTTTTGGGTCCGGGCGGCTTTACAGCTTTAAGAATTGGTATTGCTACTGCCAACGCCTTGGCTTGGTCTTTGCAAGTCCCCATCTGCGGTGTAAAACCAAAAGGAAATATTTTTATCATGGGATTACAAGATGGGCAGCTAATAAGTATGGGTGTTAATAAGTTAAAAAAAATCAAAAAGTTTAAACAGCTATTGCCATTTTATGGTAGCGAGCCGCACATAACTTTTAAAAAACGTCTTGACACGTAACCTTTATGGCGATAAAATAAGTTTAAATTAATTTAAAAGCATTTTTATGAGTTTATCAACCAAATCACAGAACCGCTATAAATTGGCTGGCATTATTATTTTAGCCATTTTTTGTGCTCTGATCGTTTATCCAAAAGTTCCTACTGGTACACCTCTGGAAAATTTTTGGAATAAATTTAAATTTCGTCTAGGCCTTGATTTGCAGGGTGGCGCGCACTTGGTCTATCAAGCCGACACCAGTCAAGTTGAAGGACGCGATCAAGCTTCGGCTGTGGCCGGTGTACGTGATGTTATTGAAAGGCGAGTGAATGCTTTTGGTGTATCCGAACCAGTTGTCCAAACTAATATGGTGGGTAACGATTATCGTGTTATCGTAGAATTGGCTGGTGTCAAAGACGTTGATCAAGCCATTCAAATGATTGGTGAAACACCTCTTTTGGAATTTAAAACTCAAAATCCTAATTATAGTTCTGAATTAACAGATGCTCAAAAAGCAGAATTAGAAAAATATAACAACGAACAGAAAGCCAAAGCTGAAAAAGTTTTAAAAGAGACTTTGGTAAAAAATTCCGACTTTGAAAGTTTGGCCAAACAATATTCCGAAGACCCAGGTTCTAAAGACCAGGGTGGAGATTTGGGTTGGGCCAAAAGAGGTATGTTTGTCAAAGAGTTTGAAGACGAGATTTTTGATATTTTGCAACCTGGTCAAACTTCACAAATTTTAGTTAAAACCAGTTTTGGTTATCATATAATTAAAAAAATTGCGGTGCGTGGTGAGGGTGTAGACTTAGAAGTCCATGCACAACATATTTTATTTAAAACACAAAACGAAGCTGATATTGTTTCTGACGCTAACCAATGGCTCAATACTCAGCTATCTGGTAAAAACTTAACACGCGCTCAGGTGCAATTTGATCCACAATCTGGCCAACCGCAAGTTGGTTTAGAATTTAATGACGAAGGCAAAACATTATTTGCCGAAATTACTGAACAAAATGTTGGTAAACCCGTGGCCATTTTTTTGGATGGTCAACCTATTTCTGTGCCCAGAGTTGATGAACCCATAAAAGAAGGCAAAGCAGTTATTAGTGGTCGTTTTAACATAAAAGAAGCCAAACAATTGGTGGAACGTTTAAATGCCGGAGCTTTACCAGTTCCAATTACTTTAATTTCACAAGAGACTGTTGGTGCTTCACTGGGACAAGAATCTTTAAATAAGAGTTTATTTGCTGGCATTATTGGTTTAGTTGCTGTGGCTTTGTTTATGTTATTTTTTTATCGTCTACCTGGTTTAATTTCAGTAATTGCTTTAATTATTTATGCTTTGATTAACTTAATGCTTTATAAAACATTGTCTATAACCCTAACTTTGGCTGGCATTGCTGGTTTTATTCTGTCGATTGGTATGGCTGTGGATGCTAATGTATTAATTTTTGAACGTCTAAAAGAAGAACTAAAAGCTGGCCGTGAAGTTTCTTCAGCAGTTGACGAGGGTTTTAAAAGAGCTTGGACGTCTATTCGTGATTCAAACATTTCATCTCTTATCACCTGTGTTATTTTATATTGGATAGGTACTTCAATGGTCAAAGGTTTTGCATTAACCTTGGCATTGGGTATTTTTATTTCTTTATTTTCTGCCATTACTGTCACCAGAACTTTTTTGAAGCTTTTCTTGATCAAATCTTTCAAAGATAAAAAATGGCTTTTTGGTTAATTTTTTGCGTTAAGGAAAAAAATAAATTTAAAATTGTTTTATTATGAATTTACACATCGTCAAAAATCGCAATTATTTTTTCATTTTTTCTGGAATTCTTGTAGTAGCTGGCCTTTTTAGCTTATATTTTTGGGGTTTAAAACCGGGCATTGATTTTACGGGCGGTTCTTTTTTGGAAATTAAGCTCAACAATCAAAGTCAAGTTAATGCCCAAGAAATGGCCACTCAAATTCAAGCTGCTGTGTTAGATATTGGCGAGGTGCGCGTACAACCCACTGCCAGTGGTTTTATTGCACGTTCTCGTCATTTAACAGAAGCTCAACATCAAAGCATATTAGCAACTATGGATAAATTATATCCAGCCGATTCAACAGATGCTACTCAAGTTTGGGAAGAAGTAAGATTTGAATCAGTTGGGCCGATGATTGGGGTTGAACTAAAAAATAAAGCCATTTGGGCTTTGGCATTGGCCATGGCAGCCATAATTTTATATATCGCTTGGTCTTTTCGTAAAGTATCACGTCCGGTGGTTTCTTGGAAATATGGTGTTGGTGCGGTGATCGCTCTAATGCACGATTTAATAATTGTGACAGGAGCTTTTGCTATTTTTGGACATTTTTTTGGCTATGAAGTTGATTTGTTGTTTGTTTCCGCCCTGCTCACCATCCTTGGCTTTTCTGTGCATGATACTATTGTTGTATATGATCGTACGCGTGAAAATTTAATTTACAGTCCACAAAAAACTTTTGACGAAACCTTAAATAAAGCTATTAATGAAACCATACACCGTTCCATTAACACCTCTTTAACTGTTTTTTTAGTACTTTTAGCCCTTTATGTATTGGGTGGCGTGTCAACACAAAATTTTGTTTTAGCCTTAATGATCGGTGTGGTTATTGGTACCTATTCGTCAATTTTTGTCGCTTCAACACTGTTGATTGTTTGGCAACGATTGGGAAGTCGTAAAAATTAGTCAAAATAACTCTTTTTAACGGACTTTGTGTAAAATAACAAAGTAGACTGACAGGCTTAATGCCTGTCTCTTTCTTTATTTGACATACTAAAATAAATCTGTTATACTAATTTCATAATCTTAAGTTTTAACTAACATTAGCTAAAATAAATAAAAATATGAGCGACATTTTAGATAAAGTCATATCTTCGGCCGATTTTAAAGAAAAAACCGCTATCTCTTGGACAGAGATTGTAAATTCTTTATTGGCTCTAATAAAGGCGCGTGAAGCCGAAATTTTACGTTTACGCTCTGGTTTGTATGACAATAAAGAACATACTTTGGAAGAAATTGGACGTAAAATGAATTTAACTCGTGAACGAGTGCGTCAATTAGAGAAAAACGCCAAAGATGACATCAAGGCTCATAAAAATTTTGATGGCATTATGGCACCAGCTAAAAACGCAGTTGAGCGGGCTTTGAATGAACATGGCGGCCTTTCCACTAAAGAAAGAATTTTGCAAACCGTTCTTATTAACTATGAAATTGAAGATAATAAAAAGTTTTTACAATTTTTAATTGATAATTTTATTGATGAAGTGCAAGACGTTAAAAATAATCAGTTTGGCGAGGGTTGGCATTTAAATGAACAGTATTTGAATTTGGCAGCTGAAGTTTTAGATCAAATTAAAATTTTAATTGAAACTAAAAATAATTTAGTGCAAGAAGATGAGTTGTTGGAAAATTTTCAAAAAACAGATTTTTATATAAATAATCAGGATAAATTTTTGCCTTTTTTAAGCAAAAATAGCAATGATTTAAGAAAGGTTCTAACTTCTTATTTGGATTTATCGCATGAATTTGGTAAAACCCCCTTTAAACAGTGGGGTAAAGCAGACTGGCGCACAGTCACCCCCCGCAGGATTAATGATAAAATTTATTCAATTTTGGATTGGTATAAACAACCAATGCACTTTCGTGATATTGCCGATAAAATTAACGCCGCCAAGTTTGATAAAAAAATGGCACATTCGGCCACCATTCACAACGACCTGATTGCTGATGAACGTTTTGTTTTAATTGGTCGTGGTGTCTATGCTTTAAAGGATTGGGGTTATAAAAGTGGCGTAGTGGCTGATTTAATTGAAAAAATTATTAAGGGTGCTGAACAGCCTTTAAATAAAGAAGAAATTATTGCTGAAATTTTAAAACAAAGAGATGTAAAAGCTAACACTGTTTTGTTAGCACTTAATAAAGATGGTCGCTTTGAAAAAACAATTACTGGTGGATATAAATTAAAAATATAATTTTATAAAAAAACCTACCTTGATAATTAATAGGGTAGGTGTTTTTGTTTTGCATATTTTATGCTATAATATATATTGGAATTGTTTACATTTTTTGTCTAATTTATTCATTCTTTGTTTTGTATGGAGTTTATTTTGGATTTATTAAATTTAGATATAGTTAGTTTATCTACTTTGGGTGCCCATAACCCTTTTTATCTTATTTGGTTTTTCTTTATCCACGGTGGTTGGATACTTTTTATTATCACATTTTTATTTCTTAGTCCGGTTCTGTGGATGGATTGGCGCCAAGGCTTGTATGCCAAGACCATTAAATGGATTTTTTTAGCTGTTGATGTGCCGAGAAATAATGAACAATCACCCAAGGCAGTTGAACAAATTTTTAATCAAATCTGGGGCTCGATAACCGATTACACACTCTGGGCTAAGTTATGGCAGGGCAAATTCATGCCAAGTTTTAGTTTGGAATTGGTTTCTATTGATGGTTATATACAATATATTATTCGTACACCCAAACCATGGCGTGATTTAATTGAGTCAGCAATTTATGCTCAATATCCTGATGCTGAAATAGCCGAGATTGAAGATTATACCAAAGATATTACGCCAGATAATTTTGTGGAGAAGGGTTATGATTTGTGGGGTACACAACTACAATTGACCAATTTAGAATATTATCCCATTCGAACGTATCCTTTTTTTGAACATTCTATTGCTAAAAAAATAGTTGATCCTATGTCGGCTCTACTAGAGATGATGAGCAAGTTAGGTCGTGGCGAACAGTTGTGGTATCAAATCATAATTAAACCCGTTGGTGATGATGTCTGGAAAGTTGGAGCTGAAAAATTAGTTAAAAAATTAATTGGCGCCGAAACCAAAGAAGAAACCCAAACTATTTTAGATGGTATTTTTAGTCGACTTTATAATACCACTAATTTTTTATTACCACTGCAAAGCACTGAACAAAAAAAGGAACAAAAATTACCCTCCAAAGTTCTGTATATGTCAAAGGGGGAGTTGGAAACTGTGGCGGCTATCGAGATGAAAGCTTCTAAGACTGGTTTTAAAACCAAAATGCGCATGATTTATATTGGCAAAAAAGATGCGTTTTTTAAGCCACGTGGTTTGTCGCCATTTTTTGGTGCTTTGCGACAATATGCTGGAGCTAATGGTTTTAAGCCAGCTGGTAAGACAGCCACTAAGGCCGAATATTTTTTTATTAAACCACGCATGTTATATAAACAAAAAAGAATCTTAAAACATTACAAATCACGCGCGTTGGATGCTGGAGTCAAAGAAGACGGTTATCTTTTAAATGTGGAAGAATTGGCCTCGGTCTATCACTTTCCTAGTATTGAAGTACCCACCAAGATGGTGCACACCTCTTTGAGTAAAAAAGTTCAGGCACCCATGAACATTCCCTTTGATGATTTTTTTGAACCGGAAATTTTGAGTAAAAAAGAACCTCAGTCTACAGATAGTATTACAAAAGATTCTGGATCGACTATGGCTCCGCCATCAAATTTACCAATTTAATTTTTTTGTATGACTGTTTACGACCACGATCACGATCGTGAAATAACATATTTTGCTGCTACAAATTTTCGCAATCAAATGCTAAAGTTTGGCATTAAAACCGAGGATCGTCGGAGGCATGTTTATATTCTTGGTAAAACCGGTAGCGGTAAAACCACTTTGGAAGCCAATATGGCTCTGCAAGATATTGAACGCGGTCATGGTATGTGTTTGGTAGATCCACATGGCGATGTCCTAAATTCAGTTTTGGATTATATTCCGTCTCACCGGGTTAATGATGTGATTTACTTTAATCCATCTGACACCGCATACCCAATAGCTTTTAATATTTTGGAAAATATTAATCCCGAACATAAGCATTTAGTGGCTTCTGGTTTAATGAGTGTTTTTAAAAAAATATGGGCCAATTTATGGTCGGCGCGCATGGAATATATTTTGAATAATTGTATTTTGGCTCTTTTGGATTCACCGGGTAATACATTATTGGGCATTATGCGCATACTCACAGATAAAGATTTTCGTCGTAAAATTGTCGATAATATTAAAGATCCGGTGGTTAAATCTTTTTGGGTCAATGAATATGCCAATTATCAAGATCGATTTCGTCAGGAAGCCATTGCGCCAATTCAAAACAAAGTTGGACAGTTTTTATCTTCGGCGGTTATTCGTAATATTGTGGGTCAAACAAAATCTACCATTGAACCCAGAAAAATAATTGATGAGGGAAAAATTTTACTGCTTGATTTGGCTAAAGGTAAAATTGGTGAAGACAATTCTTCTTTGTTGGGAGCCATGATGATTACCAAAATTTGGTTGGCAGCCATGTCGCGTGTTGATATACCGGAAAACGAGCGTCTTGATTTTTATCTATATGTGGATGAGTTTCAGAATTTTGCCACCGAATCTTTTGCTGATATTTTATCTGAAGCCAGAAAATATCGTTTAAATTTAACTGTAGCGCATCAATATATTGCCCAACTTGTTTCGCCTGATTCCACCCGTGTTAAAGATGCTGTTTTTGGCAATGTGGGCACCATAATTTGTTTTCGTGTTGGTGGTGGTGATGCTAAAGAGTTAATTAAAGAATTTGAACCGACTTTTTTGGAAGAAGATCTTGTTAACATTGGTAAACATGAAATATTTTTAAAACTGATGATTGACGGTATGGCTTCGGCACCATTTAGTGCCAAAACCCTGCCGCCACTTTCCACTGGTCGTGAGAATAAAAATCGTGAAAAAATTGTGCGCATTTCACGTGAACGTTATTCTAATACCAAAGAAGAAGTTGAAGAAAAAATTATGCGTTGGTCTGGTGTTGAAGAAATGTTTAAAGAGACTGCCAAATCTGAATATGTGGATGAAGAAAAAATGGTTTACAAAGAGACTCAAACTAAAACCAACAATTTAAGCACCAAGATAAAGGTAGTTGAAACAAAACCTGGGCAAGTGCAAACAGACGATAAAAAACATCTGGATGCTTTTTGTGATAATTGTGGTCAACCAACTCGTATTAACTTTCTACCAGATTTAAGTAAATCAATTTTTTGTCGTGATTGTTTGAAAGAGTTTAAAAAAGGCAGTATTGATCCACATAAATTAAAATCAAAAAACGGTCATCTTTCGGATATTGTTAAACAACAAAAGGCGGGTTTAGAACCAACTTTAGCAGTGTCAGAAGGGGCTATTTTAAGCCCTCAAAATACAAAAGTCTTGGAAAAAAGTTTAGCATCTGCTACAGTTACGGTACCCCCATCACCCGATCAAGTTTTGACAGCCAAAATTAAAAAGGCAAAAATAAATTTTTTAGACAATCTAAAATATAAACCAGAGGAAATAAGTCAATCAACCGTCGGCTTGGATGCTTTAAAAGATATAAATCAAGTAGTACCCTTTAATAAGATTGGAACTAAAAAGGAATCTCAAAAAATTGATCCAGGGCAGGTGATCAGGTTTTAAAACTCCGTATGGCCAATCTTTTTGTCATTGAAGAAAAATCACAAAAAATAAAAAATAGTAAACTTGATTTTTATAATCAGCAAATCAGTGGTGAATCTTTTGATTTTGATTCAAAACAAGAAGCACTTAAGGTAACCATTAACAAGACCAGGGTGGTTATTTTTTTTATTTTTATTATTTTGTTTTTATTAATTTTTATATATAGAGCTTTTTATTTGCAAATTTTGAAAGGTAATTATTGGTATAATGTGGCTGAAGGTAATAGAATAAGAATTGAAAAACAAGTGCCACCGCGAGGTATAATTTTTGATCGCAATTTAAAATCTCTAGTTAATAATTCACCTGATTTTATTTTATCTTTTGTGCCTTTTGACTTGGTTAATAATGCGGTAGAAATTGATCAAATTGTGTTTTTTTTGCAACAAGAAAAAATATTTTTTTCTGCTGATGAATTGCGAGAAAAGATAAAAAAAACTGATTCTCAATCCATTGAGCCAGTAGAAATTATTGATCAAATCACTTATGAACAAGCCCTAAAACTGATGATGCAGATAGAAAATTTTCCGGCCTTACGTTTGAATTATATTAATAAACGTAATTATATTGATGTACGTTTTGGTTTAGCACATATTTTGGGTTATATGGGTAAAATGGATGAAAAATCTTGGCAGAGTATGCAAAATAAAGATTATCTTTTAATTGACTGGATTGGTAAAAGTGGTTTAGAAAAGGTTTATGAAGAAAAATTACGGGGTGTGGTTGGAAAAAAAGAAGTTGAAGTTGATGCGCGTGGTGAAATCAAAAAAAATATTAGCAATAAAAAATTAGTCAAAGGCAATAGTTTAATTTTAGGTATTGATGCGGATTTTAATGCTTTTTTGACTGATAAACTGTGCACAGCAGCCAATCTATATGGTGCTAAGGCTGCTGCCTTGGCCGTTAATCCGCAGAATGGTGAAATATTAGCT
Source organism: bacterium (assembly GCA_035388785.1). GTDB lineage: Bacteria > Patescibacteriota > Patescibacteriia > UBA2196 > UBA2196 > UBA2196. The sequence continues at coordinate 43,744 of DAOOQN010000004.1, forward strand.
TTAGTGTCCTGTCCTATATATAATAATAACTATTTTAATAACACACTACTCTACCAGGCAGAAATTGAAAATTTATTAGAAGATAAAAAACAGCCGCTTTTTAATCGCGCAGTACAAGGTGAGTATCCAGCGGGTTCAATTTTTAAATTAGTCATGGCTGCGGCTGGTTTACAAGAAAAAATTATTACCGAAGACACAAAGATAAATTCTACAGGTGGCATTAGTATTGGACAGTGGTTTTTTCCAGATTGGAAAGCTGGCGGTCATGGTCTAACAAATATCACCAAAGCCATTGCTGAATCAGTGAATACTTTTTTTTATTATGTTGGTGGTGGATTTGGTGATGAATTTTCTGGTTTAGGATTGGAAAGAATAGTCAGCTATGCCAATAAGTTTTATTTTAATCACGTCTTGGGTATTGATTTACCGGGTGAGGCCGATGGTTTTTTGCCCAGTCAAGAATGGAAAAAGAAAAATACCGGAGAAAACTGGTATATTGGTGATACCTATCATCTTTCTATTGGCCAAGGTGATTTAACAGTGACTCCTCTACAGATTTTGTCATTGACCAGTTATTTTGCCAATGGTGGCACGCTGTATCAACCCCATTTATTAAAAGGCTTGATTGATGATAAAAATATTACCACCTATATAGAACCAAAAATTTTAGCAAAAAATATTGTTGACAATTTTAATGTTGAGCTTGTGCGCCAAGGTATGCGTCAAGCGGTTTTATCTGGCTCAGCCAGTTCATTACAAGATTTACCCGTAACTTCAGCCGCCAAGACCGGCACCGCTCAAGCTGGGGATAATCAACAACCACACGCGTGGTTTACTGTTTTTGCGCCTTTTGAAAAACCAGAAATAGTTATCACAGTTTTAATTGAAAATGGTGTTGAGGGTAGTCTTACGGCTCTACCCGTCGTCAAAGATGCTTTGAGCTGGTATTTTACGCGGCCAAAATAATTTTTTGTATTTATTTTATAATAAAAAGAATTGCGATTTTTTGAGTTGATATGTTATAATAAAGTCAATAACAGTCATTTTTTTATGTCAAAATCAAAACAAGAACCAAAAAATAAAACCTTAAAATTTCCTAAAGGATTTTTGTGGGGTACCGCGACTGCTGCTCATCAAATTGAAGGCGCTAATATAAATTCTGATTGGTGGCATTGGGAAGAAACTGGTGCTATGAAACATAAATCTGGTCAGGCCTGTGGTAGTTATCAACATTATTTGGATGATCATGAGATCATTGAAAAAATAAATAACAACGCTTATCGTTTTTCAATTGAATGGTCTCGTATTGAACCGGATTGTGGTCATTTTAATCATGCAGCCATGCAGCACTATTTAGCAGTTATGGCTGATTTAAAAAAAAGAGGCATCAAAATAATACTTACTCTTCACCATTTTACCAATCCGGAATGGTTTGCAAATAAGGGTGGTTGGACAAATGTAAAAAGTGCCTGGTATTTTAAACGCTATGTTAGTTTTGTGGCTGAAAATATTGGCGGTTTGGTTGATCTCTGGATTACTATAAACGAACCAGAGGTTTATGTTGACATGTGTTATCACAAAGCTATTTGGCCACCGCAAGAAAAAAACACAAAAAAAGCACTGTGGGCTTATTTAAATATGGCATTGGCACACCGGATGGTGTATAAATTTTTACATAAAAAATTAAAAAATCCACAGGTGGGTTTTGCTATGAATGTTATGTCGTTTGCTTCTTATCGTAAGCATCGTTTTTTGGAACTGCTTTATGTACATTTGGCTGATCGTTTTGTTAATCACTCTTTTTATGATTTGACAAAAAATAAACATGATTTTTTAGGCATTAATTATTATTTTCGTGTCCGTTTGAAACAAAAAGATGATGGTTGGTTGCCAGAAACAGAAGGCATCACAGAAGGTGAGCGTGACAAATCTGATGTAGGTTGGGTGATTTATCCGCATGGTATTTTTGATGTTCTGATGGATTTGTCAGATTTCAATCTTCCAATTTATATAACCGAAAACGGTGTCGCTGCCCAAGACGATTGCAAGCGTGAAAAATTTATTGTTGATCACTTAACTGAAATTTATCACGCTCTCAAAGCTGGTGTGGATGTCAGGGGTTATTTTCATTGGTCACTTTTAGATAATTTTGAATGGGAAAAGGGCTTTGAACCAAAATTTGGATTAGTGGATGTTGATTTAAAAACCTTTAAGAGAACCATCAAGCCCAGTGGTGAGTTGTATGCAAAAATCGCCAAAAATAATGCTGTATTGGGCGAGATGAGAGAACTTTTTGAATAAGTTTTTACTTTTATTTTTTATTTATGACTTGGTTAATAGTTGCTTTGGTGGCTTATTTTTTAAATGCCATCGCCATGGTTACTGATAAAGCTTTGTTAAAAAAAGACAAAATTGATAATCCATTTGTCTATGTTTTTTATATTGCGGCTTTGGGTTGTGTCCTCATGCTTTTTGTGATTCCTTTTGGTTTAAAAATTCCAGACACACTAACCATTTGGGTTTCTCTTTTAGCTGGCGCCACTTTTGTGTGGGCGTTACTCCTGATGTTTGCCGCTTTAAAAAAGGATGAAGCCAGTCGCGTCAACCCAATGGTGGGTGGGTTAACTCCGATTTTTGTTTTCATTTTTGCTTGGTATATTTTGGAAGAAAAATTAAACTATAATCAATACACTGGTCTCTTTTTTTTAATTGTTGGTTCTTTAATTATTGCTTTAGATTTTAAAAAACATGGTGCTTGGTCTTGGCTTAAGAAAAAATTTGGTTTACTGAATTTTAGTCTGCCGCAAATCAGAAAAACAATTTGGTTAGTTTTACCCGCAGCTATTCTTTTTGGTGTTTCAAACGTTCTAACAAAATATGTTTACGCTAATACAAAATTTTTAACAGGTTTCGTTTGGACCAGAGCAGGGTCACTGGTGGCAGTTATTTTATTACTTTTTGTGCCTGCTAATTTCAAAGCTATAAAGGACAGTTTAGTGCACAATAAAAAAGACAAATCTGGTGCTAAAAAAACAGGTGGTTTATTTCTTTTGGGACAGATCTGCGGTGGTAGCTCAGCAATTTTACAACAGTATGCTATTTTTTTAGGTTCAGTCACTTTAGTTCAAGCCATGCAGGGTATTCAATATGTTTTTGTATTTATTTTTGCCATGCTTTTAACTGTGTTTTTACCCAAAATTTTAAAAGAAGAGTTAACTAAAGAAATTTTAATTCAAAAAATTATTGGCATTCTAATTATTATTATTGGCTTATATTTTGTAGCCACCTAAACATATGGACCACCAATTTACAAAAGATTATTTTTTTGGAAAAAAACTTTCAAATTACAAAAACTATAACTTATGGGATAATTCTTATTATTGGAAAGATGTTATAAAATACGTTAAAAAAAATAATCTTTCAGGAAAAATACTTGACGTTGGTTGTGCGTTTGGTTTTATGTTAAAGAGAATTAAGCCATATTTCAATCAAGTTTACGGTATAGATATTTCAGAATTTGCCATAGATCAGGCGCGTAAAAACACACCCACAGGAATTTTTAATGTAATCAATTTAAATAAAGAAGAATTACCATTTCCAGATAATTTTTTTGATTTTGTTACAGCGTTTGATGTTTTAGAACACACAGATGATGTAAAAAAGTCTTTAAATAAAATTACTTCTAAAATTAAAAATGGCGGTCAGCTTATGTTTAGTATGCCCTTAAAAAATACCTGGGCAGGAAAAATATTTTCTTGGTTTGATAAAGACGTAACCCACGTAAGTATTCTTGAAGAAAATGATTTATTAAAAATAGTAAAAGAGTGCGATTTAAAAATTATTAAAAAAGGATATTATTTTAATGCACTTTATTTTAAGATTAGAGGCATTCCAGTTGATATTGAAATTGTTTGTGAAAAAAATAAATAATTTATTTAATGAAAACTCACTATAAAATTTTTATTGGCGTGTTTATTGTTTTTATTATTTTTTTAATAATAGCCAATTTTAATTTTGGCGCTGATAATAAAATAATTTGGGGTGCCACATTTTCCAAATTGCAAGCTCAAGAGTTGGGTATTGATTGGGTAATTGCTTATGGTGCCATGATTGATGAATTAAATTTAAAAACCGTTCGCTTACCAATCTATTGGCCGGATGTGGAAAAAAGTCCAGGAGTTTTTGATTTCTCAGCTTATGATTGGATGATTGAAAAAGCCTTACAAAAAAATATTGAAGTGGTACCGGTGTTAGGTCGACGCGTGCCACGCTGGCCAGAATGTCATACCCCAGAGATGTATAAAAATCTAACCGAAGACGAAATAAAAACAAAAATACTGGCTTTGCTTAAAGTTGAAGTGGAACATTTTAAAAAATATTCCAATATAAAAAAATGGCAGCTTGATAACGAACCGTTCGCTGATTTTTTTGGTCAGTGTCCACTTGGCGAGGAGAGTTTGGTACGTGAAGAAGCGGCCTTGGTGCGCTCACTTGATACACGTCCAGTTATGATGACTGAATCGGGCGAACTTTCCTCGTGGTTTAAGGGTGCAAAAATTGGTGATTTTTTGGGTGTATCTATGTATCGACAGACGTGGAATAAAAGATGGGGCTGGTTTAACTATCCTTTGCCACCAGCTTTTTATTATTTTAAAGCCCAAATAGTAAAACTTTTTACACCTGTCAAAAAAGTTATCAATACCGAGTTGCAAACAGAACCGTGGGCCATTGATAATAATTTAACAAAAATGGATTTATTTGATCAGTTTTATTCCATGGATTTGGCACAAGTAAAAAGTAACGTTAAATTTGCCCGTTCTGCTGGTCTGGATGAAGTTTATCTTTGGGGTGTGGAATGGTGGTGGTGGTTGGGTGATAAAAAAGGGGATTGGAGTTTTTGGGAATATGGCAAGACAATAAGTTCAGATAATTTTTAATTAAATAGATAAAATAATTACAGAATATGGGACAAAAATAAAACACCCCCGAAAAGATTGATGGGGGGTGCTGTTGTTTTGTAGCTCAGTCAGCCGGGTTTAAAATGGATTTACCCAGCCGGTGATCTCGATTCTCCAGCCGTGTAGTTCCATGATGATTGGAAACTTCTTTCCAAAATCCTTGGTATACGCAAAGTAATTGCTATATACCGACACTTCGACCACGTGCTTTGTAAGCTGACGTACTGTGGCAGAACCGCCACAGTCCACCAGCTTGCCGTCTTTATATAGCTTTATCAAACCGTTTCCCATGTAGGCGGTGGCCGGCACAGCGACCTCCAGGGTGATATGCCATCCCACGTTTACGTGGAGGCAGAGTTCATTAAACCCGGCCTTTATAATCGGGGTCGGGGTGACGGTGGTTTGTGCATTGGCGTTGACGACAAAGAGGGTCAGAGCCAGCACGATCAGTAGAAAAGACAGGTTTTTCATGATACATCCTCCCAAAATAGATTATGCAACGATTCCACGAATTATCTTTAGAATAACAGAGAGAGAGTTTTGTCAAGAGTAGTTATACACACAATTGAAATTTTGTGTAAAATTAGATAAATTTTGGATATTGATGATGTCTTTAAAACAAATAAAACTTATTTGTTTTTTTTAATAAATTAAGGTAAAATTTAAAGGTAAATTAACGGGATATAGCGCAGTTGGCTAGCGCGCGTCGTTCGGGACGACGAGGTCGCCGGTTCGAGTCCGGCTATCCCGATAAAGTTGTTTAATATAATTAATCTTGTTCAAAATATTTTTAAAATTTTGAGCAAGAACAGAGATACATATGGAAGATGAACAAAAAAAATGCACAGCTTGTGGTACCATAATTACTGACGAAACAAAGTGTGCTTGTAGTGAAAATTTATGTGCTGCCTGTTGCACCTGTGATCCTGATTGCTCTTGTGGCTGTCAGGATAAATAGATTGCTATGGATCTTTTTGACGAACATTATCAAAAAGAATTAGCCGCAAAAGCGCCGCTGGCCGATCGTCTTCGACCAGCGGCGCTGATTGATTATGTGGGCCAGGAAGAAATTATTGGTCCGGGTTCTCTTTTGCGTCAAGCCATAGAAAATGACGAACTACCATCCATGATTTTGTGGGGGCCACCTGGTAGCGGTAAAACCACTCTGGCACGCATTATTGCTCAATTCACCAATTCTTTTTTTGTAGAAATTTCTGCTGTTACTTCCGGCGTTAAAGATTTGCGTGAAATAATTACTCAAGCAATAAATAAACGTAAACTTAATAATCAGCGCACCATTCTTTTTGTGGATGAAATTCATCGTTGGAACAAAGCTCAACAAGATGGGCTTTTGCCTTTGATAGAGAAGGGAATTATGACTTTGATTGGTGCCACCACCGAAAATCCGTCTTTTGAAGTTATAGCGCCTTTATTATCACGTTCGCGAGTTTATGTCCTAAAGCCATTGTCACTGCCCAGTTTACAAATAATTATTCAGCGAGCTTTAACTGATACAGAAAAGGGACTGGCTAGTTATCAGGCTCTGTTGGACACCCAGGCTGAGATGTTATTATTGCAAGTCAGTAATGGCGATGCGCGCGTTATTCTAAATGCTTTGGAAATCGCTGTCAAAAATACTGCCCCCAATTCGCAAGGAAAAAGAATAGTTAATAAAAAAATAATTGCTGATGCTTTGCAGCAGCAGACCATGCTTTATGATCGCGCGGGTGAAGAGCATTACAACATTATTTCGGCTTTACACAAATCTATGCGTGGCAATAATCCTGACGCTGCAGTTTACTGGTTGGCTAGAATGTTAGAAGCTGGTGAAGACCCGCTTTACATTGCCCGACGATTAGTGCGTTTTGCAGCCGAGGATGTGGGTTTGGCTGACAATTTTGCTGTCGTGCTGGCCAATTCTGTTTTTGATGCATGTCACAAACTAGGTATGCCTGAGTGTAATGTCCACCTTACTCAATTGGTCATTTATCTGGCACAAGCCAAAAAAAGCATAGCAGCTTACCAGGCTTATGGCGCTGCACAAAAAGATATTAAAGAACTTGGCTATTTGCCTGTGCCATTGCATTTACGCAATGCGCCCACCAAACTAATGAAAGAGCTTAATTATGGTAAGGATTATAAATATACCCCCTTGGAAGATTCACAAGATCAAGAGTATTTTCCAGAAGAATTAAAAGGCAGAAAATATATTTAATTTTTTAATAAATCACATAAAATAAACGGTAATAATAGCCGTTTTTTTATTTTTGTTTGTTTTTTTATAATTTTATAGCTAAGTGGATAACTATTATTGACATAGTTAGTTATATATGATAATATATACAATTATCAAATTAAATATTCAAATATTAAAAAATATATGTTAAAAATCGCTTATATTGGTCAAAAAGGCATTCTTAATCCTTCTGGTGGAGGTGTAGAAACTCATGTGGAAGAACTTAGTGTGCGCATGGCTAAGAAGGGTTTCGATGTCTTTTTATATACTCGGCCACACTATACACCCAAAGAATATAAAAAATATGAAGGTGTTAATTTAATTAGTTTACCTTCTATATACACTAAACACCTAGATGCTGGTTCACACACTTTTTTGGCTATTCTACATGCCATAAAAAATAAGGTTGATATAATTCATATCCATGGTATTGGACCGGCCTGGCTTTCTTTTATTCCAAGAATCGTTGCTCCCAAAATTAAAGTTATAGTAACTGCTCATAGTGAAGATTGGGAGCATAAAAAGTGGGGTATCTTTGCTCAATTTATGCTTAAATTTGGGGCGTTTATGTCCGCTGTTTTTGCTCATGAAGTTATTACTGTTTCCAAAAAATTACAAAAAAGATACCTAACACTCTATAAACGTTCCATAACTTTAATTCCTAACGGTGTGACTGTTCGGCAAAATGGTGATGTTAGTGATCATCTAATTAAACAATTTAATTTGACTAAAGAAAAATATATTTTGACGGTTTCACGTCTGGTTAGACATAAAGGTATTCACTATTTAATTGAAGCTTTTAAAAAAGTTAAGCTTAATCCAGAGTTTGCTGATTATAAATTAGTAATTGTTGGCCAAACTTCGTTTACAGATGATTATTATGAATTTTTAAAAAGTTTAGTTGATGGTCGCGATGATATAATTTTTACCGGCGGTCAACGCGGTGAAATGTTGGAGCAACTCTACGCTCATAGTTACATGTATGTTTCACCATCTCAATCCGAGGGTCTTTCTATTTCTCTTTTAGAAGCTATGGCTTATGCCAAACCAGTTTTGGTGTCTGATATTTCAGCCAACGCCGATTTGGTGGCGGGTGATGCTAGTTTGGGTGGTGTGGGTTTTATTTTTCGCAATACAGATATTAATGATCTAACTTATAAAATGGTTTTACTTTTAACTCATGCACAAGTGGCTAGAAAAGTTGGCAAGAAAGCTAGAAGTTATGTCAAAATTTATTATAATTGGGAAGATGTCGTGGATAGAATTACCAAGATTTATAAAAGTTTAGTTCTAATTAAAGATAAAACTAAAAAAATCAAATCTGTCAGCTCAGAAAAGGTGGCTTGGGCTTAATGCATTAATTTATATTTTTACTAAAAAATAACCCCACATTTCATGGGGTTATTTTTTGTTTTATATTAGACAAAAAAGTATTTTAATGCTAAGCTATAAGTACTAAAATAGTCATTATTATTATGTTTAAAGCTGTTTTTGCCAAGTTTTCACATGACTTAGGGATTGATTTAGGCACAGCCAATACCCTGGTTTATGTACGTGGCAAAGGTATTATTATTAATCAACCTTCAGTAGTTGCTATCAATACCAAAACAGATAGAATTTTAGCCGTTGGTGATGAGGCTAGAAAAATGTTGGGTAAGACTCCGCCGCACATTATTGTTTCTAAACCACTAGTTAATGGAATTATTTCTGATTTTGAAGTCACAGAAAAAATGCTTAAATATTTTATTGACCAAGTACATCGTCAGGCTTATAGTGTTTTGTCGCGTCCACGGGTGGTAATCGGTATTCCGCTTGATATTACAGAAGTTGAAAAGAAGGCGGTTGAAGATGCGGCACTATCGGCTGGGGCCAGAGAAGTTTTTTTAGTTGAAGAACCAATGGCAGCAGCTATTGGTGCGCGTTTGCCCATTCAAGATGCTGTGGGTAATATGGTGGTTGATATTGGTGGTGGCACTACTCAAATTGCGGTTATGTCTTTGGGTGGAGTAGTAGCCAGTAAATCCCTCCCCATCGGTGGTGATGAATTTAATGTTGATATAATTCAATATGTGCGTGACAAGTTTAATTTATACATTGGTGAAATGACGGCTGAAGATATAAAAATTAAAATTGGCTCTGTAATTTATGAAGATCGTGGTTTGGAAATGGAAGTTCGGGGTCGTGATGTTCTTTCCGGTTTGCCGCGTGTTAATAAAATTTCCAGCGCTCACATTCGTGAAGCTATTTTTAAGTCCATTCGTACTATTATTGAAAACATCAAATACACGGTTGAAAATACGCCGCCCGAACTAGTTTCCGAAATATATGAGCGGGGCATTCTTTTAACCGGCGGTGGAGCTCTTTTTCGTGGATTGCCAGATTTAATTAAAGAAGAAACCAAAATTCCAACCCAAGTTTTAGATGATCCTTTGACCTCTGTGGTACGTGGTGCTGGAATAATTTTGGAAGATCTTGAGGGTTTATCCAATATTTTAGTACCCACAATGAAGGATTAAATTATGCTTCAAAAGTTTTATAAAAAAAGTTTTTTATTTTTGGTAATAATATTTTTTTTTATTTCATTGTATTATCTTGGGTTATTTAAACCTCTTAAATCATTCGCTGGTCAAGTTTTAAAGTATCCCTTAGGCTGGTCTTATTCAGCTGGTCGTCAGGTTTCTTCTTTTTTTAATATTTTTAAAAATAACTCTTACTTAATTAAGAGTAATCAAGAGCTAAGTGATAAATTAATTATCTTAGAACAAGAAAATATTGACTTAAAAAAAATCATTGAACAAAAAAATATCAGTGATGAAGAATTGCTGTTTTTGAGTCAGCAGAACGTTAAAGCCATTGCTGCCAAAATTATTTCTCGTGGTATATCTGGTAATGTAAACACTTTAATTATAAATAAAGGTCAAATTGATGGCCTACGAGAGGGGATGGTAATTACGGCAAAAAATGGTTTGGTTTTAGGTAAAATAATTAAAACTGAAGATAAACTAGCGCACGTGTTACTTCTAACCGATTCAAATTCACGTCTCAGTGCGGCCAGTGATAAGGATAAAACTTTAGTTGGTATAGTTCATGGTAATTTTGATCTGAGTTTGAAATTAGAATACATTTTAAGGGATAAAAACATTGCGGCTAACGATTTAATTGTCACTTCAGGTCAAGAAGAATTAGTTCCCGCTGGTCTAATTATTGGTACTGTAAATGAGGTCTTTGAAGATTCACGTGAACTTTTTAAAACTGCACGCATTGTGCAGCCGGAAACTGCTTATAATATTGACATTGTTAATGTAATCATGCCTTAAAATTTATGTTCAAAAAAATATTTATTAATATTATTTTAATTTTGATTGTTTATTTTTTTTCTATTTCTTTCTTATCATCTTTTTGGCCGTTTACTAATTTGTTTCTACCTTTGTTCGTATTTGTGTTAATGTTTTTTGAAAATCGTCTAGCTATACTGTGGTCGTGTGGGGCTGGGTTTTTATTAGATGTAGTGTCACCACTTCCATTTGGTTCATATTTATTGTTTTTTTGTCTCACTTATTTAGTTTTAAAATATTTAAATCAAAATTTTTTTACCAATCAGTCTCTAAATACTTTTTTTGCACTTACTCTGGTGGATAATATTTTTTTACTAATCTTTCTATTTTTAGAAAAAAAAATTCTAATACTTTTTGACAATAACTTTTTTATTGTTTTTTCGTTTTGGCAAATAGCTACACAACTAATTTTAACTTTTTTAACTTGTATGGTGTTATTTTTTACCCTGCGTTTCTTTACCAACCGTTTACGTCTTGATTTATTGCCGCGTTAATTTATGTTGAAGACAAAACAAAAAATTTTGGTTGGTATGTCGGGCGGAGTTGATTCGGCTGTTGCCGCTGCACTACTCAAGCAACAAGGTTTTGATGTCACGGGTGTTTTTATGATCAATTGGCATGAAAAAAATGAATTGGTCTCAACCGGCACCTGCACTTGGGAACAAGATCAGGCCGATGCGCGTCGAGTGGCTGAAATTTTGGGTATCAAAATTTATACTTGGGATTTTAGTGCGGCTTATCAAAAATATGTTTTTTCTTATTTTTTGCAGGCTTATGAGCAAGGGTTAACTCCCAATCCGGATACATTATGCAATAAATATATTAAATTTGGTTTATTTTTAGAACAAGCCAAACAATTGGGTTTTGATAAAATTGCCACCGGACATTATGCCAAAGTAATAAAAAAAAATGATTACAAGCTAATAACTGCTAAAGATAAAAATAAAGATCAAACCTATTTTCTTTATGAGTTGGGTCAAAAAGAATTAGCCCAAGTGTTGTTTCCACTTGCGGGTTTAAAAAAAGAAAAAGTCCGTCACCTAGCACGAACTTTAAATTTGCCGGTGTGTTATAAAAAAGACAGTTACGGCATTTGTTATATTGGTGAAAAAAAAATGAAAGACTTTTTAACCCCCTTTATAAAAAAAAACCCTGGTGATATTGTTAATGAAGATGGTCATGTTTTAGGACAGCATGCTGGTTTGTTCAATTATACTCTTGGCCAACGACAAGGCATTGGTATTGGTGGTGGTCAGGGACCATTTTTTGTATTAAAAAAAGATTTGTCAAATAACCGCTTGATAGTCACTAATAACACTCAGCATTCCGATTTTTATACTTGTCATGTTAAACTTAAGCAGATAAACTGGTTAAGCGGTTTTCAGCCAACCTTACCTATAAATTGTTGGGGGCGGTTCCGTCATTTACAAAAATTATTACCCTTAACCATACAGGATACTCAAAATACAGAATTACTAGTTAAATTCAAACAGCCACAAAGAGCTGTGGCCAAGGGGCAGGTTTTAGTTTTTTATAAATCACTTAATTTGTGGCACAAAAACTATGAAGTTTTGGGTGGTGGTATAATAGCTTAAAACTATGGTTGTTTTTATAAGTTTATTGCTATGCTAGCAAAAACAAAATATCGTCTCTTAGAAATTATTCCTGGTGCCACATTGTGGCTAAGTTTTGTTTTTGTTGTTATTTTGTCTTTTGTCAAACCATTGTGGATTATTTATTTTATTTTAGTTTATGATCTATATTGGTTTATTAGAATTATGTATTTTGTATTATATTTGGTTTTAAGTTTAAAAAAATATCGTGCTGTCAATAAAGTTGATTGGTTGAAAGAAATCAAAAAAATTGGTAATTATGAAAAATATTATCATTTAATTTTTTTGCCAAATTATAAAGAGGGTATAAAAGTTTTTGAAGACACGTTTAACGGTCTGGCTCACGCCGATTATGATACTCAAAAATTTATTATAGTTTTAAATAGAGAAGAGAGAGCGGGCAAGGAATATACAGAGCAATTTTTAAAAGACGCAGCCATTATTCAAGAGAAATACGGTCATAAATTTTATAAAATTTTACCTTATATTCATCCCGCAACTCCAGCCAATGAATTGCCGGGCAAGGGCTCTAATTGTACTTGGGCTGCCAAGAAAGTAAAAGAGGAAATAATTGATGCAGAAAATATCCCCTACGAGAATATAATTGTTTCTAATTTTGATTCAGATACTTTTGTCTATCCGCAATATTTTGCCAGGTTAATGTATCTATGGCTAACCGCAGAAAAACCTCATCAACATTCTTATCAACCGTTAACTTTGTACAATAATAACGCTTGGGATGCACCGTCATTTGCCAGGGTCGTGGCTAATTCCACAACTTTTTGGTTAATGGCAGATAAAGCTAGACCCGAAAGACTATTTACTTTTTCTTCGCACTCCATGAGTTTTAAGACTTTAGTGGAAGTAGGATATTGGGAAACAAATATTGTGACAGAAGATTCTAGAATTTTTTTACAATGTTTTAAATATTACCATGGCAATTATTCTACTATTCCAATGTATGTACCAATTTCTATGGATACGGTGATGGGAGAAACTTTGTGGCAAACCATTAAAGGACAATATAGACAAATGCGGCGCTGGGCTTGGTCAGTCGAGCATTTTCCCTGGATGATTACCAGATTTTTTAATGATAAAAGTATTTCGTGGTTAAAGAAGTTTAGATATTTGTTTAATCAGACAGAGGGCCAGTTTTCGTGGGCCACCGGCCCGATATTTATGATGGTTTTAGGACGTTTGCCTTTGTATGTGGCTTCGTATAAGCACATGGAAAATGCGATTGTGCAAAATGCGCCTTTTGTGATGGAAGTGATTATGGCTATGGCCATGATTGGTATAGTTTTTTGTGCTATTATTAATGTTTTCTTTTTGCCAGAAAGACCGGCAAAATATAAACAAGCAAAGTGGATAGTTATGATTTTACAGTGGTTTCTAATGCCCATAACCATGATTGCTTTTGGCTCCATTCCAGCAACTGACGCGCAAACCCGTTTAATGTTGGGTGGTAAGTTTAGATTGGGTTTTGATGTCACACAGAAACACAGGAAATAAAAAATAAACATATAAAAAACTTGAATTTTAGATCAAAAAGAGTTAAGATTATAACTGATAAAAACAAAAAAACAAACAATGATTTTTTTCTTAAAAAATTTAAAACCGTATTTTAGTCGGCCAATTTTAGCCTTATTGTTGATCAGTGGACTTTTCATGTTCGCTTTTAATCTGTTAAGTCCAATTTTTGCTATTTTTGTAGAAGATGTGGGCGGCGATATCACTACCGCTTCCACTGCTTCAGCAATTTTTTTAGCCACAGCTGGGTTACTGACCTTTGTCGCTGGCAAATATGAAAATGTTTTGAAAGAAAAAGAATTGGGTATCATGTGGGCGCAGTTTGTTTTGGGTATTGGTTATCTTTTATATTATTTTACTGACAGTGTTGCTATGGTTTATGTTGTTCAGATTGTTTTGGGAATTGGGGAAGCCCTGTATTGGCCGGCCTTTCATGCAGTTTATGCACAACACGCTAATGGTCAAAATTCTATTACCCAATGGAGTATTTATGATGGCTTGGCGTATTTAATTCCAGCCGTTGGCGCTGAACTTGGCGGTTGGTTGGTGAAATGGTATGGTTTTGGTGTGGTATTTTTAATTATGGCCACTATTTCTTTTTTAGCCGGACTTTTTATTTTATTTTTACCTAGAAAGGTACTCTAATACATATATGTCAATTTTAACTAAAATTTTTGGTGACGCTAACGAACGGGTTATTAAAAATTTAAAAAATACAGTTTTGTTAGCTAATAAATTAGAAACTAAAATTAAACTTTTTAAAATCGATGATTTTAAAGAGAAAACTTTTTTTTACAAAAAAAAACTAGCTGATAAATCTTTTGCCGAACAGCAGATAATTTTAGACGAAATTTTGCCAGAGGTTTTTGCTTTAGTACGTGAGGCAGCGCACAGGACTTTAGGGCAGCGGCACTATGATGTTCAACTTTTGGCTGGCATGGTTTTACACCAAGGCAACATAGCTGAAATGCGTACTGGTGAAGGTAAAACATTGGCGGCCACAGTGGCTGTTTATTTAAACGCCTTGACTGGTCGTGGGGTGCACGTTATTACAGTCAATGATTATTTATCCCGTCGTGATGCTGTGTGGATGGGGCAGGTCTATAATTATTTGGGTCTGTCAACCGGGTGTTTAAACCATGAGACCGCTTTTTTGTATGACAGTACTTATCATGAATTGGGTAATATGGATAATGAGCGTGATACAACAGGTTCTTTTAAAGTATTAGATAAATTTTTACGACCCGTGCCACGCCAAGAAGCCTATCTGGCCGATATAACTTATGGCACGAATAATGAATTTGGTTTTGACTATTTGCGCGACAACATGGTGCAAGGTTTAAATGAGAAGGTCCAGCGCGAACTCCATTATGCTGTGGTGGATGAAGTTGATTCAATTTTAATTGATGAAGCACGCACACCTCTTATCATTTCCGCACCCGATATGGAATCAACTGATAAATATCGTCAATTTGCAGAGTTGGTTGAAAGGTTGCGGGAAAGCGAGGATTATAATATTGATGAAAAAATGAAAGCTTCAACTTTAACCGAAGCCGGTATTGCTAAAATGGAAAAATGGTTAAATGTGGAAAATATTTATACTGATCGTGGAGTGCGCGATGTGCATCATATTGAACAAGCCTTGCGTGCCAAGGTTTTATTTAAAAAAGATCGCGACTATGTAATTAAAGATGGTGAAATTCTTATTGTAGACGAGTTTACTGGGCGACTTATGATTGGACGTCGTTATTCTGATGGTTTGCATCAGGCCATTGAAGCCAAAGAAAATGTGGCTGTCAAACAGGAATCAGTCACTATGGCCACCATTACTTTTCAAAATTATTTTCGCATGTATCAAAAATTGGCTGGTATGACTGGCACAGCCGCCACTGAAGCTGAAGAATTGTCTAAAATTTATAATTTGGATGTAGTAGTTATTCCAACCAATAAACCAATGATAAGAATTGATAAGTCTGATGCAATTTTTAAAAATGTTAATGGTAAATATCAACGCTTAGTTAAAGAAATTAAGAAGCGCCACAAAGTTGGTCAGCCTGTTTTAGTAGGCACAATTTCTATTGAAAATAACGAATACTTGTCAGAATTATTAAAACGTGAAGGTGTACCACACGAACTTTTAAACGCCAAAAATCATGAGCGTGAAGCAGAAATTATTGCTCAAGCTGGTCGTGTTGGTGCAGTGACTATTGCCACCAATATGGCTGGTCGTGGTGTGGATATTATTTTGGGTGGTAACCCAGTTAATAAAGAGGATCAGGAAAAAGTCAAAGCCTTGGGTGGTTTATGCGTTTTAGGCACAGAAAGACATGAATCTCGTCGTATTGATAATCAGTTGCGTGGTCGCGCTGGACGTCAAGGCGATAGTGGTGAAACACATTTCTTTGTTTCTATGGAAGATGATTTGATGCGTATTTTTGGTGGCGACAAAATGAAATCAATTTTGCAGGCTTTGGGTTTAGAAGATGATAAACCGATTGAAAATAAAATGATTTCTAATTCTATTGAAAAAGCACAGATGAAAGTTGAGGGCCACAATTTTGATATCAGAAAGCACCTAGTTGAATATGATGATGTAATTAATAAACACCGTGAAGTAATCTATAAAAAAAGGAATGAAGTCCTGGCTGCCAACAGTACTGGTCAAGCCATGCAAGATGATATCTTAAAATTTTTACAAGAAGAGTTAGAAACAGTGGTTAATTTTCATACACAAAACGAGGATGAAAGTTTGTGGAATCTGGATGAAATTTATGAAGTTGTGGATACTATTTTTCCAGTTCCACTTTCAGTGCGTATTAAAATTGAAGACATTAAAGACACGGCCGGTGATATAAAACAAGATTCTTTGGCCAAAGAAAAACTTATTAATTATCTTTTTAATTTAGGAAAAATCGCTTATCAAGAACTAGAAGAAAAAATAAATTCTGATGAAAAAATCAAAGCTCAGCTGAAAGAAGGTCTGGAACCCATGCGCGCTGTGGAGCGCGCCATGTTATTGCGTTCCATTGATACTTTGTGGGTTGAACACATTGACTCCATGGATCACATGCGTGAGGGTATTGGCTTGACTGGTTATGGGCAAAAAGACCCGTTGGTGGAATATAAAAAAGAAGCTCATCGTATGTTTTCTGAGCTTCTGGCCAATATTCGCAAGCAAATTGTTTATACAATTTTTAAAATTGGCTTAGTTAACACTGCCAATCAAACAACCTCTCAAACCAATCCCAATTTAATTATTAAAAATCAATCCGAAAGTACCTACATCGGCGCAGAAAAAGATAAATCGACTTATAATAAAGAAAAAATTGGTCGCAATGATTTTTGTCCTTGTGGTAGCGGTTTAAAATTTAAGAAATGTCATGGGAAATAAAAATATGAAATTAATTTTTTCAGCATTTTCCAAACATCTATTTTATTTTAGAATGCATATTTCTAAGTATATTTTGGAAAATAACAATGTACCTTTAAATCCTTTTATGATTCACGAGTATTTTATGTTGGACACTATTGCACGCGATAAAATTAGAGAATCTAATAATTTATTAGTAGAAAAAGCCGATGAATTGTGGGTATTTGGTGATATTAGCAATGGTGTTTTGGCAGAGATTGAATTGGCCAAGACAAATAATAAACCCATTCGTTATTTCCAGGTTATTGGTTCAAAAGATATCAAAGAAATAACTGCGGAGGAAGCCAAAATAGAACACGATTTAGAATAAATTAAAATATAATTGTATAAAAAATGCCGCAGAAGATGTTTCCTGCGGCAGAGCCTAACCTGTCACTCCTTCAATGGAGGTTATGGATGAAGGAGAAGTGGGGGATGGCTCGAAATCTCCCTCACGGTTAATATAATTATAGCAAGTTTCTGTATAAAAAGCAATAACTTAAAAAACTATATGAAAAAAATAAAAATTCCAGTTGAAGTTTCTGCACGACATATTCATTTAAGTCAAAGGGATTTGGATAAACTTTTTGGTAAAAACTATATTTTACATAAACTAAAAGATTTATCGCAAGTCGGCGATTTTGCTGCCAAAGAAAAAGTTGAGTTGGTTAAACCAAACAACTGTATGAATAGTTTAAGAATTGTTGGCCCGGCACGGGCTGAAAGTCAAATCGAACTATCTTTCACTGATGCTGTACATTTAGGAATAGACGCACCCACAACACTATCTGGTAAACTGGAAAACGTCAAAGCTTTTTTAGATGTTAAAGGATCTTTGGGTAAAGTTAAAGTCAAAGTTATTGTGCCCGAACGCCATCTGCATTGTTCACTAGAAGAGGCCAAAAAATATAATCTCAAAGATGGACAAAAGGTTAGCGTAGAAATTATTGGTCAGCGTGGATTGGTGTTTAATAATATAATTGTGCGCACTGGCGTTGATTTTAAAATGTCTTGTCACCTTGATACTGACGAAGCCAACGCCTGCGGCTTAAACAAGGTCTGTGGCATAGGCACGCTAATTTTATAAAATAAAATTAAAAATTTTATGTCCACAATTTTAATTTTAAATATTGGTTCCACTTCATTTAAGTATGAATTTTTTAATGCAGGCAATTTAGCCTCGATGCATAAAGGCGAGTTTAAAATAGCAGAACACAATAAAGATGACTGGGAAGAAAATATCAAACATCTCTTTCGCAATATGGTTAGAGAAATTGGTAACCTTGATGAACTGGTGGCTATTGGTCATCGTGT
The DNA here is from genome assembly GCA_035388785.1 of bacterium. GTDB lineage: Bacteria > Patescibacteriota > Patescibacteriia > UBA2196 > UBA2196 > UBA2196. Next base: position 62,139 of record DAOOQN010000004.1, read on the forward strand.
GGTGCATGGTGGCGATAAATTTAAAACTACGCGAAAAATAACAGCTCAAGAAATTTTTGAATTAGAACAATGTAATAGTTTGGCTCCTTTACATAATCCATATAATTTGGCTGGTATTAAGGCCGCTTTAGAATATTTTCCAGAAGTTGCAAACTATGCTGTTTTTGATACAGCCTTTTTTAGTACTCTACCTACGGCGGCCAAAATTTATCCCATTCCTTATCAATATTTTGAAGAATTTGGTATAAAAAAATATGGCTTTCACGGTATTTCCCATCATTATGCTTTAGAAGAAAGTGCTCGTTTAATTAAAAAACCAGTTGCAGAGATTAATGTTATTACTGTGCATTTGGGTGGTGGTTGTTCTGTGGCAGCCGTACGTCAAGGCCAGCCCATTGATACTTCCATGGGTTACACTCCGCTTGAAGGTTTAATGATGCAAACCAGAAGCGGAGATCTTGACCCTGGTGTTATAATGCAAATACTTAATAATTTATCAGTCACACACCCCACTGCAGATAAATTATTAGAAAAATTAAATCAAGTTTTAAATTTTGAATCGGGCTTAAAAGGCATTGCTGGAAAAGATGATTATCTGGAACTTTTACAAGCTGTGGAATGGGGTGAAGAACAGGCAGTTTTGGCATTTGAAATGTTTACTAATCGTATTAAAAAATATATTGGTGCCTATCTGTTTTTACTTGATCATGTTGATGCCATAGCTTTTACTGGAAAAATCGGGGCTGGTAATCCTGTGACGCGCAAAAAAATTTGTGCTAAAATGAATTTATTAAAAGATATTCCTATTTTGAGCATTGAACCGCATGAAGAATTAGCTATGGCTAGAGAAGTGACAGAAAAATTAAATTTTTAGTTTATGGATCATTTAACCATAAAAATAGTTGGTCCAGCCGGCTTTGGTATCAAGGTTACAGGCATGATGCTGGCTAAACACTTTTTAAGAAGTGACTGTTTTGTGTTTGCCTACACCGAATATCCATCCTTAATTCGTGGCGGACATAATACTTTTCAAGTTGATATAGCAAAAAAAGAAATTAATTCCGCAGCTGAAAAATGTGATATTTTAATTGCTTTAAACAAAGACAGTTTAATTAAAGAATTAAAAAATATAAACACTAGTGGTCTAATTATTTATGATGAACAAATAGAAATTGATTTTTCTTTGCCAAACAAAATAAATCTTTTACCGTCACCTTTAATGGAGATAGCTAAAAATAACGGTGGTGAATTAATGAAAAATACAGTTGCCCTTGGGATATTACTAGGAGCTTTAAATTTATCTTTAGAAAATTTGAATAAAATTTTAACAGAAACTTTTGGACACAAAGGCGCAATAGCAGAACAAAACAAAAAGGCTGTTCAAGCTGGTCTTGAGTGGATAAAAAATAATCCAATTAATTCAAAAATTGCAGCACAATATATAATGACGGTAAATAATAACAAGAGTTTTAAACAAGATAATTTATTTATCTCTGGCAATCAGGCTTGTGCTTTGGGAGCCATAGCCGCTGGTTGTCAGCTTTATTCAGCCTATCCCATGACTCCAGCCAGTGAAATTTTGCATTATTTGGTCGCTAAACAGCAGGCAAGCGGTATGGTGGTCCATCAGCCAGAAGATGAAATTGCGGCCGTCCACGTGGCTCTAGGGGCTTCATTTACGGGCTCCAGGGCTGCCTGTGGCACTTCTGGAGGTGGTTTTGCTCTTATGAATGAGGGTCTATCGCTGGCTGGTATGTTAGAGTTGCCAATAGTTATTTTTGAAGTTATGCGTCCAGCGCCAGCCACTGGTTTACCCACCTGGACCGAACAGGGAGATTTAATGTATGTGGTTCACGCTGGTCATGGTGATTTTCCACGTCTTGTCTTGGCCCCTGGAAATCCAACTGAATGTTTTTTATTAACTCAGCAAGCTTTTAATCTGGCTGATAAATATCAAATTCCAGTTATTGTTTTATCTGATAAATTTTTGGGTGAATCAACTTATACAACAAGCAAAAAATTATTTTCAAAAATAGAAAAGAAGGCACGAGGAAAAATTTTAATAGTTAATCAAAATCAATTGGCCGAAAACCAAACTTTGTTTGCGCGTTATAAAAACGAAAAAGACAATGTTTCACCACGTCCCATCCCCGGAGTTTTAAATGGAGAATATATTGCCAATTCTGATGAGCATGACGAATTTGGTTTAACCAACGAGTCAACTGTCTGTCGCAATGAGCAGATGAAAAGAAGAATGGGTAAAACATTAAATTTAAAAAAAGAAATTCCTTTACCAACTTTATATGGTCCAAAAAGCGCTAATCTAACTTTAGTTTGTTGGGGTTCAATGTTAGGTCCAAGTTTAGATGCCTTGAATGAAATTAATAAAGACAAAAAACAAATTAATTTAATTCATTTTAGTTATGTTTGGCCGCTACCCTTGGGTTTGGATAAATTTTTAAAACAATTTAGTAAATTAATTTTAATAGAAAATAATTTTTCCGCTCAACTTGGTATTTTAATTCGTCAAGAAACTGGCACTGAAATAAAAGATAAAATTTTAAAATATGATGGTCGTCCACTTTGGAAAGAAGAAATAATAAAAACCGTTAAAAAATAAATTATGTCGGATTTAAATAAAATAACTCTTGGATCTTTTAATACCAACTATCAGCCCACCTGGTGTCCGGGTTGTGGTGATTTTGGTATTTGGACAGCCTTAAAAATGGCTTTGGTTGATTTACAAATTCCAACCCATCAGTTAGCCATTGTCTATGGTATTGGTTGTGGTGGCAATATGGCTTCAACTATAAAATGCTATGCTTTTCATTCTTTACACGGTCGAACTCTACCAGTTGCTTTAGGTATTAAATTGGCTAATAAAAACTTAACAGTCATTGCTGTTGCTGGTGACGGAGATCAATACAGTGAAGGCACCAACCATTTAATTCATCTGGCACGTTATAATGCCAATTTGACTTTAATTGTTTGTAATAATCAGCTTTTTTCTTTAACCACTGGCCAAACTTCGCCTACTTCTGATGAAGGAATTATTTCTAAAACGACTCCCAAAGGCGAAGTAAAACAGCCACTTGACCCCTTGGCGTTATCACTAATTTCTGGTGCTACTTTTGTGGCGCGCGGCGCAGCTTTTGAAATCCAGGCCCTAAAAGAATTGATCAAAAAAGCCATTTTACATCAGGGTTTTTCTCATCTTGATGTTTTGCAACAATGTGTAACTTTTAATAAAGTTAATACTATTGAGTGGTATAAGCAGAAAATATATTCTCTGGAACAAGCCGGGCACAAAACAGATGATTTTAAAATGGCCGTGGAAAAAAGTAGAGAACACACAAAATTACCATTGGGAATTTTTTATGAAGTTAAGCAACCAACCTATGAAGAAGAAATATCCAATGCTCCAATGGCTTTTGATTTTAAAAAAGCTCTAATGGAATTTATTTAATTTTTATAAAGTGAAAGATAAAATTTTAATCCATCAAAAAAGATGGCGTCTAAAGTCGCCGTGCCCCAGTGAGTTTATTGAAAATTTTCCCGCCTACAGTGGGATTATTTTGCAATTACTCTACGATCGCGGTTTAGATACGCAAGAAAAAATTGATGATTTTTTTAATCCAGATTATAGCCAAGGAATTCATGATCCATTTTTGTTTTTAGATATGCGCAAGGCCGTGGCTCGTATTGAAACTGCTATAAAAAATAAAGAAAAAATATTAATTCATGGTGACTATGATGCTGATGGGGTAACTGCTACGGTGGTTTTAGAAAAGACATTGAGCAAATTGGGTGCTATTGGTGTTGATTTTTTTATTCCACACCGCGATCTTGATGGTTATGGTTTAAATTTAAAAAACGCAGAAAATTTTGTTGCCCAAGGAATAAATTTAGTTATTACTGTTGATTGTGGTATCACAAATTTTGAAGCCATAAAATTTTTAAAGGAAAAAAATATCGACACCATAATCGTTGATCATCATTTAGAATTGGAAAATTTGCCAGATGCCTATGCTATTTTAAATTGTTCTTTAAAGAGGGAAGCTTATCCTTATAAAAAATTAGCTGGCGTGGGAATGGTTTTTAAATTAGCTCAGGCACTTTTTTTACAACAAAAAAATTCTGAGCAATATGCGGCTTTTGAAAAATGGTTATTGGATTTGGTGGCCATTGGTACCATTGGTGATGTCTCGCCAATTTTGGGTGAAAATAGAACTTTGGTCAAATACGGCTTAATGGTTTTAAATAAAACGCCACGCAAAGGGTTACAAGAATTGATTTGTATTGCCAGTCTTTCTAGCGGTGAAGAATTAAAGGGTTTGCCCCTGGGTAGTGATTTATACAATTTAAATGTTCGCAATATAAGTTTTCAGATTGTACCACGTTTAAATGCGGCTGGTCGTATCGATCATGCCAGTTTGGCATACAATCTTTTGACCACAGAAGATGAGATGACTGCTATTGCTTTAGCACAAGATATTCAAAATAAAAACATTAAACGGCAAAAAATTGCTGAGCAAATGCTCATAGAGGCTAAAAAACAGTTTGATAAAGTGAGTGATAAAAATAAAATATTAATTGCTTGCCAAGAAAATTGGACACCTGGTTTGGTTGGCTTGGTAGCTGGTAAATTAAAAGATGAATTTTTTAGACCAGTAATTCTGTTTGCTCATCAAAAAGACACCTACATTGGTTCGGGACGCAGTATTGTCGAGTTTAATATTACTGAAGCTCTACAGAGCACTAGTGCTTTACTGGAACGTTTTGGTGGCCATTCACAAGCCTGTGGATTATCAATTAAGGGTGAAAAAAACTATCAAGATTTTTTAAAAAAAATAACTTTAGAAGCAGAAAAAAAACTAAAAAATACAGATTTAAAACCAGCCATTGACATTGATATGGAAATAAAATTAGCTGACTTAAACTGGGAACTCTATGATCAACTGGAACAGTTTGAACCTTTTGCTGAGGCTAACCCCATGCCACTATTTTTAATTAAAAAATTAAAAATAGAACAAATAGAGTCGGTTGGAAAAGACAGTAAACATTTGCGTTTTTATTTTTCACAAAATAATTTGAGTCGCAAAGCCATTTCTTTTGGCACAGCTGAAGAGTGGGGAAGTGTTTTAAAAATTGGTGATTTAATTGATGCGGTGGTAGAATTTGGAATTAACGAATGGAATGGAAATCGTGAATTACAATTAAAAGTTGTAGATATAAAATTAAGTTCCTGATTTTTGTGCCTAAAAAAATTATAGCTTTTACTGATGGTGGAGCCAGAAACAACCCAGGACCAGCCGGCATTGGGGTGGTATTTTTTGTTGCAGAAAATTTAACCAAACCATTGGCAACCTATAAAAAATACATTGGTTCCACCACTAATAACCAAGCCGAGTATAAAGCTGTAGTCTTGGCTTTAGAAGAAGCCAAAAAATTAAAAGTCCAAGAAATTGAAGTGAGGCTCGATTCAGAGCTAGTTTGCAATCAAATTAATGGTCAATTTAAATTAAAAAATAAAGATTTCCAGGATAGTTTTATTAAAATTTGGAATTTAAGGCAAAGCTTTAAAAAATCAATTTTTAAATATATTCCACGCGAACAAAACAAATTAGCTGATAAATTAGTTAACCAAGCTATTGATGCAGCCAGCTTAAATTATTGACAAAAAAAAATATCCACTGTATTCTATACATATTATATTTTTTATTTATATGCTAGGCAAACAAACTTACATCACCCTTGAGGGTTTAGAAAAACTCAAACAAGAACTCTTGACCTTAAAAAATATCAAACGTAAAGACGTTCTTGAACGTATCCAAATTGCCAAAGAATATGGTGATTTATCTGAAAATGCCGAATATGCTGACGCCAGAGACGAACAAGCTTTTATTGAAGGACGTATCGCCGAACTGGAAGAATTCATGAAAAACGCCATTATTATTAAAGAACAAAGTAAAAACATTAGTGTTAATATTGGCAGCGTGGTAAAAATAAAAGACAAAAGTAATAAAACAGTTAAAGAATATGAAATTGTTGGTTCACAAGAATCTGATCCTCTGTCTGGTAAAATATCTAACGAATCGCCTTTGGGTAAAGCTTTTCTGGGACACAAAGTTGGCGAAGTTGTGTCAGTTAGTTTACCAAAAGGTGTGATAGAATATGAAATAGTTGAAATAAGATAAAACTTCAATCATCAAAAATGCGGGAACTTTAAACCCCGTATTTTTATTTGCCATCTTTGTTAAATAATACTATAATTTAGACATGAACAAATTAATATCAAACAATCATCGCGACGAACAAACTGTGCGTCAAAAACACTTGTTGGCTCTAAAAAAAGCTGGTATCAACCCATACCCAGCTCGTTTTAATAAAAAAGACACAGTGACCACAATTTTGACCACTCAAGATGGTCAAAAACTACAAACTGCTGGTCGGATTTTAACCATCAGGGTGATGGGTAAATTAGCTTTTGCCCATTTGCAAGACTGGTCTGGCAAAGCCCAGATTGCCATCAAGTCTGATGAGGTTGGCGAGGAGCAGTTTAAATTATTTGAAGAACTTTTTGATATGGGAGATTTTATTGGTGTCACTGGTGAAGTCTTTACCACGCACAAAGGCGAGAAAACATTATTAGTTAAAAAATTTGAATTTTTAGGTAAAGCTTTACGGCCCTTACCAGAAAAATGGCATGGACTAAAAGATGAAGAAGCGTGTTATCGTCAAAGATATTTAGATTTGATTGCTAATGAAGAAAGCAAGGCCAGATTTAAATTTCGCAGTGAATTTATTAAAACCTTGCGAGAATTTTATTGGAACGAGGGTTTTACTGAGGTAGAAACGCAAACTTTAATGCATTCACCAACAGGCGCTTCGGCTAAACCCTACAAAACCCACAACAACGGCTTAGATATTGATGTCTTTTTGCGTATTTCTTTAGAGCTGCCCTTAAAAGAATTAATTGTGGGCGGTTATGAAAAAGTGTTTGAGCTGGGTAAGGTTTTTCGCAACGAAGGTTTTGATCCTTCACATTTGCCAGAGCACATGAGCTTGGAACATTATAGCGCTTATTGGAATTTTGAAGATAACATGAACTTTACTGAAAGCATGTTTGATTATTTATTTGCTAAATTAAAATTAAATAAAAAAATAAATATTATAG
>DAOOQN010000005.1:0-54640 GCA_035388785.1 bacterium
CGCCAACTCGGCCATACGTTGGCATTTGTGCATCAGGATAAATTTTTTTAATTTTAAGATTCATGATGCTTAAAAATTAAGATGCATTTTACTGGCCTGCGGTTCTGTGTCACCATAATATTTACTATTTAATCTTTTGTCACCATAAGGTATATCTGCGCCAGATGAAATTTCTTCAAAGGCCATCTGTGCAATTGGCATTTTATAATAAAGTTTAATTGGTAACTTGCCCATATTACTTAATTCAAGGGTCATTTTTAAATTATTACCCGGATCAAGAAAGCCAGCTGTGGCATGAATGATTAATCCTAATCTACCCAAGGAACTCTTGCCTTCCAGACGAGCAACCATATCACTGGCCACACCTGTTTTTTCAAAAATATTTCCCAACACAAATTCACCTGGATGAATAATAAAATAATCATCCTCCATTTCAACTTTTTTCATTAAATTATCAACTGGTTTTTTGACATCAATACAGGTGTGTCTTGACACATCAAAAACCAAAAAAAGTTTGTCTAGATGTAAATCCACAGAGGCCGGCTGAATAGAATTATCAAACAACGGCTCAATTGTGATACGTCCATCAGCTAAAGCCTTTTTTATACCTCGATCAGATAAAATCATAGGATTATTTTAAAAAAATTATTTTCTTAAACTTAATTCATAATTAATCTGTTCAATTTTACGCAAGTTAGTTTTGGCCTGATCATATTTAGTGCGCAAATAGCCGGTCAAGTCAAAACCGACCAGTTCAGCCAGAACAACAACAATGGTGGCTTTGATTTTTTTAGCTTCCATAATTTTGCCATCAGCTGCCAAATTGGTGGCCAAACGAACTAATTCACCAGTTAGGTCACAAATGCCTCCCAGATAGCCTTCCAGGCTCAAATCCAGGCCCTTAATAGCATCAATCTTAGCACCAGTCATAAATAAATAAAACATTTTGGCTTCTACATATTCTTCCACTCCGGCTTTGTAGGAACCCTCAACATTTAGCCTTTCCATACCAAACTTCTTTTTTAAAGCCAAAAAGGTTTTTTCTATATTTTTTAGACTCTCTAAAGCCGGCTCTATTTCAAAACGATGTAAAGAAAAAATAACTCTTTTTGAAGCATGCAAAACGTCGTTGGACAAAGCGATTATCTGACGTCGCTCGCCTTCTTGTTTTTCATAATCTTTTTTTAATTTCTGGATAAATTTTTTGTTTAACATATTTTAATAATTTATTTATGAACAAAAACTTTGGTTTTATTAATTTCCAACCAGTCATAAACTTCTCTGGCGCGGCCGATACCCAAACGCACACAACCATGTGAAACCGCAACACCCAAACTGCGTTCGCCTTCGCGTCGTCCATCAAGAAAGGGTAATTCATGAATACCATTTTCTAAACCACCTGATTTATAAAAACCAATAAAATATGGCATGCCCCATCTTTGCCCATCGGCGCCACCATAAGCCATTTCATATTTTGAAAAAGCTGTAAACTCTCCCAACCTGGTGGGTGTAGACGGCTTGCCGGTGGAAGTCAGCAAGTCATCAACCAGATAACCATTTTGGTAATAAAGAAATTTTTGTCCGCTGACATCAATGTCAATATATTTATAAAGATTTTTTTTACCAATTGGTAAACTTTTGGGTACAGCGATAAATTCTAATTCCGAATCACTATCCAAATTACCGACTGCCACTTTTAGACCACCCAAAAAATTATCTGCAAAAACAATGTTTAAATTGTTGTTTTTTAAATTACCATAACCATCAAAAATTTCAATTTGTGGTTTACCACCAATACCTGGAGTGACTACGATTTCTCCCTTGCCATCATTGTCAACATCAGCACCAAAAATTGATAACCCCATCTTAAAATTTTTATCTGCATAACCTAAAAATTCATTCACCAAGCTTAAGTCGCCACGCAATATTTTTATTAACGGTTGATCACCACGTCCACCAGCAATCAATATTTCTTCAATACCATCACCACCCAAATCAAGGCTGGACAAACTAATATCATTACCAACAAAAGCTATTTTATTTTTACTTAACAACTTACCATTAACATCAAAAATTCTTATTTCGCGAATATTTTTTTCAGTCCCCACCACGACAATCTCATCAATTTTGTCACCATTTATATCAGCACAAACACTTTGGGCACCGGTCAATTCTTTTTTATCAAAAGCAAAAAAACCAGCGTTAATTTTTGGATGACCATAACCATCAAAAATTCTGATGTGCGCCGAACCGTTACGAAATGGGCTGGTCAAAATTTCATCCAAATTGTCATTGTCAAAATTACAGGCCGAAACATTTACCCCGCCTTTAAAATCTGGGCCATAAGCTAAAAAACTATTAATCAGTGAACCGTCGAAGCGATAAATTTTTACAAGCGGTTCAACATCGGTACCAGCGCCAATTAATATTTCTTTTTGTCCATCACCACCCAGATCAACCAAAGCAAAAGAATAGTTGGGACGAATATCTTTAATTGCAGTAACCTTTTCTAATTCGCCCGTTGTGCTGTTAAAAATTTTTATAGTTGAAAAATCATCTTGGGCTTGGATTGAAAAAATAAAAAAAGAAGCACCCAGCAGCAAAAAAATAAAAATAAATATTTTCTTTTTCATGGCTTAATTATAGCAAATAAAAAACCGCTCCGCAATTTTGACGAAACAGTTTTTTAATAAAATATATATATTATCTGATGTCAAGCTTGATGGCGGGTCCCATGGTAGAACACAAAACCACATTTTTGATATAATCACCTTTGACACCGGCCGGCTTGGCCTTTTTTACAGCCTCTGCAAAAAATTGAATATTTTCCTTAATTTTATCTTCGGGCCAAGAAACCTTGCCAATAATTTGATGAATATTTGATGTTTCATCACTTTTAAAAGCCACCTTACCGCCTTTTAATTCTGTAACTACTTTTTTAATGTTAGTTGTAACGGTTTCATTTTTTGGACTAGGCATTAAACCTCTGGGGCCTAAAATTTTTGCAATTTGCGCCAACTCTTTCATCATGACTGGTGTAGATACAGCCACATCAAAATCAATTGTGCCAGTAGCTTTAATTTTATCAATCAATTCTTTGCCGCCTACTAAATCAGCGCCAGCTTCCAAAGCTTCTTTGTCGTTTTCAGTAAAAACAGCTATTCTTTTGGTTTTGCCAGTGCCGTGCGGCAGGGCCACGGTGGAACGAACTTGTTGTTCACCCTTGGCTGAATTGGTACCTAAATGTAAATGTAATTCCGCGGATTCATCAAACTTGGCTTTGGCACTTTCTTTTAAGAGCTTGACGCCCTCTTCAATTGAATAAGCTTTACCTTTTTCAATTTTTGAATCAACTTTTTTTTCTTTCTTCTTTACAATTTGCTTTTTCATAATGTTAAATGTTGTGTGGTCAACGATTCGTGACTAACGAATCTCCCACAAAAAATTAATAAAAAATTATTCAACTGTAATTCCCATTTGTCTGGCTGTGCCTTCAATAATGCGCATGGCTGCTTCAATATTTTCAGTGTTTAAATCCACCATCTTAACTTCAGCAATTTCACGTATCTGAGCTTTGGTTACCTTGCCAACTTTTTCAACCAAAGGCTTACCAGAACCTTTTTCAACTTTGGCAGCTTTTTTTAATAATTCAGCGGCGGGCGGAGTTTTGAGTTTGAAAGTGAAAGTGCGATCGGTATAAACAGTAATTTCGGCTGGAATAACATCACCGGCTTTATCTTTGGTGGCTTCATTAAACTTGGTACAAAATTCCTGAATATTTAAACCGTGCTGACCCAAAGCTGGACCAATGGGTGGCGCTGGATTAGCAGCTCCAGCTTTAATTTGTAATTTTAATATTGTTTTTATCTCTTTGGCCATATTATTTATTTATTATTTTATCAACTTTATATTTCCAACGAGTAAAGCCAAACCCAGAAGCGAGGCACAGCTAGTCGTAGGATAAAATATATATATTAAATCTTTTTAATCTGTAAAAAATCCAAATCAACTGGTGTTTCGCGACCAAACATAGAAACCAAAACTTTTACGCGGCCACGACCTTCATCAATCTCAGAAATCTTGCCTTCCATTTCTTTAAATGGACCATCCACCATACGAACTGCCGAACCAACACTAATATCAATTTTATATTTTGGTTCTTCCACTCCCATGCGTTTCTGTAGTTCTTCAACTTCTTTGTCCGACATGGGGGTTGGCGTGGTACCAGTACCAATAAAACCAGTTACATTGGGTGTGTTGCGCACCACATACCACGAAGCATCGGTGACTGACATCTCTACCAAAACATAACCTGGATAAATTTTTTCTTCAATTGTGGAACGTTTGCCATTTTTTATTTTTATTTTCTTTTCTTTGGGCACCAAAACCTGATAAATTTTATCTTGCATGTCCAAGGAATCAATTCTTTGTTTTAAATTATGGGCCACGCTTTCTTCATACCCCGAATAAGTATGAATGGCATACCAACGCCGGCCTTGATTTTCATTTTGTCTGGGCATAAAAAATAAATTATTAAATTTACCAAGCGATGATTTTTTCCACCAACTTGATGAGTCCAAGGTCAACTGCACCTAAAAAAATAGCCACGCCCAAAGAAAAACCAATCACTAACAAAGTGTGATTTAAAACCTGTTTTTTGGTGGGCCAAACTACTTTTTTTAGTTCAACTTTAGAATCCTTGAAGTATTGAATCAGTTTATTAGACATAATAATCGCTTGTCATCCCGAGCGGCCTTGAAGGCCGTTAGGAGTCGAGGGATCTCTTTGACTAATTTAGTATTAGTATAAGGGATTCCTCCACTTCGCTCTCCGCCAGCTGGCGGATCGCTTCGGTCGGAATGACACTTTATTTAGTTTGAATAATTTTATTTTAAAAAGCCCTTTTGGGCTTATGTAAACATAATAACATAAACCACGTTTTATTGTCAAATATTTGTTATTTAAAAAATTTATTAAATGCAGGACCAAATACTTGTTCTGTTTGAAAGTCGAGGACCAAATCTATCGCGGCTCTTAAGTCGTGTAATGCCACATCCTTATTTTCTTTTAAAACCTTAATCAACTCTTTTCTTTCTTTTTCGTCTAGTTGAAAAAACAGACATATCCATTATTTCTTTTCGTCATTCAATCTTTTTTTAGCGTGCCACCACTTGGTTCCAAATTCTGACAATGCGGCTTCAAAATTTTTTTGAGCCGTGACATGATCTAGGTTAACAAACCTTAAGTAAAGATCGTCCATAAAATCAGTATAACTTAAATTTTTCTCGGGCTTAAAAATCATAATTTTAAATATCCAAATTTTTCACACTCTTGGCGTGTGTTTGAATAAATTTCTTGCGTGGGGCGACTTCAGCACCCATCAAAATATCAAAAGTTTCATCGGCTTTAACTGCATCAGTAATTGAAACGCGCAATAAAATTCTGTTTTTGGGGTTCATGGTGGTTTCCCATAGCTGATCAGGGTTCATTTCACCCAAACCTTTGTAACGCTGAATTCTTATGCCAGTGGCCTTTTCTTCTTCTCCCACTGCTTCTTCACCACCCTCATCGGTGTTTGATTCAAGGTTTGACTCTGCAGTTTCTTTTTTTGTTGAAACCGATTCATCTTTTTTAACTAAATTTTTTAATTTTTTATCATCCGATATTTTTTGCATTTCACCCAAAACTTTTTCTTTTTCTTCATCCGAATAAACATAATGAATTTGAGTGCCTTTTTTTAATTGATATAAAGGCGGCTGCGCAATATACAAATGATTTTGACGAATAATTTCTGGAAAATAGCGATAGAATAAAGTTAAAAGCAGGGTGCGAATATGTGCGCCATCCACATCAGCATCAGTCATAATAATAATTCTGTCATAGCGTAATTCCTCAATATCAAACTGCTCACCAATGTTGGTGCCCATGGCAATAATTAAAGATTTGACTTCGTTGTTGGCTAACATTTTATCAAGTCTCGCACGCTCAACATTTAAAATTTTACCACGCAGAGGCAAAATGGCTTGCGTTTCGCGATCGCGGCCCTGCTTGGCGCTACCACCAGCTGAATCACCCTCAACAATATAGAGCTCAGAATTTTTGGGATCCTTGGAAGAACAGTCGGCCAATTTACCCGGCAAAGCAAAACCATCCAAAGCGCCTTTGCGTAAAACTGTTTCGCGCGCCTGCTTGGCTGCCCGGCGCGCTTGCGCCGCCAATAAACATTTACCAATAATAGCTTCCGCTTCGCGCGGATGTTCCTCTAAAAAGACATAAAAATATTCACCAAAAACAGAATCTACGGCGGCTCTAACCTCTGGATTACCCAACTTGGCTTTGGTCTGACCTTCAAACTGCGGTTCACGAACTTTAACAGAAATGACTGCGGTCAAACCCTCGCGTGCATCTTCACCAGTAATATTTTCATCTTTTTCTTTTAAAATATTGGCTTTGCGCGCGTAATTATTTAAAGTTCTAGTTAAAGCAGTCCGGAAACCGACCACGTGCATGCCACCCTCGGGGTTATAAACATGATTGGCGAAAGCCAAAACTGATTCACGATAATCGTCAACATATTGTAAAGCCACTTCAACCAAAACTGGATTAGTATTTTTATAATGTTCTTCGATTTTATTTTCAGTTTTGCCCTCAGTTACAGCACCATCTTCTTTGTTGTTGTCTTTAATTGGCACAATTTCTTTCTCTACATAAAAAACTGAGGGGTGTTTTGGTTCATTGTTGGAATTTAAATGTTTGACATAAGATTTTACACCGCCTTCAAAATAAAATTCATAGGATTGAAATTTATCTTTTATTCTTTCATCAAAAACATTAATTTTTATACCTTTAGAAAGATAGGCCTGATTGCGCAAATGATCAATAATGGTTGACCAATCAAATTCGGTTGTTTCAAAAATATCTTTATCAGCTTGAAAAGTGATGGTGGTGCCGGTGCCCTTTGCCTTGCCCACGGCTTTGACTTTTTTGAGTGGTATACCGCGTTTGTATTCTTGCATCCACAACTGACCATCGCGCTTGACTTCGGCTTTTAAATAAGTTGACAGGGCATTGACAACCGAAACACCCACGCCATGCAAACCGCTAGAAACCTTATACCCACCACCGCCAAATTTTCCACCAGCGTGCAGTTTGGTTAAAGCTAATTCTAAAGCCGAAACTTTATATTGTTTGTGTATGTCAACCGGAATACCACGGCCATTATCAGAAACTTCCACCATATTATCAGCCAGTAAAGAAATAGCAACTTCGGTGGCATAGCCAGCCATGGCTTCGTCAATGCAGTTGTCCACCACTTCCCAAATTAAATGATGCAGGCCAGAAGGGCCTGTGGAACCAATATACATGCCGGGACGACGTCTGACCGGCTCCAAACCCTCCAGAACTGTTATTTGGTCGGCTTTGTACTCAGCGGCTGAATTTTTTGTTTTTGCACTTGACATAAATATATAATTGAATTACTTTTTTATTTTTTATATTTAAACTCTTAACTTTCCATTAAATTTTTCTTGTATTAATTTTATTATTTTATTTTGAATAACTTCAACCTCTTCATCTTTTAATGTCCGATTGGCCTGATAAACAACACGCAGAGCAATAGATTTTTTTTCACCCACATCAAATTCTGATAAAAATTCTATTGTTTGTATTAATTTATCCTGAGCGAGCGGAGCCGTAAGAATCTCATTTTTTATATTTTCCCATTTTATTTGCCAATCCAATTCAAAGGCTAAATCTCTAACCACTTCTGGAAATTGCGGTAAAGGCACATATTTTTTTTCTGGCGCTAAAAGGCCAGCTGCTATCAGTTCTTCCAAATCTATTTCGACCAAACAAACTTCTCTGTTTTTAAAATTAAATTTTTGATAAATACTTTTTTCCAGCATTCCTAGCCACCCAACATTCTTTTCTTTCAAAAAAACATGCAAGCTTTTTTCTTTATTAACATAAGCCGGTATGTCTGCATTTTTAAAAGCATAATTTTCTACCCTTAAATCTTTAAACAAGCTTGCCAAAATACCCTTAGTTACTAAAAAAGCATCACTGTTTTTTTCTGTTACCACAGCGCAAGTTAACATTTTTTTCTCGCCACCATTGGTCGGAAAAACCTTAGCCACTTCAAAAATTTTAAATTCACCAAAATAGCGTAAATTGTCTTCAGTGGCTTTTAAAAGATTGGGAATTAAACTGATTTCAAGACAACTACTGTCACCAGTACCCGCACTTTCTGTCTCTCTAATTTTACCATGAAAACCCAATGCGTTCAAGGTTTTTGTGTCGGCCCATGGATAGCAAAATACCTCCTGCATACCTGCATTATTAGCCAAAAAAAACTTAACTTGACGTTCCATTTCTTTGTCTGGTTGCCAAACGGCTTTATGCATTGCAACGGTTTGTATTTGTGCTGGTAAATTATCATAACCATAAATTCTGGCTATTTCTTCCACGATATCTTCTGGATATTTTATATCGCCAGTAGAACGCCAGGTGGGCACCTCTAAAGTATATATAATTTCTTTTGATTTTATTTTTTTACTAACCATAAATCCCAGACATTCTAAAATCTTGACTATTTCTTGTGATTCAAATTTTTGACCGATTTTTTTTTCTAAATATGCGTGTTCGGTGGTAATAATTATTTTTTCTTTTTTTACATAATTAACATCCACCAACGCTTCAATTTCAGCAGTTGGGATTATTGTTTTAATTAAAACTAGAGCTCTTTGCATACCAATTTCAGCCAAATGTGGATCTAAACTTTTTTCAAAACGATTGGAGGCATCAGTTCTTAGGCCAAGTTTTTGTGTCACGCGACGTACAGTCACAGCATCAAAATGTGCTGCTTCTAAAATTATGGCTGTAGTTTTTTCATCTACTGCAGACTCACTTCCACCCATCACGCCGGCAATGGCAATAGGATTTTTGGTGTCCGCAATGACCAAAACTGATTCATCCAACTTTCTTTCCACACCATCCAAAGTTAAAATTTTTTCATTTTTTTGAGCTTGGCGAATAATAATTTGCGGCTGATTTAATTTAGCCATATCAAATGCGTGCATGGGTTCGCCCACATCCAACATAACATAATTAGTTATATCGACGATATTGTTAATTGAACGCAAACCCACTGCTTCCAAACTCTTGACCAACCATTCTGGTGAAGACGCAATTTTGATATTTTTTATTACACAACCCATATAACGGTCACAGGATTTTTTGTCTTCGATACTAATCTTAATTTTTTTATTATTATTTTGTTTAATTTTATTTGGGGCCAGTGATTGAAGATTGGTTTTGTAAATAACTGCCAATTCTCTGGCCACGCCATAATGATTCCACAAATCAGGCCGGTGCGTAATGGATTTATTATCCAATTCAATAATGGTGTCATCTAAACCCAAAGCTTCAGCCATATTTTGGCCGGGTTTAATATTTTTTAACGCTGATAAATCTACAATTTCTTTTTCTCCACAGGGTAATATTTTTTCCAAACCAATTTCATTAGCCGAACACAGCATACCAAAAGATTTTTCACCACGAATTTCTGTGGCTTGCAGTTCGACTAAATCCCCTTCTCCGTGCCAACGTACTTTGGCGCCAGGTAGAGCCACAGCCACCAACATATTGACTGTTAAATTTGTACCGCCGCAGACAATGCGCACTAAATCTTTTTTACCAATATCAAGCATGGTAATTTTTAATTTATCAGCGTGGGGATGATTTTTTATTTCCGCAATTTTTCCAATTACAATATTCTCAAACTTTTCAGCTTGATTTTCCACGCCCTCCACCTCCACAGTTGACATGGTTAAATCATGTGCCAGTTGTTTGACTGTTAAACCCTTTGGTAAGGTAACATATTTTTTAAGCCAATTAAGTGATAGATACATATAGTTAAATAATTATTTATTTTACAATTTATCCACAGCTTATGTTTGACATTTTTTACGTGCCATGTTATCCTGAATATAGTATACATACGAAAAACACCTCTAAGCGGTTTTGTCCCTTAGCGGTGTTTTTCTTTTGTATTCTAATTTTTGCCTTAAATTATTCATAAAAACAATCTTTTCCCGAGCAGTTCTTTTTAATAAAACGGAACAGGTTTTAACATAGGGACTCATAACACATTTAAGTTTATTTTGTTTATATAAATATTTAACCAAAGAATAAAAATCTCCGTCACTTGAAACAATAATTGCTTGGTCAAACTTATCATAATCAAGCATTGTTTGTAAAACTAAATCCGCATCAACGTTGCCCTTTATTTCTCCGTCTTTATCCGGCAGAGTGGGTTTAAAAACCAAATAATAACCAGCTCTTTGAAGAGATGAATACAAATCTTGATTTTCTGGCAAATAACCAATAAACAAATAAGCAACCAAAACACCATACTTATCTTTTAGATAAACCCTGAATCTTTTATAATCCAATTTCCAACCTAAATTTTGTACGCCTAAATTC
This sequence comes from bacterium, assembly GCA_035388785.1. Classification (GTDB taxonomy): domain Bacteria; phylum Patescibacteriota; class Patescibacteriia; order UBA2196; family UBA2196; genus UBA2196. Next base: position 10,483 of record DAOOQN010000005.1, read on the forward strand.
AAATTTTGGCTGTCAATGAAAGCATAATTATTTTCTTTTTCGCGCATAAATATTTTGTGTTGTTTTCTTGTTCTAACGAATCCGCCCATAATGATTGGAATTCGGAGAAATTATTTATTATAAACCCAAATCTGTTTGAAATTTATTTTTTTCAATTTCTACTTTTTTTGCTTTTTTATGATATTCTTTTGACCAAAGTGGTAAATTTAACTTTTGGCCATGAAGCAATTCTTCAATGGTGATAATCTGAACTTTTGGAAATTCGCCAGCATAAAAATCAACTTTGTAATTTCCCGCCAAAACAGCTTCTTCCAACATTGGTTTTGTTGGTTCTTCCAAAGTAATAAATACACCACCGGTGGCTTTTTCTCTTTCAATATCACCCTTTAGAGTGGCAATATCATTTCGTTTTACCCCGCCACTTTTGACTTGAACTATAATTCTGCCATATTGATTATCGCCTTTTTTAAATCCGATAATCGGCGCCAAAGTGCCGTCAATACCTTTGTCTGCACCATGCATATTTTCTTGACTTTTGCTTTTGGCCGGCATGGCATCAATTAGACTCAAAGCCCAATATTCAAATTCAAATCTGTCCTTTTCTGCCAGAGCTTTGGCGGCTTTCAAATCTTTGGGCAAGCCATCCAAATTAATTTTAATATTTTTGTCCGCAAATTGTTCTTTTAATCTTTTATTGATTAAGTTTATCGCCAGCATGGTAATATCGATGCCAATCCAATTTCTATCCAATTTCTCTGCCGCTGACACAGTTGTGCCACAACCGCAAAACGGATCCAAAACCCAATCTCCACCTTTTGATGATGCTTTAATAATTCTCTCTAAAAGTGCTTCGGGTTTTTGAGTGGGATAACCAAGAGATTCACTACTTATTCCTTGAAGTGGTTTTACATCCTCATCAAACCACATATCGGAAACTAATTTTCCTTCAGTATCTTTTAAATACATCTTTTTTCTAAATAATCCACCTTTGGTTTTTATCAGCAAATCATTTTTATACATCTCTTCCAATTTTTCTTTTGAGTAAAGCCACATCGCATTTACTCCTTGAAATTCAAAAACTTTTCTACCAGCATATTTTTGTACTCCACCAGCAACAATCGCAACCGTTTGATATTGACCTTTTCCGTCTTTATCATCATAATTAAATGATTTTGCGTATTCTTCGTCGGCAGAAGAATAAATTTTATTAAAAACAAAATTATCTGATTTGCTATAAAATAAAATTGTATCATGTTGACTTCCAAATTGTTTAGTTTGAGCTTTTGAACTATTTGTTCTTTTCCAGACAATTTCATTTCTAAAATTTTCTTTTCTAAAAATCACATCTAAAATAAGTTTTAAATAATGGCTGGCAGTTGGGTCGCAATGGAGATATAAACTGCCGGTCTTTTTCAAAACGCGATGCAATTCAATCAACCGCACAGTCATCATGGTTAAATACGCCAGCATGTCGTTATTGCCAATCATTTTTTCAAAAGCCAACATTAAATTGGAAATACTATCGTTGGTTTTGCTTACCAAATAATCAAAAGCTTGTTTGGTTTCTTGCGTCCATTGCCAAGAATCCTCAAACGCCTGAATTTGCGCCTCGCTGTCTTTCAACCCTTCTTTAAAAAGCACATTATAGTTGCGATTGGAATTGAATGGCGGATCAAGATAAATCAAATCAAAAACTTCATCCTGAATTTTCTTCTGCAAAATTTCTAAATTATCGCCAAAATAAAGTGTTCTATTTTCCATATCTTATTAGTTAATGATTATTTTAAACTTCCGAATTTCCACTGACGTGGAAATAATAATAGTAATATTTAAATTAAAGTTAAAATTTCCTCAATGGCTTTATGTTGCTGACGCCAATCACTTCCCCAACGTGAACTACCTTCTACAGTTAAATAATGAATATTGTTTTCTTTGGCCCAACTGGACAAACTACCGGACAAGTTGACATTATATCTGATTTTAAATTTGGCTTTTTTAAAATAAATCTGGGCCCAAGTTTCTGCTACTGCATCACCAGGAACAGGCATAACATCACTGCCCATATTATGAAAAGCAATCACGTTTTTAATATTTTCATTCTTAATTAAATCCATAACTATTTTTGTTTCTGCTTCAGAGCCGCCAAATTCACCTCCAAAAACAACGATAGTTTCATCCTGATAATCGCGACCAGTTTTCCAGGTTGTCTGACTTATAAAATCAGCCGTAGGAAAATTACGATTTAAATCCACGTCGCGCGCATTGAGACGACCAATTCGACCGCGATGCTTGTAATCTGGAAACTGTCTGGCAACTTCGGCACCATCTGGATTTAAGCACGGTATGACAAAAACTGTCAGATTAAAAAATTTTTCTTGATTATTATACAACCAATTAACTAAATAATGCGCCAACTTTACTGTGCCAACTTCATTACCATGAATTCCACCTATTAGTAATACTTTTTTTTCACCGTGTCCAAATTTATAACACCGAATATTGTGACCCTGGGTTGAAGTACCCAAAGAATACCATTCGGCCCCACTTTTAATTTGTGGCGCTTTGTCAAAAAAATTATGATAGCGGCCAATTAATCCGCGATAGATTGTGCCGAAAAAATATTTAATTTTATAAAATAAATTTTGCATAATTTTATTTCATTCCAACAATTAACATATTTCTACCTTTCTTTTGCAAACCTTTATTTTGTTTTTCTTTTGAATAAAAATTATTCTTATTGTCACACACCGAACAAAAATTACTTACCACAACCTCACTGACACCTCCATCTTTTAAATCATCCAATATCCACTTTAAAAGATCAAGATGATAATAACCATGTCGTTTATAAATATGCTCGATGGCCTTTTTTGTCTGTAAAACTGGCTTAAAAACTTTTTTATATTTTAAACAACAATCCTGTGCTCCCGGAGTTACCACACAAAATAAATCTTCTGCATTTATTTTAAAATCCTTTTTCAGTTTAGATAATGTCTTGGCAATAATACCAGCGCCGATTGGAACATAACCAGCATGAACTAGGGCTAAAACCTTTTTTTTAGGTGCATAAAAAATAATTCCAAAACAATCAGCAAAACTGATGGCTAAATAATACTTTTTTCTATTCGTTATTAAAGCATCGCCCCAAACTGGTTCAATTTTTTGATCTAAAGAATTCAAACCATCTTTGTTTCTTACAAAAACTACCTTATTTGCGTTATCAACCACGGGTCCCATATCAATAACATCTCCCGAATTTATTTTTATTTTTTTAAAAAATTTTTTTCTATTATTAAAGACTGTTTTTTCATCGTCAAACTTAAAACTCATATTTCCATCTTCCACGGTGGAAATAGCATGTTGCAAATTTTTATGTTTCAATAATTCTTTAATTTGATACATAATTACAATCCTTTATCCAACAAATAAACCATGATGGCGGTAATGCAAGCCATACCAGAAATAATCCAGTAACGCATAACAATAGTTTCATCTTTTATGCCTTGGAGTTGAAAAGTGTGATGAATGGGTGCGGCAGGAAACAGTTTATGACCTTTTATTTTGCGGTGCGTGAGTTGAATAATATCCGAGGCAGTGGTGATAACCAACATAATACCAGCCAACGGCAATAACAAAACAGCGTTGGTCATAAAAGCAACCACAGTTAAAGTGGTGGTCAAAGCCAAAATACCAGTTTCGCCAATATAAAAACGCGCTGGTGGCGCATTAAACCATAAAAATACCGCCAACGTGCTGGCAATCATGGCGCAAAAAGCCGCCAAATCTGTTTGGCCACGTAAAAAAGCAATCACGCCATAAGTGGCAAAAAGCGGGGCAAAAACTCCACCCGACAGACCATCGATGCCATCAATAACACCCGAAGAAAAAACTGCCACCATTGTTATAGCAAACAAAGGAATGTAAAAACCATTTATATAAAAATCACCAAAAAATGGCAAATGAATGGTATCCCAACCAAGTTTAAAATGAAACCACAAGGCACCGACCAAACCAATTACAAAAACCATAACAATACGGCGTTTTAAGCTCATACCGCCACCTAAATATTTACCCTTATTCTTGGCGGTCAAAATATCATCAGCAAAACCAAGCACACCGGCCAAAACCAAAATTCCAAGTGGCAACCATGTTTCAGAACGCGACAAAAATTCTAAATTACTGAAAACTCCAGGAAAAATATTATCTAACACCGGAATCAAAAGTGCCAAAAACAAAATCGTAACCCAAATTAAAAGTCCACCCCCGCGAGGAGTTTTAATTTTATGATCTTTTTCTATTTTTTGAAATGTCACCAATACGCGGCCATCGGTGGTAAGCTGGCGCGCTTCTTTCCACATTTTGTGTTTAGTTAGAAAACGTGCCAAAATTGGCGCCCACCAAAAGGCGCCCACAAAAGCCAAAACTGTTAAAATAAAAATTTTTGCAACGGACATAATTTAGATAAAAAATTATTTAATTACCAAATAGACCAAACTCCATTCCTTAAACCACTTAAAATTTTTATGAAATCTATAATGCTCTATAGTGTCTAATAAAATATGGATTAAATTACTTAAAAATAATAAAAAAAATATTTGGTTAAAAAAAGATAAAATTAATAAAATAAAATTAAATTCTGGCGAGTGAAAAATGTATAAGTTGGCTTGCATTTCCTGACGATAATAATTGCCAGCCTGAATTAATTTTTTTGGGCTTAAGGTTTTATATTTAATTATTAAAAATAAAATGTGATCTAAATCTATTAAAATTCCTAGGACTATAAATAATAAATAAATTTTTAAAGACTTAATAAATTCAATTTTATAAAAAATTGCGCCTATAACTGTGTTAGTGATTAAATGTGTCGGCAGGTTCATTGGTTTATTTATTACCTGATTGCTCCATGTGATCCCTCGGCTCAAAGCGACCAAAAAAGCCGCTCGGGATAAACTACAAAAAAATCAAAATTGGTGCAGAAACCTTAAATCCCCACTGTGCATTAAACGCACATCATCAATACCATATTTCATCATAGCCAGACGATCAAGCCCTACATTGATATAAAAACCTTGCCAAATTTTTGGATCCAAACCACCAGCCTTTAAAACATTGGGGTGCGGTGCGCCGCCAGGCATAACCTCCAACCAACCATTATGTTTACACACACCACAACCCTTACCTTGACATACCTGACATTGCATATCAATTTCAAAACCAGGTTCCACAAAAGGAAAAAAACCGGCGCGCATACGTGTTTTTATAGGATGACCAAAGACGCGCTCCAAAATGGTATTAATCATAATTTTACCAGCTGAAAAAGCAAAATCATTATTAATAATTAAAGCTTCATACTGATAAAAACAACGTTCGTGTCCGGCATCGGTGGCCTCCATTCGAAAAACGCGGCCGGGATAGACAAATTGGAACGGCGGCTGATGGGTGCGCATATATTGGACGCTGGCACCGGTCAAATGCGGACGCAAACACAATCTGTCAACACCACTGTTTTTTGCTGACTGTTTCAGCCAAAAGGTGTCCATAGATTCTCTGGCTGGATGATCAGGTGGAAAATTTAAATCATCAAAAACTTCTTTTTCGTTTGACAACTCATTGCTTTCATAAATTTCAAAATTTAAAGAACGAAAAACATCATTCAAATCATAAATAATTTTTGTAATGGGATGCAACCCAGACAGCACCACAGGACGGCCCGGTAAACTAGCATCGTAAATTTTATCCTTTTGTTCTTGATTAGCGCCAGCTAAAATATTTTTGGTTTCGCTAAAAATATGTTCAATTTCTAATTTAATTTCATTGGCCAGTTTACCCACCAATGGTTTTTCTGCGGCTTGCAAATTTTTAATGCTTTTCAAAGCCTCTGTAAACTTACCTCTACGACCCAGATACTCCACACGTAAATTTTCTAAAACAGCATCATTTTTAACAGCCTTTATTTTAATTTCAATTTCATCTTTTAAATTTTTTAGTAAATCTTGCATAAATAAAAAATTATTGCTTTTTAAGAGATAGAACAAACATTTCCATAACAGTTAAAATCAAAACTAGAATTAATAAAATCCACCAGGTGACTAAATTTAGGCTTTGTAAAATTAAAGCACCAGTTATTAAAAAACCCAACCAAACCGCCTGACGAAAAGAATTTCTGACCTGAATATGCGAGAATTCTTTGGGCTGAAAATAATAACGACACAAAAAACCAATCAAAGAAGCTGTACCAACGACAGCAAAAAATTCGGCTGCATAGAAAATTCCGATACCAATTAAGCCAGACTCGTTTGGGTCAACAAAAAATACGACTAGTGCCAGCGCTCCCCAACACAACAAAGTCGCCACGGTCATAAAAAATAAATAGCGGGCTAAAGTCATGGCTTTTGGGTTGTTTTTAACCTTAAAGTAAGCACTTTTATTATACCAAAAAATAAAAATAACGGCAAATACAAATAAGCGCTTTTTTGAGCTAATTTTCACTATAAAACATATCTAATTTTTTCCACTACCAAAGAGTTAAATTTTTTATTTAAAGCATCCAAAATCTGGCCTTCATTTAACTTTATTTCCTGCGCCATGGTGGATGACAGACAAGCCACAGTCAAAATTTTATCTTTACAATACAGAGCCTTAGCTTTATTTTTCATTTCTATACCCCATTTTTCAATCACAATTTTATCAAATTCTTCACATAAAAGAGCAGCAGTAATTTGATGAGCCAAGCCCTTGCTAGCCACCTGTTTATTTAAAATGTTGTAAATTTGGGTAAAAGACATACAAAATTATAATTATAATTCGCGATATTGGCAGATTTCCTTAAAATCACAATAATGACAATTAAAGACTGACGGCGTAGCGGAAAAATCAGCCTGCATAATTTTATCAGTAATAACCATAATTTTTTCTTTCATCTTATCAATTTCCTTGTCCGTACCTAAAAACGAAACAGCTGTGCCATCGTCAAGATAATAAAAAGTTAATTTTTCTAGTGGCCAATGTAAATTTTCACTGGCCGCAATTTGATAAATTAACAATTGATCTTTTTCGACAGTTTTTTCATTTTTAGAGACACCGGTTTTATAATCTATTATTTCAAATCCACCAGTAGCCAGCTTATCGACTCGATCAATAAAACCTTTAATAGTACGAGTTGCTAGCTTAAAAGTAAAACCAATTTCTAAAAATTGTACCTGGGGAACACCAAATTCTTGCAGTTGAGCATATATCTTTTTGAGAGATTTTTCACCCAGTTGTCTATATTCCTCTTTTTGTTTTTTATCAACATACCAATCATCCACCCATGATTCATTATAAAAATTTAACAAGTGTTCCCAACTTGGTAATTTTTTTGATTTAGTATCATCTACACCATTGATTGATTTTTCAGTACCAGAAAAAAGTTCACTTTGTATAGAAGCGTTGTTATCTTTTATTAGCGCAAAAAACTTTTGCAAAGTAGAATGCATGGTCTTGCCATAACTAAAACTGGCTTTGCCCATGACCGGTACCTTAACTACAAAACTTAAATAATATTGATAGGGACACGTAGCAAAAGCCTTAAGCTGTGAAAAAGAAAAATGACCTTTTTCAGCTGGCAGCGTTGATGTCGCAAATAAATTTTTATGAACTGATTCAGCTGGCGCTAAACTCAGGTCATGACCTAAATTATTTTTCTTGCTTTTTGTCTGTATAGCTTCAGGCACAGCTAAACCAACTTCAAATAAAAAACGCGATAACTTTTTGCGTTCTTTACCGCCATAATTTTCAGCTGCAGTAAAAAATAAACCCTGCTTGGCACGCGTTATGGCGACATAAAAAAGTCGTCTTTCTTCCTGCAAATGAACATCGCCGGTTGGAACTTTTTCTTTAATTAATTCAACCGGCAATTCAATGGATTCTTTTCTTTCCAGTGAAGGAAATCTTTTATCAACTAGACCAGCCACAAAAACATATTTGAACTCCAAACCCTTGGCCGCGTGTACGGTCATCACTTTTATTGCCTCCGGGCCTTCGTCAGATTCAGGAATTAAACTTCCCTCTTCACCAGCCTCTAGCTCTAAACTAATTAAATTGATAAAATTTTTAACTGAATTATTACCAAGTGTGTGGTTTCCGCCAGAGGCGGATCCGCCTCTGGCGGAAAAATCATCAATCTTCTTGCCCAACTGATTTAGATAGCTAAAGGCTTGTACATCATTTTTTTTGAGCAAATATTGGCTATAATTAAAATCTTGCAAAAAAGCCAGGATCACATGCCGCACACTTTTTTCTTGAACTAAGGTGGTGTGTTTATTTAGCAATCCCAAAATTTTTGCAACCTTTCTTTTGGTGTCCTCGGAAATATGACTAAGTAAGTTAATTTGTTTTAAACATTCAAATAGTGACCAGGCTTTGCGGGTGGCAAAACGACTGAACTCCATTAAATCTTCGGTGGCAATATTGAGTGTCGGTAAATTTAACACACGCCACAAAGCCAATGATTCGTGATAATTATCCAACAATTTTAAATAGGCCAACACATCCATTATGATTTCTTTTTGATACAAGCCTTTGGATGCCACAAAAGTATGTGGCAAGTCTTGCGTGCGCAAGGCTAATAAAAACGCTTCAGCTTGTGAATTGGCACGCACCAAAATAGCAAAATCATTCCAAGTGAGAGCTGTTTCACTCTCCTTTAAAGTGATAATCTTTTCCACCACCATGGCAGCCTCAGCGCCGGCATCTTCAGCACGTAGAAGTTCAATGCTACCTAAATCAGCTGATTGTGCTACAAGTTTTTTACTTAAAGTTGCGACATTATTAGAAATTTTTTTAAGCTTAACTTCCAAACGTTCGGGGTTGTTAAGTTGAATAAAATTATATGCCAAATCCAGAATATTTTGGCAAGAACGATAGTTATGTGTTAAATAAATTTCATGAGCATTTTTAAAATCATCTTTAAACTGTAAAATATTGGCTACCGAAGCACCACGAAATTTATAAATTGACTGGTCGTCATCTCCCACAACAGTTAAGTTGCCGTGACCCCCAGCCAAAAGCTTGATCAATTCATACTGAGCAAAATTTGTATCCTGAAATTCATCCACCAAAATATATTTAAATTTTTCTTGATAGAGTTCTAAGATATGCGGCCGGGCGCGCAAAAGTTTTAAAGTATAATTAATCAGATCCCCAAAATCTAAACTACTGTTTTCTAACAATAATTGTTGATAAACATGATAAGCGTTAGCAATTTCTTCCAATCTTTTAATTTCAAATATATCTGTTTCATCATTACCTACCCCTACCCCCTCCTTATAAAGGAGGGGGGCTTCGGTCATCTCCCCCTTGATAAGGGGGAGTCGCCCCACAGGGCAGAGGGGGTCTTGTTTTAATATTTTAATATTTTCATTTTTTAATATAACTCCGCCACTCGCCTCCATACTGTCTAAATTAATTTTTAAATCCTCAACGTGTTTTAAATAATCCTCTGGCCAAATTTCCTCATCTTTACAGCGAGAAAAATGTTTTATTAATGCATGGATAAACTTGGTCGGATTGCCCAAGGGCTGGTAATAATCTAGATTAAAACAATCTAAATTTTGACGCACCAAAAGCCATTGTTCGGTTTGATTTAAGAGTTTAAAGTCAGATGACAAACCAATATCCAAGCCATGCTGTTGCAATAAACGTTCAGCAAAAGCGTGAAAAGTCATAATCCATAAATCCACATAGCCATATGGTAACAAACGATCCACCCGTTCTTCCATCTCGTTCGCAGCTTTATCAGTAAAAGTCAGGGCTAAAATTTCATCAGCTTGAGCCAGGCCTTGTTCAATTAGCCAAGCCACGCGTTCGGTAATCACAGTGGTTTTACCAGTCCCAGCGCCAGCCACAATTAAAAGCGGACCAGCACCATAAGTCACTGCTTGCTTTTGTTGTTCGTTTAAATCATTAAGTGGCATATTAATTAAACTTTAGCATAAAATAAAGAAATAAAAAAACCGTGTTCAACAGAACACGGCGCCTAAGTATGACAAAGTTATTTTTTATTATTAAAATATTTCTAAACTAATCATCCAAATTTATTTTTTTACTGTGATGTTTTTTGGCTACTTTTAAACGAACTAATTCCTTTTGGAGTTTGGCACTTAATAAAGCATAGTCCTCTGCATCTTCTTTTTTTTCTTGCAACATTTCTTGAGCGCGTAACCGTGCTTCTTCAGCCCTTTGTAAATCAATTTCTAAAGCGTGTTCGGCTGTGTCGGCTAAGACCAAAACTTCTGAAGCTGCATTAACCTGGACCAAACCACCAGACACAGCTAAGCTTATTTTTTCCATATCTTTTTTAATAATAATTTCGCCTGGTACAAGGTTGGTCACCAGAGGTATGTGATGCGCTAAAATAGTTATCTCACCATTTTCTGTGGGCAAGCTAACTGCTTCAACCTCATCTTGAAAGGCTATTTTTTCAGGCGTAGTAATTTGAAATTTTATTTTTGGCAACATATTTTAAAAATAAAATTATTTAACTTCTTCAATACCACCCTTCATAAAAAATGCTTGCTCTGGCTTAGCATCGTGTTGACCAGCCAAAATTTCGCCAAAAGCCCTGATGGTATCTTTTAGGGGTATATATTTACCCGGTAAACCTGTAAAACCTTCAGCAACAAAAAAAGGCTGCGACAAAAAGCGTTGAATTTTTCTGGCACGCGAGACAATGGCTTTGTCCTGTTCCGACAACTCTTCCATACCCAAAATGGCAATAATATCCTGTAAATCTTTGTAACGTTGCAAAACCTGTTGAACAGCACGCGCCACTGTATAGTGTTCGGATCCAACAATTTTGGGATCTAAAATAGTAGAAGTTGAATCCAAAGGATCAACAGCTGGATAAATTCCTAACTCGGCCAAAGAGCGTGTCAAGACAACAGTGGAATCAAGGTGTGAAAATGTGGTGGCTGGTGAAGGATCAGTCAAATCATCCGCTGGCACATAGACCGCCTGGACTGAAGTAATAGAGCCCCTAGTGGTGGAAGTAATTCTTTCTTGTAGCTCACCCATTTCTGTGGCTAATGTCGGCTGATAACCAACGGCTGATGGAATACGACCCAATAAAGCCGAAACTTCGGAGCCAGCTTGGGTGAAACGAAAAATATTATCAATAAAAAGTAATACATCTTGGCCCTCGACGTCACGAAAGTGTTCAGCCATAGTTAAAGCGGTTAAAGCCACGCGTGCGCGACAACCCGGTGGTTCATTCATTTGACCAAACACCATGGTGGTTTTTTCTAAAACCCCCGAGGCTTTCATCTCGTGGTATAAATCATTACCTTCACGCGAGCGTTCCCCCACACCAGCAAAAACAGAACGACCACCGTGTTCTTGAGCAATATTACGAATTAATTCTTGAATCACCACCGTCTTACCAACACCAGCTCCACCAAAAAGACCAACTTTACCACCCTTAACTATCGGCGCAATTAAATCAATAACCTTGATACCTGTTTCAAAAATTTCTGTCTTGGTTGATTGATCAGTAAACTTTGGCGCTGGTCGATGGATAGAGCTTTTTGTAGTGGTTTTTATCTTGTCTTCAAGCCCATCAATGGTTTCACCTAAAACATTAAACATGCGCCCCGAAGTTTCTGTACCAACAGGCACTAAAATTGGTGTACCAACATTTTCAACCTGCATACCACGCGCCAAACCATCAGTAGAACCCATAGCAATGGTGCGCACCACGCCACGACCAACGTGTTGTTGAACTTCCAAAGTAACTGGATTATCTTTGTTTTTAACCTTTAAAGCGTAATAAATTTCTGGTAATTTTTCAGAAAATTCAACATCCACCACTGGACCGATAACTTGAGTAATTATGCCATGTACGTTGTTGGCTGTTTGTTTTATCATAAATATATAAATAAAAAATAAAAAAATATTAACTTTGCATAGCTGCTTTGGCTCCGGAAATTTCTGCAATTTCTTGTGTAATCGAATTTTGACGAGCCTGATTATAGGCTAAGGTTAAATCACTATTTAGATCACGAGCCGCTTCAGTAGCATTTTGCATGGCTAGCATGCGCGCTGAATGTTCAGAAGCTTCTGATTCTAAAACAGCTTGATAAATTTCTGTTTCAATTAAACGTGGCAAAACTTTATTTAAAACATTTTTTGCACTTGGTTCAAACAAATATTTTGTTTCTAATTCTATCTCTTGATTTTTTTCATCAATATCTATGTTTAGAGTTTCTTCCTCACCTAACTCTGGATCTCTGTGGCGTGGAATGGGTAATAATTGAATTATACGTGGCACCTGTTTTAAAGATGATTTATAGTCAGTATAAGCCAAGATGACTTTATCATATTTATCTGTAATATAATCATTGATAATTAATTTTGACAAGGAAAAAATTTCTTCTGCTTTTAAAGTCAAGTCGGCTTTAATAAACTCAAAGACAATTTTCTGTTGATATTTTAAAGCAATATCACGAGCTTTTTTTCCTAAAATAATAAATTCAACTTCAATTTTGTCTTGTGCTTGTTTAGTTTCTGTGATTACAGCTTGCAGTGCAGTAGAAATAATCTGCCCATTAAACGAACCACACAAACCACGGTTGGAAGCGATTAAAACAATGGCAACTTTTTTAATCTTTCTTTTGGTTAGCAATACGTTAAAAGCCGGACTAATATTCACTACCAAATCAGATACAATTTGCCAAGCCGCAGTAGAATAAATACGACTCTTTTGCATATGATCAACTGCTTTGCGCATCTTGACTGCTGAAACTAATTCCATAGCTTTAGTAATTTTAGCAGTACTCTTAATGCTTTTTAGCCTTCTTTTTATTTCTCTGGTTGCCTGAGGCATAATTTTAAATTTAAGATTTAAAACTCTGACTATACTCAATCACGGTTTGTTTTAGTTTTGCTTCCAGTTCTGGTGTTAAGCCGTTTGGTTCAATTAAATCAATTAAAATTTGTTGGCCATGAATTTTTAAATAATTAATAAAACCTTTTTCCCAAAGTTTAATTTTTTCAAGCGGCACTTCATTTAACAAACCATTAACTGCCGCATACAAAACCGCCACCTGTTCTGTGACCGGCATAGGTTCATATTGATCCTGTTTTAATAATTCTGACAGACGTTTGCCAAGCTCCAATCTTTTTTTTGTTTCTGCATCCAGATCAGAACTAAATTGAGCAAAAGCTTCCAATTCTCTAAACTGTGCCAAATCAATGCGTAATTTACCAGCTACTTTTTTCATGGCTTTAATTTGTGCGGCTGAACCAACACGGGAAACCGATAAACCAACATTTAAAGCTGGTCGGACGCCTTGATAAAATAAATCTGCCTCTAAATAGATCTGACCGTCAGTAATGGAAATAACATTAGTCGGAATATAAGCTGAGACATCGCCAGCCTGAGTTTCAATGATCGGTAGGGCTGTAATGGAACCACCCCCAAAATCTGCACTAAGTTTGGCTGATCTTTCCAACAGCCTTGAGTGTAAATAAAAAATGTCACCCGGATAAGCTTCGCGACCCGGTGGACGACGCAAAAGCAAAGATATTTCACGGTAAGCCCAGGCATGTTTAGATAAATCATCATAAATAATTAAAACATCCTTACCCTGATCCATAAAATATTCTGCCATAGCACAACCAGCATAGGGCGCAATATAAGACAAAGCAGCTGGATCAGAAGCACCAGCTAACACCACAATAGTTTTATCCATCACTTTGTGTTTCTTTAATTCAACAATAATTTTGGCCACCTTTGATTCTTTTTGACCAATGGCCACATAAATTGGGATGACATCAGTATCTTTTTGATTAATAATAGTATCAATAGCAATTGCAGTCTTGCCGGTTTGACGATCACCAATAATTAACTCGCGTTGACCACGACCGATGGGAATAACTGAATCAATGGCCTTAATACCAGTTTGTAATGGGTTTTTGACTGATTCACGAGTAATTACTCCCGGTGCAATTTTTTCCACTGGATAATTGGCTGCTGCTTTTATTGATCCTTGACCATCAAGCGGTTCGCCTAAAGAATTAACCACACGACCCAAAAGTTCATTACCAACCGGTACAGACAAAATTTTTCCTGTCGCATAAGCCAAATCGCCTTCTTTAATTAAATTACTATCACCTAAAACAATAACTCCCACGCCATCGGTTAATAAATTCAAAGCCACCCCTGAAACAATAACTTGTTCGTCTTTTTTAAACTCCACCATTTCTGACATCTTTATAGCATCCAAACCAACAATTTTGACTATACCGTCACCAACTTCTGCCACACGCCCAACATGTTCTTGTTTGAAAGTATTTTGAAAAACGTCAATTTGCGCTTTCAGTTCTGCCAAAATTTCTTCTTTATTTATTTTCATATATTTAACAAACTATTTTTTAAATTAGTTAATTGTTTTTTAACTGTTAAATCCAATAAAGTATCACCATATAAAATTTTTACTCCACCCAAAAGACCGCTATCTATTTCTGATTGCAAAGTTATATCTTTAGCGTCTGGCACTACCTGATGTAAATATTTTTTAACATAAGTCATGGTTTCTTTATCTAATTTACTGGCCGATACCACCCGCACTTCTGCCACACCGGAAAGTGCTTGATAGTTATGTTCAAAAAAATTAACAATACCAGCCAAACGATTTTCATCATTATTGACTTTTAAAAATAAGAGAAACTTTTCAATTGCAATTTTAGCACTGAATTCATGTTGAGATAACCAATAAAGCAGTTGGGCGTAAGCCAATTGACTATACATAAAATTAACTAACTTATATCTAAATTATTTCTGATTATTTTTTTATCAGCCTTGATGTTAATTTTTTCAGCTAAAATTTTAGCCACCCCAGCTTCAATCAAATCGGCAGCAACTTTTTTTATATCCAATAAAACCTGCTCTTTTTCTTGTTTTAATTTATCTTTAGCCACAGTCAACTGCTTTTCAATCTGCTCTTTAGTTTCAACCGCGATTTTTTGCTGCTCAATTATTGCATTTTTTTGTGCCTCTTCAATAATAATAACGGCTTCTTGCCTGGCGGCGATTAAAATTTTTTCTTGTTCAACCTTAACCTGCGTTAAACGAGTTTCAATTTCACCAGCATTTTTTAAGCTGGCATCTATTTTTTTTGTCCGTTCTGATAAAACCTTAATCAAAGGCTTATAAACCCACCGCCATAAAACCAACAACACAATAGTAAAGTTTATAATTTGAGCAATTAAAAGTTTCCAATCAATACCCAAAACACTTAGCAAACCCTGCTGAGTAACTGGGTTTTCTGCGACAGCTTCTGTGGCTGCCCAAACTGTATTGATAAAAAATAAAGACATGGTTTTAAAATTTAATAAACAAACAAAGAATCATAAAATATTTTTATAACTCCTTGCCTGCCTAAAAAGCAGGTTTTAAAAAATTATAAAGTAAACACCACCACCAAAGCATAAATAGCAATGGCTTCAGAAAAAGCAGCTCCCAAAAGCATGGGCACAAAAAGTTTATCCCCAGCCTCTGGGTTACGCCCGATGGCTTCCATGGCCTTAGAAACAATCTTACCAATAGCTAGAGCTGGGAAAATACCACCCAAAGCCATGGTTAAACTTTTAGCCACAATTTTTATCATTTCTGCATCCATAATTAACCTTCTTTAGGACAGGCCGAGGCGAAACGGCCAATAACGCCAAAAATATTTTATGTCCTATTAATAATTTAATAAAAAAAAATTAGTGTGCTTCCACGGTAGCTACCTGCATAAAAACCAACGTCAACATAGCAAAAATAGTCGCCTGAACCAAACCAACCAAAAGCTCCAAAAACATAAAAGGTAAAGGAATTACGTAAGCAACCAAAGAAGCCATAACTGTCAACAATACCTCACCAGCAAAAACATTACCAAACAACCTCAAAGATAAAGAAACTGTTTTAGCAACCTCTGAAAATAATTCGATAATTCCAATAAAAAAATTAATGATAGCGGTAAAAATTTTTAGAGGATTCAATGTTTTGATAGCTTTAAAAAGACCACCAAAATGTAAATATTTATTAAAGTGCTTTAAAAACCCAATAGAAATGATACCAAAAATATGTGTACTTATCACAGCAAAAATTGCTAGAGCCAAAGTAGTGTTAAGATCGCTGGTACCTGGTCGCAAGAAAGGCACTAAAATTTTTATCCCCTCTTTGTGTTCCCACCAACCAACAGAACCGGTACCGGGAAGTTGCCCCATCCAGTTTAAAATTAAAATGAATAAAAACAAGCTTGCAACAATGGGCAAAAATTTTTCTGACTTTTTACGATCATGCGTTACACTATCAACATATTTTAAGATAGCCTCTAAAACAAACTCTAAAAAATTTTGCAGACCAGAAGGTATCTTTTTTATACCTTTAATTTTTAAGGTTAGACCAACACCAAAGAAAAAAATAAGTGCCAACCATGTATTAATAATAGAATTAGTGATCGGAAAACCGATAAGATAAAAAATTGGTTCAGCGGCTAAACTTAAATGCATAAAATTAAATTATTTTCCTTTGGGATAAAAACGCTTTTTTAAACTAGCTGATTTTTTATAGACAATAAAAATGGCCAGTCCGATACCCAAAACACCACCAATCAAAATAAATAAAAAACTATAGCCCAGTTTTTTGTCTAAATAATTACCTACAAGCGTAAAAACCACTACAGGTATGGCCAAATTGTAAAGTAACTCCCAGACCAGACCCAAAGCAGCAATATTTTTTTGATAATTATTTGGCATGTTTTTTTATTTTATGCAAAAAATAAAAGCTCCAAAAAAGAAGTTTTTATAAAAATATAATAACTTTAGGTGCTTCTTTTATATTTTATACTAATTTTGTGTTGGCGTCAAATATATAATTTTTATTCGTTGTGTGGTTTATCCAACACCAGTGGTTCAATTTTTTTCTCCCCTTCTGTTATTTTCACCACATCTTTGTCAATTTTATTTAGTTCTTTATAGGCACTGTTGTACATATTGACAGTGGTACCCAAATTATTACCCAGTTTTTTCATAAAATCATCAAAGTTTATAAGATGTTTACCTAAATCTTCCACGCGTTTACGAATTTCTTTGGCTGATTCTTCAATTTGTAAAGCTCGTAACCCCTGCAAAACTGTCTGCAAATAGGCTGCAAAGGTGGTAGGCGAAACAATAATGACTTTCTTTTCCCGAAAAGCATAATCAATCAATCCCCCAGTATCAACCTTGACCGCCCCAACCTCGTTAATCAACAAATCATAATAAATACCTTCAGCTGGGATAAACATAAAAGCAAAATCTAATGTATTTTCGCTCGGCCGAATATACTTAGATGTTTCATCAATTCTCTTTTTTAAATCATTGCGAAAAACCAGTTCTAACCTTTTCTTTTCATCCGCGTCCTTTTCGGACATAATGCGTCGATAATTTTCTAAAGAAAATTTAGCATCCACTGATAATATTTTATCTTTAATCTTGATTACAGCATCAACCACTTCACCATTTTCAAAACGATACTGCATTGTATAGGTCTGAGGCGGTAAAATATTACTTAAAATTAATTCCAAACTCGCCTCACCCAAAGAACCACGATTTTTTGAGTTAGTCAAAACCTTTTCTAAATTCTGCAATTGACCAGTAAAATCAACAACTTGTTTGTTGGTGGCTTCTAATTTTTCTAATTTAGAAGTTACATCTTGCACTATTTTGGCTGTTTCACTGGACTGCTTTTGCATCATATCAGCAGTAGCAAAAGATTGTTTTTGCAAAAAACTTAGATTATTCTCTAAACTACTTTTCATTTCATCTTTAATTTTTACCATTTCATCATTAACTGATCTGAGTTGCTGCTCTTGTAAAATATCACGTCCACTCTTACGTGATATTAACCACAACACAGCACTAAAACCGCCTAAACAAACAATAATTAAAATTATTTCAAAAGTAGTCATAAAAAAATAATAAAGATTTATTTTATTTTACCAAATTTGGTTTCTTTTTTCAACCAAGCCATTAAAAGGCTAACATCCGGTAATAACTCATTGCGGTGAGACAAAAAGTTGTCACCGGTTTGTATTTTTAAAATTTCTTCACCCACGGCTATTGACCTACTGATAGGTTTAGTAAAAATTAAAAATTCATGTGAATTTTTTAAAATTATACGTTTTTCTTGATAAATTACTCTGTGGTCTTTAATTACATAAATTCCAGTGGCTGGAATTTGATGTAAAATGCCCCAACAGTCTTGGCTGGCACGCCAAACAATTTGACCACCAGAAATTTTGGTAAAATTTTCCGCTGATCGATCCAGAATTTTTCCTTGCCAATAATTAATTAGAACATCAAATATTGGTCGACCTCCGGCTAATTTAACCAACCAGTTTTCTAAATTAAAAGAAGCCGTCTGACGCGCATTGACCTCTATCAAATAAAGCTGGCGAGTATTTTTATCATAAACAAAATCGAGACCAGCCGAGCCAAAAAAATTATTTTCTCGTAAGATACCTCCCACCTCAGTGCCTATAAACTTAGCCTGTTGCAAAATTTCACTATCAAAATCAATCCATGAATTTCCGACAGTGGCAAATTTTTGATCAGTTAGACTTTCTAAACCAGTGAGTTGTAAGCTTAGTTGTCCACTCAAAACACCCTGAGGTAAAACTAATAAATTGAGGGTTAGATTTTCGCCTTGGATAAAACGACTTAAACGAATTGGACGTTTAGGAAACTTCTGACACCAAACTTGCCACAAAGTTGAATCTAAAAGAAAAGTACCCTCGCCAGAATGACTGGTGTTAAATTGAGCAACAATCTTATTGCCTAATATCTTAACTAAATCTTCAAAAGTGCAACTTTCTGGCGTAAAAATAATAAACTGAGGAAAATAGTTTTTTAATTTTTCAAAAAAGAATACCTGGGAAATTTTACCTTCAATCTTCTCAATTAAAAAACTGGGTGGATTTAAAAGCTTAAGGTTGTTTTTTTGGGCTATCAATTCTATTAAATAACTATTTTTAAAAACCGATAAAAAAAAGAGACTATTTTCAAAAATAAAATCTTTAAAACGTGGATTAGTTAACAAACCAAGTGTGTTAAAATTTTTATGGATGTGAAAAAAAGTAACTGACCATTTTTTAGGCCATGATTTATCTTTTTGGTCAGTAGAAGTTAACAGTCTGGCACCAGCGATAGATTCCATGCAGTAAGATACTTTTTCCAAATCATTACTAACAAAAGCTATCTTCATAAAAAAATTAAGTGATAATAATCAGTATCGGCTCTTGTGTTTTAAATTTTTTCTGTTTTGCTTTCAACAAGCCGGCCAGACCCAAAGCAGAAGTAGCAGAGCAATTGATGTTCATTGGCTTTAACTCATCTTGAGCTAATTTTAACTCTTGATTAGAAATTGTCCAACCAAACCCATGACTGTTTTTAATTATCTCAACCACCTCTGGTTTGCGATGTCCCACCACATCCACAACAGCATCAGCTGTGGACATACTCTCCAAAGTATAGTTTTGATCAAAATCTTTGACTAAAGTATTAACCATGGTCGTCTGAACTACATGAAATTGTGGCTTAGATTTGAGATATTGATAAAGACCAACCACTAAAGTACCGGATGAGGCCGGAATAAAAATTGAGCCCAAATTGGGTATGGTAATATCTATTTCTTCGGCTAAAGATTGATAACCCACAAGTGCTTGGGGTGAGATTGAAGCTCGTAAAAAAACAAAACCACTTTTTTTGGCTAACTGAAAAGCTTCAAAAATTGGTTTTTTTACTAAATGAATTTTTATAATACCCAAATTTTGATGCGTCTGTTTAACTGACTGATGAATCCTCGGGTGACAGAAAGATACGATTTTACGCAATTTTTCTTTTTTAATTTTTTCAGAAACAAAAATTTCCAACGGCCGCTTAAATTTATTACACCAATAAGCAGCAGCAGCAGCGGCATTACCGGAGGAAGAAATGACAAAACCCTCAGCCCCACTGGCCACCTCTTTATTAATCCAAACCGAAAATGATCTATCTTTATGTGAACCAGTCGGATTTATGGTTTCATTGGCCAAATAAATTTCTTGATTAATTTTTTTTGACAATGACAATGGTTTAAAAATATGATTTGACATGTTTAAAGTAAACAATTAAAATTAAAATGTAAAAAATATTTATCATTAAAAAAACATCTATGCATTATTCTTGCCCCGAATGCAACACATCAAATGAGTTGGAAGAAACGTCTGTGGGTACCTTTTTAGATTGCCCAGAATGTGGTATGACCGTAATGGTAACCGAAATTGATGGTGACACTGCCAACGTTAAGTTAGTAGAAAACGACAAATAACTCTCAAAATTTTAGATTTTTTGTCGTCTGCCAAGATTCACCATCAAAAAAATAAGCTGGTTGAAGCTGTAGTTTATATTTGGCTTTTTCGTCCCAGATTGAACCCAAATAAAACTGGCTGATGTTTTTATCTCTGGCCCACAAAGCTGTTTTTAACAGCATGGTCATACCAGTACCTTGTTGAAAATATTCCAGATCGTAAAAAGGATAACTATAATGAAACAAATCCGCGGCTTCAAAACCAATGCACCAACCGATTGAATGGTTGTTTTTTTTATCTTGCAAAACAACCAGACGATTAAAATTTGATCTTAATGGATCAGTAATAAGTTCTTTAATTTTATTAGCACTAAAGATGTGAGCACCAAAACGGGTGCGATAAAATTCTGAGCCGACAGCATGAATGTGCCAATCGTATTTTTTCATATCAAACGGTAATTCTAGTACTTTTATCTGAAGATCTTCACTTTTTCGTAAAATACGCCGGTTTTCAGAGGATAAAGAAAATTGTTTTAAATCAAGACGCAAACTTTTAATTTGATGCATTTCATTTTTAATTCTGGTTAACACAAAACCAGCATTATATTTTTCTATAATATTTTTGGTGTCTGAGTTCTCTAAGTTTGTTTTCTGCCAATATTTATAGCTCATATTATTTTTTAAATAGTTGCTGCCAATTTTCAACGCTTGTTTGATAGACTTCTTCCGTGGTCAGACCCTTTAATGCAGCAACTTTTTGCGCTATCAATTCTACATATTGCGGCAAATTTTGTTCCCCACGATGCGGCTCGGGCGTGAGCCATGGTGCATCGGTTTCCACCAAAATTTTATTTGAAGGGCAAAATTTTACGACTTCTCTTAAACTTTCCACTGATTTGTTTTTAAAGGTAATGATGCCGGTAAAACCAAGATAAAAATCCAAGTCTAAAAATTTTTGCGCAATTTCTAAATTAGCACCAAAGCAATGCACAACACCATTGATTCGTAACTGACTGATGATGGCCAAAATATCTAAATAAGCATCATCGGGATTATCTTTGCTGCCACGCGCGTGCAAAATTACTGGCAAATTGTTTTCTATAGCAAATTCTAATTGTTGCTTAAATAATTCTTTCTGCTTTTCTTTTAGCTTTTGGTCATTATTAAAAAAATATTCTAAACCAATCTCGCCCACTGCCACCACCTTATTATTAATCAAATTTTTAAATTTTTCAGCAACAAACTTTTCATTCATACTTTCGGGATGCATACCAATAGAAGCATATATGGATTGAGTAAAATATTCATTAGCAATATCTACCGCTCTTTTAGAGCTTTCAAAATCGGCACCAATGTTAACAATGCCGATTCCTTTTTTTAAGCAATCGGCGATAATTTCCTGATAATTATCTTTAAAATCTGGAAAATTTAAATGAGTGTGTGAATCAATTAATTTCATATTTTAATAATATCCTTAGCCTGTCTAAAAAAGTCTGGCAACAATGGCAAGAGCGTTTGCCCACAAGTATATAAAAATTTAGCAACATTTGAAGAAGAAATTATGTGCTCCAAAAAGCCAGCAAATGGAAACTTAACTGCAAAAACTAGCAAAACACCTAATACTAAACCACCCTCAATTAAACCCAAAACTGCTCCACTTAAACGATTAATAGTTTTTAAAAACGGGATGATGGTTAAAACATTAAAAAATTTATTTAACAGATAGAAAACCAAACCCACCAAACGACTGACAACAATAAAAATTAAAACAAAACTAACAACTTTCACCAGATTTGGATTCATCCCAAAGGGTAAACCAATCATGCCAGAAATGAGTTCAAAATAATTAGTCGCTGCCACCGCACCTACAACTGTGCCAACCAAAGCCCCCAGGGCATGGATTAAACCAAAAGCAAATCCACCCGCGCCAAAAGCGACTAAAATTATTACTAAAACAAAATCTAAAATAGTGAGGGTCATATTTTAAAAAATTATAAAATTATGGGGCTACTTCTATTTTTTCTAAATCAGCATCAGTAATACCTAAAGCTAACTTAGTAAAAATGTCGACTAAACTGTTCCAACGAATATTATGTCTAACACCTTTAAAATCAACATACCAAATTGCTCCACCTTGATTAACTTGCAATAAAAATTTTCCTTTAAATTTATTGGCGAAAATTTTATTAGTTTTAAATTTATCAATACCTGGGCCAGATGTGTAGGGACTATATCCATTTTTTAGTTCTGTAATATCATTAAATCCGTCCCAATCAGTATCCAAGAGAGGATTAATACTGGAAATATCGGCCGGAATCTTTAATAAATTTTCATCACTAATACCCACAGCAAACTTTTGAAATAACGAAAGGGCATTTTGCCAAGTTACAGAATGTCTTTGATAATTTTTAGTATCTATATACCAGATAGCTCCGCCTTTTTGTACCTGAAGCAAAAGTCGACCAGCTAATCTTTTAGCAAATATTTTATCAATATTATATTGTGTAAAATCTACTTGCTTAATAAGACAATTATTATTTTCATTGCTTTCTGTAATTATGTTATTGGCATCGATACAAATTTCTATATTATTTATGCCATAAATAAATTCCTGACCAATTCTTCCTTCAAAATAATAACCAGGCGAAGAAAGTAAAAAGTTTGACTTGAACTCTCCAGAATCTGGGGTTGTTTCACCCAAAATTTGTCCATTGGTTAAATTTTTACCAATTATTTTAAAAGATGTTCCGGGTGTTGCTTCACCCAAATTAATGGCTGAAAACTTAACCTGCCAGTCAAATTGACCACCAGTTTTTCTCAAATCTATTGACTGTATATTTTGAATAGCAAGATCAGTTTCTTTATTCTTATCAAGACAAACGCCGTTAGAGCAACCATTTGGACAATCATAACTTTCTTGGTAGACATATTTGTCTGTGCCGCAAAAAAATTCATTTAATTTGATACCGGAGAGACAACTATCATTAAAATTTGATACGGGTAAATCCTTGCCCCATTCAGCAACTCCGTTGGCACTGCCAGCTTGACTATAATTTCTACCACTATCGTCTTCAGTGCAAACAGGCACTGGTTTATAAAATTTTTTTATTACTGAATTATTATTTTCATTAGATTCGCTAAAAAAATTATGCGGGTCTATTATAGCTTGCAAGCGATAACTACTGCGATTGCTGTTTTTAAGAACTCCAAGATAAAATTTATAAGCTGTATTAGTCCAATACATTTGTTCGTTTTCTTGATAATATGATTCATTAGTGTCTAGATCAATTATTTCGATTGACAGTTTGCCAAAGGCGGTGTTACTGCCAGTATTTTGAAAATAGACCCAAAGCTCATCGGCTCCTTCTAGGGTGATATCTGTGATAACAAAATCATATAAATTGTCAGCTTTAACAATAATCGGCGTAATCAAAAAACAAATTAATAAAAATAAAAAAAATATTTTTTTCATAAATTTTGTTTCCATAAAAATGGAAAATATTTTTAAAAATAAATTTATACTCTTGGAAATAATGGTTCGCTTTTGATAATTTTCTCGGCAGTAAAGGTTTTGATTATTTTTTCCGCAGTTGTTGGCATAAAAGGTCCGAGTAGGATTGCCACATTGAGAATATCTTGGGCAATTGGTTCTAGAATTTTCTTTAATTCTGACGTATCTTTGATTTTCCATGGCTCGGTTCTAGTGATAGTTTCGTCACAGGCGCGGAGTTTGGCCCAAAGAATTTCTAAGGCTTCATTGAATTTATATTCTGATAATTTTTGATCAAATTTATTTTTTAACTCTCCGTCACTATTGGCATCCAATTTGAGTGATAAATTGTTTTTATCAATCAAATTAGAAACGCGGGAGACAAGATTGCCAAGACCATTACACAAATCAGCAGTATAAGCTTCTTTAAATTTCTCTTCAGTATAATCACCATCTTCGACTGGGGAAATTTTAGCCAGCAAATAATAACGCAGTGCATCAGTACCAAATTTTTTTAATAATTCAAAAGGATTAACCACATTGCCAAGAGATTTACTCATTTTTTCACCACCCGCAGTTATAAAACCATGAATAAAAATTTGTTTGGAATTTGCTAAACCCGCCGACATCAACATAGCCTGCCACATAGCAGTTTGCTGGCGCAAATTATCTTTACCAGCTACCTGTACCCCTGGCCAAAAATTATTAAAATTATCTAGATTCTCTG
Organism: bacterium; assembly: GCA_035388785.1. Taxonomy (GTDB): domain Bacteria; phylum Patescibacteriota; class Patescibacteriia; order UBA2196; family UBA2196; genus UBA2196. The sequence goes on from DAOOQN010000005.1 coordinate 35,050, forward strand.
GCCAACCCAAACAAGAAATATAATTAACTAAAGCATCAAACCAAACATACATGACTTGAGTCTCGTCACCAGGCACACTTACACCCCAAGGCATTTTTTCTTTCAGACGAGAAATACTAAAATCTTCTAAACCGCTCATCACAAAATTTTTTATTTCATGCAAACGATGAGCAGGCACAACAAATTCTGAATTTTTTTCATATAATTCTAAGAGGGCTTGTTGATATTTAGAAAAACGAAAAAAATAATTTTCTTCAGCAATTAATTCTAATTCTAAGTTGGGATGCACCGGGCATTTATTATCAACTAATTCTGATTCTGTTTTTTCTAGCTCACAACCCACACAATATTTCACACTATAATTTTTTTTATAAATATCACCATTTTTCTCGCAACGCTGCCAAAATTCTTGGACTGCTTTTATGTGTTCGGCATCTGTAGTGCGCACAAAATTGTTATAACTTAAATTTAAAGCTGATTTTAAGCTGTCAAATTTAGCTGCATATTCATCGCAATATTTTTGAGGATCAATTCCAAGTTCCAATGCTTTTCTATAAATTTTTAAGCCATGTTCATCTGTGCCAGTATTAAAAAATACTTTATCGCCTTGTAGGCGATGCCAACGTGCTAAAGCATCAGCTTGAATAATTTCTAAAGCAAAACCAATATGCGGTTCGGCATTGACATAGGGCAGAGTTGTAGTGATGTAATATTTATTTCTCATAATTTAATTTATAACAATCACGAATTCACCTTTGGGTTGATTATTTTTAAATTCCTTTTTTATTTGTTCTAAAACTTCATTAGCTTGCCCTCGATAAATGGTTTCAAATTTTTTTGTTAGTTCGCGACAGACAACCAAACGAATTGGTTTAATTGTATCACGACCCAATACTTCAATTTGTTCTAAACATTTTAAAATTCTATGACACGACTCATAAAATACAATTGTTTCTTTTGATTCTAAGACCTGACGCATAAAAGTTTCTCTACCCTTTTTATGCGGCACAAAACCTTTAAAAATAAACTTATCAGTTGGCAAGCCGGAAATGGATAAAGCCGCAATGACAGCGCTAGCGCCTGGAATGGGTACAATGGGCAGATTATAATCTGTTTGCACAATTTTATTAATCAATATATTGCCCGGATCAGAAATGCCGGGTGTGCCAGCATCAGTAATTAAAGCCACCTCATTATTTTTTATTAACTCAATAATTTCCTGAATTTTTTGCTCAGTACTATGGTGATGATAACTGATTAATTTTTTATTGGTTATTTCATAATGATCCAGAAGTTTTTTGGAAACGCGTGTATCTTCACATAAAATATAATCAACTTCTTTTAAAATACGCAAAGCGCGCAGGGTAATGTCTTCTAAGTTTCCAATGGGTGTGGCAACGATATATAACATAATTTTTGCGCTTTATTATTCTTCATTTTTGTTTTCACCTGTAGTATCCTCCAAAATGTCTTTATAGCGTGGAAAATTATCTTCAACCACCACATCAATAATGGCAGCAACCGGCACAGCCAAAAGCGCACCGACCACACCACCCAACGAACCACCCACTAAAATGGCCACCATTACCACCACTGGATTTAAACCAACTGATTTTTGCATAATTTTTGGCACCAACAAACTATTTTCAACTTGTTGAACAATTAAATAAACCAGAGCCACCATCAAAACTTTGGTAAATGAATCAGAAAAAGCAATAAAAATACCTGGCACAGCACCAATAATTGGACCGACATAAGGTATAATCTCAGTAATGGCAGCAATCAAACCCAACAACAAAGCGTACTTGACACCCATGATCAATAATAAAAGATAAACCATTAACCCCACTAAAAGACAAAGTATTAATTGTCCTCTTAACCAAAAACCTAATTTAGTCTGAATTTTATCAATTAAATGCATAATCTCCGCGCGTTTTTTTAAAGGAACTAAAAACTGTAAAAAATATTTAACCCCATTTTCTTGAACCATAAGATAAAAAACAATCACCAAAAAAGAAACCAAGGAAACCAATCCACCAAAAATACCAGTAATGGTGGAAAAAACACCGCTGGTGGCTCCAGCCAAATTAGAACTTAAGCCCGAGAGAGCCTGCGGCAGGGTGGCTGGCACATTTTGTTGGCCATCACCTAAGCGATTAAAACCCAATGCAATGCGTTCATAATAATCCGGTAAATTACTGGCTAGCTGCCCGGCCTGTTCAGAAACTGCTGGCACCAAAGAAACAATCATTAAACTAACTATACCAAATAAAATTAAATAGATTGCCAAAATGGAAACCGCGCGAGGAATCTTTTTTTTATGTAAATAATCTACAAAAGGATCCAAAGCCGCAGCCACCACCACAGCCACAAATAATAAACCAACCACGTCACGAATGACGTATAAAAATGCCAAGCCTAAAATTACTATAACGACCTTAAAAATTGAAGCGTAAGAAATTGAATTTGTGTTTTTAGTTGCAAGCATAAAATTATTTTTATGTAAATTAAATTTTAATTATTTTTAAAAATTCTTGTGCATTTTTAAATGGACCAATTAAAGCCAAATTTAATTTATTGGTTTGAAAAATTTTCTTAGCCACAGCGTCAAGAGCGGTTTTTTTAACAGACATAATTAATTTGATTTTTTCTGTTGGCGTTTTGATTTTACCCAACATTAATTCCTGCCGGCCATACCAATCCGCCACGCTGGAGGAATCTTCCATTCCCAAAATTAAATGGCCTTTTAAAAATTCTTGGGCTTTTTTTAATTCCTCAATAGTGATACCTTGATTTTTAATTTTTCTTACTTCTTCTAAAATTAACTCGATGGCTTTAAAAATTCTTTTTTTATCCAAACCAGCTGAAATATTAAACATACCAGTGTCTTGCGTAGCATCATGGCTAGCACGGATATAATAACAAAGTCCATGGCGTTCGCGAATATTAATAAATAACCTAGAACTCATGGAACCACCTAAAATAACTCCTAAAAGCTGCACAGCCATTAAATCCTTATCAGCTAATTTTGGCCCAGTGAAACCAAATGACAAATGCACTTGTTCTGTTTTCTTGTATTGCAATTTGATTTGTGGTTGAGTTTGAAACTCTTTAAATTTTTCAAAACTATTCTTTTTATTATTAAAAACTTCATCTCCAAATTTTTTTTCTATGTCTTTTTTAACCTGATTAATATTTATTTTACCAGCAATGCTAATAACACAATTTTTTGGTGTATAGTTTTTTTGCCAATATTTTAGCATGTTTTCACGAGTGGTTTTAGAAACTGTTTTTTTAGAACCAGCTACATTTCTAGCCAGACTATTGCCTTTGAATAGAATTTCCATGATTAAATTTTCAATGTTCATCTTGGGAGTATCTTCGTACATATTTATCTCTTCAATAATAGTGCCCTTTTCTCGGTCTATTTCCTCTTTATCCAGTTTAGAATTATGTAGCATATCAGAAAGCATGTCCAAACCCAAGTTTATGTGTTCGCTATTAACTTTAATCCAATAACCGGTATTATCCATTGAAGTATAAGCATTAAACTGCGCACCAACTTGATCCAATTCTTTGGACAGGGCCAAGGTGTCAGGTCTTTTAGTGGTCCCCTTAAACATCATATGCTCCAAAAAATGCGATATACCGGCAATGTCTTCAGTTTCATGGCGTGAACCCACACTGTATAAAACCAAAATCGTCACCGCCTCTGTACCTCTAAGCGGAGTTAATATAATTCGTGTACCATTTTTTAAAGTATATTTTTGCATAAAATTTATTGTTTTCTAAACACACAAACCAATGCTTGACCATAATTTTTTAAACCCGACAATTGGCAGAAAAAACTATCAATCTCGTGGATAAAATTATTACTGTACCAAAACCTGGGGATACCATACAGATGCAAAGGAGGAAACAGTGTGCTGGCGCGTGATTTACTCAATTTAAAACCACAGCCCTCAACAATAGCAATCCATTCTTTGGGCGAATGAAATTGATTGTGTTCGTCTGGATTCCAGGTGGTAGATTTAATTGTTTTACTTTTTCTCCCCAAAATATGCCCAATCTTAGAAACAAAATCGGTAAATTTATCGTGCATAGTTGGAAAAGTAATTAAGAATTCGCCAGTTGGTTTTAATAATCGATTGGCTTCCAAACAAAGTTTTTGCGGATTTTGTACATGTTCCACAATATCTATGGCAATAGCTTTATCAAAACTTTGATCGGACAAAGGTATGGCTTCCACATTACTACAAACTGTTTTATAATTATTCACCCCATACATACGCATGGCTTCGTGTGATTTTTCTAGCCTTTTTTCATCCAGATCAACTCCTACCATTTCTTTATATTGGCCAGCATAAGCAATGGCCTGCGGGCCCTGGCCACAACCAATATTAACCACCCGATCTTCTTTATTGAAAGGAAAAAATTCTGGATAAATACGACTGGACACAAGTTTGCCTTTTAAAAAACCAAAAGCATCGGGCTGGTGCATAATTAAGATTTTAAACTATTAAATAAGTAGTTTTTTAATTCATCAATTTCAATTCTTTCCTGCTGCATAGTGTCACGATTGCGAATAGTGACCATCTTGTCTTCTAAGCTTTCAAAATCCACAGTCACACAAAATGGTGTGCCAATTTCATCTTGAGAATAGTATCTTTTACCAATGTTGCCACGTTCGTCCCAGGCGACACTAAATTCTTTTTTTAAGTTGTTATATATTTCTTTGGCCAAAGCAACCAACTGTGGTTTATTGGCTAATAAAGGAAAGACAGCAGCTTTATGGGGCGCAATCTGTGGATTTAATTTTAAAACAACTCTGTCAGGTTCTTCAATATAAGCATCCAGCATTAAAAAAAGAAAGGTTCGATCAACACCACCCGAAGTTTCTATGATATTGGGAATAAATTTTTCATTTGTTTCTGCATCAAGATAATTTAAATCTTGACCAGAAAATTTTGCATGATTAGAAAGATCCCAATCCCCTCTCCAATGAATACCTTCCATTTCTTTGCCAATTGGTGAAGCTGTATATTCTATATCAAAAGCCTTTTTAGCATAGTGCGCTAATTTTTCATGCTGATAAAAACCTAAATTTTCTGGATGAGTAAAAATTGATTTATACCAATTCATTCTCTCATTTTTCCAATACTCAAACCATTTTTCCAGATCATTGGGGTGACAAAACCATTGCAAATCCCATTGCTCAAATTCTCTTTGGCGAAAAAGAAAATTGCCTGGAGTAACTTCATTGCGGAAAGCCTTACCAATTTGACAAATGCCAAAAGGAATTTTTAAGCCACGTGTAGAATCCAAGACGTTTTTAAAATCTAAATAAATTGTCTGGCAGGCTTCACCCCTAAGATAGGCTTTGGTTTTTTCACCCTCAATCACTCCCAGTTCGGTTGGCACTAAAGTGTTATACATCCGTGGCGCGGTTAGCTCTCCAGAACAATCTGGACATTTTTCTACTTCAAAATCATCAGCTTTAAAACGATGATGACACTTTTTACATTCCACCAAAGGATCGGTAAAACTTTTTAGATGTCCCGAGGCTTCCCAAATTTTTGGATTAGTAATTATCGCGCCATCAATACCAACAATATTTTCATGCTCGCGCGTCATTTGGTGCCACCAGAGTTTTTTTAAATTATTTTTCATTTCTACACCCAAGGGGCCAAAATCATAAAAACCTTGCAAACCACCGTAGATTTCCGAGCCAGGAAAAACAAAACCGCGTCTTTTGCAAAGAGACATTATTTTTTCCATTTTATCTGATGAAGGCATTACTTTTTGGGGTTTCATAATGCTTTAATTTTATAATAAAAGCTAAAATAAGGCAAATTTAAAAACCACCCAATAAATGAGTGGCTAAATACGTTTAATCAATAATTAAGACTATTTTTTTAGCCCAGTATGGGTGGTGCCTTTTCAACTTGAATATCAGTCAGACTATTTAAAATAATTTTATCACGCCGTGCAACTGTTTTAGCTAAAATTAAATTAGCAATTTTATTTTCCACTTGATCCTGAATTACTCGTCTTAAGGGACGGGCACCCAAAGTTTGGTCAAAACCAGCTTGTGAAATTTCTTGGACTGCGGTTTCTTTATACAACAAAGCAATGCCCTGAGTGGCCAAAAGTTCAGTCAAATTATTAAGTAACAATTTAGTAATAGCCAAGACTTCCGGCATTGACAGGGGTTTAAAAATAATAATGCCATCAAAACGGTTTAAAAGTTCGGCTCGAAAATATTGATTTAATTTATTTTCTATCAATTCCTGCTTAATGGCTGGCAAGGTATGACCGGCGCGTAAGCCCTGCTGAATTAAATCTGTACCCGCATTAGAAGTGGCAATAATAATGGTGTTGGTAAAGTCAATTGTTTCACCACCAGAATCAGTTAAACGACCATCTTCTATTACCTGCAAAAAAAGATTATGCACTTCAGTAGTGGCTTTTTCAAATTCATCCAATAACAACAAAGCAAAGGGTTTCTCAGCCACCTGCTCGGTTAAATAACCGCCAGCAGTTGATCCAGCAAAACCAATCAACATAGCCACCCCGTCAACCGTGCTATATTCAGACATATCAAGACGAATAAAATGCTCCACGCCACCAAAATATATTTCTGATAAAACACGAGCAACCTCTGTTTTACCAACACCGGTTGGACCCAAAAATAAAAAAGAAGCAATCGGTCGTTTGCCTGGGTGCAACTCAGCGCGTGAACGCCGTAAAGCTTCGGCCACTGCCACCACCGCTTCAGTTTGTCCCACAATTTTGTGCTGAATTTCTGCTTCCAAATTAAGTAATTTCCCCGCCTCTTTAACTGAAGTTTTTTCTAAAGGTATTTTGGTTATTTCAGACACGACAGCTGTTACATCTTCATTAGCAACAACGCATCCTGCACCTTTATTTTGTCTGGCTAAAGCAGCCGCGCGTTCAATAACTGTAATGGCTTTGACTGGTAAAAATTGACGGTGAATATATTGAGTGGCTAAATCCACGGCCGCTTCCAAAGCTTGGTAAGAAAAAACAACTTTATATTTATTTTCCAAAAGAGGCGCCTTGGTTTCTAAAATACGAATGGCAGCATTACGATCCGGCTCTTTAACTTCAACCATAGCTAACAACCCACCCAGCAAAGAATCACGTAAATGTTGATTATATTTTTCACGATCGGAAACAGCGATTAATAAAAAAAAGCCTTTTTCTAGCTCTTCAGCCAAAACCTGCGCCAAATCCAAACTGGCTGATGATTCAGTGCCCAAACCAACCAGGGCTTCAATATTATCAATAACTAAAATTATATTACCAGCCCGTGCCACTTCTTTTAAAATAGCGATGAGACGAAATTCAATGGCCCCCGATTCGTTGGCACCCGCAATTAAAGCCGGCACTGATAAACGCACCAATCTTTTATCCTGAAAAAGAGCTGGCACATTTTCAGCTGCCATCAACTCAGCTAAACTATCAACCACAAAAGACTTACCAGTTCCCCGTTCACCAACCAAAATCACCCCATCGCGACCAGCATTAAAATAACTGAGCAACTCAGCTAATTCCTTTTCTTTACCAACTGTTGGCTCAATGGCTCCTGCACGTGCCAATTGAGTTAAATCTTCAGAAAACTGATCCAAAAAAGGCGAGGCCACGGCAGTATAGGAACGATTAATTTCGTGCTTTGGTTTCTGGGAAGCACGCGCTTGTAAGACACTCCAGTGACGCGCTATTTGGTTTTGAATACGCGCCCATTCTACAACATTACGTAATTTATCAACATCAATTTCCAGAGTATTTAATAATTCTTTAATTAATCCCTCTTCACTGGCGCAAGCAATTAATAGTTCATCTGTGGTGACAGTTGGCTGATTATTAAAAAACGCTTCCATGTAAGCCCGTAAAAATATTTTAACCACCGACAAAGACAAACCACTACCTTTTTCTAAACCAGTTAAATTTTTTTCTAATCTTTCTTTTAGTTCACTTGCATTAATACCTAAGCGCGCCAAATAGCCATCTACCGCACCATCTTTTAATAATTCATAAAAAACATGCACTGGCGTTAAAGTTTGTCCAAAGTTTTCAGCATTCAAATAAGCTCGTTCAATTAAAACTAGAGTTTGATATTGAAAAGCTTGACCCACATTTATTTTAGGTAATAAATTTTCTGTCTGCCAAATTTCAGAACTTTCAAAATCAGATTCTAATTTTAAATCAATATATTTTTTAATCACCAATTCGTCAGCCACTTTTTCACTGGACATACGATAAAAAATATATAAACCAGCCAAGAAGGCTGGCCAAAAAATTCGCATTAGCATATTTTGTTGAGTAAAAAACACCCACACCTCACCACCGACAGAAATAAACTGGTAAAAAAAATAAAAAGTTACCGCTAGAACAACCAGAATAAAAACATAAATTAAACCATCAATTATTTTTCTGGTTAAATTTAAGAGACGCTGGTTGTAGATATAAAGACGAGATAATTTTTTTTGCCAATAAAAAACACGGCCATCAAAAACTAAAGCTGCCAGCCAGCCGTGACAAAGCGGACAATCCGGTTTCTTCCCTTGACACAAATTACAAACAATAAAAGCCATAAATTAAAAACTCCGAGTAATCATAAAAATAATTGCTGGAGGTAATAAAAAATAGATAAAAAAGACAGACAAGTGAAAAACAAACCAAATTAAAAAAACGGCCATTTTGAAAACCAACAACACCAAGCGCATCACCAGACTGATGGCGCGACTGGTCAGGTCATAATAGCCGTACATAGGCACAAACATGTTTTTTAACCACAACAAAAGAGCTGAACGACGGTTAGCCGCCCGTATTTGTTTTACTAAAAATTTAAACCTGGCTTGTAAACCAACTGAATACCACCAAATTGGAAAATATAAAAAATCCCCCACCACATTAAAGGTTACGAATTTAAAAGTGTTGGTAACAATATTTTCACGCATCATAAAAATATTATACCACAAACTGTGTAAGAAATAAAAAAAGACTAAATTTTTGAACTGCGGATATTGGTTTTAATTTGCTGTAGCAAATTAGTGTAAAATTCCAAATTGTTTAAAGTGGCCAGACGTTGTGCTAATGGTTCTTTAATTTTAAATAAATGATGCAAATAAGCTTTAGAATAAATCTGTAATTCCGGAAGGGCACTTTTTTTATTGATGGGTTCTAGATTGTTTTTAAACTGGGCACCGTTAATATTTAAAACATTATAAAAATCTTTACTACTTAGACGATCTGAAAATTGATACAGACGTCCGTGCCGTCCCTCACGAGTCGGAATAACACAATCAAACATGTCCCAACCCAATTTAACACAACGCAGAATATCTTCTGGAGTACCCACACCCAAAGCAAATTTAAGATAATTATCTGGAATATTAGCAGCCGTGGTGCGTAAAATATCAGCTAAAAAAATACCTTTTTCATCAACTGGTCGCGCGCCATAACCCAAGCCATCAAAACCAATAGCGGCCAAACTGGTGGCACATTCTTGTCTCAAAGTTGGAAAAATTCCACCCTGCACCACACCAAATAACAAAGGCCTGAACTTACCTTTTAAGTGACGTTTTTTTATTTGCCGATCGTATTCTTGTTTACACAACTTGGCCCACGCCACTGTGCGTTTGACTGCTGCACTGGCCTGTTGTTGATCAACATCATTCGGCCGACAGTCATCCAGACACACAACCATGTCGGTACCTAAGTCAAACTGAATCTGAATGGATTTTTCTGGTGTTAATTCATGCCGTGAACCGTCAAGAGGCGAACTAAAAATAACCTTATCAGCTAAAATTTTTCCACTTTTAAAATTGTTTTTATGAATTAAAGAAAAAACTTGAAAACCACCACTATCAGACAAAAGTGGTTTTTTATAAGCCATTAGTTTATGTATACCCCCTATTTTTTTTATTCTGTCAACACCGGGATTTAAATAAAGATGATAAGTGTTGACCACCATAGCCGGCACACTAATTTTCTCCAATTCCTCCACACTTAAATGTTTTACCACACCATAAGTCGCATCAGGCATAAAAAATGGTGTTTCAAGAGTACCGTGGGCAGTTTCAACCATACAAATTCTGGCAAGTGATTTTTTGGATTGAATAATTTTCTTTAACATACTTATTAAACAAAGTTTTAACTAACGTTTTCAATTTCAAACTTTAAAATATTATTTATTTTATCAAAATTGAAACTATCTTTAAATTTTATAATTTTTTCCATCTTGTTTTTGACAATAAATTCTAATTGCTGTTTTAAATTTGTCTCCTGTTTTTGAGCTGGGTTTAAACCCAACAGATGCAAAAGTTTAACCGATGCCGCAGTTTGTACTATTGCATAATCTGTTTTTGTGTATTCCAGAAAATCCAAGTATTTTTCAACTAATTTAAAAATATTTTTATCTTGATGATTTTCTAAGGTCAAACTATCCAATAAATTTAAAAACCAACCAGCTGATTTGACTTTAATTAAATTATTTTTTATCGACATGTAACTTTTAACCATCTGCGCACCAGTTAACTGATCAATACTTTTGCCAGAAACAACGTTGAGATAAGATAAACTGACCGGCTCCAAATGGCCGGCTAGTTTACTTAAAAGTTTTTTACCACCACGCGCCGCCAGCACCAACTTACCTTTTTCTGCTGAATAAACTGTCACCAACAGATCATCTTCACGAAAAGCTTGACGCTTCAAAATTATGGTATGCAAATTATAATACATTGCTAATTTTTATAATTGGACAATTTTAATTTTAATTTCGGCCGTGTTGATTTTAATTTTATCCGCAGCTTCAGTTGATAAAGTTAAATTGTCTGCCAAGGTTTGTTTTTGCAACTCCGTCGTATATTTAACAAAAACAGATTTTAAAATTTCATCATCAGTGTGGTATAAAATTTGTATTCTATCTTGAATGGTCAACTTCATTTCCTTGCGTAAATTATTAATGGCACGCACCAACTCACGTAACAATCCCTCTGCTTTGAGTTCATCAGTCAAGGTAGTATCCAGTTCTACTTTTAGTTCCCCACTATCATCTTTTTCAAAGCTGATGCTTTTAATATTTAACTCGTCTTTTATCAACTCAATATATTCATTTGAAAATTGAAAATTTAAAATTGACAGTTGCTGCAACGGTTGCCGAATCCTTATACCAGCTTCAGCGCGTTTTGCCAAACCCAATTCAACAATTTTACGCACAGTATTCATTTCATCCAAAATTTTCTGATTGATTAATTCTTCATGACAAATCGGCCAATCTTCTAAATGGACTGATTCTTTTAGCACACCACAATTTTTACCTAGTTCTTGATAAATGTATTCAGCAGAAAATGGGATAAAGGGCGCTAATAATTTTGATAATTCAAACAAAACTTTGCCCAAAGTATAAATGGACTGTAATTTATCAACTTGGTTGTCGCCTTTAAACCTGTCGCGTGAACGACGCACATACCAAATTGATAATTCATTGATAAATTCTTCAATTTTTCTAGCCGCCGTAGTAATATCATAATTTTCCAAACTTTGCGAAACTTCTTTAATTAATAAATTAAGTTGAGCGGCGATCCATTGATCCAGAATGTTGGTGGGTTGTAATGCTGTAAATTCAATTGAGGCAACTTCATTTACATAAGTTTGATAAAAAGTTAAGGTGTTAAAAAGAGTGTTAAACATGCGTGCTGACTCTTTCAAAAAAGATTCATCAAATCTTTTGGGTTCACCCGGCTGATTAACTGTATATAAATACCATCTGACGACATCGGCACCATATTTTTCAAACATTTCCCAAGGATTGATGACATTGCCAACATGCTTTGACATTTTTTGACCCTTTTTGTCCAATAAATGCCCCAGACAAATAACATTTTTATAAGGTGATTCCTTGCCCAATAAGGTAGCAATGGCCAACAAGGTATAAAACCAACCACGCGTTTGATCAATGGCTTCGGAAATATATTCAGCCGGATATTGCTCTCCAGAATCAATTTTCTGCCTATTCTCAAAAGGATAATGAATCTGAGCCAAGGGCATGGCACCTGAATCAAACCAACAGTCCATGACTTCGGGTGTACGTTTCATGACACCAGCGCACTTTTCACACTGAAAAGTAATTTCATCAATAAACGGACGGTGCGGATCAAAATATGGCTGCTCATGATTTTGAAACATTTTATCAAAAGAACCTATTAACTGACCTTTGGCTGGATAATTATTTTTCCAAGTTTCTAAATCTGTTTTTCCATTAAATAAACTAATAAAAGAACATAGGGTGTCACCATGACTAACAACTAAGATTTTTTTACCCACATATTTTTCTTCCATTTCTATCACAAATTGACGCACGCGCGCTTTTAACTGCTCCATATTTTCACCTTGCGGCCAGCCAATTTCCAAACGCTTTTTTGAAGGACCAATATTTTTTTCTACCCACTCATCACTTTTGCCTTCAGCTTCGCCCATGCGTACTTCCCACAACAAATCACTTTTTTCTGGTGGCAAATTTAAACTGGTGGCAACAAGAGCGGCGGTTTCTGTGGTCCGTAAAAATGGCGAATGCACAATTACATCTATACCACTTTGTTTTAAAGCTGGTACTAAAGATTCAATAGTTTGTTTGCCATTTTCAGTTAAATGATAATGATCGTTTTCCAAACGACCACACAGAATATCTTGCACATTATTTTCGGCCTCGCCATGACGAAGCAAATAATAATGATTATTAAGTGGTTTAAAAACATTTAATTCCTGATAACTACCCACCACTTTTTGTGTTCTGCAACCATTACATATCCAAACCGGAAGTGGTGTACCCCAATAACGCTCACGCGAAATAGCCCAATCTTTGGCTTCTTTAAGCCACTCGCCAAAACGACCTTCTTTGATATGTTCAGGAAACCAATTTATGGTTGAATTATTTTTAATTAACTGTTCTCTTAATTCACTCATCTTAAAAAACCAAGAATCTTTGGCATAATAAATCAATGGCGAATCACAGCGCCAGCAAAAAGGATAATCATGGGCGTGCGGTGCGCTAGCAAACAAAATTCCGCGTTCCTCTAAATCTTTAATAATTTCAACTTGCACATCTTTTACAAATTTTCCTTGCCACTTGGATACCAATTCATTAAAAGTACCGTCAAGATTGACTGTGTGCACTTTTGGTAAACCGATTTTCTCACCCAACTCATAATCATCAACGCCATACATAACGGCTGTGTGCACCACACCCGTGCCATCTTCGGTGGAAACAAAATCAGCTGCATAAACCTTGAAAGCATTTTGATAATTGTCTGTTTTTTCCGTAATTACTCCCGGAAACAATGGTTCATATTCCAGCCCAACCAAATCTTTACCTTTAAACTCTTCTACTATTTTATACTCCTCATCTCCAAAAATTTCTTCAACTTTAGCCTTAGCTAAAATAAATCTTACCAACTCGCCTGCCCCTGCGTCTTTTTTTTCTATTTTTACATAGTCAATATTTTCACCGACAGCCAACGCTACATTACCAGGCAGTGTCCACGGTGTGGTTGTCCAGGCTAAAATTGAAGTATTTTTATCTTTAATTAAATGAAACTCAATTACGACCGACTCTTCTTTTATGTTTTTATAGCCTTGTGCCACTTCATGAGAAGACAAAGCTGTGCCGCATCTTGGGCACTGAGGCACAACCTTGTAACCTTTATACATCAAACCTCTGTCTGAAATTTGTTTAATAATCCACCACAACGTTTCAACATAATCATTATCATAAGTCACATAAGCTGCTTGCATATCCACCCAAAAACCAATCCGTTCAGTAATTTTTTCCCATTCTTCCACATACTGCCAAACACTTTCCCTACACTGTTGATTAAACTCTTGGATACCATATTCTTCAACTTCTTTTTTGTTTTTTAAACCCAGCTTTTTTTCCACTTCCAATTCGACTGGCAAGCCATGAGTATCCCAACCGGCCTTTCTTTGCACCTTAAAACCACGCATGGTTTTAAAACGCGGAATCAAATCTTTAAACGCCCGAGCTTCTACGTGATGAATGCCAGGCTTACCATTGGCAGTCGGCGGACCTTCATAAAAAACAAAACTGCCCTGACTAGATTGCTTGGATAAAGTTTTTTTGAAAATATTTTTTTCCTGCCAAAATTTCAAAATCTCTAATTCTTTGTCTGGTAAATTAAACATAAAAAAATATTTTTGTTAGTGCCTTTATCTTACAAAATTTTACTGTTTTTGGCAAGTAAAAACACAAAGATGCCAACTTTGGGCATCTCTTGGGACGATAACTATTATTAATTTCTACACATTTTCAAATTCATCTTGGTCGTTGATATCACTTGCCTGCGAGGCAGGTTCTTTTTCGTTTCGATTAAGCAGGTCCAACAATGTCTCACTTTGTGATAGACGCTCAAAATCTGGCAACTCAGTGGTGGAAGTTAAACCCAAATGACGAACAAAATCTAAGGTGACCTGATAAACCATGGTTTTTATTTTTTTATTAATTGCTTCTGCTACCAAACCACGGATCATTAAATTACGTAAAATTAAACTACAATTGACACCACGAATTTGTTCCAATTCCATTTTAGTAATTGGTCCGCGGTAAGCAATAATAGTCAGGGTTTCCAATTGTGGACGAGTCATCTCACCGGTTTGTTCTTCTTTTAAAAATTTTTCAACCGTGGCAGCCGCTTCGGGCGCGGTGGCCATTTGTACTTCATCAGCATTAAAAATAAGTTTTAAACCACGACTATCAATATTATATTCTTGTTTTAAAACCTCCAAAACAGTTTCCACTTCTGTTTTGGAGCGCTCAACCAAATCGGCTATTTTTTTTATAGTTAAGGGTTTGTTGGATAAAAACAACAGCGCTTCAATTTGTTTTTTTAGCATATTTTTTCAATAATAATTTCTTCAAACATTTCTTCTTGTGTGACTGTAACAGTCTTTTGTTTAACTAACTCCAAAACACTCAAAAATGTAACAATGATTTCTGTTTTACTTTTTGAATCACCAACCAATTCTTTAAAACGCAAACTGAGGCCGGCTAAGATTTTGGTACGAATATTTTCTATTTTTTCTTTAATCGAAATTGCTCGCAAAAGTGCGCGTCTTGGTAACCTGACAATGGGTTCTATTTCTTTTAAAACAGCTAAAAACATTTCTTTAAGTTTTTGGGTGGTGATGTTTTTGGGTGGATTAAAAATAATTTTTAAATCTAACGGAATTTTATCACGAAAAAACATCGTTTGTTGGGTGGCTAAAATAGCGGCCATTTTTTGCGATGCTTCATAATATTCACGATAAATTTTAAGTTGTTGCGCTAGATCAATACCATCATCTACAGATTCCAGATCCACATTCGGCAAGAGGGCTTTAGATTTGATTAACAACAGTTTGGCTGCCACCACTAAAAAATCCGCGAGTTCTTCAGAATTCTTTTCCTCCACCTGAGATAAATAATTCATAAACTGTTCGGCCACAGTGGAAATTGATAATTCGGTAATATCTAAATCTGCTTGCTCAATAAGTTGAAGCAATAGATCCAACGGACCTTCAAATTTTTCTAGTTTAACATTATAACCCATACTATTTTTTCTTTTTCACTACTGATTTTTTAATTTTCTTTGCCACACTAAAATTACCTGTCTTGGCACTTTCTAATTTTATAAAATCAGCTACGCCCATTTTTATACTTTCAGTAAATTCGCCGCTGGTAAAAATTATTGTGCCTTTTAAAGATTTATCTACAAAAACATTTAATTTGTACAAAGATCCAAAAGCGCCCATAGTACCGGGTTTAACTTTAAAGTGTACTTTCATGACCGCTTCTTTGGGAATTTCAACTTTGGTAATACGCGTGTCTTTGGTGGTCATAACCTGGGCCAACTTTTTTAAATCAATATTTTTATCCGCCGGCACCATGGCAATGGCGTAGGGTTTTTGACCGTGCTCCAAAGACTTGTTCATTTTAACCAATAAACTTTTGGCAATTGTATTGAGCTTAACTTTTAGGGTTGCTGCCGCATCATAAGCGGTAAAAACTTTTTTATGTTTGATTATTTCATATTTAACCTTGTTTTCGGTTAAAGTTTTAAGAAGTTTTTTAGCAATAGGCATATATTTATATAAAAATAAAATTTATTTTTTATGTCGAAAAGGTAATTTCATTTGTTGCCCCATCAATTTTTGAGTTTCTCTTTTGCCTTGACGGGTCAGTTTAATTTCTTTAATAAACCACTTATACTTGGTGCGCTCACCAAAACCAATTAAAAGATCTTTTTCTATTAAGCGTTCAATGCTTTGAGTGACAATTTTGGTCATCATTTCCACCTGGGGTTTTTTGTCTACATTATCATAAAATTTATTTAAGCGCCCACGCGAAATCTTGCCTCCACCAGCTGATGAATTGGCATTTAAACATTCCAAAAGAATAAATTTTTGGAGCGAAGATAGCCGCATATTTACAAATTTAAAAAGAAAATATAAAAAATTATCACACTCATAAAATTAATTATAGCACAGATTTAAAGGCAATAAAAACCAAAAAACACCCCTATCAAAGACAGGAGTGTTTTGGGCAAACAAAAGCTATGAATTCTTAATGAAATCCACGCGCATAATCGCCCAGCGTGTTTCCATAGACATAACCCCAGACATCCACATTAATAAATTTATTTTCTTTAGTTTTGATTTGCAAATACTGATGCGGGGAAACATACCACACCAAAGAATATTTTAATTTGATATCATCATCGCTGAACCAACCACTTTTCACCAGCAAAATACGCAATAAATAATTTAACACATGACAATGCAAAAAACCATTTTTATTCCACAACTTTTCTACATCAGTTTCAAAAATTTCATAAATTCTGCTATAAGTTTTAAGCCGCGAACCATAATACTTATCGATCAGTGTTTCATAGGCTAATCTTAAACATGCATCTTGGCTGGCTGTTCTTCTTAACTCCTCAATGACTTTTTCCATTTCCACTGGCAGTTTTTCTGGTATGGGTTGTTTTTTAAAAAAATTGGGAATCATTTTTATTTTTTAAAACTTACTAAAACTATTCTGCCTGCTGCGCCTCATCCCACAATTTTTTATAATGCTCTTGCAAAAAAGCCTCAATTTTTTCCGGATCATTGCTGGCCAAAACTTCTTTTTTGGCTTGAAAAAATTCATTAATTTTTTCCAAATTTTCTGATTTTTCCTGCACCAAAGGCAAAATAAAATCCAATTGTTCTTCACTTAAACTCTCAACTCTGTTGACTAACTCTTCTTTATCTACCATTGATAGAGTTGGGTGATTTAAAATTAAATCTTTTAATGCATTTATTTTATCTGACATATTTTTTAAATTAAATTTTTAAAATATTTTTATAAATTCTTTATCTATTTTATTATTGGAATATCGGGTCCAGCTGGTATATAACCACTTTCATACGAACCATATCCCAACAATGCTCTTTCTCTCTGAAAATCTCTAAATATTTGTTCCAAGTGGTTGTCTTCATCTTGGGGCAAACTTCTTGACATTTCTTTCATCTCCGCCAATATTCCAAACGGATCTTCATTTTCGGTATTAATTGGTTTTCCGCTTTCATCCACAAATTGTTTGGTGATTTCTGGCTTATGTGATTGAGTTGGTTCCATTGGTTTGATCGGTTTCATTTCTGATGTATTTTCTAAACCAAAAGCTGGCATAACAGCACATAGAAACATGGTTGCAATTAAAGACAGGTTGGTATATTTTCTCATATTATCCAAAACTTTTTTTGGATCTTTTTCTTTTTCTCCCCGTTCTGTTGTCCTAAAATTTAATTTCATATGTTTTTTGTTAATTATTAATATTAATATTTAATTCTTTCAATTGTTTCTCGCTTACCTCGCTTGGCGCGTCCATCAAAGGATCATGCGCGTCAGCAAGTAACGGAAAAGCGATCACTTCCCGAATCGATTTTTCACCCTGCAGAATTGAAAGCAAGCGGTCAAAGCCCGGCGCAATTCCACCGTGTGGTGGCACACCAAATTCAAAGGCTTTAAGCAAATGGGCAAACGATTCTTTATCTTTAGCTGTAAAACCGATCAAATCAAAAATTTTCCTTTGCAGATTGGCATCGTGAATTCTGATACTGCCGCCACCAACCTCCCAACCGTTTAAAACCAGATCATGCTGATAAGATTTCACCTTGCCTGGATCACTATCCAACAAAGGAATATCTTCCTCTTTAGGCGCGGTAAACATATGATGTGATGGTGCCCACTTATCCCCTGCTCCTTGAAAAAAATCTTCTGCAGTTTGTTCGGTAAAAAGTGGGAAATCAATTACCCAAGCAAAAGCCAATTCGTCTTTATCTTCTTTGTTTTTTCGAAGATCTGGCTTATCAACCCCATACTTTTCCATCACTTCTTTATGTTTCAATCGTGGCCAAGGCTCAAAAGTAAAATGTTTCTCGGGCCACAATTCTTTGACCATTTTTGTGAACATCTCTTCAGCCAGCTGTAAAATATCATCTTGTTTTACAAAAGACATCTCCATGTCAATCTGATAAAATTCTCCCGGGGAACGATCAGCTCTGGCATCTTCATCGCGAAAACATGGCGCAATCTGAAAATATTTCTCCATACCAGCCACCATGAGCATCTGTTTATATTGCTGTGGACTTTGTGGCAAAGCAAAAAACTTACCCAGATATTTTCTGGATGGCACCAAATAATCCCGCGCGCCCTCTGGCGTAGACTTGGAAAGAATTGGCGTTTGAATTTCCACAAATTCTTTATCATGTAGATAGTTACGCACAAAGTGCATCATCTTGGAACGCATCAACATATTGTTTTTCATACGTTCATGGCGTAAATCCAAATAGCGATATTTCAGGCGTAATTCTTCGCCTGCCTGCAGAGTTTCGTTTTCAATTTCAAATGGCGGCGTTTCCGCTTTGGATAAAACCGCAATCTTTTTGGCCAAGACTTCCACTGTGCCAGTCGGCGAATTGGCATTAATTTGTTTTTCACCACGCGCTTGCACCACGCCTTCAATTTCCAAAACAAATTCCGACCTGACTTCACTCAAAGCCGCTTGCGATGTTTCATCTAGTTCACTCGGCACACAAACCACCTGCACAATTCCCCAACGGTCGCGCACATCCAAAAACACAATCTTTCCCATATTACGGCGATTATTCACCCAGCCGTTGAGTTTGACTGTTTCTCCGACTTTTTTGGTTGTTTCGGTTGATATTGTTCTAAACATATGATTAAAAAATATGATCTCTAATTAGCCTCTCCACAATCCATGAATATTACAGTATGCGCGCGCCGACACACCCTCTGCCTCGACGCAAAATTCCGCCTCCGGCGCCATACCCGGCGCTAGATATTCACGGTAAACTTTTTCACCGACCAAAAGCTCAATCCATTCAATATAATGCGCGCTTTCCATCGGATGTGGCACAGAACCTATTTTCACTTTATAACCACCATTAATTTTCTCAATCACCGGTGTGTGTTTTTCCATACCCTCATCAATATTTTTTTCTATCAAAA
>DAOOQN010000006.1:0-44961 GCA_035388785.1 bacterium
CCAAGAAAACTTTGCCAAATTTACTGAAGCCCACGATTTGGCTATGCAGGGAAAACGTGAGGAGGCCAACAAAATAAGACAAGAATTGGGCTTAAGGGTCGGTGAGCAAAAAGCTGGGTCTAGCTATGGTCAAGGTAAGGGGCAGGGTTATGGGCGTTATTCAAGATAATTATTAATAAAACAAACCCGGCTTGGAATTTCAAGCCGGAGTTTGTTGCTTTTTATTTTTGGAGACGGTAATATTTTATATATGCACAACCTTGCACAGTTATCAGACGAACAATTGGTTGAATATATCATCAAAGAAAATCAGGAATTATTTTCAGAAATAGTTTTGAGATATCAGGAAAAGTTGTTTCGATATGCAAATTTTTTATCCAAAGACCGTGACAAGGCCGCTGATATTGTCCAGAATTCTTTCATTAAAGCTTTTATAAACCTGAAGAGTTTTAAAACAGAGATGAAGTTTTCGACCTGGATTTATAGAATTGTACACAATGAGGCGATCAATGAGATTAAAAAAAATAAGAAAGAGATTGAAATACCGGAGGGCCTTGATATTAGGGGTGAAGGTGACATGGAACTTGATTTTGATCGGCAGGAGATGATTAAAAAGGTGAGAAGTTGTCTGGAAGAAATACCTATTTTGTATAGTGAACCATTATCCTTATATTTTTTGGAGGAAAAATCCTACAATGAAATAGCCGACATTTTGAGGCTCTCGCTGGGGACAGTCGGAACCAGGATCAATCGAGCTAAAATTTTTATGAAAAAAATATGTCAAACAAAGAAATAGATTTAAAAGAAAAAATAATGGAGAGAATTAAATCCGGAGAAATAAAAATGAAGCCAAGGTGGTATTTTGTTTTTGGTTCCCTAGCTTCAGTCGCTGGTTTGGTTAGTCTTTTGGTAGTAACTATTTTTTTATTCAATTTTGCCATTTTTTCTTTGAGGACCAATGGCTATATGCGCGGCTATAAATATAATCAAATTATAGCCAGTTTCCCCTGGTGGGCGCTTGTCTTGGCTGTTTTGGGAGTACTTTTAGGTGTGACGCTACTCAAGAAATATGATTTTTCCTACAAAAAAAATTTTTTAACAATCGTGTTCGGCCTAATAACCTCACTTTTAGTCGCTAGTTTATTGATTGATTTTTTGGGTGTCAATGATGTTTTTGTCAGAAAGGGTATGATGAAAAAAATGTATAAAAGATATGACGGCCGGTGCGGAGCTATGATGATTAAAAATGAAGCTGGGTCAAAAATGCGAGCCAACACAATGCGTGTTCTGAAAGATCAGTTTATACTAGAAATTTCCTAAGGAGTGCTTATCGAAGTTGGTTTAAAAAATATTTCCACAATGAGGTGTTTTTTTGTATCGGTTTTTTATTTGACTTATTTTAGTTATGGGTGTATATTCATAATAGGGATAGTGGATAAAGGTCGGACTATCTGCTAAAATTAATATATAAAATTTAAATATATGCCTAGATTAAATAGAACCGGTCCAGCTGGACAGGGCCCAATGACCGGACGAGGATTAGGTCCTTGTGGCGGTGGAATGAGAATGGGTTATGGTTGTCGAGGTGGTTATGGCTATGGCCGAAGATTTATTTCTCCTAAAAACGAATTAGCTGCTTTAGAGGAAGAAGAACAAATGATGGTTGAAGAATTATCTGCCGTCCGCGATGAAATAGCCGCCCTGAAAGGTCAAAAAAAATAAAAGAAGGCGTGAGAACCGACCTCCTGATTGAAGCAGGGGGTCGGACGACCTTCTTTTAAGATTAATTTATCATAAAATATATAAACTATCAATATTATGTCTAGACCCAGACTTTGTCGAAAAGTCAATTTTAATCCCAATATAACTTATTTTAAACCTCAAGGCGTACCCATGAGCGAGCTTGAAATTGTGGAATTGACTACCGAAGAAATGGAAGCTTATCGTTTACGTCACATTAATGATTTAGAACAAAAAGAAGCGGCTAAAAAAATGCACACTTCACAGAGTACCTATCAAAGAATTTTATATTCCGCTTACAAAAAAATTGCCGAAGCCTTGATCAATGGTAAGGCAATTAGTATTATTAAAAAGTAATTTATTATTAATTAACATAAATTTATGGAAACAACAAATTCAAACACACATGTAGAAATAATCGCTATGCCGCGTATTGGCGACAAAGCCCCCGCTTTTAAAGCCGTTACGACCCAGGGAGAAATAGATTTTCCCAAGCAATATGAAGGCAGTTGGATAATACTTTTCAGCCATCCGGCTGATTTTACTCCGGTTTGTACTTCAGAGTTCATGACTTTTGCTAGTATGGAAGAAAAATTTAACGCGGCTAATTGCCAGCTAGTCGGTCTTTCTGTTGATGGCTTGTATAGCCACATTGCCTGGCTTAGAACCATTAAAGAAAAGATTGAGTACAAGGGTATGAAGAATATTGAAGTAAAATTTCCTTTGATTGAAGACATTACTATGGAGGTGGCTAAAAAATATGGCATGATTCAACCTGGGGAGAGTAACACGAAGGCGGTTCGGGCAGTATTTTTTATTGACCCCAAGGGAATTATCCGAGCCATAATCTATTACCCTTTAAGTTTAGGCAGAAATTTTGATGAACTTTATCGGGCGTTGATAGCCATGCAAGTAGCGGATAAATTTTCCGTCGCTTTACCAGCTGATTGGCGGCCAGGTGATGATGTTATTGTGCCTACGGCTGGTTCTTGCGGTGTGGCCAAAGATCGCATGGAGAGCAAAGAAGAGATGCATTGCTATGATTGGTTTTTTTGTACTAAGCCGATTAGTAAAGAGGAGATAAATAAAGAAATTATTACAAAAAATAATTAAATGAAACAAGATGGAATAAAAAATTATTTGTTAGTTTTTTCGGGTAAGGGTGGAGTTGGCAAATCAACCGTAGCTGTAAAATTAGCCATTGTTTTGGCTAAGAAAGGATTGAAAGTCGGTTTGCTTGATGCTGATATACACGGACCGAATTTAGCTTTAATGCTTGGGGTGCAGGACAAGGAGATTTTTTCTTATGATGAAAATCGTATTTTACCAATAGAAATAAATAAAAATTTATTTCTAATCTCGGTTGCTTATTTTATACCAAATTTAGATACCCCAATTATTTGGCGCGGTCCAGCCAAAATGAAGATGATTGAAAGATTTGTTAAGGATGTAGAATGGGGGAATTTGGACTGGTTGATAATTGATTCTCCACCAGGAACTGGCGATGAACCACTTTCAGTTGCTCAATTATTGCCCAAAGCCGGAGCAATTATAGTCACCACACCGCAGGAGGTCTCTTTATTAGATTCTAAAAAAGCGATAAATTTTGCTAAAAAACTAAACTTAAATATTTATGGTTTAATTGAAAATATGAGTGGCCTGGAGTGTCCACATTGCGGTAAAATTATAAATCTTTTTAAAAATGGTAGTGTGGCTAAGATTGCCAAACAGTATAAAATACCATTTTTGGGTGCTATTCCTATTGATCCAGAGATTGTTATTTCTGGCGATAGCGGCAAACCATTGGCAGTGGATAGTAATTCAAAGACAACTAAAGTATTTTTATCAATTGCTAATAAAATATTGACCAAAAAATAAAAATATGAAAATTAAAATATTATTATCCATTTTTTTATTTGTTCTTTTATTACCAGCGACATTATTTGCTCAAGATAATTTGGAACAAAAAGACGAGGAAATCTTTAAGGCCCAAGTGATTGAAATAATGGAACAAAGAGACTCTGTTCGTGAAGATGGTTCAAATGTAATTCAGCAGAAATTAAAACTTCAAGGTCTTGAGGGGGACTGGGAAGACAAGGAAATAATTTTTGATGGTACTGAGTTTGATGTTTTATCAGCTGGTGAATATGCGGTTGGTGACAAGGTTTTGGTTAATTATAGTCTTGACTCAGAGGGAGAAGATAATTTTTATGTAATTGGTTACTCTCGCATCAAGCCTATTTTTTGGCTGGTATTTTTGTTTGCTTTAATTGTTATAGCCATTGGTCGTCTTAAGGGTTTTAGAGCGTTAATTGTTTTACTGCTAACTTTTTTAATCATTTTAAAGTTTATCATCCCCAAAATATTAGCTGGTAGTGATCCACTTTTAATTAGTATTATCGGTTCGTTTTTTATTTTAATATTGGCCGTTTATGTTACTGAAGGTTTTAAAAAAACTTCAACCATTGCTATTTTTTCTATTTTAATTTCTCTGATAGTTACTGGACTGTTATCTGTCTGGTTTTCGTCTATTACAAAATTGACTGGTTTTGCCAGCGAGGAAGTAATGTATTTAATTGGGATAGGGGGTGGCAACATAAATATTAAAGGTCTATTGCTGGCTGGTATTATTATAGGTGCCCTAGGTGTTTTGGATGATGTAATTATTTCCCAAGTGATGTTAGTAAAAGAATTAAAAATATCAAATCCTAAGCTAACTAACGGTCAAATATATAGTCAGGCCATGAGAGTGGGCGTTTCTCATTTAAGCTCTATGGTTAACACATTGTTTTTAGCTTATGCTGGCGCCTCTTTGCCTTTGCTTATTTTGTTTAGCGTTAAACAACCGCCGTTTTTGACTTTCAATCAGGTCATAGAAAATGAAATGATCGCCACAGAAATTGTCAGAACGATTACTGGTAGTATTGGTTTAGTTTTAGCAGTGCCAATTGCTACTTTTTTAGCCGTAAGAATGATTAAAAATAATAATTAATTTTAATAATATGAAAGTATTAAAATTTGGCGCTGTGTGGTGTGCGGGTTGTCTAGTTATGAAACCCCGATGGCAGGAAATTGAACAAGAAAACCCTTGGCTTAAAACAGAGTATTATGATTTTGATGTTGATAAAGAAGCGGTGGAAAAATATAAAATCAACAAGATCTTGCCTACTTTTATTTTTCTAGACAACCAAGATAATGAGTTTTTGCGTCTAAGTGGAGAGATAGATAAGAAAAAAATTATAGAGATCCTTGAGCAAAATCGTACCGAATAAAATGAATTTAAATTTTTTTATCTCAATTTTAGTTTTATCCTGTCTGTCTTTCATCACTACTTATTTGGGAGTTTGGTTGGCTTATTTGTTTAAAAAAAATAGAAAAGTTATGGCTTTAGGTATGGGATTTTCGGCTGGTATAATGATTATGCTTTCGTGTTTTGAACTGATTCCTGAAGCGGCCAGTCAAACTGGTTTGCCGCTGGTTATGACCGGTGTTTTAGCAGGAGTATTTTTAATTTATATTTTAAATTTGATTTTACCACACACTCATTTTTGTCAGGAAAAAGGACGGGTAAGTTTTAAATTAAAGACGGCTTATTTGATAGCTTTTGGTTTAGTATTACATGATTTTCCCGAGGGTTTTGCTTTAGCTTCCAGTTATATGCATTCAGCTCAATCAGGAATTTTGGTGGCCATTTCCATTGCTTTACATAATTTACCGGAAGAGTTTGCTTTAGCTGTGCCTTTGGTCAAAACTGAAAAGAAAAAAGTTTTGCACAAAATGGCCTTTATTTCAGCTTTAGCTGAACCGTTAGGCGCGGTAGCCGGTTTTCTGATTGTGGTAACCTTTTTAAGATTTAATCATTTTTTGTTGGCTTTTGCCGCTGGAGCCATGATTTTTATATCTTTGCACGAACTTTTTCCAGCAGGCAAAAAATGTCAAAATAATCAGTGGTTTATTCCGGGCTTTATTACTAGTGTAATAATATTTTTTATCTTAAAATATTTTATTATCTAATAACATGAAAAAATTTTTATTATTTTTAATTTTATTTTTTTCCTATTTTTTACCATTAAGCGGAGTAAAAGCACAAGCACAAAACAAGCTTAATATTTATTTTTTTTGGCAACAAGGTTGTCCTCATTGCGCCAGCGAAAGACCATTTTTAGAAAATTTAGTTAAACAAAATTCGGCCGTTAAATTACAGGCTTTTGATATTAGTTCGAATAAAGATAGTTTGGATCTTTTAATTGATATTGGTAAAAAATTAGATATTAATATTTCTGGCGTACCTTTTACTTTAATTGGAGAAAATTATTTTATTGGTTGGTATGATGAACAGACTACTGGTGTTGCTATCCAACAGGCAGTTGATTTGGCGTTGAATAGTTCTTGTCGGGATGTAATTAAAGAGATTCAAAGCCCTGAGAATACCACTAATCAGATTGATAGTAATTTAAGTGAAGAAAACTGTGAACAAGAAGAAAATGTTAGTCGCGTGCCACAAAAAATTAATGTTCCATTGATTGGAGAAATTGAAACCAAAAATTTTTCTTTACCTTTATTAACAATTATTTTGGGTGCTTTGGACGGATTTAATCCTTGCGCTATGTGGACATTGCTGTTTTTGATCTCTTTACTTTTGGGAATGAAAGATAGAAAAAGAATGTGGATATTGGGAATGGCTTTTATTGTTGCTTCGGCTTCAGTGTATTTTATTTTCATGTCTGCTTGGCTAAATTTAATACTGTTTATTGGTTTGGTTTTTTGGGTAAGGGCGATCATTGGCTTAATAGCTTTGATTGGCGGAGGATATAATTTGAAAGAGTACTTTACAAGTCCCATAGTCGGTTGCAAAGTGACTGGATCGGAAAAAAGGCAAAAAGTTTTTGAAAAGCTAAAAAACATTACTCAGCAGAAAAGCTTTTATTTAGCTTTGGGCGGCATTATTCTTTTGGCTTTTGCGGTTAATTTAGTAGAGTTGATTTGTTCGGCTGGCCTGCCAGCGGTTTATGCGCAAGTATTAGCTTTGAGTAATCTCGTTAAATGGCAGTATTATCTTTATATTTTCCTCTACATTTTTATTTTCATGCTGGATGATTTGTTTGTTTTCTTTGTGGCTATGACCACTTTAAAAATGACAGGTGTTACCACTAAATATTCTCGTTACTCAAAATTAATTGGTGGAATTTTGATGTTGATTATCGGTACATTGTTGATATTAAAACCCAGTTGGCTGATGTTTGGTTAAAGCTTGTGATTGTGATATAATAAAAATATATGAATAAAAATAAATTAAATTACATAGTAGATATTTTAATGGTGCTTTTTTCTTTGATTGTTGCCGTCAGCGGCTTGATAATTTTTTTCTTTTTGCCAGAGGGAGTCAGACAGGGTGGTTATCAGGAATTTATGGGAATTACAAAAAAGGTTTTTTGGGGTTGGCATAATTGGTCAGGAATAATTTTGATTTTACTGATTGTGTTACATTTTATTATTCATTGGAATTGGCTAGCTATCAATACTAAGAATTTATTTGAATCAAAAGATTAAATGTGAGCTGTTTTTATTAATGAAACAGGGAGTGTTTTTTATTAGTCAACTATGGGTTTGGATTTTATATTAGACTTGGAATTTTTTGTGCAACCTATCACCAAAAGTGATGGATTGTGTTTTTTTACGGTATAGGGCGTGTCTTTATGAATTTTAAAAATATATAAACAAAAAATAAAATATGAAAAAAAATATCATAAAACAAGTTGTTAAAGAAAAATATAAGGCCATAGCAAATAATAAATCATCTTGTGGTTGTGGATGTAATAGTTCAAAAAATATTGCAAAAAGTATTGGTTATTCTGAAAAAGAATTAAAAGTTGTGGGTGGAGCAAACCTTGGTTTGGGGTGTGGTAATCCATTGGCATATGGGAAGATAAAAGAAGGAGATATTGTTTTAGATTTAGGGTCTGGAGCAGGTATAGATGCAATTTTGGCGGCAAAAAAGGTTGGCGGCAAAGGGAAAGTTATCGGTGTGGATATGACTCGAGAAATGATAGTAAAAGCAAAAGCAAATGCAAAAAAACAAGGAATAAAAAATGTAGAATTTCTTTTGGGAGAAATAGAAAATTTGCCGCTTAAAGACAATTCGGTTGATACTATAATTACTAATTGTGTTATAAATTTAACCCCTGATAAAACCAAAACTTTTAGGGAAGCATATAGAGTTCTTAAACCAGGAGGAAAAGTTTATCTTTCTGATATTGTTTTATTAAAGGAACTTACAAAAGAGCAGAGAAATGATAAAGAATTAATATCGGGCTGTGTGGCTGGAGCTTTACTGAGAGACGATTATTTGCATAAAATAAAAGCTGTAGGATTTAAAGTACGGATTTTATATGAGAATAAAGAAATTAGTAAACAACAGTATAGTGGAATTCCACTTGAAAGTTTGATGGTAGAAATAACAAAATAGATAATAATATAAAATATAACGTTTTTGTTTTTGAGTATAATAAGTAAAACAGACTTTGTCTTGCTTTTTCATAACAAATGGTGTATGCTCTATTTACTTTAATTAATAACATATAAAATTATGGAAAACTTTAGAAGAGGCGGCGGAAAACGTTTTGGTGGCCAGAGAAGCGGATTTGGCAAACGAGATGATGGAAATCGCGGCGGTTTTGGCGGTGGCAGAGATCGTGGTCAAACCACCATGCACCAAGCAGTTTGTGATCAGTGTCATCAGCCGTGTGAGGTACCTTTTAGACCAACTGGTGATAAACCAGTCTATTGCAATGCTTGTTTTAGAAATAAAAGAGAAACTAGTGATGATAGAGGTGGAAATAGATTTGCAAATAAAAGTCGTGATAGCTATCAAACTACTGCTAGAACAGATTTTGTGAGCGCCGTTGGTGGTGGTAATAACAACGAAATAAAGAAGCAATTGGAAGCATTAAACGTAAAAATGGATCGCTTGATTAAGGTGGTTGAAGGTATGACAAAAAATAAACCCTTGGTTGTTGAAGAAAAAGTTAAAGAAGTGATAAAAGCTATTCCAGTTGTTAAAGCTAAAAAAGCAGTTAAAAAGATGAGTAAAAAATAATTTTTTCAAACAAAAAAGAACTTGTAAAAACAGGTCCTTTTTTGTTTGCGATTATGATAGATGTTTGGAAACCAGTTTGGTCATTTCAAACATATTGACCACAGCTTTGCCTCCGAAAACTTTTTTCAATTTTTCATCGGCAACAATATTACGTTTGTTACTTGGGTCTTGTAAGTTGTTCTTCTTGATATAGTCCCACAGTTTTTTGACGACTTCGGATCTTGGTAGAGGACCCTTGCCGACGACGGCTTCAAGTTCGGGACTTAGACTCAAAGGTTTCATAAAAGCGGAGTTTGCTTTTGGCATAGTTTTGTTTTATTTATAAATAAAATTTTAGTGTCTATGTATATTATACAGCATAATGTGAATTATGTAAAGCCACAGACGTTGATTATTTGCTAAGTTTGGTGGTATGTGAGAAAATTAAAATATATGCAAATATTTTTAAATATTTTTGATTTTATACTTCATATAGACACTCATCTGGGTGAAATAATTATTCATTATGGAACGCTGTCTTATATAATTTTATTTGCAATTATTTTTGTTGAAACAGGTTTAGTGATCATACCGTTTTTACCAGGAGACTCACTTCTTTTTGCAGCAGGAGCTTTTGCGGCAATTGGTTCCTTTAATATTGTTATTTTGTTTTTGTTGTTGTGGGGTGCTGCTTTTTTAGGTGATACAGTTAATTACTGGATAGGGCATTATTTTGGTCAGAAGTTGATTGATAATCCAAATGTCCCCATTAATCAAGCACATTTAGACAAAACTCATAAGTTTTATGCCAGATATGGTGGTAAGACAATTTTTCTGGCGCGTTTTATACCAATTGTTAGAACGTTTGCGCCGTTCGTGGCCGGCATAGGAAAAATGAATTACAAAAAATTTGTTTATTATAATGTCACTGGTGGGTTCGTGTGGGTTTTGATATTTACATGTTTGGGGTATTTTTTTGGTAACATTCCCAGTGTTAAGGAAAATTTTTCCATGGTAATTATTGCCATTATTGTGTTATCTGTTTTTCCAATAGTGATTGATTTTATTAAAACAAAATTAAAAAAATAAATATTTTAAATTATGAATAACTACGACTGGTACTCACAACTCATTAAGCCGACATGGTCGCCGCCAGCCTGGCTTTTCGGTCCAGTGTGGACGGTGTTGTATGTTTTAATTGCCGTGTCTTTTGGTAAGGTATTTTTAATGTTGTGGCAAAAACAAATTGTTTTCCTTGTAGCTTTGCCATTTATACTTAATTTGATGCTTAATTTTGCTTTTACACCGCTACAATTTGGGCTAAAGAATAATATTTTGGCAGCCGTGGATATTTTATTGGTGTTGGGCACATTAATTTGGGCGATGGTTGCTATCTATCCACATGCCCGTTGGATTACATATATTCAGATTCCATATTTATTGTGGGTAAGTTTTGCAACAATTTTACAGTTCACTGTGACTTATTTGAACAAATAAACAGGATTTTAAATAATTATTAACTAATTTAAATGTATGTTAAAAGAATTTAAACAATTTTTATTGCGAGGCAATGTTGTGGATTTAGCTGTTGGTGTTGTCATTGGGGCCGCTTTTGGAACGGTGGTTGCGGCGTTAGTATCTGATCTACTCACCCCATTAATTGCGGCTATTGCTAAAGTGCCGGATTTTTCCGGTTTTGCTTTTACCATTAATGGAAGCAAATTTATGTTGGGACATTTTATTAATGCTCTGGTGGCTTTTGTTTTGGTTGCGGCGGCAATTTTCTTTTTTGTGATTAAGCCGATGAATTTACTTGTTGCGCGTTCTAAAAAAGAGGCTCCCGTAGATCCAACCACTAAAAAATGTCCGGAGTGTTTAAGTGAAATTCCTATTGAGGCCAAACGTTGTTCACACTGCGCTCAAACTGTTATCTAAATTTTAGAATTAAAATTTTGAATGAAAAATCCGTCAATTGACGGATTTTTGTTTACAAAAAAATTAAAAAATTATTTTTCTTCATCATATTTTTCTAAATATGTGGTTAGCTGTCGATTGACTTTTAAAAAAGTGGCGCGTTTGGGAAATTCTTTTAGTTGTCTGGCACCAATATAGGTGGCAGTACTTCGAAGAGAGCCCATTAAGTCTTGAATAAAGTCGTGAATATCACCTTTGTGCGGAATAAGGGTGTAGCGGCCTTCGCTGGCCCGGTGAGCATCTTTTTGACCATAATATTCTGCCATGGCTTTATTAGATGAAGAACCAAAATATTCTTTAAATTTTTTACCATCTTTGATAATAGTTTCGCCAGCGCTTTGTTCAAAGCCAGAAAAGAGTGATCCACACATATTAAAATCTGCACCGCCGCAAAAAGCTTTGGCTATATCTGAAGGATATTGTTGTCCGCCATCGGCAATAATTCTGCCCACGCCTTGTTCATTAGCAATGCCATGAGCAGAATCCGCGCATTCAATAACTGCTGAAAGTTGCGGATAGCCTACGCCGGTCATTTTTCTGGTGGTACAAGCTGAACCAGGACCAATGCCAATTTTAACAATATCAGCTCCAGCCAAAATGATTTCTTCAGTGATTTCATTAGTCACCACATTGCCGGCAATAATTATGTGTTCTGGACACAGTTTTCTGATATTTTTTATAACTTCAAGAAAAGATTGTAAATAGCCATTGGGCACATCCAAACAAATGAAAGAAAACTTTTTAAGTAAACCATTTTTTTTCATTAATTTTAGCTGAGTAATATCTTTATCGCGGATGCCTAAAGTGTAACAAAGATAATCTGGATTATTAAAAGTTTTAAAAAATTTTTGATAATCTTTAACAGAATAATATTTATGAAAAGCAGTAATCATTTTGTATTGGGAAAAAATTTTGGCTATGGCAAAAGTGCCGCAAGTAGCCATATTAGCAGCCATAATGGGAATACCGGTCCAAACTTTGGGAGAATGATAAAAAACAAAAGAGCGTTCCAAAATAACGTCTTTTCTGGACTTAAGAGTACTCCTTTTGGGACGGAGCAGGACATCTTGATAATCTAATTTTATTTCATCCAATATTCTCATACTATTGGATTATACACCAAAATATACTTTTTAGGTAGAATAAATATACAATTGCGAGATTGATTTGTTTTCATTATTTTTGTGGTATAATAAATTTAAGATATTATTATGATTATTATTAAATAAAAAAAATATGAAAAAAACATTTGCTAATTTATTGAAAGCGATTGCCGGTGAATCAATGGCGCGTAATAAATATACTTATTTTGCTGAAATTGCGCAAAAAGAGGGTTTAATGTGGGTGGCTAAAGTTTTTGAAGAGACTGCGGATAACGAACGAGCGCATGCGCAAGAAGAGTTGGAAAAATTGACTGAAAAAACAGAAATGACCAATACTTATGACATTCATCCTTTGGGTTCTACTTTGGAAAATTTGAGAAATGCTGCGGCGGGTGAGACCTATGAATTTGGCACTATGTATCCAGAATTTAAAAAGGAAGCTTTAGAAGAAGGTGAAGAGGAAATTGCTACTTTGTTTCAAGAGATTAG
The DNA here is from genome assembly GCA_035388785.1 of bacterium. Taxonomy (GTDB): domain Bacteria; phylum Patescibacteriota; class Patescibacteriia; order UBA2196; family UBA2196; genus UBA2196. The sequence goes on from DAOOQN010000006.1 coordinate 12,382, forward strand.
TGAAGTAGAAGAAAAACACGCGGAAAGGTATATTCTTTTGGCTGATAAATTGGAGCAGGGTAGACTTTTTCAAAGTGAAGATGAAATTGAATGGAAATGCTTAAATTGTGGTTATATTCACAAAGGCAAAAGTGCACCAGGCAAGTGTCCATTGTGTCAGAAACCACAAGGCTATTATATGGGTTTAAAAATTGTCAGATAGTAGTAAATGTGGTATAATATAATTATTAATTTTTTTATGACCAGAGATAAATGGCTGGATACAATTTATAATTTAAAACAAAAATTTTCCGTTTTAGAAGAACGAGAAGAAGAATTACCGGATAATGTACCTGGTAGGCGTGAAGTGGTCGTTTTTAGTTTACCTAATTTGGGTAAAGTAAAATTAGAATGGACTAAAAAAGCCAAATTACAAGGTGAAAAAACTTTATATTCTGGTCGTGTGGGTTCTTTTGTTAAGGTTGATAAAGTTTATGATGAACAAGAGTTTGTCAGTTATCTAAAGGCTTATTTATGGAATACAATCAAAGATGATTGGCAGGAGGTAGAGATGGAAAAAACTTTTAGTTTTTAAATTTTAATTCATCATTAATCTATACATCCATGAGAAAAACACAAACAAAGGAAAAACAAAAAATTGATCAAATAACCAAAGAGGAAATTGTACGGTGGGGCATTGCTGCGGGAGTAACACAGACTGTCTATCTTGTTTTGGTAGTGTATTTGTTGCAGGTATCAAATGGTTTGGCACGTGAATCTCTAGGAGCGGTTAGTTTTGGTTTTATTTTATTTTTGTTATTTTTTGTCTTTAGTGCAGTGTTATCAGCGATTTTTGTTTTTGGTCGCCCAATATTTTTATTATTTGAAAAAAAGATTCAAGAAGCGGTTTTAACTCTTTTGACGACAACGTTAACCTTTTTGATAATTTTATCATTAGTGACCATTTTGTCTTTAGTGGTAAGCGGTATTTAAGTCATTAATTTCTGGCTTTATTTTTTAAGTCAGAAAAAATAAATATATGTTTTTTGGACTTTTATTAGTAGCATTGGGCGTAATTTTTTTGTTGCAGAATTTGCATATTTTGAGTGCTGCAACCTGGGGACTTATTTGGCCGGTTTTGGTGATAATTTTGGGTTTAAGTATGGTGTTAAAGAAAAATAAAAAGTGGATGGAGTAATTTTGCTTTACTTTTTTATAGAGTTACGCTAAATAAAATAATAAACGCGTTTTATTTTTTATTAGTTAAAAAAATATGCTTGAACAAAATCTTCAGTTTACACCTAAAAATATGATACCAAATCAAAAAGACACAGCGGTAAATGGGCTAACCCCTACTTTTTTTAATTCTCCACTTAAAAAATGGTCACAACTTTTTAAGGATTCCATTGCTTATACTTGGGCAAGAAAGTGGAGGTTTGTTTTTTTGGCTACCGTACCGTGTTTTCTAGCAACCTTACCATTGATATTAATTTTTTTTATTTATGCTGTGTTACGTTTTATATTTAAAGACGACGGTGGAGTTGTATTAAATATAGTTAATGTGATTTTAGGAATCGCTGGAATTTTATCTTTAATTAGTATTATTGTGTATGCTTTAAATTGGCCAAGGGCTTGCTATGTTTACACTATATTTAATTCCACCGCTAGCAAAGAAGAAACATTAAGAATGGGCAGAAAAAAAGTATGGGGACTTTTTTGGGTTGAATTACTAAAATCATTAGTTGTTTGGGGTGGTTTATTACTTTTAATAATCCCGGGCATTGTTTGGAGTATAAAATATGGTTTGGCACCCTATGCTTTTTTAATAGAAGGAAAACGTGGCGGTAAAGCCTTAAAAAGAAGCGCAGAATTATCAAAGGGTTATCGGTGGGCAATTTTTAAGCGCGTTATATTGTTTAGTGGTTTCCAACCCTTGATACAAATTATTTTTGCTCTGGCGTTTTTTCTGGTTAATGTATTTGGTGGATTAGGTACCGTCTTTACTATAATTTCCTTTGTGTTATATCTTGGCCTTTCTCTGTCTAATATGTTAATTTCTTTACTTTTTGGATCGTTCGGTGTGGTATATGACAGTGATATTTATCAAAATCTTTTATTAAATAAAGAAAATAAGACAGAGAATGAAGAAAAATATACAGGATGGCAGAAATTGTGGACGCTGGTGTTAATATTTTTAATCCCATTAATTTTATTGGTTGGGGTTTTGCCTTTTTTCTTAATCAAATCCGAAGCATTGAGCATGAATTCATTGGATTATTTAATGAAATTTTTACCTAATAATGAAATAGTTTCAAGTTTAAACCAAGTTCAAAATCAGACTGAACCAGATAATAGTCAGGTTCAACTAGAGGAAATTTTAAATTTATACAATAATTCATCTGATGAAACTAACATGGGTTCAGAAGATTTGAAAAAAATTTCAGATGTAGAAACAGCTCAGTCTATTCTTGAAATATATTTTAATACAAATGGAAGATACCCAATAGCCGAAAATAATGTTATTTTAGGTCAGGGAGAATACGCTGTGTTATGTAATGTGGGTTTTGTAAGTTTAAGTGATGTTTCAAAGTGTTATTCATCTTTTTTAAGTCTTGTATTTGAAAACTCACAACAAGACGATGGAGATTATACTTATCAAAGCTATGACGGTAAGACATATACTATTAATTTTATGATTGAGACGCCCAGTAATGGTTTTGAGGCGGGAGAATTGATAGCTACACCAAGCGGTATAAAAAACAAAACAGAGGATGAAAATTTAAATTTAGATTCTGATGGTGATGGCTTGACTGATATAGAGGAAGAAGAGTGGAGAACTGATCCTAATTACTCAGACTCTGATTATGATGGATACCTTGATGGTGAAGAGGTGCAAAATGGATATAATCCATTGGGGCCGGGAAAAATGGTGACTGATGAACTGTAAATAAAATTGTAATAATAATTTTAAATCCAAGCATTAATGTTGGATTAAAAAATGAGAATAAATATGATTACTTTATTTTGGATTATTTTTGCAGTACTGGTTTTGATTTTGGCATCATTGCGCCAAATTAACCAATATGAACGGGGTGTCATGTTTACTATGGGTCGTTATGCGGGCATGAAAAATCCGGGTTGGCGTATTGTGTGGCCAATTTTTCAGAGCATGAAAAAAGTAGATATTCGCGTCAAGGCCGTGGATGTGCCGGATCAGGAGGCCATAACCAAAGATAATATTTCGGTCAAGGTTAATGCAGTGATTTATTATAAAGTGGCTGACGCGGCTAAGGCAGTCATTGAAGTGGAAAATTTTTATTACGCAGTGTCGCAATTAGCCCAAACGACCATGAGAAACGCGGTGGGTGAAGTGGATTTGGATCAGCTTTTGTCAAATAGAGATGAGGTATCAAAAAGAATTCAGATGGTGGTTGACGCGGCTACAGATCCTTGGGGTGTTAAGGTTGATTCAGTGGAATTAAAAGATATTAATTTACCAGAAGACATGAAGCGGGTGATCGCCAAGCAAGCAGAAGCCGAAAGAGAAAGAAGAGCAGTTATTATTAAAGCCGAAGGTGAAGTAATTGCAGCGGATAATATGGCTAAAGCTGCGACCATTTTGGCCAGCTCGCAAGGTGCTTTACATCTTAGGACTTTGCAAACAATCAATGATGTTTCTTCGGATCAATCCAACACCATGATTTTTATGATTCCCATTGAGGTCTTAAGGGCTTTTGAAAAATATAGTCAAAAAAATTAAATATATGCCCAAAAAAAACAAAATAGCAATACAGGCCAAGGTGATGTTAATTTTAATTTTTATTTTAGTTAGTATTTTTTTCTTATTGGTTTCTTTGTTTTGTGTCACTTGTATGGTACAAAATAATAACCATAACAAATTAATAGGCAACTTGCCTTTAGTTGATAATAATAAAAACCAGGCATTAAAAATTGATACAGCTGTTGTGGATGATAATTATCGTCAAAAAACCATAGAGATAGTGAAAAAATATTTAACCCAAGATGCTAATTTAGCCACAAATGACTACACAGCCAAAATGAAAAATGTTAAAGAAACTGTGGATGCAATAATGGAGCTAACTTTGACTAGTGCCTATAAAGATGTACACTTAAGTTTGGTTTTAGCTTTGGATGATGCTCAAAGGGGCTATGAAGCTTATGCGACTGGTAAAAAAATAGAGGGGCAAAAGTTGTTACAACAGTCAGCAGAAAAAATGGATGAAGTTATGCAAGCCCATGCCTGGCTAAAGACGGAGTAAAAAATATGTTTTTATTAAAGAGGTTATCTCCTTTCTTGGTTGCTATATTGAATTTGGTATTTTTGGAAGCTATTTTAAAATGGCCATCTTTATTTTTTGTATTAGCTTGTTTAGTATTATTTTTAAATTTATTTTTTGTTGGTTTTTTGGCTGTAAAAAATTTGGGTTTTAAGGCCACTGGTCGTTTCTGGTTAACATATTTTATGTTGACAGTGTCTGTAAGTGCCAGCTTTTTATTTATTGATAATGTTATATTAAGACAAGTATTGATTGTGATCTATGTTTTAGTGATTGCCGCATATCAGGAGTTTTTATTTAATTTTTTGTATCGTCCAGAAAAATATAAGGTTTATAGTTTAGAAAATTTAAATAATGTAATTAATTTGTTGACTGTTTTTTTGGCCAATTTGTCAATTTTTGCTTTGATTGTTTTTATGGACATGGTTTTTTGGTTGAGTTTATTAATTGAAATAGGATTGATAAGTTGTTCTTTAATCTTGCTATTTTATGCCAATAAGTTGGAACTTAAGGGAAACGGGTGGTTATTAGTGACAACTGGATTGATAGTAACGGAATTTTTTACAATTTTTACTTGGTTACCTTTTAATTTTTTTATTAAAGCCGTTTTGATCAGTGCACTTTATTATTTATTATCTGGTGTGGCCAAACTCATTGTTAATCAGCAGTTGTATAAGAAAAACTTTTTGGTTTTTTTAAGTGTGGCTGTGGTGGTTTGGGTGGCATTATTTGCCACTAGCCGATGGATTTAATTTTTTAATAATAAAACAAAATATATGTCAGCAAAAGATTTTAAAACAAAGTATCTTGATAAGAATCAAATTAATGATACACAGGAACACAAAACACAATTACACACCGATGATTTGCAAGAGCTTTATCAAGACGGTTTGGCTGAGTTTAAAAAACCCATGGCACACAGTCGTGTGTGGGTGATTAGTTTGACAGCCAGTGTGATTTTTGGTTTTTTGGCCGGTATTGTGGGAGTAATTTTTTTCTTTTCCGGTTCACTCTCGGTTTTAAAAATAAGCCCAGAAGATCTTTTTCCAATGCAACAATTAAAAGTTGAACGCACAGAACAGGTGAATGTTTTGGAGGATGAAAGGATAAGTAAGGTTAGAAACGGCACGCTAAGAGCCGTGGTTGGTATTTTTAATCGCAAAAAAATAAGTGATAATTTATTGGATAATGTTTATTTAGCGAATGAAAGTAAGGGCAATGGTTTTGTTTTAACCGCTGACGGCTGGATTATTAGTACCGATCAAGTTGTTGCTGACGCTGGTGATTTGGTGGCTATTACGAACGATGGACAGGTTTTAACTATCGAAAAAATTATTAACGATGATTATTCAAATATGGTTTTTTTGAAGGTTCAGGGCAATAACTTGATAACTTTACCCTTAGCCAATGAGGCAATAGTTGGTGAGAAAATACTAGTTTTTAATGGCTTTAATTTTAATCAAAGTAAAACCGCTTTGGTGCGTTTGGCGCAGAATAATTGGGAACCGGAAAATACAACCCAAGATTTAATTAAAAATACTAGCCAACTAAATCGTTATTTAGTGTTAGATAAAGATTTAGACAATTCTTTTGTTGGTAGTCCTTTAATTAATATGGCTGGCGAAGTGGTGGGATTGTTGTACAAACAGAGTTCAGTTTTAAAAGGCATATCGGCTGCTGATTTTAAGTCGGCTATAAATCAAGTTTTGGGTGGTGCACAGACAGTTGAACGGGTAACTTTGGGTGCTAAATATTTGAATTTAGGTCGTGCGGTGGGCACCAGTTTAAAGATTAAGACCAATGGTAAATCGGAACCATTGAGCAAAGGAGCTCTAGTTATGGAAGTTATTAAAGATTCACCAGCTAGTCTGGCAAAGCTTTTAGTTAATGATGTGATTGTCAAAATCGGAGAGAATGAAATAAATAGTGATAATGATCTGGCAATTTTACTACAGAATTATAAAAAGGGTGAAAGTGTCAATTTGGTCGTTTTACGGCCGGAACAAGACAAAGAAATGATATTGACAGTTAATTTTTAGTTTAAACTAGTTTAAAATAGAGTAGATGTTAAAAATAATTATTCAAAAAATTCATTTATTTTTTATTCCACACCAAAAGAATGGTTATAAACCGCACGCTTTACGTCATCAGACTTTGTGGTTATATTCATTTTTATTATTAGCCGCCAAAGCTGGTGTATTGTTGGTTATGTTTTTTGTCTATCCGTCGCCGGCTGAGTTTTCTACTATTACGGCTAATCGTATTGTGGAATTGACTAATAAGGCACGAGTTGAATATAATTTACCAGTTCTAAAAATGAGTGATGTTTTAAATCAGGCGGCCCAAAAAAAAGCCCAGGACATGATTTTAAATGATTATTTTGCACATAATTCTCCACAAGGAATCAATCCTTGGCACTGGTTTAAAGAGGTTGGTTATAACTATACTTATGCAGGAGAAAATTTGGCTATGAATTTTGTGGATGCTGAAAATGCTTTACAGGCTTGGCTAGATTCGCCTTCGCACCGTGAGAATTTATTGGGAAAAAATTATGAGGATATTGGTGTGGCAGTAGTTTTGGGTAAAATTAATGGTCAAGAAACAACTTTGGTGGTCCAACTTTTTGGTACTAGTTTTGCGCGAGTGGCTGGATTAGAAACTTTTGGTCCGAGCGCCAAGATAATTGAAACACCCACAACAGCCGATAAACTGACTGATGCTAGAGAGTCGGTGGTTATAAGTGATGAGGCTGGGGTTAAGGTTGTTACTTTGTCTATAAATGAAAAAACCGGTTGGTTTTATAAACTGGTTAGTTATTCTTCTAAGCTTTTTTATGCTCTGTTAATATTTGTTTTTATCAACTTGCTGTTAACAATTTTTATTCGTATAGAGATTCAGCACAAACCAATCATTATACATTCTTTGTGTGTAATTGTTTTAGCTTTGGCTATGATTTTGTTACACACACATTTTATGGAAGGATTAGGAAAAATATTAGTGGTCTAATTTTTTAATTAATAAAAGGGTTTCTAATGGTTTCGTCGGTTTTTATTGCCGGCGTTTTTTTATAGTCAAGGTTTTGTTTTACTTTTTGCCACAGATTTAAATCAACAATCTCAAAAGATACTTGGCTTCTGAGCATATAGACCGTTTGGACTTGGGCAATGGCTTGATAAAAATAAGTGTATAAAAAGAATATTGTGGCGCCAAAAGAAGCAACCACAAAAGCAATGGAGAAATAATAGATATAGCGACTGGTGGTTGTTAGTTTCATGTTATTTTAATCGCGATAATAAACATAACCTCCCAAGCGGAGTGTAAGTGTGGGCTCAAGAGATATATTTTTGTTGTCATTGTTTTGGGTATTACTTGCGAAATTAGCAAAAGAGCCGTTTTCAATGTTAAAATAAAGATTTAAGGCTTCAATGGCTTGTAAATAATTTAATAAGTTGCGATAAGTTCCGCGGACTTCAAGAGAGATTAGTATTTTGGTTTGTGGATCTGTTTTTTTATTGTCAATGTCTAAATTTTGAATAACTTTATTGTTATCAGCAATTTTTTCTAAAGCCGTTATCAACCCTAATTCGTTTCCTTTGGTTATAAAGACATCGTCTAGTTGGGTAGTTTCTTTTTTTACCGCAGTATATTTTTCTTTGGCTTCAGTTAAACTTTGACCCTTTAGATAAATTTCTTCTAATTGCTTTCGCTCTTCAAAAATACGATTGTTTAAAAGTATTATTTTTTTTACAGATGGTATGACAGTAATAAAAAAAATAATTAATAATGCTAAAAGTGAACCAGCAAGTAGACCATATTTAAGAATTATTTTTTTTAGTTTTTCTGAATTCATGGTTTTGTGGTTTCAAGATTTATTTCTCCGTTTAAATTAAATTTTACATTGGTTTGATAGAGTAGGTTGGTAAGTGGTGATTTTATATTTTTGATTAAATTGGATTCCTCAAGTTGTTTTTTAAGTATTAGGAAATCGTCGCGTGTGGCAGCCGTGCCGTTTAATTCTAAAAAATTATTTTTTTTGTCAAAAGAAAATTGATTTAAAACAATTCCGGCAGGAATATTTTTATTCAGTGCTACTAAAAAATCAGACCACTTGGTATATTCATTTTGGATGGTACTAATGTTTTTTAGTTTTTGATTAATAACTCCAACATCTTGATTAAAGGGTTGATTTTGTATTTGAATAGCTTCTTTTTGTCTTTTAATTTCTTCAAAGTTTTCAACTAGATAGTGATTGGATAGCTCGAGAAAAAGGCTATTAATTAATGTGATAAAAAGTAGTAAAAAAATAACATCCTTAATTAAGGAAATAATTTTTTCTTTTAAGATTTCTTTTTTTATATTAGGATTAATTAAATTTAAAACAAGCATAAAATTAAAAATCCTCAATCATAAGGTGACGCAAGCCGAGGCCAATTGCACAAGTTAGACCACTTAAATGAGCGGGTGGAATGTTGGGTTGAACGTTAATATTAGCCAGCGGATTGGCTAAACAAATGTTAGTTTTTAGTTTGTCTGCTAAATAGTTTTTGAGACCAGGTAGACTGGCTCCATCGCCAACTAAATTGAGTGAAAATGTTTCAACCGGGTTATCTTTTAAACGTAACCAGTAATCCTGAGCTTTTTTAATTTCAGACATTAAATCAATTAAAAACTCATCAACAATTTGATAAACCTCACCCTTGCCTTTGTGTGGATCTAGACCACAGATGATTTTAGCTTTTTCTGCTTTGTCTTCTGAAAGATTAAGTTTTTGGGCTATTTTTTGTGTAAGTTTATGACCGGTGATATCTAAATCGGCGGTAAACTGAATAGTATTATTATCCCAGAAAATGAGATTGGATTTTACCTCACCCAAATTAACGATGATTAAAGAGCGTCGTGGACAGTCTGTTAAATTTTTATTTTTTTTGTTTAGAATGTTTGTTTTTATCTTTTCAGTGATGGTTGAATTTGGAAAAATAGCACGTGTTACAGCTTGGGCTTCAGTCTCTTGAACTATGGGTCTAAGGTTAGTTGCCAGCATAGCTTCCAGATATTGGTCACAAATTATTTTAGGAATGGCAGCAATTAAAACATCGCTGGTGTCTGGGTTTTTGGCAATGACTTGAAAGTCATAACGCAACTCTTCAATATCTATTGGAATGTGGTTGGGTAGTTCTGTTTCGATTTGTTTTTTTAAATCATCGTGATTGGTTTTTTTGATTGATTGGTTTTTGAGAGTAATTATTTTAATAAAGACTTTACTTTCTGGTAGGGAAGAAACAACGTAGTTGGTGGTTAAATGGCCATGAATATTTTTTTGTAAGTCCTTAATGGCTTGGGTCAATTTTGCATTGTCTCTTATTTCACCTTTTTCAATAATACCAGCTTCAATTTTTTTGACGCCCCAGGCTTGGATGCGAGTGCCTTTGAGGGTTTTAGTGATTTCGGCCAATTTTAAATAACCATCAGAAAAATCAAGGCCACAGGAATTAAATTGAGTAGAAAAAAAAGACATAATTATTTTTCAGTAATTTCTTCCCATTGTAAAATGGAATATTCATCAACAGACGGAAAGGATGGTGGCGGCCCGTAGGTTAAGTGCGAATCATATTGAGTGTTCGTGTGTTGATAACCAGAAGTTACCCAACTACCACTCGAGACCCAGGTCCAGGTCCAGGTTTGATTGGTAATAATAGAACCGTAAACCGTGATAGTATCTTTGATGTCGTTTGGATAATATGGCCGGTAAACTGAACCGTTTTGCGCGATCATGGCGGCATTAATTTCTAAAGTATTAGGCGCACTATAAAAAGGAACCATAATATCTTGCTGGGCAATTAAACCCAAGACATCATCGCCGTTTTTTTGCTGATAGACTATGTTGTCGTTGATGATTATGTTGCGACGATTGTTGGGAACTTCTGGTAATTTAGCTGCAGCTATTGTGACACGACCATTAACCGTACCGTCTACCCAGACATCATCTTCCACAAATATTATAACACAATCTGACGGTAGTTGGTAATTAAAATAATCAGGATATGGTTCTTCACGATCAATATCCCAGCTGTCTCGTTTTTTGTCGCCATTCATATCATAGTAGGTGACAGGGGTTTCTAAACTAGTGACACGATAGACATCAATTTTGCCATCAGCTTTAAAACGAATGTGATAACCCAGACCGCGTTGTGGTAAATAAATGCCAGAACTGGTGGCTAGGTTTTTTAAAGCAGCCAGATTGACAGTGAGCGCGTTAAAATCGATGTTGGAAACTGGATAACTCCATAAATCATTATTTTCACCAGTGCCCCACACGCCGGGTTTGGTTTGACTGTAGGAACAACCCTGCGATCTGGTACAGGTATAGGTTTGACGTGCAGAAGTAACCTGCGAGTCATTGGTGCCATCTTGGTGAATACCACCATTGGAATGAATTAAACCGTGAATGGTTTCTTGTGATCCAAACCACGCATCGGTATTGGTGATGAAAGCAAAATTAGCGAGTGATTTTTTACCGTATTTAATTTGTAACTTTCTTTTGGTTTGTGGAGCGGCACTGGTCCAACCTGTAGATTGGATGGTGATATTTTGAGTGCATAAATTGGGTGGAGTGATTTCTAGTTTATATTGACCAAAAACCGCACCTTGAGGATCAAGGTAATCGTGTACATAAGGTCCTGGTTGTGCTGTGCCATCTTGGTAATCAGTAGGGGCGTGAGCCAAATGCCAGCGGTAATAATTTAGACCGGCTTCGGCAATATTTAAAGCATTGTGCCAAGCGATTTTAGCTTGAGCAAGTTTATATTGATAATTTACTACACTAGCAATACCAACCGCAACCACAGCAAAAATACCGGTAAAAACCAGTGTTAAAATTAAAATTGAACCATGAGTTTTTTTTGTTTTTAAAATCATGTTTTATAAATTATCTTTCAGGTTTCTTAAGACTACATCCGATTCTAAATCATAATTCATGGGCGCGCGTGTTGGCACAACATTTATTTTTAAATAAATGTGCACTAATTTGACAGTGTCTGGATCAGCTGGCGTGTTTAAGGGAGTGTAGTTACCATCGAGATAAGTAAAGGTAGGTATAGAATCATTACGTACATAACGAGAAATGGTTTCAATTTGTTCATTGGCTGGATTATAAGTTAAAGGTGAACCACTGGGTTCGGTGACCCCTTTTTTTAAATCTGAACCAACAAGCCAGTAATGTACTTTTTCAACAGCACTGTCGCGATCAAAATCGGTATAGAAAACAATATTTTGTGCATTGGCAATTTCAATTGGATAAGCACCATTGTCGCCAGGCAGAGCTTCGCGTAATTCTTTGACTAAAGTTTCTACGCCGCGCTGTGCTTCAGTAATGGCATCGGATTGTTCCATGGAAAAGTTTTGTACTTTATAACTATTAACTATAAATGACCATAAAATAATTGAGACCAATACAAAAATACCTATAGCCACCAAGATTTCCATCAAAGTAAAGCCGGTGTGTTTTTTTGTAAAAAAAATATGCCGCATAGTTTGAATATTTTTTATGGACGGATCAGAGTGATTGTTTCTGTATAATAGCCAGAGATGTCTAAAACATCTTGATAATTGTTGTAGCCATCTTTGCTAACTTCTAGGGTGGTTGTAGCTGCTTGCCAAGGTGCAAAATAGGCCTGGCCAGCGTCGGTGGTGGTAGCAATTGAATCCAAACCCAAGCCAGTGTTAAAAAGATGGACTGTAGCATCAGCAACAGGCTGACTATCCACATCTTTTATTATGACCAAAACTGAATGGGTTTCTTTTGGCGCGAGTGTGAGACTTATGGTGGTGCTGGTGTTGGGTGATAAATTAAGTGGTTGTATGGGGCTACTTTCTGAAATATTATAAGGTTCGTGGTCTAGTAAGGTAAAATGATATGAATCCCATTCCAAATTAGTTAAACCAATAAGACCGACTGCGTTGGTTTTTTTGTCTTGATCGTATTTATAAATTGGGGTACTACTGGCGGTATAGCCAATAATTTTTTCACCTTTTATATTAATATCGATTGAACTTAAGTAGATGCCATTGCTATCTTTGACGGTGTTAGTTATGGAAGAGGTTTCGTCAATGCAAAAACTGATTGAAGTGACTTGACCTTCATAAATTGACAAAGGAGGTTTGGTGGTGGTAGGCATGTCGGCTGTAGCTACATAAGTTTGATCGACAGAATAGCCGTTCTTTGTGGTACTGATTTGATAACTTTCTATAGCAGTCGGCGCGCCAGGTAAAAAAACTAAACCCGCTGAATCGGTTTGGGTGTTTAAATCAACGGCGGGCGTAACGGTGGAGTTGATAATATGTACCTGGGCTTGTGGTACTGGTTGACCGGCTGAATTAAAAACTAGAATTTTTAGCGTGCCACCCCCAGTTTCAGATTCAATACCTTTGGGTGTGATACTACTTAAGAAGGTCAGTTTTTTGGCGCCAAATTTAGAAATCCAGCTAACTTCGACGCGGATTTGTTTATAATCCGCAGACAGGGTGTCGGGTGTGGTGGTACTATTAATGGTTCCATCAAAAGGATCATCAATGTAATTAATAAAGGTATTGACGGAAAATTCAATGCCGTTGCGAGTGATAATCTCGACGGGTGGAATGATTCCAGCGGGAATGCCCCCTAGCGTTCCAACTTGGTTGTATGATAGATTGCGCGCCATTTCCATTTTTTGGTTGGCAAGTTGGGTGGCAGTAACTTTGGCTTTAGACTCCCAGAGAATTTTGAGGGACATGTTGTAAAGAGAATAGGTGGTTAGGGTGGCGATGGATAAAATAAAAATAGCGATTAAAACCTCGATTAAAGTGAAACCTTTATTGTTTTTATTTTTTAAAGTTAACATTTTTATTTTATATGGCGTCTGATAAAGAATACATAGGCATTAGCACCGCGACCGCCATGCCAGCCACACCAATACCAAGAACGAGCATTAGGACCGGTTCTATAATAGAAGGTAAATTTTTCATAGTTTGGTCAACTTCTTCTTCATAAAATTCAGCTAATTCTTCCAAAATAGTATCAACCGAACCTGATTCTTCACCAACGGTAATCATTTGGGTGACAACAGGGGGAAATAGAGTTGGATATTCACGTAGAATTAAATTTATGCTGGAACCTTTTTTAATTTTTTCCGCTGCTTCCAACATGGCTTCGCGATAAAAAATATTACCCAAAGTGCGCGAAGTAATATTAAAACTTTGTACAATAGGAATATCTGTTTTTATTAAAGAAGAAATAGTGCGTGAAAAACGCGCTAAATTTATTTTTTTTACAATAGGTCCCAAAATGGGTGCCACCAAAAAGAAGTGATGTAACAAACGATGGCCTTTGGTGGTTTTAAAAAATTTAATCAAAACTATTAGGGTGGTAATAAAAACCAAAGCTACTAACAGGCCGCGAGTTTGTACTAAATCGGAAAGACGAATTAAAATTCTGGTGGGCAGCGGAAGAGTGGCTTGGAATTCCGCGAAGATGGAAACAAACTTGGGCATGACAAAAATAATCACAAAGGTGCCAATGCCGAGCATGGCAACTATGACGACAGATGGATAAATCATAGCACCGCGAACTTTGGAAATTAATTCATGATCTCGTTTAAGTTGGATGTGTAGTTGCTTAAGAACTTCCTCCAAATTACCTGAAAGTTCACCTGATTCCACCATGTTGACAAAAAGCTCGTTAAATATTTTGGGAAAAAATTTTAAGGCATTAGCAAATGATTCGCCCTTATCAACCCGTTCACTTATTAATGTTAAAACATTTTTTAGACGCTTATTGGGAGTTTGTTCTTTTAAAGCGTTTAGAGCCGCACCCAAAGATAGGCCAGCTTTAAGCATGATACTTAAGTTTTGCACTAAAAATATTTTTTGTGTCAAAGGTACGCCGCTAGTGCTGTCCAGCCAGTTTTTTATTTTTAAGCGCCAGTTAGATATCTTATTGGAGTTGTCAGTTGTTTGAGTGCTTTTTTCAACTTTACTATCTGGAATGATTTTAATTTGCGGGATGGATGGTTCATCCTCTGATTTAGTATCAACGGTTTCAATTTTAAGTTTTGACGCTTTAATTTTTGAGATTGCGGGTTTTAATTCCACTGTAGCGATATTATCAGTTTCTGGGATGGCTTGTGCTGATAAACTTTTATAGAGTATTTTTTTTGTTTTTGCAGGCATATAAATAATAGTGAGTCCGAATAACTTTATTCTTTGGTAACGCGTAGGATTTCTTCAATGGTAGTGATACCATTTTTGGCTTTAATAAAGCCGTCCTGCCAGATAGAAATCATACCCTTGGTTTTAGCTTGCTTGTTGATTTCTTCGGCCGAAGCTTTTTTGACAATCATCTCGCCGATTTCCTGATCAATATCCAGAACTTCATAAATGCCAATACGGCCTTTGTAGCCAGTATTGTCGCATTGCTTGCAGCCCTTGCCTTTATAAAAAAGTAGAGAAGTCAAAGAATCTTTAGCGGTTTTGATGAGACCATTTTTTTCCATGACTTTTTTTAAATCAGCCAGGTCAAATTGTTTTTCCAAATCTTTTTCCGCTTCAGCAGTTAGATTGTAAGAAACAATACAATTTTTGCATATTTTGCGTACTAAACGTTGAGCAATAATTACATTGGTCGTGGAAGCAATTAAAAATGGTTCAATTTTCATGTCTAAAAGCCGTGGTAAAGCAGTGGCGGCATCGTTGGTGTGCAGGGTGGAAAGTACCAAATGTCCGGTCATGGCGGCATTGATGGCAATGTCGGCAGTTTCATTGTCGCGAATTTCACCAACCATAATTATGTTGGGATCCTGTCTTAAAAAAGCGCGCAGTCCGGCTGCAAAAGTGTAGCCAATTTTGGGGTTAACCTGGGATTGATTGACACGTGCCATGTGATATTCAATAGGATCTTCAATGGTAGTAATATTAACGCCGGGTTTGTTTAAGAGATTTAAAATTGTATAAAGAGTGGTGGTTTTGCCGGAGCCGGTGGGGCCGGTGACCAGCACCATACCATGTGGTTTAATGATATTAGCCTTAATTTTTTCTAAAGCTTGCTGTTGAAACCCTAATTGCTCCAAAGTTAAAACCTGTGTGGATTCGTTTAATAAACGCATGACAATTTTTTCACCATCAAAAACTGGAATAATAGAAACACGAAAAGAAATTTTATAATCGCTGGTTTGAATTTTAAAGCGCCCATCTTGTGGTGTGCGATGTTCGTCCAATTTTAAATTGGCAAGAATTTTAATACGGGCAACAATGCCAGGTAGAGATTTTTTGGGCAGGCTCATCACATCGCGCAATATTCCGTCTACACGATAGCGCACAATAACGTTTTTTTCTTGTGGTTCAATATGAATATCGGAGGCGCTTTCAAAAATGGCGTATTCTAAGAGCGTATCCACAATTTTTATAATGGGCAAATCAGCAGCGAGTTCTTTTAATTTATTTACGTCACCGCCAGCTTTTTCTTTGGCTTTGATTTCTTCTTCTTTAGTGATTTGAGCAAACTCAGCGTCCAGACCCTTGTGATATTGTTTTAAAATTTCGCGCATGGCCGAAGGTGTGGTCAAAAAAAGTTTTAATTCACTTTCAATCTTTTTTTTAATGAATTCAAAAGTTTCCATATCGTCCGGCTCCAGACAGGCTATTTTTAATTCGGTATCATTTTGATCAAAAGCTACGATTTGATGAGTGGCAGCGATGGGTTCGGGAATGATTTCCAAAATATCCTTACGAATAGTTTCGTTTTTGAGGTTTAAAAAAGGCAGATTATAAAATTTAGCCAAAGTTTCATAAAGCATTTCTTCAGTGGCTATTTTGTTTTGTAATAAATAATCAATTAAAGCCAAATCTTTGCGTGTAGCTTCTTTTTTATAAGTGCTAAATTCTTCTGCGGTGATAATTTTGGCTTTAACCAAAATTGGTTTTAAATCTTTGTCTTCTAACATAGAGCAGGGGATTAAGTTAATTAAATTATAACACAAAATAACTTGACAAGCCAAGAAAAAAATATAAATTGACAGATTGTGGTGAAGGTGAGAAAATTAAAGCATGATATTTTGGTTTAAAAATAAAATTTTGCGTTGGAATTTTTTGTTGGGAGTGGTTTTAAATTTAGCTACCTGGGTTTTTTTGTATTGGCAATTTGCTCCACAAGTGGATCCAGTTTATCTGCGTTACAGTGTGTATTTTGGCATTAATTTGATTGGTGACTGGTGGCAGGTTTTTTATGGTCCGGCGGTGGGTACTTTGGTTTTAATATTGAATTATTTATTAGTGTTGATGTGTCTAAAAAAATCGCGTTTTGCCGCTTATTTTTTGGCTTTTGGCGCCAGTGGTATCCAGTTGCTCCTTATAGTCAGTTGTATTTTTTTAGTTATGATTAATCGTTAAAAATATGAAGGAACCTAATGCAGGTAAAAATTTAGCGCTGGAAGTGAATGGTCAAGTTTTTTTGCGTTATCCAATTAAAACCAAACTGGTTACTCAAAATGATAAATTGGCCGATATAATTAGAGAGTTTGTGTTAGCGTATTATCAAACGGGAGACATTGTGGTGTTGTCAGAAAGAATGGTGGCTATTACACAGGGTCGCTTGATTCATGAAAGCGCTATTACTCCGTCGTGGTGGTCAAAAATTTTGATTAAATTTGTAAAGAAGTGGCCCAATGATCCGGGTTTTAGAAATGCTAAAAAAATGCAGGTGGTTATTAATATTGTTGGTTTACCGCGTGTTTTGTTGGCAGCCGCGGTGAGTGCGTTAACAAAACCACTCGGGATTCATGGTCTTTTTTATCGCCTGTGTGGACATGGCGTATCTGAAATTGATGGTTTTGCGCCAGGTACTATTCCACCCTATGACCAATATGCTGTTTTGGGTCCGGAAAATCCAACCCAGGTGTGCAATGATTTGGCACGAGAGTTTAATTTTGAGTGTGCCATTGTGGATGCTAACAACATTGATGTGGCAATTTTGGGTGCCAGTCACAATTTATCCATCACTCTATCGGATTTAAAAAAATCTTTTATTGATAATCCCATTGGACAAGGTTTGGAACAAACACCAATTTGTTTAGTTCGTAAGCAAAATAAAAATTAAATAAAAATATAGATAAAAAAATAAAGCCCAAAAATATTAGGGGCTGTTTTTTTTATAAATTTTAGATCAGATATATTTTCAATTTGGACCTGATGCAAAAATAAACCCGGCTTGCTGATCCGCAAACCGGATGTTTGTTCACTTCATCAAAACCGCTTTTTTTACGCTGCTGAACTCGCCTCCCTGAAAGACGAAAAAATAGAGTCCAGAAGAGTGATCAAGCGCTTGCCAATTCACCCGATGCAGACCGGCTGCTTCTGATCCATCAACTAAAGTCGTAACCAGCTGTCCCACAGCATTGAATACCTGCAATTTAACATTACAACTCTTTGGTAAATTATATTCAATTGTGGTTACTGGATTAAAAGGATTGGGGTAATTTTGTGTCAGCAAAAAAGTGGCCGGCAAAATATTTTTTACCGCTTTTTTGCTTAGTGACTCGTGATAATAGACATCAATATATGGATCTTTATCCGTGCCACTTTGTTCCGAAAAATACAGGCCAATGTAGTCTTCGGTGGAAGGAGCGGAATTATTAATATCCGATTCGACCACTCTTAAGCCTAGTTTGGTCCAGCCGGTTGTGTTAATCCAAGTTAAGCCAGTGGCATTCATTGTCATGGTAACAGCAGTGTTGGAACTGGTGGCGGTCATGGCCAGATCAGGAGCACCGGCGACCGAAGCGACTGCACTAAAATCGCTCGTTACAAGCTGACTGGTTCTGTTTTGATTGGCTTCGACTAAACGGATATGCTGGTTGGAATGAATGTATGGATTATCCCATTCGGTAAATACGAATTTGACAGAATCAACCACCGCCTCATCCGGCAGGTCGCTGGTGTCAAACGGTAAAAATATTCTGGTGACATAGTAACGGCCGCTTTCCAAATCAGAATTCAGATAACGCGTGGCTTGTGTGTACTCGGCTTGCAGGCCGCTGCCTGTATGGGCCGCGGTCCAGCTGGCATCAGAATAACTTTGCACCCGGCCATCACCAGATCCCGAGTAATATCGAACCAAACTCGCTTCTGGCGGTTCTGGGTCCGGATCAATGTCTTGTTCACCTCCAACAGTATAGAAAATGGTGAGCTGCGGATCATAATTAGTGCCGGAAGCTTCAGATAAATAGAGATAAATGTAATCAGCTCCGCTTGGCGCCGTATTGTTAACATCTGTTTCCACCACTCTTAGGGCAAAACAGGTGCTGTCAGTTTTGTTGATCCAACTTTTACCAGCGGTATTCAACGTTAGATTGAATGATTGGTTTAACACTGCGCTGGTCATGGCATAATCAGTCTCACTTAATGTTGTTGAACCAACTTGACTATAATCCGCGGTTGTCAGCTGAGATAGATTTGAAGGAGTTCCAGCCACCAGCCTCACGTGCGGATTGTAGTTTAAATAAGACGCATCGCTGGGGGTTAGACGTAATTTGACGCTGTCAATTTCGGCGTCATCTGGCAAATCAGCTGTTGGGAAAATTAAGAAGATTCTGGTGCAGTATCTGCGATTAATTTCTACATCGGAATTCAACGCGTTGGAAGCATTGTTGGCGTCAACCCAAAGATTTGCGCCGTTCCAGCAGTTTGACCAACTAACGTCGCTGTAACTTTGCACACGGCCGTCCGCGTTGGTACTTTGAACAATTAATGTATCGTGTACCGCTTCGGTCGTGTCAGTGTAGGTTGAGTCATAGATCACCACATAGTCAATTTCCAGGCGCGGGTCATGATCAATGCCCGAGGCTTCGTTTAAGTAGAAATAGACATAGTCCTCGCAGGTGGGCACGATATTATTGATGTCTGTTTCTACCACTCGTAGACCCAAGTTTGTCAGACCTTGTCTATCCACCCAGCCCATACCTGTGGCGTCTAAATTTATCGTCTTTGCTTGATTAGCAGACATTGACGACATAGCGAAGTCATTGCCACTGCCAGTAACTGTGCCAATTGAATCGTAATCAGTACTTGCCAAAGCAGAAACGTTAGCGGGCCAAGAGTGAACAACCCTCAAATTTTTTCCGCTTTGCAAATATGGCGTGTAAATATTGGTCACAATTAACCGAGCCGCGATGATGGTGGTGTTGTCCGCCAAACCTGCGGTATTAAAAGGCAAGAATATTTTGGTGACAAAATAGCGGTTAATTTCTTTGTCGGAATTGATACAGCCTTCGTTTTGATTGGTTTGCACCCAAATATTATCAGCGCCGCTGCGGGCATTGGCCCAAGAGTTGTCGCTGTAGCTTTGGATGCGGCCGTCCCCAGCGTTTGAATAGAAAGTGGCTGTGTGGACAGTGGATCCGGTGTATTTTGCGGCTTCTAATATTATTGTTTGTTCTACGCCGTTTGAATCTACCAGGATTATGTCCCGATATACGCCGCGTTCTAAATTTGTAACATTAATGGAAACTGTGCATTCCTGCTCGGCTTCGGGATAAAGACCGAACGTGCTGTCAGACAAGACAAAGGGATAATCCACTGCAAGCGTGCCGGTTAGAAATCCGGTGTTGCTGTTTTTGATTGTGAAATTACCCGAGAGACTACCAGTGTCAATACAGCCGAGTGTCAGCTTTTCCGCGCTGACATTTAGTTCCGGATCGTCCGGCGCATTAACATAAGTAAGAGTGGATTTATCTACAATGAAGTATTGATTGGCCACTCTGGTACTCTCGGCCAAATCAATTTCATAGCTCCAGTCTTCATTTTGAATGTAGCGATAAAAAAACAGATCAATCCAATCTGTAGAATTCACTTCCTGATCCGCAGCCACACCCCAAGGCAGATGCATTTTGGGCCACTGCCCATTTATCTGTCCGTCAGCTTTGACCCTAATCTTAATCATCAACCAACCGGTTGGACAATCAGTTAAGTCCATTCTTAACCACCATTTGCCGTTGGTAACCAATACATCATCGTTCTCATCCTTAATCAGGACATCGACGTTATACATGTATTCACCATGGATACCCATAGGGAAGTTACCGGATACGGCAGGGGGATTAGTTTCTGCAACGGTAAGTTCGATGAAGACTTCGGTGTCCTCTGGTTCAACCCCAATTTCTCCCTCTTGATAACCATACTGCCTGGCACTTAAGGTATAGGATGAATCATCTTCAAATTGTGTAGTAAAAGGCGTTGTGCCCAAGTACTCGCCAAAGTTGTAGATGTCTACATGGTATGGTTCGGAATTAAAAGTGACATTATGACGATCGATTGTTGTGATACACATCGGCCAGCTTACGCCTAGAACGCCAGGACTTGGAGTTGTATCCCAAGTTAAGGTTCCACCTTGACAGTGCTGGACAGTGGTGTGACCGTCGCCTGAATGTTCATCACTTTCCACCTGCTTTAAGGCAGCAATGCCGTTATTGGTAAAGTAAGTATAACGGAAACCCTCGCGTAGAGTGTAAGCATGATTTTTGGCCGCATTTACAACGATAGTAGCTACTGAATTGTTGTATTCATTGTCTTCATTGTAGAAGTCCTGAAGGGTAATTCCGTTTTGAGTGTGGGCATAAGCAGTCCAGTAAGTATTGTACGCTTGTCCCAGATCGTGACCATTGGCTTTCTGGGTGTTGTATTCATCTACAATCGCTTGAGAAGTACCATCGGTGTGCCAGCCGTCTGAGAAGAAACCAACATCGGCTGGGTGTTGCATTACAAAATATACTGGGTTGACATAATTATTAGGCCAATTTTCTGTAGGCACATAACCTGCCAACCATGCTGGATAAACACCCGTTGAAGCGCCATATGAACCGGAGTGGATGGCAAAATGGATGTGATCGTCCCAACAAGAATAATGTCCAATGGTTCCAATTTTATCACCCATGTCCACCACTGTACCTTCTGAAATGCTGGCTATGGTATGACCATAGATTACACAAACATTTCCATCAGGCGTGTGTGATTCAATTACAATCAAATTACCCCAATTTGGACAATTTTCATGAGTCCTTGCATATCGTATGTATCCATTGGCACACGCAAACACATCTGTGTTAGCGTCTACACATTCATCATCACCCGCATGGTATGTTCCTGGAAATGAAGAATTTGTGTCTTGCCAATCTAAACAATTATCGTTTGTGTTGTAATTGTTTAGTGGCAACTTGAATCCAAATGATTCTGGAATTGTTTGTGAAAAACCAGGTAATGAATATAAGAAACTGGTTAAAACAATTCCTAACAGCGTTGCAAAATAATTTACGGTTCTCATGTCTGACTCCTTATTTTTTTCAATTGCACAGTTAATTATGAACTTTGTCCATCAGCTATACCTCCTTTCAGAGCTGATAGCGTTGAATTAAATTGTAAAGAACCATTGTGGTGATTTATCATCACTGTAAGCAGACCGTAGCAGTCTGTCAAGGTAACGACGAATCACTTAAAATTTATTGTCGAAACTAAACGATCAAAAATTTTCTCATAATCAAAACTAACTTGATTTCCAACAAATGTTCTGACATCATTTACTTTTAAGGTGATACCCTCTTTGTTAAAAATTGCGACGGCTGTCTTGAATTTTTTATAAGGGGGAGACATAGGAAATTCACCTTTAATTATTAGCAGATTACTGTTTTTGGAGGTTATTTCTTGTTTATTTATTATTGAATTAACATATAACATGTCTTGAGACTTGTCGGATATATTGATAATAATCGGCGCAAAGTAGCCATTTAAAAATTCATTAAACAATATCTCTTCGTCGCTGATTAATAACTGTTTATCGGGCTTGCTAAGACGGTCAAGTAAGTAGAAATTTTTTGGGTATTTAATCTCGAACCCAACAGTTTTGTTCCTATATGTTTTCCAATCAGAAGTATCTATTGCACCATCTAGTTCATTGTTAACTAATTCCTGCTTTGGCCATAAAAACAAGTACGCTAAACACGCCAGTGAGATAGCAATGGCCAGAATTGATAATATAATAACGATTTTTTTTATCATATAATTTGTTCAAATTTATATTTTAATTTTATATCAAAACACAAATTTAGTAAAAAATTAG
Organism: bacterium; assembly: GCA_035388785.1. Classification (GTDB taxonomy): domain Bacteria; phylum Patescibacteriota; class Patescibacteriia; order UBA2196; family UBA2196; genus UBA2196. Next base: position 34,792 of record DAOOQN010000006.1, read on the forward strand.
CGAAAATTCACTTCCTGATCCGCAGTCACACTCCAAGGCAGATGGATTTTGGGCCATTTATTGGGGCTATAAAAAACAGATTGTATTTTATTAAATCTCACATTTATGGTATAATTTTTTTATAAACTTTTTAAAAAATATATGGCCAATCAAATTAAAGACTGGGAACAAAAAATAATCGCCGAGGGTGATAAAGTTTTAGCCGAGGTGGGCGAGGGGTTACATATAAAAAAGAAAAAACCATTCTTTATGCGTGGTTGGTTTTGGTTGTTGTCAGTTTTTTTTATAGTTTTAATAGTTTTAGGTTTTGGGTATGTGCAGTATTGGTTACCCTTAAAAACAATAATTTCTAAGTCAACTCAAGCGCAAGATTATTTTTTAGCCGCACAAGACAAACTTTTGCAAGGAGAATTTAAAGACGCAATTATAGCTTTGGAACAGGCGCGTTTAAGTTTGGCTGAAACCGAGCGAGGTATAAATAGTTTAGGTTTTATAGCTCGTTTAGGATTATTGGAAAAACAGCGCCAAACACTTAAAACCATTGCCGTGGCCGGCCAAAATTTAAGTCGTGGTTTGGAGTTGGCCACCGATCTCACCAGCCAGGTGATGGCACCCCTGGCTGGACCAGAACACAAGAAATTTAATGATTTAAAACCAGCTGATAAAAGAGCTATTTTGAAGAGTTTTTATGAAGCCGCACCAGAGATACAGGGCGCCAAAGCTGAAATTGAATTAGCGCAGACACAGATGGATCAAATTGATCCTGATGGTCTGCACCCGCTTTTGGCGCAATACGTGAAAGATTTAAAAGTAAAATTGACGGATATCAAGAGTATATTAGAACGGGCGGCGGTTTTGTCACGTACAGTGCCAAATCTTTTGGGTTATCCGGTTGAGCGGGTGTATCTTTTTTTACTACAAAATAATAATGAGCTGCGGCCATCTGGTGGTTTTATTGGCACAGTGGGTGTCTTAAAAGTTTTGGATGGCGAGATTAAATCTTTTGAAACCAGGAATGTTTATGAGTTGGATATTAATGCGGAAAAGAAATTAACTTTAGCTGCGCCACTGCCAATTACCAAATATATGCAGGTAAAAAATTGGTATTTACGCGATGCCAACTGGTCGCCAGATTTTCCCACAGCGGTTGGTGACGTAAAAAAATTATTTCAAGCTGAAAGTGTGTTGGATGGCAGCCCATTTAAACCAGAAAAATTTGATGGCGTGATCGCGATTACACCAGATGTCGTCAGAGATTTTTTGAAATTGTCAGGTGCTATTGAAATCAAGAATTTTGTCTTTAATTCTGATAATTTTACGGAACGTTTACAATATTTAGTAGAAGTTGGTTATGAAGAAGTGGGTGATGAATATGGACAAAGAAAAAACATTATTGGTTTGTTGTCACAAGAACTTATTCGTCGTTTTCAGATGATGAAATTATCCCAGTGGGTGGATTTATTAGATATCTTACAAAAAAATTTAACCGAAAAACAGATTGTACTAAATTTAACTGATACTGTTTTACAAGATGAAATTGCTCAAGAGGGTTGGATAGGCGCCGTGCAACAGACACCTGTGGATTATTTGATGTTTGTGGACGCGAATTTGGCGGCATTTAAAACCGATGAATACATGAAGCGAAACATTAACTATCAAGTCTTGCAGAATGAAAAAGGTGATTTGATTGCCCAAGCAACCATGCAGTATGCAAACACGGGTACCTTTACTTGGAAATCAACGCGTTACAGAACTTATACGCGTTTATATGTGCCAGCTGGTTCAAAGTTAATTAGTTACACCGGCACCATGGCTGATGATCGAACTACAAAAAAAGGTGATGTAGATGTGGGTGATGAATTGGGCAAAACTTATTTTGGTGCTTTTATTGCCATTGAACCAGGCAAAACAGGTGCGCTGTCTTTTACTTATCAATTGCCGGATTATATTAAAAAAATAGTTTTGGATGGACACTATAGTTTGTTGGTACAAAAACAAATTGGCACGCGGGGCCATGGTTTAAATTTAGATTTACGTTTTCCTGCCAAAATTTTTAGTGCTGTTCCGGCTGAAGTTAAAACAGAATGGAATGATAATTTTTATCGCTTAAGTAGTGATTTAAAAACAGACCGTCAGATTACATTAAGTTTTGAAAAATAAAAAAGATGTCAGTAATAAAATTAAATGACACCAAATATAATTTTTTGTCAGGCTTTGCGCGCAGCAAAGTCTGATTTTTATTTATTTTTAAAGAGTCTTGTTTTCTGGATGGATAATTTTTTCAGACGGAGAAAATTTAGGATTTTTGATGCGCCATTTTTCTACAAACTGCCCGATGCCTTCGCTATCTCTTTTTTGTTCACGTGAAGGCAGGTGTTGAGACCAACGCACCAAATCTTCAAAGTTTATTTTATAGCGGCCTTGGACTATAATATATCTAAGCTCGCCGTTTTTTAGAGCGCGTCGAATTGAGCGTTCGTTTACACCAAATAATTGAGCTGCTTGAGAAGGTGATACGCGTATAATTTGCATCATAATAACTATCTGTCTACACTGGTGTAGACAATATCGTAATAATATATATATTTTGTCAAGTTTACCTAATTTTGGGTGTCCAGACTAGTCTAGACAAATATATTATAAGACTGGCTACCAGACTTGTCAAATTGCTTGTTTTTTGTTATAGTGAGTGTAACATTTTTTTACTTTTTAAGTCTTATTAAATGAAGATAGCAATTAAAGATAAAATACTTATCAAGCGGACACAAAAGAATGATAAAGATGCCTTTGGAAAAATTTATGATCAATATGTAAAGAAAATTTACAGATTTGTTTTTTTTAAGGTGCCGACCAAGGAGCAGGCTGAAGACTTAACCCATGAAACCTTTGTCAACTTATTAGTCCATATTCAGACTAGTGAAAGACAGATTGAAAATTTACAGGCTTTTATTTATAAAATTGCGCGTAATTTAATTGCCGAATATTATCAGTCGCAACATCGTCTTGAAAATCAAACAGAAGAACTACTATCTAATGATGAACTGGGTGAACAAAAAGTCGTGGACGAGGCTGATGTGGTGGGTGAGTTGGATCAAAACATTGATGTGGAAAAAGTTTTAGCTGCCATACAAAAAATAAAAAACGAAGATTATAGAGAAGTTATTTTATTACGTTACGTAGAAGATATGGGTTTTGACGAAATTGGAGAAGTGATGAACAAGAGCGGTGGAACACTAAGAGTTCTTCTACATCGAGCTATGCAGGAACTAAAAAAAATATTATTAAAACCATGAACGACAATCAACTTATAAAACTTACGAGCGGTTTAAAAAGTAGTTTGGAACCGCGATCAGAATGGCTTAAAAAGAGTCGTCATTTGTTGTTGGCAGAATTGGAAGATAAAAAAATCTCGCTTTGGCAGCGCTTGACTTATAATTTAGTGCCACAGAATTTTATTTTTAAACCAGTCGCAGTTTATGGTTTAATCGCGGGTTTATTTTTAATGTCTTCTTTTGCCACAGTGAATGCTTCCAAAAATACTTTGCCGGGCAGTCCTTTATATATAGTAAAAACCAGCGCTGAAAAAGTACGTTACTTTTTAACTTTTTCCGCAGAGTCAAAAGCACGTATGGGTTTGGATTTGGCTCAACGGCGTGCAGGTGAGTTTAAGGTTTTAATGTCTAAGAATAATTTGGCAGCCTCAACTGATGGTAAAAAAGTTTCTTTGCAGATTGCGCAGGAGTTGGATAATGTTAAAAATAATTTGAATAAAATTAAAGAAGACGGTAAAGATAATACGCAAGTTTTAGAAGTGGTACAGTTGATTGATAAAAAAGTGGTGGCTTTAAAAGATGATTTAGCTAAGGTTGAAAACACAGATCCAACGTTGAATGTTGATGCAGAAGTGAAAAATGCACTGGCCAAGACTGATGATATAAAAGTTATGGTGTTGGCGGTTTTAAATGATTTGGAAAAAAATAAAAATAATGAACAGGTTAGTGAAAGTGGTGTGGTGACAAGCACAGTAGAAAGTTTAATAACACCAGTTGAAGTTATAAAACCAACCAGTACTCCAGTTGAGGAGTGGAAGCTGGAACGGGAGAAAGCCCCAGTATTGGAAGTTAAAGAGTTTACAGTTCAACTTTTAAAGTAGAATAAAATAGTTTGTCATATTGAATGCAGCAACTCGTCATCCCGAGCGCAGCGATGGGATCTTAGAATTCAACCGATTGAATACTGGGATCCCATCGTCCCGTCTGATGACTGGACTCGGGATGACGAAGAATAAGTTTTTAATAAATAATAATAAAGAGTGTTAAATCCCCTGCCTGTCGCGGTTATAGAATTGCGATGAGCAGGGGATATCCAGGCAAGGTCGATGCTGCTAAAAACAGCAGGTTAACCCTCTTTATATCCAAAAGTAAATTGGATAAATAATTTTTTATCAATATAAACTTGTTTCAAAATCTTTTAAGACGCCAATTCGAAAGGTGTCTTAAGCAGAAGAAATAAATTCATTGATAAAAATAAAGGTTAAAATAAAATATGAAAAGAGTTTTTAATTCTATAATGGTTGTTTCTATGTTGGTTTGGGTGTTGGCTGGTGTGATGACTCCAGCAACAGTGCACGCGGCTTCCGCCGGCGACCTAATTAAATCCGCTGGTAACAGCGCGGTTTATTACCTAGGTGCTGATGGTAAACGCTATGTGTTCCCAAATCAGAATACTTACAGAACCTGGTTTGGTAATGATTTCTCCAAAGTCGTTACCATTTCAGCAACTGAAATGGGTAATATCCAATTAGGTGGCAACGTGACCTATAAACCGGGCACCCGCATGATCAAATTAAACAATGATCCAAAGGTGTATACGGTAGAACCAAATGGTGTTTTACGCCATGTGCCATCTGAAGCAGTCGCAGCTGATTTATTCGGCGCCAACTGGAACAAACAAATTGATGATATGGTGGATTCATTTATGACTCCGCCTACCTATAGTTATGGTTCAGCTTTAACCACCCTGTACCCAACTGGTTCATTGGTTAAAGAAGCTGGTTCAGCGACTGTCTATTACATTTCTGGAACTGAAAAGAGACCAATCGCTGATATGGCGACTATGTCTGCTAACTATTTGAGAGAAGAATATATTCATACTCATAGTTTGGCAGATTATACAACTGGTAGCGCTTTATCTGGTATGGAATCTGAATTGGCCACCTTAGCTGGTGGTGCATCTGGCAGTTCAACCACTTCCACTGGTACTTTAACAGTGGCTTTAGCATCTGACACCCCAGTTTCAACAACTGTGGTCAAGAACGCTACGTATGTTAAGTTTACTAAAGTAAACTTAACTGCGACTGGTGGCGATGTGACTGTTGATTCTATGACCATTCAGCGCACTGGTTTGGCTCAAGATGCTAATTTTTCTAATGTCTATCTTTTAGATGCAACAACCGGACAAATGTTCGGTAATGAAAAAACTTTGGGTTCAGCTCACACTGCTGTAGTAAATGATGATATAACAATTACCAATGGTACTACCAAGTCTTATTACTTGGCAGCTACCATGAGTGCTTCCACTAATGCTGGCGAAGTAGCTGGTTTAGCTTTAAGCGCAGTAGTTGTTAAAGGCAGTGCAACAGTGTCTGCTTCTTTGCCAATTTCTGGCAACCCAATGACCATGAATAGCACCATTGCTATTGGTTCCGTAACTCAAGACGGTGCTGCTTCTAATCCAGTTGGTTCATCTACCACTTCTAAGCCAGTTGGTACCACTGATTATGTCTTTAATGCTGCCAACTTAAGTCTAAATTCTGTTGAAGACGTGCAGGTTGAATCAATTAGATTCTACCAAGCAGGTACTGCCTCTGATTCTGATATCGCTAATTTGGATTTATTGGTTGATGGTGTGGTTTTGGCTACTGTGGCCAAACCAACTGATAGAGCTGTGGTATTTGATTTATCCAGCGCTCCTTACACAATTACCAAAGGTAATAATAAAACCTTTGAAATCCGTGGTGATGTTGTCAATGGTTCTGGTAGAACAATCTACTTTAACTTTGACAAAAAGACTGATGTAAAAGTTAAGGGTAAAACCTATGGCTTCTATATCACTCCTAGCTATACCACCGGAATTATTGTTTCAACATCTTCTCCATATTGGGATAATGGAACGTCCGGTGATTATGCCATAACCGAGGTTTCGACCGGTACTTTAACTGTGTCCAAAGCCGTGGTGACAGCAACTAATGCCTCAAAGGGTACAAACCAACAGGAATTAGGTGCTTTCTATTTCCAAGCTCAGGGTGAAGCAATCATTGTTACCCAGATGATTATGGATGTGGTTACTTCCACCAATGCTGGTGAAGTTTCCAATCTTACGGTCTATGATGAAAATGGATTAGTAATAGCTGGTCCACAGGATAAGACTGATGCGGCTATTGACTATGTCACTTTTACTGATACTTTCACTGTACCAGTTGGTACACATAAGTATGTTGTTAAAGGTGATTTAGATACCGGTTTTTCTGCGAATGACACAGTGCAAATGAGATTTAGTACTCCAGCAACTGATATTACGGCTAAAGGTGAAGTGACAAATAATACTGTTACCGCAGCCCCAACCTCTGATATCACTGGTGATACAGTGTCTGTCAAAGTGGGTGATTTAAACATTTCATCTTCTTCATCTCCAGCTGCACAAACTGTGGCTGCGGGAACGAGCGGCTATATTTTTGCCAACTTTGTGTTGGATGCCTCTCAATCAGGTGAAGATGTAAAAATATCACAGTTGAAATTGAAACACACCACCTCTGCTGCCAATTTGCATAGTTTCATTACTGGCTTAACATTGTATGATAGTTCTGCGCCAAGTGCACCTTTGAACACTCCACAGGGTGGTGAAAGTTCAACAACTGTCTCAACCGCTACTTCAACCATTACCTTATTGACTCCGTTGATCATTACTAAAGGCACTTCCAAGACTATTATCTTAAAAGGTGATATTTCTGGTTCAGCTGCCAATGCTTCAACACATCAATTTGGTTTGGTGAGTACTGGTTGTGCAACTGTGTATGGTAATTCAACAGGAAATTCAATTACACCAGATGTTACCAACAGCGATGGTCAGAAAATGACCATTTCGACCGGTGGTACTTTACGTATGAGCGGCAGCTCCACTCCTTCAGCAGGTTTGATCTTAGCTGATTCAACCAACACAATTGGTACTTTCAGTTTTGAAGCTTTGTATGAAAATACTGAAGTACAACAGGTTGGTTTGACTATTGGTGGAAGCTCAGAAGCTTTCCAGAATGTTCAATGGTTACAGCTTTATGATGGTTCTACAAAACTTGGTGAGGTTGAAGTAACTGGTGCCAATGCCACCATTACACCTGCCTCTTTAGTTATTCCTTTGAATACCACCAAAGTTTTGACTTTAAAAGCCATAACTCACAAAGTGGGAACCAGTGAATCTGGTACTTCTGGTGAAAACTTTACTGTGAAAGTGTCTGGTGTTGAAGCTAAGGGTACATCCACTGGCTCAGCAGCCACCAAGATTGGTTTAGATACTACAATCACGACTGCACAGTATATTTTCAAGACCAAACCAACTGTTACCAAAGTAGCTTTGTCTGGTATGTCGAATGATACTCAGGATCTTTATAAGTTTACCCTTGCCGCTGATTCAAAAGGCGATGTGGGCTTCTTTAAAGCTTCCTTCTCAATCAACACCACCACAGCTACTGTGACTGCTTTCAAATTCTATGAAATTGATAGCAATAATGTTGAGACCGACGTTTCTTATGGTGACCTCTCAATTGGTGAAATTACTACCGCTTCGTCTGATGGCGATGGTGGCACTTATGTCATTAATGCCAAATTAGACACTGACGGTGCTAATAATCTAAGAACGGTTGCTGCCGGTACTTCTAAGACCTATGTCTTAAGAGGCACTGTGGCCAACTGGGTTACCACCTCTGTTATGACTGTAAAGATGTTGGGCGATAACGCGGCAGTAAGCGTTGATAGCACAGCTGCTGTTGACGATAACGCTAGCGACAACTTTATCTGGTCAGATTTGTTCATGGGTTATTCCACTTCAACCGCAACTGGTGCCAATGAATGGACCAATGGTTACAAAGTGGTTGCTACCACCACTCAATCTTTCTAACTTAAAGGTTAAAAATTTTGAGCAGTCGGTTTAATTTATTAAACTGACGAAAAACTCCCGCTCAGTGCTAAAAGCACCTGAGCGGGATGTTTTTTTTGACAGATTTTTTGTTGTTTTGTCAAAAAATGGTATTATTATAAAAGATATACACATTTTAATTTTAAATTAGAAAAATTATGAAAAGGTTAATAAGCGTACTAATTTTATCTTTGCTTTTGGTTCCGGCTGCTTTTGTCAACGCGGCTAATACTGTGACGGTGAGCGAAAATGTAAATATAAGCTTGACCAGTCCAGTTATGACAGTAGTTTTGGAAGCTGGAAGCACATATAAAACAATGACAGTCACTGCCAGCACGATTGCTTTTACTCTCAACATGAATGATGTTGTTTCAATGACCTCCAGTGATAAATATAAGTTTAATGCCGATTTGAGTGGTGCAACAGAAACCTGTGGCACTACTTCTGGAGTAACTTATCAGATGGGTCCTGATGATGCTGAGAGGGTCATTACTTTTTCACCTACTGCCGTGGCGTGTGATGATACAAATCCAAGCGATGCAACCACCAGCAGTGGTGGCGGTGGTGGTAGCGCGGTAACTCCAGTGGTTGTTTTGCCTCCAGCTGGGACGCAGGCGGTGTCTAAAACCATTAATGGTGAAAATGGTGGTGGTACAAATACAACCGATAATCGAGCCGCAATGACCGTGCCTGTGGGCTTGGTCAGTGGCAATATTTCTTTAAGTATTGATCCTAAAGCCAGCTCCACTTATGGTGCTTTGGGTAGTACTTATCAGGCCGTTGCCAGCCAGATGTATGATTTTAATTTGTCAACCAACGGAGCCACGCTTAATCAATTTACCAAAGAGGTGGAAATAAGTTTTCAATATCAAAATAATGATATTTCTAACATCAAGGAAGACACTTTGAAAATCTATTACTGGGATACCACACAAAGCAAATGGGTTTTGGTAGGTGGAACTTTGGATAAAGTCAATAATGTAATTACAGTCAAAGTTATGCACTTCACTGTCTTTGCGGTGTTTGGTGAAAAAATTAGCACTACAAGTGAAACACCTTCCAGTCAATATTCCGCCGGCGACCTAATTAAATCCGCTGGTAACAGCGCGGTTTATTACCTAGGTGCTGATGGTAAACGCTATGTGTTCCCAAATCAGAATACTTACAGAACCTGGTTTGGTAATGATTTCTCCAAAGTCGTTACCATTTCAGCAACTGAAATGGGTAATATCCAATTAGGTGGCAACGTGACCTATAAACCGGGCACCCGCATGATCAAATTAAACAATGATCCAAAGGTGTATACGGTAGAACCAAATGGTGTTTTACGCCATGTGCCATCTGAAGCAGTCGCAGCTGATTTATTCGGCGCCAACTGGAACAAACAAATTGATGATATGGTGGATTCATTTATGACTCCGCCTACCTATAGTTATGGTTCAGCTTTAACCACCCTGTACCCAACTGGTTCATTGGTTAAAGAAGCTGGTTCAGCGACTGTCTATTACATTTCTGGAACTGAAAAGAGACCAATCGCTGATATGGCGACTATGTCTGCTAACTATTTGAGAGAAGAATATATTCATACTCATAGTTTGGCAGATTATATAGCAGGCACTGCGGTATCAGGAAAGGAAGCTGGGTTACAAATCTTGCATTAGACAATTTTTGGCAAAGATAAAACTTAAAAGCGGGTCTAAAGCCCGCTTTTATTGTTTTTTTACACAAAGAATGATAAAATAAAAGTGTTAATAAGAGAAATACTATGTCCAAAAAAACAAAGTTAATTATACAGATTATTTTATTTGTTATTTTGTTAGTGGCTTTGATTTATTATTTTACTGGTGAAAAACAAAAAAAAGATAATCAGTCGGCACAGACTAAGCCAATTACTTTAGAACAGATTTTTGTTTTTAATCCACTACGCACTGATTTAACCACGGCCCAAGTTGAAAGATATCGTCAAGAATTTGAAGCAGAGAA
>DAOOQN010000007.1:0-7047 GCA_035388785.1 bacterium
GCCTCTTGAGGCTTTATTTTTTTCTTAATAGCGTAATTTTCTGTAGGCAAACCAAAGGCATCAAAGCCAATCGGGTATAAAACATTGTAGCCCTGCATCCGACGCTTGCGAGCGATAATATCCATGGCTGTGTTGGAGCGCAAATGGCCCGTGTGCAAACCATCACCCGATGGATAAGGAAACTCAATCAAACCAAAAAATTTACCTGCCCCGAGCTTACTTGCGGTGAGGTCGTCGAATCCGTCGAGGGGTTTTTCCTGAACCTTAAAAACCAGCTGGTCATCCCAGAATTTCTGCCATTTGGGTTCTATTTCTTGCGGGTTATATTGCTGCATATAAATATGCTCTTATTTTATCTAATCCAAGCTATTTTGGCAAATATTTTATCTTTAGTAATTGAAATTTAACCTTAAAAATGATATCATAAAAGAGATAATAAACAGTTTAAAGTTTATTCCTAACTACCTAAAAAAAATAACCCTTTCTATTTTTAACTCCCTAGCGCGGAGTGTAATTTTTATTTTTAAACTTTCCAAACCACTCCTGCATTTTTTTGCCACACCTTTTAAATTTATCAGCAATCTATTGTTTAAAATTACTATTTTACCAATCTATAGACTCTATTTAAAAATAAAAAACAAAAAAAAGACCGAAACCAGTGTGCGCTTGATACTTCTTAATCTATTACTGCACAAAAATATCCTTCATGTTTTAATCCTGTTTTTAGGTTTAATTGTTTTGGTTAACAATATCAACACTCAATCGGTTCTGGCTGAGGATTTGGGCAAAGGTAGTATTATTTTTTCTTTAGCACAGGGTGACAAATTTTCCAATATCACCGATCAAGCTGTTACTACTACAGAAAATGCCAACAAAAAAAATCCAGCTCTCATTGACCCAAATATTCCTCCCCAACCCTCTGTAGCCATGGATAAACTTACCACATCTACTCCCGGCAGTATTTTTGATTCGGCCATCACTAAAAATACGCAAATCATTGGACAAAGCGATTTTTTTAATTCCATGTTGGCACAAAATAATAACATCAACTCTGATGCACTCTTTAAAAAACTATCACCTGACACTCTCAACACACCACCCACCCGACAGTCAGTGGTTACCTACACCATTGTTTCTGGCGATACAATTTCTTCAATTGCCCGTCAATTTAATATTTCCGTCAACACCATTTTGTGGGAAAATAATCTAACAGCTAATAGCATCTTAAAACTCGGTACAACTTTACGTATTTTACCAATCAGTGGTATCAGTCATAAAGTGGTTAAAAACGAAACCCTGGCTAGTATCGCCAAAAAATACTCAGTCAGTCAAGAAGACGTCATCACTACCAATAAACTATCCACATCCGAAACTTTAAAAATTGGTCAAATACTAATTGTGCCCGGTGGCCGCGTTATTACTGTGCCCAAAAAAAACACCCCCAGCTTGGCTTCTGTATTTAGTAAAAATACCACTGCCCCAAGCTCTGTTTCGCGCAATGCCGGTGGTTTTATCTGGCCAACGGTTTCTAAACACATTACACAATATTATGGCTGGCGCCACACTGGTTTGGATATCGGTTCCAAGCAAGGTCTAGCAATTTATGCTGCCATGGATGGTAAGATTATTAAAGCTGGTTGGGGCACTGGCTATGGCAACCATGTAATTATTGATCATGGTGACGGGAAAAAAACACTCTACGCACACATGTCAAAAATACGTGCTAAAAACGGTCAAGAAGTCCAACAGGGTGATGTAATTGGAGATATCGGCTCCACCGGCTGGTCCACCGGTCCCCATTTACATTTTGAAATAATAATTAATGGCAGCAAAAAAAATCCTCTTAATTATTTATAAATATTTTAAAAAAGCACTCAAATTAATGAGTGCTTTTTTTGTTCTTTTTTATTTATCTAAAATTTCTGCTTTTGATACAAATTAAAGTAAACACCTTGCAAAGCCAAAAGATCGGCATGTTGACCTTGCTCCACCAGTCGACCCTTGTCAAAAACCAAAATTTTATCTGCTTTCACAATGGTCGATAATCGGTGTGCAATAATAAAAGTCGTGCGTCCGCTAATTAAATTCTTTAGCGCTGCCTGCACCAAACTTTCAGAAACAGAATCTAAAGCCGATGTGGCTTCATCCAAAATTAAAATTTTTGGATTACGAATAATAGCGCGCGCAATGGCAATACGCTGCTTTTGACCAGTTGATAACTTGACTCCTCTTTCACCTACCAATTGATTTAATTTTTTGGGAAAACTTTCCACAAAACTCCAAGCATTCGCCATTTTTAATGCGCTCTCTATTTTTGTTAACGAAACTTTGGATTTTGCATAAGAAAGATTTTTTTTCAAAGTATCATTAAACAAAGAAACTTCTTGCGGCACAATGGCAATTTGATTGCGTAAAAATTCCAAGTTTAATTCTTGTATATCCACATTATCCAAACAAATTTTGCCTTTTTGTGCCTTATAGTAACGTGAGATTAAACTTAATAAAGTAGTTTTTCCAGTGCCTGACTCACCCACCAAAGCCACCGTTTCTCCAGGTGCAGCAGTAAAACTTATGTTAATTAAAATTTTTTTATCTTTATTATCATCATAAGCAAAAGTAATATTTTTAAATTCAATTTTACCTTGCACCTGTGGCAGGCTTTTGCCTGTTTGATAAAGCTCGCTTTCTAAATCAAATAACTTCAAAGCACGACCGACCGTTACCATACCCTGTTGTACACGACGATAATTACTCGCTAATTGATTAAAGGGTCTAAAAACCAAATTTACATAACCAATAAAAGTCACCAGCACACCGGCTGTAATTTCACCCCGTAAAAGAAAAAATAACGCCAGACCAAAAATCATTACAAAACCCAAACCCTGAATATTATTTTGCCAGGCAGATAATGTCCGCCAATGACCGAAAAACCAGGTCATTTTTTCAATCAATGTACAGAAATTTTTGTTTGCTAATTCTTTTTCCAAATTTTCACGTACATTATGCTTGACCACTTCAATATTGCTGGTGGTGTCATAGACGTTGCCGGTAGTTTTTTCCCACGCTTTACGAATGACTTTTTGCGCCTTAACAATCGGTTTGGTTTTTAAAATCGTCATGACTGTATAAAGCGTCAAAATCAAACACAAAAATAAGGTTAGGCGCCACTCGCTAAAAAACATTAAACCCAACGCAATCAAGGTGGTTAAAAAAATTGGTAACAATGAAAAAACCACATCACTGACCATGTCCCACAAATTATCAGCTGCTCGCTGTAATTTTTCTACTTGTTCACCGGATTTTTTACTTTTATGAAAACTTAATGGCAATTGCAACAAGTGGGCATACATTTCATTAAAAAAATATTGATAAACAAGTAAACCCAATCTGTCGCCCTGATAACTAATAAAACGTGTCATCCAATTGGCTAACAAAACAAAAACCAACCACGCCAAAATAATACCTCCAATAAAAAACAAATTTGGTGTGGGTCTAACTGCCTCATCCACCAATTTACCATAAACCAAAGGGATAATGGCTGAAATGGCCGAAGAAAAAGCAGCTAAAAAAACACACCACCACACCATTTTTTTGTGCGGTTTTAAATATTTAATTAAAAGTTTAAATAGTTCACTTAAAGTCATAAATATTATTCAGCTACCCGGAAAACTTCATCCACAGATGTGACGCCTTGAGCGGCTTTTAATAAACCATCATACACCATACTGGTCATGCCATTTTGTTTACCAATATCACGAATTTTGTATTCCGAAATTTCTTCTGAAAGAATAACTTTTTCTATGTCTTTATTCATTAAAAGCATTTCAAAAATACCCACGCGACCCAAATATCCAATTTGATTGCATTCTGTACAACCAACTGCTTTGAAAAAAGTGAGGTTATTTATATCCAATTCCCCGCGCTCCCCAGCGGGTGCTTCTTCCAAAATCTTGCGCACCTTTTCTTCCAAAACCGGCTCCAAAGTAAATTCCTGCTTACACACCGGGCACAAACGACGCACCAAGCGTTGAGCAATTACCAAATTTAAAGCCGGTGCCAATAAATAAGGCTTGGCACCCATGGCTAAAAAACGCGGAATAGCGCCCGCAGCATCATTGGTGTGCAAAGTGGACAAAACCAAATGTCCGGTTAAAGCAGCGTTCAGCCCAATATCAACTGTGTCTAAATCGCGCATTTCACCCACCATAATAATATCTGGATCTTGACGGACAATAGAACGCAAACCTTTGGCAAAAGTATAGCCGCGTTTTTCATCCACCTGCGATTGATTAATGCCTGCCAATTCATATTCAATTGGATCTTCAATGGTAATAATTTTTGTTTCTGAAGTATTTAATTCTTTTAAAATAGAATACAACAGCGTTGTTTTACCAGAACCAGTCGGCCCGGTGGCAATCAGCATACCATTAGGTCGACTCATTTCTTCGCGTAAAAGTTTGAGCAAACTGGCACGTAAGCCCAAATCGTCAAATTTTAAACTAATTGATTTTGACATTAATAAACGCATGACCACTGACTCACCATAAGCTGTGGGCAAAGTGGAAACACGCACATCAATCTTTTCAGCTTTGGTAAAAATGGAAAACCTACCATCTTGTGGGCGATCAACAATATTTAATTTTAATTCGGCTAACAATTTTAAACGTGCGATAAGCTGTTGCCATGATTCACGCGCCAAAACCGCCGCCGTATGCAAAACACCATCAATACGATAACGCAGTTTAACCCCATCCACCTCGGTTTCAATATGAATATCAGAGGCTTTTATTTTTATACCCGCTGCAATAATCAAAGTTACCAATTCGGTCAAAGAAACGTCTTTGATTTTGGCCGCCACATCTTGTAAAGAATTAATGGCCACCGAAAACGCATCCAAATCTTTTTCTGTCACTTCCACACCGCGCGCTTGCTCTATAATTTTTGGCACTGCCTGATATTGTTTTTCAGCTGTCGCAAAACTTTCCTGGCTGGTTAAAAACCACTCCACTGGTACCTTGGTAATTATCTTGCCAATTTCATCTTGCGTATGCTTTAAGTCAGCCATATTATCTTCTGACACTGCCACGCGCGCCACCTTATGCGGCGCATAATAAAAACATATGGCTTTAAAGTCTAAACTTTTTTGCAAAGGGATATTTTCCAAAGCATCCACCGGAATGGGCACGCCCTTCAAATTAACATAGCCCATTCGCATTGTCTGCGCCTGATCTCTTAATTTACGCTCTCGGTCTTTGTCTTTTATCTCTTTCATTTTAGCAGCCAGCTCATTTTGAACACCCGAATTTTGTTCTATAAAAGCCCCCAAATGATTATCATTTTCTCCCTCTACGGTTGCAGTTGAAACATTTTCTACTGGTAATTTTTTAATGCTTTCTTCAATCGGTTGTACTGACGTTGAAGTAATTGCAAAAGCGCCAGTTGTATCACTGGGTAAATTAATATGATTAGCAAAAGCATTGTTGTCTATGGGTTGCTGTAATAATTCGTCAATGGATGACATAATTTTATTTCAATAATGTCTTAATTATAACTTTTTAAAGGAAAATAAACAAATAAAAAAACCGCTCCCAAGTTTATTTGGAGACGATTTAGTTATTAAATGATTATTTTTTTAAACTTCGCCAACCGGCAAACTGCGTCGAGCAATTAAACGGACAATTTTGGCCAGTACCTTACCTTCGGTCATGCGCACAAAAAGAATCGTCCATGCCACATGTTGAAAAACCGACAACATAGCACCGCCCCAAATCATTAATAAAACTAATAAAATTACTGCCACCAACATGGTCAAATACATCACACCGGCAAAATTTATCATACCCAACAAGAAAACCAAAATTGCCAATGGCAACACCAACGCCATGACCGCCAAGACCAGAGCGATCGCTGCCAATAAATTTACAAAAAACATAATAATAGCCATTTCAATTGAAACCAACCAGTTTTCACGAAACAGTTGCCAAGCTGCCTGTACTGCTTCTTTAAAAGCATACTTTTTGTTGACTACAAACAAAACCGCGTACTTCATCAAAAAAGAAATGAATAAAGCCACCGGCACCCAAATAATAAAAGTTAAAACAATAAAAATATTACCCACAGTTTCAACCGGTCGGCTAAGGTATAAAGCCACTAGGGGCACTGCCACAATCAACCACAGGGCATAAATTATTAAACGACTCAAAACATTTAACCACACAGCCGGCCAAAAACTCCGCCGACCCATGGCAAAAGTGTCACTAAAATTGACATTTTGTTTTTTATAAATTTTATAGGCTGCTCCAAACAGACCGGCCTGCGACACCACTGTCAACCAAATTAAAAAGAAAAATAATAAAACCAGCACCACCAATAAAATAATACCCCAACCATTAAAGCCTCCAAAAAATGTATTTAAATTATTACCAGCATTGACTACTGCGCTGTGATTATAAAAAGTTTTTAGACCATCCAAAAAAGAACTGGCATCAAAAACTTTATAAAAATTATCAATGGCTGAATTAATCTCACCACCACTGCTTAAAAAGATGGCAAAAATGCCAAAAAACCACAAATACTTACAGCTCCACATTATTTTTAGAGCTTGACGCAAAATGGTGCGATAAATAGAAGTCATATGTTATAAAAGTTCTCAGGTTCCAACTACCATTTTTTTGGTATTGATAGTTTGGAGCATGGGTATAAATTATTTTAGTTTTTAATTTTTTTGCCAACAATTTTTTCAAATTCTTCTTTTTCCAAAGTTTCTTTAACCAACAGCTCATCAGCAATTTTATCCAGAGTGTCTCGCTCTGTTTTTATTATATCACAACTTACCTTGTAGGCACCACTAATTAGCGCGTCCACTTCATTATCAATGGCTTGGGCGGTTTTTTCTGAATAATCGCGTTGTTCAGAAATTTCACGACCCAAAAAAATCAGTTCTTCTTTGTTGCCAAAAGTTCTGGGACCCAGTTTATCACTCATACCAAATTCTGTCACCAAACTACGCGCCAGACTAGTGGCTCGTTTTAGATCCGAAGTAGCTCC
>DAOOQN010000007.1:7147-34731 GCA_035388785.1 bacterium
TTTTCAATACTTTCAAAAATTTCAGCTTGTCCAATTTTCTTCTTATTGCGCTGCGCTGTTAAAATAGCCGCTTCATTCATTAGGTTGGCTAAATCCGCGCCCGAAAAACCCGGTGTGCGCTCAGCCACGCGTTTTAAATCAATTTCCTTGGCCAATGGTTTGCCCACACTGTGGACTAATAAAATTTCAAATCGATCATTTAAATCTGGTAAATCTACCACCACCCGTCGATCAAAACGACCTGGACGCAACAAAGCCGTATCCAAAACATCCGGCCGATTGGTGGCTGCCAAAATCACCACTCCAGCGTTGGGTTCAAAACCATCCATTTCTACCAAAATTTGATTCAAAGTTTGTTCGCGTTCGTCATGTGAACCGCCCAACCCAGCGCCTCTTTGTCTGCCAATAGCATCCAACTCATCAATAAAAATAATACAAGGTGCGTTTTTCTTGGCTTTTTGAAATAAAGACCGCACACGTGAAGCGCCCACACCCACAAACATTTCCACAAATTCAGAACCTGAAACATTAAAAAATGGCACACCCGCTTCACCTGAAACAGCTTTGGCCAACAATGTTTTTCCAGTGCCAGCCGGACCCACCAACAATACACCACGTGGAATTTTGGCGCCGACTTCGGTAAATTTTTTTGGATTACTCAAAAATTCCACCACCTCCACCAATTCCTGCTTGGCTTCTTTGGCGCCGGCCACTTGCTTAAAGGTTATTTTTTCTTTTTTTTCTTTACCACTTTTTTTATCATCGTCCGCATTTTGGCCAAAATTTAAATTACGATTATTAACTCCTTGCACCTGACGCGTTAACATCCAAAACAAACCGATAATAAAAAGTAAAGGCAAAAGTGACGGCAACAGCGACAGCATCCAATTACCAAATGTGGAGGTTGATTTAATTTCTATTTTTAAATCCTTTAACCGCTGTTCGGATAAATTATAATTTTTTAGTAGAGTTGTTAACGATTCACCGGTTTCCTTTTTGGCAGTCAATTTCTCACCGTCCACTGATTCAATTTCCAAACTATCGCCATTCACCACCACCTTGGCAACTTCACCATTTTGAACTTTGGCCACAAAATCACTCATGCTAATTTCTGTCGGTTTCTGATCATTGTTTTGAAATAGCAATGATACAGATGCCAACACCAAAAATACTGCAATAACTAAAGAAAAGTTTTTAAATATATTTTTCATAATTATATTTTTTAATTATACCAATTATACAGCTAAATTTAATTTTTGGCAAATAAAAACAACCCAAACTTATTGCACCAACTTTAAAAGGCTTGCCCATGGGCAAGCCTTTTAATTTTTTGATATTTAATTTTCCACTACTTCAGTTTTAATTTCTTTTGAGGTTTCTTCTGATTTTTTTTCTACTTCTTCTGGAACAGATTTTTTTTCATGCCCTGGCAAAGCTGCTCGTAAAGACAATCCCAAACGATGTTCATCTGGATCCAAAGACATAATTATAAAATCATAACTTTCACCCACCTTAACCACCTCCTCTGGATTTTGCACCGCCTGATCGGCCAATTCAGAAATATGCGCCAAACCTTGGATGTTGACATCCAATTCTACAAAAGCGCCGAATTTATCAATTTTTAAAATTTTTCCATTTACCTTTTCACCCACCTGATATTTTTCCACGGCTTTTTTCCACGGATCAACAGTTAACTTTTTAATTGATAAAGACACTCGATCATTATCAATACCAATGATTTGTGCGCTAACATCTTCATTAACTTTCAAAATATCTTTGGGATGACCAACTCTTTGCCAAGCCAATTCAGAAATATGTACCAAACCCTCCAACTTGTTATCTGGATTGGCTGGCGCATAAAATTCTACAAAAGCACCAAAATCTACAATACTGGTCACGCGGCCAGTCACAATATCACCGACTTTAAATTGATTAACCATGGCTTTACGCGCATCGGCGAAAACATCTTTTTCTGAAACGATTAATTTGTCATCCTTTTCATCCACATCCAAAACTTTAACTTTAAATTTTTTACCAATAAAAGATTTCAACTTTTCCAAAATTTTAATTTTGTTGCCACCATCCACGCGTGGATAGTTATCTTGTGAAAGTTGTGAAACTGGCAAAAAACCTTGCATGTTGCGCAATTGAATCAATAAACCGCCTTTGTTGGCATCTAAAATCTTGACCTCCACAATCTCGCCAGATTTGCGTAAATCTTCCAATTCCTGCCACGCCTTAAGGTGGCCAGCTGAACGGAAAGAAAGTTCCAAAACACCTTTTTCGTTTTCCGCTTCCACCACTGTAGCCAAAACCACATCTCCAGGTTTTAAATCAGAAAAACGGCCGGATTCATCCACCAGCTCGCGACCACGCACCATACCAATAAACAAACCATCAATATCCAAATAAACTTCGCCTTTGGTGATATTCAAAACTCGCGCTTCCACCAAGTCGCCCACTTTGGGCATAACTTTTGTATCCACGTTTTTTAATAAATCATCCAAAACACTTTTTGCATTAATTTTCTTGTCCATATTTTTAACAATAAAAAAATTGCCGTTAACCGCAGCTGAAATTATTACAATCCCAACGGGCTCCCAGGTCTTACTTGTGTGCCTCGGATATTAATAAAAATTATAGATTAAATTCATTCTAACAGATTAAACTTGGCTTGGCAAGGGCTTGCCACCCAGGCTTAAAAATAGTATAATTAATTCATCAAAATTATTAATTTGAAAATTATGTATCTGCAATGGTTTGGTCAATCTTTTTTTAAACTAACCATCAAAAACGAAAAGGGTGAAGAAGTTGTTATCGCCATTGATCCTTTTGATAAGGAAACGGGTTTAAAATTACCCAACAAATTTGGCGCGGACATTACCCTTATCACCCATGACCACCACGATCATAATAATTTGGAAGTTATCAAAGGCACCGAACTGACACCTGAATCTTTTATTATTTCCGGACCCGGTGAATATGAAGTTAAGGGTGTCATGATCTATGGCATTGCATCATTCCACGATAATGAGCAAGGAAAAAAGTTCGGTGAAAACACAATCTATCTTTTACAAGCCGAGGAAGTTTGGCTGGCTCATCTGGGCGATTTGGGCCAAAAAACCCTAACTGATACACAGCTAGAACAACTGCAGGGTGTGGATGTGGTTTTAATTCCCATTGGCGGAGAATACACCATTAATGCCACCGAAGCTTCAGCCATTATTGCCCAACTGGAACCACGCATGGTCATCCCCATGCACTATGCCCTACCGGGTTTAAAAATCAAACTGGATGATGTGCAAAAATTTGTTAAAGAAATGGGTTTAAAAACTGCCGAGCCGCAAGAAAAATTAAAAATTCAGAAAAAAGATCTGCCCCAAGAAGAAACCCAGCTAACTTTAATGCAAGCTTAATTATATGAAAAGAAATATCAAACTTTATTTTTTGTTTTTTTTCTGTGTCTTGCTTATTCTGCTAGTCTGGCTTTATACTTTAAAACTTAACCTCACCAAACCGGAAAAAAACAACAACGAAGGCCTGTCCAAAATTTTTAACAGTCTAAAAAACGTCGGCGACAGTTTTAAAAACCTTCCTCCACTCCCGCAAAACACCACCACCCCACAGGATATTATACTGGCCGAAGTGTCTGATAAGTTATTAGAGCTCACCGCCACTTCAACTCCAACTTCTACGGCTGATTGGCAAACTTATAGCAACGAAAAAAATGGTTATGAAATTAAATATCCAACATCAAAAATAATTATAACCAGTGATATTTTGGAGAGAGGTACTGTTAGCAATCCAGGTTTTTTAATAAATGATGGTGGACATTTTGCTATAGGTATCTACCCCAACACTAAAAATTATCCATCGGCCACCAAATGGATGATCAGCGAACAAGAACCTTTCTCTGGTAAATTTAATTATCAGATTGAAAATAATATTACCCGTGCAACATCTTTAACCAACAAAGATTGCTATATTGAATGGCAAATCATATTAAAAGATAATAGTTTTTATACTTTAGCTGGTGAATTCTGTGGTTTAAGTAATAATCAACAAAATATCGATTTATACCACAATGTCACCGCAACTTTCAAATTTCTAAAATAATATATAAGTATGCCAAAAAATATTAAAGACACCAAAAACATCACTACTGAAGAACAATCACCTGCTGATAACATTGGCACGGTTAAAGAACGTTTGATATCTGAAGAAATGCAGGAATCTTATCTTGACTATGCCATGAGCGTTATTGTCGCGCGCGCCTTGCCAGACGTCCGTGATGGTTTAAAACCAGTTCATCGTCGCATTCTTTACGCGATGTGGGATATGGGCCTAAAAGCCAGTGGTAAATTTCGTAAATCCGCCACCGTTGTCGGTGAAGTTCTGGGTAAATATCACCCGCACGGCGACCAGGCGGTTTATGACTCCATGGTTCGCATGGCGCAAGACTTTAATATGCGCTATCCCTTAGTGCGTGGACAGGGTAACTTTGGTTCCATGGACGGTGACGGCGCCGCTGCCATGCGTTACACCGAAGCCAAACTGGCCGGTGTGGCAGAAGAAATGCTTTTTGATTTGGAAAAAAACACTGTAACTTGGCAACCCACTTTTGACGGTTCACAAAAAGAACCCCGTGTTTTGCCAGCCAGACTGCCCAATTTATTACTGGATGGCACTATGGGTATCGCAGTGGGTATGGCCACCAGTATTCCACCACATAATTTAAATGAATTAGTAGACGGTATCTGCCACCTTATTGATAACCCCGATGCCTCACTGGAAGATTTAATGCAATTTATAAAAGGGCCCGACTTTCCAACTGGTGGCATTATTTATAATATTGAAGACATCAAGCAGGCCTATGCCACTGGTCGCGGCGGCGTAGTTATGCGCGCCAAAACTGAAATCGTCGAATATTCATCTCGTTCACGTTCTGAACGCTCGCGCGGTGATGCAATAGAAACCAGCAAAGGCAACATGTTTGCCATCATTGTTTCTGAGGTTCCCTATCAAATTAATAAAGCCACCTTGATTGAAAAAATTGCCGATTTGGTTAAAGAGAAAAAAATTGAAGGCATCAAAGATCTAAGAGATGAATCCAATAAAGATGGCGTACGGGTGGTTATTGAATTAAAAAAAGATTCTTTTCCCAAAAAAATATTAAACCAACTTTTTTCACATACCGAATTGCAAAGCACTTTTCATTTTAATGTTTTGGCTTTAATTGATGGCATCCAGCCGCGGGTTTTGACTTTAAAAATGGTCTTGGAAGAATATGTCAAACACCGCCAAGAAGTCATCACCAAACGCACACAGTTTGATCTGGAAAAAAATAAAGACCGCGCACATATTTTGGAAGGCTTAATGTTGGCTTTGGACAAAATTGACGCAGTTATTCAAACCATAAAAAAATCTCGTGACCGTGAAGAAGCTAAAACCAACTTAATTAAAAAATTTCAGCTCACCGAACGTCAAGCCGTAGCCATTTTGGAAATGAAGCTCTCGCAGTTGGCCAATTTGGAACAGTTAAAAATTGAAACCGAACTTAAAGAAAAGAAAAAAATCATTGCCGAACTGGAAGACATTTTGAAACATCCCAAGAAAATTTTGCATATCATTAAAGATGAGTTGCAGGCCATCAAAGAAAAATTTGGTGATGAAAGAAAAACGCAAATCATGCCTCACGCTGTCAATGAATTCAGCCAGGAAGATTTAATTCCCGACGAAACAACGGTGGTGGTTATCACCCGCGATGGCTATATTAAACGTTTTCCACCCGAAACCTTTAAAACTCAGGGCCGCGGCGGTAAGGGTGTCATGGGTTTGACCACCAAAGAAGAAGATGTAGTGGAGCATTTGTTTACCACCACCACTCACAAAGATCTTTTATTTTTCACCAACAAAGGCCGCACTTTCCAGCTTAAAACTTATGAAGTACCAGTCGCCTCGCGCACAGCCAAAGGTCAATCCATTGTCAACTTTTTACAGCTTTCACCACAAGAAAACGTGTCTGCCATTCTATATCTGGATGGTAAAGAAAAATTTCAATCACTTATGATGGTTACCAAAAATGGCACCATCAAAAAAACTATTTTAGAAGAGTTTAAAAACATTCGTCGTAGCGGTCTCATCGCTATAAAATTAAAAAATGGCGATATTCTGGATTGGGTTAAACCGGTTATAGCCAAAAATGAAATCCTCATCACGACAGCCAAAGGCCAAGCCATCCGTTTTAAAGAACAAGATGTTCGTGCTATGGGTCGTACAGCTTCTGGTGTGCGCGGCATTCGCCTAAAAAATGGTGACGAAGTGGTCAGTATGAATGTTGTTTCTGAAATAGAGATTAAACAAAACATCAAAAGTTTAATTGTAACTGAAAATGGTTTTGGCAAAATGACTGACATCCAAGACTATCGTATCCAAACTCGTGGTGGCTCTGGCATTCGCACCGCCAAGGTCACGCCCAAAAATGGCAAAGTGGTGTGGGCCACAACCTTAAACCCTGACCGACTGCCCGACACTGTTTCTGGCGATCTATTAATTATGTCTGACCACGGCCAAGTTATTCGTCTGCCTTTAAAATCAGTCCCGCACACTGGCCGCGACACTCAAGGCGTACGTTTAATGCGCTTTAAAGAAGCTGATGATAAAGTTGCCAGTGTCACATTGGTATAAATTTGATTCAATACAGTTTTGATCAATAATCCCCGTCTTTTATGGCGGGGATTTAAAATTAAAAAAACTTATTATAAGTTTAAGCTAACAACAATAAATAAATTTGACTAATTCTCTATCCCCTCCTTAAAAAGGAGGGGTAAGGGGAGGTAAAATCGCCGCTAGGCGTTCCTTAATAATTCTTACATAAATAATCTATTTGGTTTAAAACATTGTTAACATTTTCCAATACTTCTTTACTATTAAATCTAATCACTTTTATTCCCAATGATTCTAAATATTGTTGTCTTTTTTCATCATAGACAACCTGCTTACCATAGTCATGAGTTCCACCATCTATTTCTACAGCCAAATGCAAAGTTGAACAATAAAAATCAACAATATAATTGCCAATACCAAATTGCCGGCGAAACTTGAAACCTAATTGTTTACATCTTAATTTCTGCCACAAAACCACTTCACTCTTAGTCATAGACTTTCTTAAACTTAATCTGGTGTTTTTTAGGTTGCTTAAATTATATAATTCAGTTGACATACACAGACGCCTATCGGCGAGTTAACCCCTCCTGCACCTCCCCTTCTTAAGGGGAGGACATATACAACGCCACTTCTAAAAATATCTCTCCAATCTTAAATTATATCCCCAATCTCACTCAAAATATCCTCTGGAATTGGCACCTGCCTTTTGGGGCTTACGCCTGGATAACGCCAAGCAGTAATAATTTTTTTCTCACTATTTGGGCTTAATAAATTATTTACTTTATCAGTTGGTTGTTTAGCAAAAAATTTTTCTTTATACATGACCCAAATTTCTGTTTTTCTTTTATTACCAATTGTTTGCATGGCGGCCACACAACCCGGCGCAACCGCTTCTTCAGTGCGTTCCGGATGACGCCAAACTCGCCCCACTCTTTGCGCCGAGAGGCCATAAAATTTCATTTTTTCTTGTACGTGTTTAGTCCAGGTTATTTTTTCCATACACCAGTTGCCCACAGGCGGCGTTAATGTCACCTCCAAAACGAAAACGGATGGTGGCATCAATACCCTCTTGCATCAAATAATCATGAAAATTTTTAATCACACCATCTGCCGCGGGTTCAAAAATTCCGGTTGGGTTGTAGGCAATTAAATTCACAAAAACAAGTTTTTGATTTTCTGCTTTAAAACTTTTTCTAATCAAACCAACCAATTCTCTGGCTTGTTCCAATTGATCATTAAAATCTTTAATCATTATATATTCCAACATCACCCGCCGATTGGTTTGGCCGGCATAAAAATCCATGGCTTTTAAAACTTCTGCTAAAGCAAACTTTTTATTAATCGGCATAATTTTAGAGCGTAATTCATTATTGGAGGCATGCAAAGATAAAGCCAAATTGATCTGTAAATCTTCTGTAGCTAATTTTTTAATATTTTCAACAATCCCCACCGTGGAAACCGAAATGTGCCGCATACCAATGCCCAAAGCCAACGGATCATTGATAGTTTTGATAGCAGCCAGAACTGCTTCATAATTTAGCAATGGTTCACCCATGCCCATAAAGACCACATTATTGACCTTGGAATTTTCATTTTTTAATACACGTTGAAAAAATAATACTTGCTCGACTATTTCATCCGCGCTTAAATTACGTTTAAAGCCATTTTGTCCTGTGGCGCAAAATGTACACGCCAAAGCACAGCCAACCTGCGATGAAACACACACGGTTTGTCGGCCAGTTTTGTGGCGCATTAAAACCGTTTCAATTTTTAAACCATCCGCCAAAGTCAGAATGGCCTTTTGCACATTATTATCAGCCTGGCCTTGAATTAATTCGCCAGCAATTGTAAGTGGACACTCTGTGTTTAATTTTTCTCGTAATGCCAATGTTAAATTTGTTGCCTCTAACCAATCAGTGATTAAATCAACAAAGACAGCTCTCTTTATCTGTTTTAAACGATAGCTCGGCTCAGCAACCAAAATTTCATTTATTTTTTTCAGATTCATACTTTAATAAATTCTTATTCTTCATCATAACATTTTAATCAAAAACATAAAAACCGCCTTCCAAAAATTTTGCCGGAAAGCGGTTTTTACGTACTTGATGCTATGTCGTCAGACATATGCTTACTCTTTAAAAAAAGAGTGGTTTTTATCTTAAACATTGCCTGGTTCTTGGCTATCAATTTTTAAATCGCGGCTGCGAAATATATACGTACCCAACATGGTACCCAAAGCGCAACCAATAGCATACAGTAAAACTAATTTCCAGTTACCAATATCGTCAACTACAATTCGTAAAACATAATACCAAATGACAATATTGACCACCGTCATAAAACCACTAGCTAAAACTTTAGTTTCACTGACCAGTTTTGTCCAAGAAGTGACGATTAACATTTCAATTATGCCGATAAAAAATAAGAACATAAATCTATCATGTTAATGGCACTTGTGGCCACTTTAATAATAAAAAAGAACGACCTTTTTAGAAAAAAACTGACCGCTTTAGAACGGCACCTATGTTTTTTCCTTAGGCTAAGGATAGCACATTTTTAGCCTTTTTGTCAACTAGATTGTTTTATAATAACAAAAAACCACGCTAATTGTGCGTGATTTTTTGCTATTGTTTATTTTTATTATTTCTTGCCGCGATAGCCGGTCCCAGCTGGAATTAAACGCCCGATAATCACGTTTTCTTTTAATCCGCGCAAATGATCCACTTTGCCGGAAACAGCCGCTTCAATCAACACCTTGGCAGTCTCTTGAAAAGAGGCAGCTGAAAAGAAAGATGATGTTGACAGTGAAGATTTGGTAATACCCAACAGCATTTGTTTGCCTTTGGCTTCGCGTTCACCTTTTTCACGCGCTTCCGCGTTGCGTTCCAAAAATTCTGATAATTCCACCACCTCGCCTAAAGATAAAATCGTGTCGCCCACATCTTCCACATACACTCTTGAAAACATTTGACGCGTGATAATTTCTACATGTCGATCATTGATTGGTTGGCCCTGCGAAGAATAGACAAATTGAATTTCATTAATGATGTAACGCTGGGTTGCGGCCTTGCCTCTCAAATCATACAATTCATCCAGATCAATACTACCTGCGGTCAAGCGCTCACCCTTTTCCACCACCGCACCATCTTGGACTAAAATTGTTTGGTCTTTGGACAAAGTAATTTCTTTATCCACATTGCGCGCCGCTTTAATTTTTAATATCCAATCACCAGTACCAGTTTCTTCCATTTCCACTTTACCAGCTGCACCGGCAACCTCTTGACGTTTTTTAGTCTCAATAATTAAATCACCTTTTTTGACTTTTTGTCCATCTTTAACCAACAACTCATCAATTTCTGCATTGGAGATGTTTAGGCTTTCCACATGTTCTTCTTTGCCCGAAATAATCAAAGCTTTTTCTTTGGTTTCTTCGTTAATTTGAATTTTAACTTCACCAGCAATGGGTGAAATAATAGCTTTATGTTTGACCAAAGGACGTACTTCAAAAATTTCTTCCACTCTTGGTAAACCCTGAGTTATGTCGGCTTCCGAAGCTACTCCACCTGTATGAAAAGTACGCATAGTCAACTGGGTGCCTGGTTCACCAATACTTTGGGCGGCAATTACACCCACGGCCGTACCTATTTTAACTGGTTGATTATGACCCAAATCCCAACCATAACATTTTACACATAAACCATGGTTGGCCTGGCAGGTCAAAACCGATCTGATGCGCGCTTTATCCAAATCAATTTTTTCCAATTTTCGCGCCAGTTCATGATCAATATATTCACCTTTTTTTACCACCACTGCGCCGTTCTGCGGATCTTTAATGTCAGCCGCAGCCACCCGACCTAATAATCTTTTCGCCAAAACTGTATTCATGGCTTCAGAATCTTCTTTGGTCATTTCAAAACCAACTTTATCACCGCAATCTTCTGTCACCACCACCACATCTTGTGAAACATCCACTAAACGACGCGTTAAGTAACCGGCTTTAGCAGTTTTTAGAGCTGTATCTGCCATACCTTTACGAGCGCCGTGCGTGGAAATAAAATATTCCAAAACATCAACACCCTGTTTAAATGAACCAGTCACTGGCAATTCAATAATTTTACCAGCTGGATTTGTAACCGAACCTTTCATACCAATCATCTGAATGGTTTGTCCCCACGATCCGCGCGCGCCAGAAGTCATAATTATGTTTACAGGATTGTTGGGCATTAAATTCATTATGCGTTTTGACACAACCGCCACTTCATCTTTGGCATGCTCCCACAACTCAACAACTTTGGTATATCTTTCATCATTGGTCAAAAGTCCTTGTTCGTATTGTGCGCGCACTTCAGTCACTTTGTCTGCCACCTGATTTAAAATTGCATCTTTTTCTTTTAACTCCGGCAAGTCGGCCATGCCCCAAGAAATACCAGAAATGGTGACAAAATTTAAAGACAATTCTTTTATTTTATCAACCAATTCGGCAGTTATTTCCTCACCACAAATTTCAAAACAGCTGGCCACTATTTTCTTTAATACGGATTTATCAATTGTAGTATTAAAAAATTTAAGTTTGTCTGGCAAAATTTCATTAAAATATAAACGACCCACAGTGGTTTTTACCATTGGCGTTGGTTTAACACCACATTTTTTACAATAAGCTTCAGACAAACGCACCATGATTAAATCTTGCAAACCAATAGTCTTATAATTATAAGCCAACAAAGCTTCGGCTGGTTCAGAAAAATGTTTCAATTTTTTATCATCAATGTCTGTTTTGTCTTTAATATAGGTCATGTAATATAAACCCAACACCATATCCTGCTGCGGAGTAACCACTGGCTCACCAGTCGCTGGTTTTAATAAATTTTTTGCTGACAGCATAATTTCTGCGGCTTCTTTTTTGGCCTGTTCAGTTAGTAAGACGTGCACAGCCATTTGGTCACCATCAAAATCGGCGTTAAAAGCTGAACACACCAAAGGATGTAATTGAATGGCTTTACCTTCAATTAAGACTGGCTGAAAAGCTTGAATACCCAAACGATGCAAAGTTGGTGCACGATTCAGCATCACGTGTGCACCTTTAACAATTTCTTCCAAAATATCAAAAATTTCCGTGACACTGCTTTCAATAAACCGATTAGCGCTTCTGACATTGTGCACATATTCACGTTTTATTAATTCGGCAATTACAAAGGGACGGAAAAGTTCCAAAGCCATCATTTTGGGCAAACCGCACTGATGTAATTTTAATTTTGGACCAACCACAATTACGCTGCGACCAGAATAATCAACTCTTTTACCAAGTAAGTTTGTGCGGAAACGACCCTGTTTGCCTTTGAGTGAATCAGCCAAACTTTTTAGCATTCTTTTTTGTCCCGTCGAAGAAGTTACGGTTTTACCATGCCGGGCGCTGTTATCAATCAAAGCATCCACTGCTTCTTGCAACATTCTTTTTTCATTGCGTACAATCACCTCTGGAGCACTTAGATTACTTAATTTTTTTAAACGATTATTTCGATTAATCACCCGGCGATAAAGATCATTTAAATCTGAAGCTGCAAAACGGCCACCTTCCAAAGCCACCATTGGTCTTAGATCTGGCGGTACTACCGGCACAATGGTCATAATCATCCAAGTTGGATCAATACCACGTTCGTGTAAACTTTTTAAAATTTTTAAACGTTTTATGGCTTTTTTCCTACGCAGACCAGTGGTCTCTTTTTCTTCTGCCTGCAAAGCTAGCATTTCTTGCTTGACATCCACCTGCGCCAAAAGCTGCTGCACAGCTTCGGCACCAATGGCAGCTTCAAAAACATGACCATATTTCAATGACAAATCTTGATAAGCGCTTTCAGAAATAATTTGCTTTAAACGTAAATCTTTTAATTCACGACGAGCAGTTTCTGCTGCTTCACTCAATTCATTCAGCTCAAGGTCTCTTTGTTTAACAAATTCTTCAATCTTTAAAACACGTGCTTCAGCCGTAATATTATTATTACCATTAGTTTGGTTAATCCGATTTTGAGCATCACCTTCAATTTGTTTTTTCTTGGCTTTTAATTCTTCTTCCACCTGTTTTAAAGTTTGTTGTCTCAAATCTTCATCCACCTTGACCACAATAAAATTGGCAAAATAAATTACCTTTTCCAATTCCAAAGGTGACATATCCAACACCAAACCAATCTTTGACGGTACACCGCGCAAAAACCAAATGTGTGAGACTGGGGTGGCTAGTTCAATATGTCCAAAACGTTCACGGCGGACCAAAGAGCGCGTGACTTCCACGCCGCATTTATCACAAATAATACCTTTGTAGCGAATACGTTTGTATTTACCACAATAACATTCCCAATCTTTGGTTGGACCAAAAATTTTCTCGCAAAATAAACCGTCTTTTTCTGGTTTTTGTGTGCGATAGTTGATGGTTTCTGGTTTGGTTACCTCACCGTGTGACCAGTTTTTAATTATTTCTGGTGAAGCCACCCGTAGACGGATGGAATCAAAATCGTTGGGATTATTTATTTCTTGAAGCATATTTTTAAAATATTTAAAATAAAATTATGATGCTTGTGTTTCTTCACCCACCTGCGTTATTTTTTTATCTCGCATTTCATAAGTGTCTTCACGCACCACATGTTCCCGTTCATGATGACTGTTTTCTTCCTGTTCGCTGCGATCAATCATGCGCACTGCCTGACCTGCTTTTAGCAATTCCACATCTAATCCTAAACCTTTTAATTCGCGCACCAAAATATTAAAGGCTTCTGGTAAATTTATTTTATCAATCGCGCGGCCTTTAATAATGGCTTCATAAGCTTTGGAACGCCCCTGTACATCATCGGATTTGATGGTTAAAATTTCCTGCAAAATATGCGCCGCACCATAAGCCTCCAACGCCCAAACTTCCATTTCACCAAAGCGTTGACCACCATGCTGGGCTTTGCCACCCAAAGGTTGTTGAGTAACTAAAGAATATGGGCCAATGGAACGTTGATGGATTTTATCATCCACCATATGAATTAATTTCATCATATACATCACCCCCACCGTGGCTGGATTATCAAACTTTTCACCTGTCCGTCCATCTGACAAAAATATTTTACCGTCCTCGGGCCAATTAATTTTCTTTAATTCACCGCGAATTTGATCTTCTGTAATACCCACAAACGATGGCGTGGCTGCTTTATAACCCAAAACCCTAGCCACCATACCCAAATGGGTTTCCAAAATTTGTCCCAGGTTCATACGTGAAGCCACACCCAACGGGTTTAATATCACATCAACTGGTGTACCATCAGCCAAACACGGCATGTCTTCGACTGGTACAATACGCGAAATAACACCCTTATTACCATGTCGACCAGCCATCTTGTCACCGACTTGAATTTTGCGCACTTGCGCCACTGAAATTTGAATTTGACGAATAACACCCGCTGGTAATTTATCACCTTTATCACGCGTAAACAATTTTATATCTACCACCTTGCCATATTCACCGTGTTCCAAATAAAGTGATGAGTCTCGTACGTCTTTGGCTTTCTCACCAAAAATTGCTCTGAGCAATCTTTCTTCAGCCGTCAACTCGGTTTCACCTTTGGGAGTAATTTTACCAACCAAAATATCGCCGGATTTTACCTCGGCGCCAATTCTAATAATACCTTCTACATCCAAATCTTTTAATTTTTCTTCACCCACGTTTGGAATATCGCGCGTCACCAATTCTGGACCCAATTTTGTTTCTCTCACATCAACCAAGTAATCCTCAATGTGGACTGAAGAATATTTATCACTGCGCACCAAATTTTCCGACAACAAAATAGCATCTTCATAATTACCGCCCTCCCATGGCAAAAAGGCGACTAAAACATTTTGGCCTAAAGCCAATTCACCCTGATCACAGGCCGCTCCGTCAGCCAAAACATCGCCTTTTTCAACCTGTTCACCTTTGGACACCACCAAACGCTGATTCAGACAGGTGGAATGAGTGGAACGACCAAACTTAACCAAATCATAGCGTCTTAAATTACCGCTCTTTTCTTTAATTAAAATATAATTACCAGAAATTTCTTCCACCCGTCCACTTTCTTTACAAATCATCACCTGACCCGAATCTTGGACCGCCCTAGCCTCCATGCCTGTGCCCACCACTGGCGCTTCTGGTTTTACCAAAGGCACAGCCTGGCGTTGCATGTTTGAACCCATCAAAGCTCGGTTGGCGTCATCATGTTCCAAAAAAGGAATTAAAGAAGTGGCAATGGAAATAATTTGCATCGGCGCCACATCCATCAAAGTTATTTCACTGCTATCAGCTGTCACCGGCTCACCCTCTTTTCTAACTTCAGCTCGTGAGGAAGTAAAACGATTATCTTTATCACGTGGGGCGGTAAAAGCAGTGATCACCTCTTTTTCTTCAGCAAAAGCATCAAAATAAACCAACTCATCAGTTGCCCGTCCGTCTTTAACTTTATAATATGGAGTTTCAATAAAACCATAATCATTAACTTTGGCATAGGAAGCCAAATGTCCAATCAAACCAATATTGGGACCCTCTGAAGTCTGAATCGGACAAATTCTGCCATAGTGTGTACGGTGTACATCACGCACTTCAAAACCAGCTCGTTCTCTGGAAAGACCACCCGGGCCTAAGGCTGACAGCAATCTTTTGTGTTCCAATTCGGCCAATGGATTAATCTGATCCATAAACTGTGCCAACTGTGAAGACATAAAAAATTCGCGCACCGAACTCATGACTGGTCGGGCATTGACCAGCTGAGCTGGCATTAAGCTGGTAATATCCAACGTGGACATTTTATCTTTAATGTTACGTTCCATGCGCGCCAAACCGACTCGAAATCTACTTTGCACCAATTCACCAATTGCGCGCACGCGTCGATTACCCAAATGATCAATATCATCAGCTTCTTTTTGAGAAATATTGAGTTTGATAATCTCTTTCAAAATATTAACCAAATCCTGCGGTTTTAAAACACGATTTTCTTGATTGATTTCATAATCCTCGCCAAAACGTTTATTTAATTTATAACGTCCCACTGGCGCAAAATCATAACGTTCAAAATTAAAAAACATGGCATGAATTAATTGTTTGGCATTTTCTGTGGTCGCCAAATCGCCAGGACGAATTCTTTTGTAAACTTCTTTGTAACCCTCAGCTTCATTGTGTGAAGCGTCTTTTTCCAAAGTGGCTTTGATATAGCTTACGTCTGTATCCACATCCACATCTTCAAACAACTTGATAATTTCTTCATCAGTTGAATAGCCAAAAGCGCGCAGTACCGCTGTCACGGCTACTTTTCTTTTGCGATCAATTTTGACCGTAATAACATTGTTGGAATTGGTTTCAATTTCCAACCATGCGCCACGGTTAGGAATAATTTTTGCCCCGTAATAACTTTTACCTTTAAAATATTGCGAGGAAAAAAATACTCCCGCCGAACGAATCAACTGGGAAACCACTACTCTTTCAATACCATTAATAATAAAAGTACCCCTTTCAGTCATCAATGGAAATTCACCCAAATAAATTTCCTGCTCTTTAACCTCACCGCTGCGTTTATTAACCAGCTTTACCAGCACGCGTAAGGGCGCCTCAAAAGTAGCGTTCCGCGCTTTGGCGTGCACTTCATCAAATTTGGGTTCATCCAAATAATAATCAACAAAATATAGCTCCAAGTCACGACCAATAAAATCGCGAATAGGAGAAATTTCTACGAATAACTCTTTTAAGCCTTTTTCAAAAAACCAAGCATACGATCTTTTTTGAATTTCAATCAAATCTGGCAAGGGCTGGATTTGATAATTTTCTTTAAAGTATTTGCGCTGATTTTGATGAGACATATTCTAAAATATTTAAAAATTAATTTTTCTATTTTAAAAAAGTTTTCAGAACACAAAAAGGCCTCTCCCATTTTAGTTATCCACTTAAGGAGGGTTGGTTTAGAGTCTATTCTCAGCTATTCAGTTGTGGCTGCCCACATAGTTTGTTTTCCTTTTGGATTAGCCAATAAATCAGCTAACCACTTGAGGCAGATATGAGGATTAAAAATTAGATAATTCTAATTCAAAGTTTGTCAAGTAAATTTAGAATAGCACGCAATAAAAGTTATGTCAAATTTTTAGATAGCCATGCATAAATTCTTGGGCCGTTTGGATATTTTTGCCAGCTGGCTGCAATTTTAAGACTTCTAAAACAGTCGCTTCTCCGCACACCACATATAGTTTATTTTCATTTACAAAAAACTCGCCATCCTGTAAACCTTCTTTTTTTAAGTCACTTAATTTTAATTCCACAAATTTTACCATTCCATCACGATTTTTTATTTTCATTACAGCATATATCCCCGGCCACACAACAAACGCCCGCCATTGGTTATAAATTTCTATTGCGCTTTTGTGCCAATCAATTGCGCCATCTGTTTTTTTTAGCAAATGGCACACACTTGCCTCTGTATGTTTTTGTTCTATCGGTTGAATTTTTTCATCAAAATAATCCAAAATTGTTTTAACTAAAAGTTCGGCACCAATTATCGCCAGCCGGTTGGATAAATCAAGATAGGTTTCTTTAGCTAAAATTATTACCCGTGTTTGAGAAAGTATTGGCCCATGATCCATTAATTGATCCATTAACATAATTGTCACACCAGTCTCTTTTTCACCAGCCAGCACAGCACTTTGAATTGGCGACGCGCCACGATATTTGGGCAGTAGCGACGGATGAATATTTAAAGCACCTTTTTTTGCTAAATTTAAAAATCTTTGTGGAATAATTTTTCCATACGCTGCCACCACAAAAAAATCTGCTTCAAATTCTGTGTCATTCCCGCGCAGGCGGGAATCCAATTCAGCATAAAATTCATCATCCAATTTTTCCGGCTGTAAAACTGTAATATTTTTTTCGCGCGCCAATTTTTTTATAGCTGGTTCAATTAATTCTTGCTTGCGACCGGCTGGCTTATCACTTTCGCTCACCACTGCCAAAACCTCAAACTCTTCTCTAACCAAAAGTTCTGCCAAGATTATTTTGGCAAATTCTGGTGTGCCCAAAAAAATAAGTTTTATTTTTTTATCCAACATATATATTCGTATCGTGGGGAACAACAATAATTGTTCCCTCCTGATATTTTAAGTATAGCAATTTTAAACAGAAAATAAAAAAACCAGTCATCTTTGACCAAAAGCCTCTTTTATGGAACAATCTATTTATGAATAAATTTAATTTACATTCCACTTTTTCTCCTGCTGGCGACCAACCGCAGGCCATTGAAAAAATAACCACCAACTTAAAAGCTGGTAAAAAATACCAAACACTTTTGGGTGTCACTGGCAGTGGCAAAACTTTTACCATGGCCAATGTAATCGCTCAGGCGCAAAAACCAACTTTAATTATTTCTCATAACAAAACCTTGGCAGCCCAACTGGCAGAAGAATTTAAAAATTTTTTTCCAAATAATGCTGTCCATTATTTTGTTTCCTATTATGATTATTATCAACCCGAAGCTTATCTGCCACAAACCGGCACCTATATTGAAAAAGAAACATCTATCAATGAAGAAATTGATCGCTTGCGGCATGCATCCACCCAAAGCTTGCTATCGCGACAGGATGTGATTATTGTGGCTTCAGTCTCTTGCATCTATGGTTTGGGATCACCAGATGAATATAAAAAGGAAAGTTTTGTTTTACAAACCGATCAACCCATGAAAATGAACGAGTTGGCCAAAAAATTAGTCGCCCTGCGTTATGTACGCAACGACTATGAATTAAAACGCGGCGCTTTTCGTATCAAAGGCGACACGCTTGATATTTATCAACCCTATTCTTTGGATGAACTGACTCGCGTGGAATTTTTTGGTAATAAAATAGAAAAAATAAGTTTAGTTAATTTTTTAAACGGTCATAAAATTTCTGATTTTACCACTACCCTTATTTTTCCAGCCACACACTATCTGGCCAGTCAAAATTCTTTTACTCCAGCCATAGAAAAAATCCGCCACGATCTAAAATTACGTTTTCTGGAATTAAAAAAAGCAGATAAATTAGCTGAAGCTCAACGTCTAGAACAACGCACGTTATATGATTTGGAAATGTTAACCCACACCGGCTATTGTAACGGCATTGAAAACTATTCACGCTATTTTGATGGTCGCAATCCCGGCGAACCGCCCTACACTCTAATTGATTTTTTTCCCAAAGATTTTTTAATGTTTATTGATGAATCGCACATGACCATACCGCAAATTGGCAGCATGTTTGCTGGTGATAAAGCTCGCAAACAAAACCTAATTGATTATGGTTTTCGTCTCCCAGCCGCTTTTGACAATCGACCACTCAATTTTAAAGAATTTGAAAAAAAAATTAACCAAGTAGTTTTTGTTTCAGCCACACCCAGCTATTTTGAATTAGAAAAGAGTACGCAAAGTGGTTTGATTGAACAACTCATCCGTCCCACCGGACTGCTTGATCCTGCGATTACCATTAAACCAGCCAAACATCAAATTGATGATTTGATACAAAAAATTCGTGAAACTGCGGCAAAAAACCAACGCATTTTGGTCACCACTTTAACCAAACGCATGGCCGAAGATTTATCTGACTATTTACAAAAAGCTGGTATCAAAGCCTACTATTTACATTCTGAAATTAGCACTTTTGAACGCATAGAAATTTTACAAGATTTGCGCTTGGGAAAATATGATGTCGTGGTTGGTATCAACCTATTGCGTGAAGGCTTGGATCTACCCGAAGTTTCTCTGGTGGCAATTTTGGATGCGGATAAAGAGGGTTATCTACGTTCTGAAACAGCGCTTCTGCAAACCATGGGCCGCGCAGCGCGACACGTTGAAGGCCAGGTGATTATGTATGCTGACCAACAGACTAATTCCATGAAACGCGCGCTGGAAGAAACTATCCGTCGGCGCAAAATTCAAACTGAATATAATTTACAACACAGAATCACTCCACAAAGTATTCAAAAAGAAATCAAAAGTCTGACCTTTAAAGCCATCACAGAAAAAGAAAAAATCACCAGTCAAAAAGATTTCAAAGAAACTCTCACCTTGTCCAAAGAAAACCTTGTTACTCTGGTTAAAGAATTAACTGATCAGATGGACTTGGCTGCCAAAAATTTAGAATTTGAAAAAGCCGCCGCGCTACGCGACAAAATTACTACTTTAACAAAATAACTTATGTTTCTTTTAATTAATAAACCCAGCGGCCCCACTTCGCACGACATAATAAAATTTTTGCGCCGTATTACTAACATAAAAAAAATTGGTCACACCGGCACTCTTGACCCTTTTGCAAGCGGCTTGCTTATTATTGCCATCCACCGAGAATCCACCAAAAAAATTACAGACTTTGCTCATTTTCCAAAAGAATACAAAGCACTTTTACAATTAGGCGCCGTAAGCGACACTTATGATCGAGCTGGAAAAATTGAAATTTTAAAAACCCCGCCACTCACACAAAAAAACATAAGCATGGTGTTGCCAAAATTTGTTGGACAGCAAAAACAAATTCCGCCCATGTTTTCGGCCAAAAAAATTAATGGAAAAAAACTTTATAAACTGGCCAGACAAGGCATTACTGTCCTGCGTCAACCCGCCAGCATTATGATTCATAGCATTGAAATTTTAAATCTGGATTTAAAAAATCTAACCCTCGAAATTAAAGTCTGTTGTTCCACCGGCACCTACATCCGTTCACTGGCTCACGATATTGGCCAAGCCTTGGGTTGTGGCGCCTATTTGCAAACACTCCAACGCACAAAAATTGGACCCTACACAATTGAAAACAGTTTTTTACCAGATCAGCTCAATTCTCTTAACTGGCAAAACTTTATTTTTGAACCCTAAAATACCAATCACTTGTTAAATTTAATTATTCGTGTTATGCTATTAATAATCTAAATTAAACTTATATTTTATGCCTCACATGAAAGCCGCCGTCAAATCTTTACGGCAAACAAAAACCAGAACTGCGCGTAATGAAAAAATACGCGACAATCTTAGTTATTTAATCCGCGCGGTAAAAAAGGCTTTAAAACAAAACGATAAAGCGAAAGCTACCGAAGTTTCCAAGCAACTGAAACAGGCGCTGGACAAGGCCGCTCAAAAAAACGTTATCAAAAAAAATACAGCTGCCCGCCGCAAATCACGCTTTGCCAAAAAGATAAACAAGCTTAAATAAATAAAAAAACGCCCCGACTTGGTGGGCGTTTTTTGTTTGGCTATATTTCTAAAATCAGTTTGACTAGCAAGGTTTCTTTATTAACTTTGCTGGATTTTAATTCTAAATCAGTTTGCTCTAAGGTGCTATAAATTTTTTGCAGTTCCAAAAAAGAATATTTTTTTGCCGCCAGTAAACTTTTTTGCACCACAAAAGGGTGCAGCTCTAAAATTTTTGCCAAAGCATAATTATCTCCCTCACCCACCCCAGCTTCCAGCGCACTTTTTATTTGAATCAAAATTCTAAACTGCCGGATCAACATAGACAGTAAATAAATTTCATTGCTTCCCAGCTCCAATTGATCACGCATTAATTTTAAAGCTGTTTTTTTATCCCCCCGCGTCAAGACATCAGTTAGTTTAAAAATATCATCTTCAGCTCGTCCGCGGACTAATAGGTCTAAATCTGCATCCGTTACTTCACGTCCATTTACATAAGCCGCAATTTTTTCCAATTCCATGGCCGCCAACCAGGTATCACCCAAAAAGGCAGCTGCTAATTTTTTTCTCTGGTCTTGTTTTAGTTTTAAATTTAAAACCACAGCTTTTTCCTTAATCCAATCCTCCAATTCATCCGCTTTTAAGGGCAAAAACTCTACTGCCTGATCAGCTTTTTTACGCAATAGTTTAAACAAAGCAGTACGACGATCAAATTCCAAATCTGTAAAAATTATTATGTCTTCTGCTGGTATTTTTATATCCTGCAAATACTTTAAAAAATCTTCTTTGGCTTTAAAATTTTTTCCCAGCACGCCATTAATGACCAAAAGTTTTTGTTCAGCAAACAAAGTATTGGCCTGCAAATGGTTTTTTATTTCATCTAAATTTAAATTTGCCGCTTCCAACTTTTCCGTGCCGACTGTTTTAGCGCGTTGCAGTTCCAAAGTTTTTACTTTTTCTTTTAAACGATAGGCATCTGCGCCATAGAAAAAATAAATCATAATTTTATTATAAAGCAGGAAACAACAATTGTTGTTTCCTGCAGCCACACATTATTTATTAAAATCGCGGCCGACGTGGACCTCTGTCACGGTCACTAAATCCGCCATTCCCACCACGGTGCGCATCAGGAATTTCTGAACGTTTAATTTTTGAAGTGTCAAAATCAGTTCCCAGCATAGTTAAATTCATTCTACCCTGTTCGTCAATTTCTTTAACAATCACCGGAATCATGTCGCCCACCGCCACTACATCTTCCACCCGACCAACCCTAAAGGGTGCCATTTCAGAAATATGTACCAAACCTTCCTGTTTGGGTAAGACTTCCACAAAAACGCCAAAATTCATCAGTCGTGTCACCTTACCAGTAAACAGTTCACCTGGTTTTACTTCGCGGGTTAAATTTTTTACCCACTCAATGGCTTTTTCTGCCGCTTCTTTATTGGGTGAAGTGATAAAGACCAAACCAGAATCTTCAATATCAATGGCCACGCCAGTGCTATCAATAATTTCATTGATTACTTTGCCACCCGGCCCGATGACATCACGAATTTTATCTGGATTAATTTGTAAAGTATAAATGCGGGGGGCAAAAGGTGATAAATCTTCCCGTGGAACGGCAATGGCTTGTTGCATGACTGTTAAAATTTGCGCGCGCGCAACTTTAGCGCCAACCAAAGCCTCGCTGATAACTTGGGTGGTGATACCGCCCAATTTAATATCTAACTGAATGGCAGTGATACCATCCTTGGTCCCGGCGACTTTGAAATCCATATCACCCGAATGATCTTCTATACCCTGGATATCAGTCAAAATTTTATATTTTTCTTTATCAGTTGGGTCGCTCATCATGCCCATGGCAATACCAGCCACGGGTTTTTTGATTGGTACACCCGCATCCATTAGGGCCAAGGATGAACCACACGCCGAAGCTTGCGAAGAAGATCCATTGGAAGATAAAACTTCCGAAACCACACGAATAGTATAAGGAAATTCTT
Organism: bacterium; assembly: GCA_035388785.1. Taxonomy (GTDB): domain Bacteria; phylum Patescibacteriota; class Patescibacteriia; order UBA2196; family UBA2196; genus UBA2196. Next base: position 29,994 of record DAOOQN010000007.1, read on the forward strand.
CTTTACTTGGTAAGACCGGCAACAAAGCTTTTTCAGCCAAAGCGCCATGGCCAATTTCTCGCCGTCCCGGACCGCGCATTGGACCGGTTTCACCAACTGAAAAACTTGGAAAATTGTAATGATGCATATAGCGTTTTTTGCCCGATTCTTCCATAGTGTCCAAAGTCTGTTCATCCGAAGGCGAACCCAAAGTTACCACTGATAAAACTTGCGTTTCACCGCGTTGGAAAAGACCCGAGCCGTGCGTGCGTGGCAAAATTCCCACTTCAGCCGACAGTGGTCGTATTTCATCTAAAGCCCGGCCGTCAACTCGTCTGCTTTTTTCCAACACCAAACGCCGCGCATGCAAATCTAAAAACTTTTCAATCATTTTTACACCCTGCGTACGTTCTTCTTTGGAAACCTCACTGTCGGCTTTTAGCACCCCATCAACATAGGTGTTAAGTTCAATAATATTATCATGATATTCCTGTTTGGAGCGACTACCAAAAATGGCTTCGATCTTTTCTTCTACCAAACCACCAACCTTATTTTCCAATTTATTTAGCACTGCTTTTTCTTCATCACTTTCTTCTTTATCTAATTTTATTTTTGGTAAACCAACAGCCTTGACCGCTTCTTCAATAACAGACAAAATTTTGCGTAAATGTTTCATCCCAAACTCAATGGCTTCCTGAACCGTGGCCTCAGACACCTCCTGCGCACCACCCTCTAACATGACAACTTCTTCTTTGGTACCCGCAATCACCAAATCCAAATCTGATTTTTGTCTGGCCTCATAAGTTGGATTCAACACCCACTCAAACTGTCCTGGGATGGTGCTGGACTCAATTCTTCCCACGCGCACCGCTGCCAAGGGTCCATTCCAAGGAATATCTGAAATGGCTAATGCACACGAAGCTGCGTTTAAACCCAAAATATCAGCGTCATTTTCGGCGTCAAAAGATAAAATGGTCAAAACCAGTTGCACGTCATTGCGTAATTCTTCGTCAAACAATGGTCGCATGGCCCGATCAGTCAGACGACCAGACAAAATGGCCTCATCTGAAGCCTTGCCTTCACGTTTAATAAAACGCGAACCCTTAATTTTACCAGCCGCATACAGCTTTTCATCGTAATCCACCAGCAAAGGAAAAAAATCAATGCCCTCTCTGGGCATTTTTGACATACATGCCGTTGCTAATACGACTGTGCCACCGTATTCAATGGTACAAGCGGCATTGGTTTGTTGAGCAAAACGGCCAGTTTCAATTTTAAATTCACGTCCACCAATTTCAGCGGAAAAACTTTTTATATTCTTTTCCATAAAAATCTCTTCTCTTTGATCGCTGCGCTTTAGACTTCTTTTAAAGAGGTCTACTTGCCCCGCGACCAAAAAATTAATTAATAAATATTTTTTTGTTATTATATCAAGTAGGGAACAAAAAATTGTTCCCTACTAAAATTATATAAATTATTCTTCCATGCTTTCTTCCACCAAAGCGGTTTCTTCAACCAAAGCCACTTCTTCTTTGGGTTCGGCAATCTTTTTGATATGTAATTTTTTTAATAAATTATCATAACTGGTTTGATTGTCTTTTTCCAAAAATTTAAGCAAGCGACGGCGTTGACCAATTTTGCGCAACAGGCCGCGGCGTGAAGAAAAATCTTTCTTGTGCGTTTTGAGATGTTCTGAAAGCTCTTTAATTTCCTCAGTCAAAATGGCAATCTGCACTTCAGCTGAGCCAGTATCTTTTTCATGCACTTTAAACTTCTTAATAATCGCGTCCTTCTTTTTTTTGTCTAGCATAAATTCCTTTGTCACGATAATCCGAGTTTTTCCTAAAACTGGAAGACCCAGAAAATCGTCGTTAAATTATTTTATTTTATTTTATCATAAGATTGGTAAAAAAGCAAGACTCTAGCCCTAACAAATTTTTATTCCCAATGTATCTCGCTTTCAAACCTGGCTATCCTGTTTTTGATAGCCACATGTTTGGCCAAATCCGCGTCAACTTTAAACAACTGTTCAATTTGCTCTTTGACTTTTTTTATTACCAGCCAATCCGTCAATTTGGCAATTTTTAATGAATCAAAAAAACCGGCTTGATGCATGCCATAAACCTCACCCGGCCCGCGAAATTCCAAATCTTTTTCTGCCAACTCAAAACCATTTTTGGCCGTCACAAAAGCCTGCATTCTTTTGACAGTATTTTCCGCATCCGACTCAGTAAACAAAAAACAATATGATTGATGCTCAGCTCTACCCACTCGCCCGCGCAATTGGTGCAACTGCGCCAAACCAAATCTTTCAGCTGATTCAATCATCATGATGGTAGCATTGGGCACATCAATGCCCACTTCAACAACTGACGTGGAAACTAAAATTTTAATTTTATTCTCCACAAATTCGCGCATAATTTTTTCTTTGACTGCGGATTTTAGACGACCGTGCAACAGACCAACTTTTATCTCACGAAAAACCTCTTTATCCAAACGTTCAAATTCTTCTTTAACCGCTTTGGAACCCAACACATCTGATGGATCAATTAACGGACAAACCACAAAAACTTGGTGATTTTTGGCAATTTCAGAACGGATAAAATCATAAGCGCCTTTGCGTTCGTGTGGCTCAATAACTTTACTAATAATAGCTTTTCTGTTTTTCGGCATTTCATCAATGACTGATAAATCCAAATCACCATACAAAGTTAAGGCCAGCGAACGCGGAATGGGTGTCGCGGTCATCGATAAAAAATGCGGATAAAAACCTTTTTCAGCATCATTTTCTACGGCTTTATCGCGCAAAATTTTGCGCTGTTTCACTCCAAAGCGATGCTGTTCATCCACGATTACCAAAACTAAATTATGAAAACCAATTTTGTCTTGAATCAAAGCATGTGTGCCAATAATTAAATCTATCTTGCCGTCTTTGGTCATTTTAATAATTTTTTTCTTATCAACTTCCGTGGCAGCGCTTGTATTTAAACGCGCCTCGCTGGCCGTTAGTAAAGCAATTTTAAAATCATATTTGGCAAAAATTTTACTTAAAGCAATAAATTGTTGCTGCGCCAAAATTTCCGTCGGTGCCATATAGGCCGCCTGAAAACCATTTAATAACACGTTGTATAGTGCCACCCCGGCGGTGATGGTCTTACCGCTTCCCACATCACCTTCCAATAATCTGTTCATGGGACGCAACCGGCCCAAATCTTTGATAATTTCCCAGGCGGCTTTCTTTTGCGCCGGCATTAAGACAAAAGGCAAATCTTTAACAAATTTTTGTGTGGCTTTTTCTTGGAAAACAATTTGTTTGGCACGACTTTTGGCTAATTCAATCTTAGCCAGTTGCGCTCGCGCCTGAATTAAAAAAATCTCATCAAATTTTAAACGCTCTCTGGCTTGCTCCAATTTCTCAAAAGAACTTGGAAAATGAATTTGTTGGACTGCCGCGGCCAAATTAATTAAGCCCGCCGATTTTTTAATATTGTCATCCAACCAATCTGGAATATAGGCTGCCCAAGGCAAAGCTCTTTTCATCAAAAACCTAATCTGTCTTTGTGAAAGTTTTTCCGTGGACGCATAAATCGGCACCAAACGCCCCGTGTGCATGGTAAAGTTGTCATATTTGTTTACTTTTTCAAAAGTTGGATTATGCAATTCCAAACCGCTTTCCGTCAAGACGGCCTTGCCAGACAAATAGACATCCGTGCCCACTGTTAAAATTTTGGCCAAATAACTTTGATTAAACCAAATTACTTTAATTGAACCAGTTTCATCAGTAATAATGGCTTCAGTCACCAACATTTTGCGATGAAACGAACGCCGCGCATTCAACAGTTCAATTTTGCCCGCCACCGTCAACAGCACATTCGGTTCCATGTCTTTAATTTTTAACAAATTTGAATAATCATCATAGCGAAAAGGAAAATAAAAAAGCAGGTCATTGATTGTTTCCAAACCCAGCTTTTTCATTTTGGGCGCCACTTCGGCTGCAATTTTATTAATGTCTTTAATTTTGCTGTCTAAATTCATACTCTAAGTTTAGCAAAAAAAACAACAAAAATAAATCCAGCATTGATTGCTCTCCGCTGGACAAAAACTTGGGAAGAAAGCCAGTTTTTAGCTCTGGGTTTTTTTTAAACCCCAGCAAAAAAACGCATAGGACAATGAGACCGCCCCCTCACAAGCCTTCTCAAGGGGTATATAAAAAACACCGATAATACCCCAAAAAAAAGCCGTCACAAAAATAATGCAGCCTTTCCCAACTTTTTTCAAGATTTCCATAAAAACCTCCATTTTAAAAAACACTACCAATAACCAAGATTATATATTAAAATGTAATCTATTTACTTTTAAAAGTCAATCAAAAAGAGCTCTGAGGAGCTCTATTTGATTAAAATGAATAAAAATCAAGTTTTTTTTGTCAAAATATCAAAATAAATGTTAAGTGGCTTCTCGTTTCCACTACCTGCCATTGCCTATGCCCTCGTGAGGAGTCGAACCTCAATTGCAAGATCCGCAATCTTGCGTCCTATCCATTGAACGACGAGGGCAAAAGTAAAAGCATGTAATCTCAAATAAAACTTATTAAACTATTTTACTATCCATTGCCCGCCAGAGGCGGATCCGCTCACACCGTAGGTGTTGAGTGGAAACGACGAGGGCAAAAGTAAAAGCACGTAATCTTAACTAAAAACTATCAAACTATTTTACTATCCATTGCCCGCCAGAGGCGGATCCGCTCACACCGTAGGTG
>DAOOQN010000007.1:34831-37059 GCA_035388785.1 bacterium
ACGACGAGGGCAAAAGTAAAAGCACGTAATCTTAACTAAAAACTATCAAACTATTAATATCCATAATTACAATTTTCTAAAACTACAATTTTAATCGCCGGCCCAAAGCTTCAGATAAAGGTTCGTTTTCTTTTTTCAAATCTTCTTTGACTGTGTGACCCAAAAGTAAACGCCGCACCTTAACAGGATTAGCATCCTGCAAAGGAATTGTCAACCGCGGCCGCCACAACGAATCAGTTTCAAAATATAAATTTTTAACCTGCGGCGGTTCATAAATAATCCAAAAAGTTTTAATTTCTTTAAACTCAAAAAACTTCTCGCCCACCTGCACTCCATCTTCATTGAGACCAAAAAAAACTTCCTCCACTTCCTTGGCCTGTCGCGTCACCAGCACCACGGCTGTCAAAATAACAATCAAGCCAAAAAGAAAATTACTGGTTACTATGGCATAAAAAAGTAACACCAGCGCAATTAAAATTGCTCCCATATACCAGGCACGACTTCTTTCCGGCAAAGTAAACTCTGGAAATGTCCAACTGATTAAAAAATTTTCTTGAGGCATAAAATTATAGTTTAAAATTTTTTTTAAATAGTTTGTTATCAATCTCTAATCTTTTTTTACATCTTTCATTATGTCCATCTGTTTTCGCAAACCGTCAAGAAAAATATTTCGACGTAAATTTTCATCCTGTTTTTCCCATTCATTTTTTAATTTTTCCAAAGCTTGATACGTTTCCAGGTGTCCATATTCCCTTATACTTGTTTGTATTTGTTCTAATAATCCACTTCTAAAGTAAAGACGATAATCAATAAACACCTCGGGATCAACACAATTAAATAAAAACCGATAAGCTTGTTCCATTTTTTCCAAATTCAATCCGTAAGTTTTTTTAAGTTTTTCCAAACTCACTCCAGATTCCTGAGTCGGATGTTCAATTGTACTTTCTCTTTTATCAGCAACACCGTCAATTATTTTTAATAAATCTGAACGATCTTTGAGTTCTAAACGGACTATTCTTAAGACATCCTCCACAATCTCTGGTTGTTTATTATAGCGAATCTGTAAATCTCTCACATAATCATAAACATTTTGCTGCCTCTCAGCTCGGCTTGTATTTTCTTCTCTAAGCATATAAACAATAAACTTACCCTCGCTCTCTGCCATAGTATTATCTTTGTTTTCTTGAGGAGTTAATTCATTTTTCATATATTAAATATAAAAAAATAATCTAAAAAATCTACTTTTTCATTATACCACACTTGCAAAATTTATAAATCAAAACAAAAATTCGCTCAATTTAAAGCGAAATCAAAAAACACCTTTCGTTTTTAATGTTTTACCTGACGAGCTCTGGGGGAAGGAATCTCCGCCAGAGGCGGATGCGCCTTGGGCGCAGAACCTATAATAGGGTAATTGTTCAATTTATCTGGCAAACTCTGGGGGAAGGAATCGAACCTTCACTAACTACGTTAACAGCGTAGCGTTTTACCATTAAACTACCCCAGAGCACGCCAGGCAAAAAAATTAAAAAAGACCGCTTGTACGGCCTTATATTTTATTAATTAAAATCAGGCCGTCATCAAATGCGGTTATTAAAATTATTATTTAAATTATTTTTTTGGCTGATTATTTTCATAACTAAATACATTTTAGCACAAAAAATAAACTGTGTCAAAATAAAATGACTACATTTATTAAAATAATCTCATAAAGATTAGAAGTTATCTATTTACCACAAACATCTGTTGCCGAACAAACCATAGCGCCATCTTCAAAATAGCAATAGGTCCAACCGTCAGCATTGGCGTCTCTGGCTTTGATGCAAGCTGCCGTATCAATATCACCAATCTCAACAGTGGTTGTGGCTGTAGTATTACCATCGCCAATAATAAAATTACCAGTTGTGGTGGCTGTCCCACGCGTGTAAGTGTTACCGACGACTGTGAATTTCTCACCATACCAACCGCCCGGGGTAGTAGTGGCAATGCCAATGGAACCGGTCGCCATGGTGGTGCCAGTGTTCCCTAAGCCAGAGCCATAAAGCAGGTTAGCGATATTAAGAGTATAGTCTGAAGTTGCTGCTGGTGTATCAATGTCATAGCCGATGATGATATTACCCTTGCCAGTTGTTAGATTATCGGCTGCTTTGTAACCAAGGGCGATATTTTTAGAACCAGTTCTGATATTGACGCCAGCTTGGTAGCCGATCCAAGTGCTGGAGGCGTTG
>DAOOQN010000008.1:0-35914 GCA_035388785.1 bacterium
TTTTTAGAGAAAGCCCAAGTAGCGCCTATTACCAGATTGGTGAATATGATTATTCTGCTAGCGGTAAAGAATATAATCCAACTTTGCCTTATTTGAGATTGGGGCGTTCTGATTATGGAACTGTTCCTGGTATAACTTTTTCTAATTTTAAATTAATTTGTACTGGTGGAACTGGTGTTGATTGTAGTACTTGTGGTGCCTGGCAATCTGCCAGTAGTTGCGGAACTGGTGGTTGCAGTGCAACTCAAAGATTACAAACCAGAAGTGGTTGTCCGGTTGGTTGTCAAACCAGCCAGTGTGTGGCTGACACAAGTTGTGCTGGAGGAGGGGGTACAGGAGGTACGGGAGGTACGGCTGGTGCTGGCGCTCCACTTTTAATTGCAACTAATTCACGTAATCCTTCGGCTGCAACAGATCGGCAGGGTAATGTGCATATAGCTTATGATAAAAATTGTTCAATAAAGGGTAATACGGGTGAACTAATATCCTGTGAGGTTTGGTATGTAAAATATACTTGTGCTGGATTGGAAACACCTATCCATTTGGGCAGTGGAACAAATACAAGAATCGCGGTGGATGCAAATAATAATGCGCATATTGTTTGGGGACAAGGAATTAGTGGTGGTCAACAGGTGATGTATAATAGAATTGTTAATGGCGCAATAGCTTGGCCCAACGGTCGTCCGCTTTATATTAATACAGACAGTACAACGGAATTAGAAAAGCCCAGAATAGCTGTGAGTGCATCTGGACAAGTACACGTTTCTTTTCAACACCTGCCTCATATTTCCTATCTTTCTTTTGGAATTAATGATAATGTTTCTGCTTTTAGTGAAACACAATTGATCCAAGTTGATAATGTTCCTGATAGTGATGAAAAAGGAACGCGTCAAGGAGGCATAGTCACGGATAGTGACAATAATGTACATTTTTCTTGGTCATATTATACTGGAGGAGGAGCTTTTTATAGAAAGTATAATTTTACCAGCCGTTCTTTTGATGCTATTAATTGGGTAACTCAAGGGGTGGGTTGGCAAACAACGAGCGATTTTACCAGTTTAAATATCAATAAAAATACTGGTGATATTGTGTATGCGGCTCAGCCGGGCAATGTTGATAATCCTACTAATCCACATTACGGTCAATTATTATATGGAAATTTGGGTACTAGCGTGAATAGTGGTGAAAGATTGAGTGCTTATAATTTTGGTACTGAAGTGGGCTTAATTGATGATGGTGACAATTTGGATGTAGAAACGGTTGTTGATACGCGTAATATTTCTTACATAACTTTTGCTGGTAGTAATTTAAAGTCGACCATTGAGGAGGGAGAGGGCACTAATACCGCAGCTAATTGTGGTGATGGTGTTTGTGACTATAATTTTGAGCATTTTGAAAATGGTATTATTAATAAAATGTATTGTCCGCGCGATTGTGGTCACTTTGCATATTATTTTACTGTGGATCAAAATGGTGTTTACAGTGGACAAGACGCTTTGCGCTTGACTCCCACTGAGAGTAACAATAATCAAGGAAAAAAGGCAACTAACCCAATACCAACAGCCGCCAGAAATCAGGGTATTTATGTGGTTTATGAAGATAATGCGAACAATATTAACTATGATGCTTATTTAGTAAGTGTGGATGGCGCTGATATTTGTTGGGTACCACCGGCCTTAAAAGCTGATTTTAATTGTGATGGTCAAATTGATATAATTGATTTTGGTGTTTTGTTATCTTTTTGGCAAAAGACAACAGGTATAATAAATTATAAGCATACGATGTGTGCAACAATAAAAAGTTTGGATATTTTTCCAGTAGCAGCGGGCGACAATAGAGTTGAATATGGTGACGTTGTAAGTTTATTGGGCTGTTGGGGCACGCCAGATCCGGTTTCTCAACCTACTTGCTATAACACCAACCCGTAGTTTATGATAAAGGGTTGTATTGGTTAATTTTTAATTTAAAAAATAGACAGGCTTACTTGCTTGTCTATTTATAAATATGTATGAAAATATTGTCAATGAAAAATTTGGATTTTAAAAAAGTTATAGATGAACTTAAAGCTGGTGCGGTAATTGCTGTGGCTACAGAAACTGTGTATGGATTTTCCTGTGACCCAAGCAATCAAAAAGCAGTAGAAAAGATTTATAAAATAAAAGGTATGGGTTTTACAAAACCCTTGCTTTTGATTACAGATGATTTAGAGGTGGTTAAAAGATATTTTAAGATGAATAAAATAGAAAAAGCATTAGCCGAAAAATATTGGCCAGGAGCTTTGAATATAATTTTAAAACTTAAAACAAATAGTTCAGCTGGAGTGCCAGAAAAATGTGGGTTAGTAATTAAAGACAAACAGAATTTAAAATTTAAAAGAGAAAAAAACGAAGCGGCGGTAAGAATATCCTCAGATAAGTTTATGCGGGCATTAGCCAGAGAGTGTGGCGGTTTTATTACTTCAACTTCCGCTAATTTGTTTGGAGAAAAAGAATGTCTGAGCGGCATGGCGGTTTACAGACAATTTAAAAATAGAAAATATCAACCAGATATAATTTTAGACGCTGGTAAATTAAAAACAGAAAAACCGTCGACTATTGTTAAAGTTGAAAAAAATAAAATAAAGGTTTTAAGACAAGGCGAGGTAGTGGTGGATTGCAAGATAGAGGCAAAATAAAAAATATGAATTTTACGGTTTCAGAAATCAAAAAAGTTTGTGAAAGATTAAATATCAAGCCGAGTAAAAGCATGGGGCAGAATTTTTTAATTGATAAAAATATTTTAGAGAAAATAATTCAAGCTGGAGAAATTAAAAAAGATGATTTAATTTTAGAAATTGGACCGGGCTTGGGAGTTTTAACTGCTGAATTGGTCAAACATGCCAGCAGGGTAGTGGCAGTAGAAAAAGACAGACGATTGGCAGAGTATTTAACACTAAATAAAAAACAATTGGCAGTTAATAATAATTTAGAGATCGTTAATGAAGATGCTTTAAAATTTGACCCCCTCTTAATCTCCCCCTTATCAAGGGGGAGAGAGGAGAAGATAGTACAACAAAATTATAAAATTATTGCCAATTTACCCTATTCAATTTCTACGCAAGTTTTGTGGAAATTTTTACATACCGACCTCCTCTGTATCTCCCCCTTATCAAGGGGGAGACTAGCGCGGCCGGATTTAATGGTTTTGATGTTACAAAAAGAGGTGGGTGAAAGAATTTGTGCTGCGGCGGGCAAGATGAGCGTTTTGGCGGTTTTGTGTCAATTTTATGCTGAATGTGAAATTGTGAGTTTGGTGGGTCAAAGTTGTTTTTGGCCAGCACCAGAAGTGGAGAGCGTGATAGTGAAATTTAAAGTTAAAAAAACACCTCCCCCTCTGCCCTTAGCAGGGCATGAGGCCCGTTTAAACTTGCCATTAAGGCAACTTTCAACTTATAAAGGAGGGGACGGAAATAAAGAATTTATGCGGATAGTTAAAATTGGTTTTAGTGCCAAGAGAAAAATGTTGAAAAATAATTTAGCCAATGGTCTACAAATTGAGATGGAGAAAGTGGTAAAAATTTTACAAAAAATTGGTTTGGATGAAAAAATTCGAGCACAAAATTTGACTGTAAAAAATTGGGTGGATTTGACACGTGAAGTTATATTTTAAGTTGTGAACATAAGTTTTGGTGCTTTGTTTATTTTCTGGTATAATATAGTTGTAAAAGTGAATAAATATTTTCATGGCTTATCAAGAGTTTGAGCAAGAAAATAGTATGATGGATGAACCGGAAAACCAAAGACTAAAGGGCGATGAAGATGGCGCTCAAAGTTTTGATTTGTCCGAAAAAAATGTGGCAGATGACAGTATATATGATAAAATAAATAATAACGATGAGTGGGATGAAAATAATGGCGTTAACGATCAGGCGCAAATTAAAAATACCAAAAGTCATAAAGCAATGTTTTTGATTTTGATTATTTTGGGTTTTGGCACACTGACGTACGGTTTTTTAAATTTATTTCACAGTATTTCCAGTCCTTTTTTAGCGCAACAACAAAATACTGTTGTTAATACTGCAAACAGCACTACAACCGAACAGACATTAGCAGATAAAAAAAATACTGATACAGATCAAGATGGTTTGACTGATTTTGATGAAGAATTTGTTTATGGCACTTCGCCCTATTTGGCAGATACGGATTCGGATGGTTATGCTGACAAACAAGAAATTGATTCAGAGCATGACCCGTTGTGTCCAACTGGAGAAAACTGTCGCGCTACCAACACTGCGACCGTCGCACCAGTGGAAAGTATCGTCGTACCACCGCTGGATACGGAAAACTTAAATCAAGGATCGACAGCCACGGCAACTGTTGATTTGACTGCCGAGGAAAAAGAACAATTAAAACAGTTGGATGTGACACAGGTCAGAGAACTTTTGCTTTCCAGCGGACAGATGACTGCAGAACAATTAGATCAAATTGATGATACAACCCTGATGCAGGTTTTTCAGGAATCACTCAAGTAAATTTCAAATTTTCAATTTTTAATTTCTAAACAATGATTAATTTATAATTTACAATTATGAACTATGATTTGGAAGAAAGGACAAAGAGATTTAGTAAAGCGGTGATTGAAGAAATTTCAAAAATAAAAATATCAGATTTAAATAGAAATATAATTAATCAACTTTTGCGTTCAGCAACCAGTATTGGGGCAAACTATAGAGAAGCAAACGGAGCATCATCCAGAAAAGATTTTTCCAGTAAAATTTTCATTTGTCGTCGAGAGGCTCAAGAAACAGAATATTGGATTGAGCTTTTGGCGACAACTAATATAGAAATAAAAGATAAGTTGAGAGTTTTATGGAAAGAGGCTCATGAATTTGTACTAATTTTTAATAAAATTTCTGCAACTTTGAGAAAATCATATTAGAAATTAAATCATTGGTTAATTGTAAATTGTTTAAAAATTAGAAATTAGAAATTGAAAATTATCTCCCCATGTTTAAAAAACTTTTAATTTCAATCACCATATTTTCTATGCTGTTTGCTTTAACAGCCACGGCTTTTTTATGGCCGCAAAATGTTAAAGCCCAAGCGCCGAGTGGCGGGGTTAGAGGGGGATCTCCACAAACAGAACTGGTGGGCGCTATTAGTTCCACCGCTACACCGGGTATACCAACGGCTGATGTCGGTTCACGTTTAATGAAAATTTTGGAGACTGTGTGGACAACCATAAAAGCAGTAGTAAAAAGTGCTGGGGATATTGGTTATAAAAATGCAGTTAAATATTTATTTAATCGTGTGGCTTATGATTATGCCACCAAGCTGGCCACGGGTGGCAAGGGTCAACAGCCACTATATGTGGATCTACCTTTTGATAAGTATTTGCAAAAAGTTGGTGATGAAGCTCTAGGAGTATTTTTTTATGATACTGGGACATTTTGGAAAGTTAATTTTTGTCAACCCATTGATCGGCCGTTTTTGAAAGCTCAACTTGATATTTATGCTCGCTCAGCTTTTGAACCTCAGCGGCCACCATGCGACTGGGTGGATATCAAAAAAAATGTGGGTGATTTAAGACACATACACTTTAATGATTTGTTTGGTGTATCCACGGCTTTTCATCCAGGCGCGAATGATTTTGGAATTTATTTAACCTTGGTGGATCAGGCTCGACAAAAGCAAATTTTTGCAAAAGAAACAGCCAAGATTACTCAACAGGCTAATCAGGGCTTTAAAGATTTAGAAAGTACTATTACTAGTAAAATTAAAACTCCGGCAGCTTTTTATGGTGGCTATGCGGCTGGTATGATTAGTGATTCTCTTAAACCCTATGGGATTTATACAGGTGAAGCAGCGGCAGATGCAATTGGGCTTTTTACCAATACTTTGGTTTCAAAACTTTTGGCACGTGCTTTTACAAAGGGGATGAATCCGTCGGCAGATAGAACGATTGTTTTAAATTTGTTTGGCGGACTTTCCAGCGGACCAGCTGCTACCGATCAATTTGCTGAACTTCTAAAGCCAGATTATAACGTGGGTGGTGAAATTAATGTAGTCAATGAGCTGTCAGCACAGTGCAGTACGTCCGAATATGGCGGAGCGCAGTATTGTAACACCATTGATACTACTTTTGCCACCGCGATTGAACAAAAAAATACTGTAGCCGAATTAGCCAAGAAAAAACCCAATGCAGTGTTTGGTTTTGATCCAAAAGCTCAAGCCGAACCAAGCTTTAGAGATGGATTTCCCATGCGTTCAATTTTAATTTTACGTAAATATCGGATTGTGCCGGTGGGTTGGGAATTGGCAGCAGAATACATTAAAAATTTTAATAAAGATGACACAGGAGCTGGCGTAAGGGTAACTTTGCAAGATTTGTTGGATGCTTACAATAATCCAGAATCGCCTTTTTATAAATTGGTTGATCCCAATTGGCAATTAAAAGCGCCGATGACTGTATGTGATTTGGAGGGTCCGGGTCCGGAAATAGTTTCTCCACCGCAGGAAGTTTGTGATCGAGATACTTCTGGTGATGGCAAAATTGTTTGTGGACCGGATGAACCTTCAATTTATATTGTGCGCAACACATATTGCGCCAAGGAGCGCAGCTGTATTGCAGAAAGTGATAATGGTAAAGATTGCAATGAATTTGGTTATTGCGTGGCTGAAAAACCAATTTGGAGAATCCAGGGTGATTCATGTCCGTCATATTTTAATTCATGTCAAAGTTTAAGCGCAACTGGTTTGGAAGAAGCAGCCTATTTAACCAACACTTTGGAAAGTTGTGGAACAGCTGGCTGTAATGCGTATTGTAAAAATTTGGATCCGACAAACGATATTTGGACATGTCCGGCAGAAACAAATTTAAGTTATTATGCCAGTCAGCAAACTTGCGATGCAAAAGATGAAGGTTGTCAAGCTTTGACCAGAATTTTAAATCCCAATCAAACGCCATTATCGCAACAACAGGCAAGCGCTTTGGTAGGTAGCTCTAACTTTAATAGTCCCGGCGTGGCTGGTTATTTAACAACTGATATTAATTTAAAATTGGCGCCAGAGTATGCCAATCCAACAGTCAACAGTTGTGCGGGTTATACTACGGCGGTGAATGCTACCAGTCAAGCCGCTTGTGTAGCTGGCAGTCATTATTGGCGCGAAGATATAAAACAATGCGTTTTAAGTGGCAATAAATATTGTGCCAATTTTTCTTTAGCCTGTGCAGAAGACGATGTTTCATGTCGTTTGTATACGCCGGTGACTATTAAATCTCCAGCTGTACCGGCTGTAATTGATCAACGTGTATGCAGCGATGGCACAAATTCTTGTGCTGATGCTGATGTGCCGGCCGGTAATTGGAATGATGAGTGTCCGGCAGAGTGTGTTGGTTTTAGAACTTATACGCAAAAAGAAACTAATTTTGAAGCTGGGGTGGCGGCTGAATCTTTTTTGTCAACTACAGCCACAAAATGTACGGAAGCTGGTTGTGATGAATTTACCAATTTGGATGAAGTGGCTAGAGGTGGTGAAGGACGAGAATATTTTTCTTATTTAAGATTGTGTGTTAATCCAACTGATCCAGATGTACAAACGTTTTACACTTGGGAAGGCTCAGACACAGCTGGATTTCAATTAAAAAAATGGCAGTTGCAAGCGACTGGTAACACTCCGGTGGGTACAACGTGCGCTATGGGCACGGCTGGAATTGATTGTCGTGAAGTTTATAATCCAACAGCTAATCAATATTATGCGGTTGATTTTGCCACAGTTATTTTTGCTAGCGAGGATTGTCATCCGTATCGGCGGACGATTGCTAATCAAAATGATTGCGAAACACATGGTGGTAGTTGGACGGCCGGACAGTGTCTTTATATGGCCATGCCGTCACTTTCCACGCGCTGCCAAGCCAGCAATGCTAGTTGCCGGCTGTATCGCGATAATTCAAGCTATAATTATCAAGTAATTTTGAGTGATGATTTTGAAGCTAATACTATAACAGGATGGACGGCGGGAGCTATTAGTAATGAATCAGTGCGTCGTGACGGTCATTCTTTGCACTTAGTTGATAGCACTGAACACAAACTAAACAGTGGTGATTTGGTGGCCGGCAGTAGTTATGTGCTATCGTTTTTGGCCAAAGGTACAGGCTCAGCCACTTTTGCTTTTTCTCTGGTAAGTGGAACCAATGTTATATCAGGCACAGTGAGTGGCACTATTACAAATGAATGGCAACTGTTTGACGGACAGGCGGCGGTTAATTTTGGTGAATTACCAGCCGGTGATTATGCGGATCCAATTTTGAGAATTGAAAATATGGGAGACCTATATCTTGACAATCTGGTGTTGAAAAAAATTGATAATATTTTATTTATTAAAAATTCTTGGACTGCCGCGCCAGTGTGCGATAATATTATCGGGATGAGTTCGTGTGAAGCATACAAAGACAATATGAGTAAGGTTTGGAATTTACAAAAATTTTCTAAATTGTGTTTGGAAGAAGTGGTGGGTTGCGAAGTGTTTGGTCAAAAAGATGCCGACGGAGATTTGCAGCCGGTCTACTATGTGTATGACCGGAATAAAATATGTCAAAATCCGGGTTGTACAAAATTAGGTCTTTTGACGCGCGATCGTTTTGATCCAACTGATAGCACTCGGTTTGGTTTTAAAGATATTCTAATGATAGTTAAACAAAATCAAACTTGTAGCGGTGAAAACGAAGCGTGCGTAAATTATACATATACAAGTGGTGGTGGAGCTGCTTTATATAAAAATCCAGGCAAAAGGGTGTGTGAGTTTAAAGATTATAACGGTCAGTTTGGTTGGTGGATTGCTGGCGAAGAAGGCAAGCCTTGCCCCAGTTCAAACAGCTATTGCTATAATAATACCAGTATAAGTTGTACCACGAATGCTAACTGCACGACTGGGACGGGTGATTTTTGTGTGACCACCAACGGTTATTGCTATGGCGAAACAAATAGAACCTGCACTACAGACGCCAACTGTCGAACTGGTGACTTTTGTGTCATTTCTCAAGAAGTGAGCAGTGAACAAAAGTATTGTTTGGGTGGCCGTTCAATAATTCATCTGGATAGTAATATTTGTAATGGTAATAGTGATTGCGTGGATTACCTGACTTTTGCTCAGAATGGTATCTGCACCAGTTGGAGCGCGTTGTGTGACGGAGGAGAAAGCGGTTGCCAAGAATATCAAGATCCGTATGTACCAGAGCTATGCGACGCAACATTATTACCTTATCAGTATTCCTCACTTTACACTGTCTATGGGGCTGGTCAGACACCGGCGTGTGAATATTATTGGTATAAAAAAGTGGAATCGGTGGGTAATGAAACTGGCACAGCCTGCGATCCGGAAAATATTGACCCCACCAAACATTGTTTTTTAAGAACCGGAGAGAGATAAAATAATCAATAATTAAAAATAATTTTATGATCGAAAACATTTCACCAATCAATATTGATCCAGTTAATAAAAATCAAAAAAAGATTTGGTTGTTGGCGGGATTAGTGGCGGCGACTTTAATAATTGTGCTTGTTTTGGTTTTTAGTTTTATTCAGTCCAACAAAAAGCAGGCAACTGATAATGAAGTAAAAAATGCTTTACAACAACTAAATACAGAGCAACTTGTTAAAGAAAAAGTGTTGCCGCCGGAACGCCAAGGTGTAATAAATTTAACAAGCGATAAAAAAGAAGTCGCGGTGGGCGATGAATTTAAAGTCAGTATTATTTTGGATACCCAGGGCGCCAATATTGTGTTAGCTAAGGCCGTGGTCGGCTTTGATGATAAAGCTTTATCTTTTTCCGGCAAAAATAATATTGCTGACACAAAAAATTCGGTTTTAAACATGGGGATTGTGAATGAAGTTAAAGCAAATAGTTTGGAAGTGACGCGTGGTAAACCGGGCGACACGGATTATCAAGATAGTGACGACGGTTATACGGGTAGTAACGGAATTTTGGCAGTTTTGACTTTTAAAGCTTTGCAGGCCGGGTCTGTGGAAGTAAAATTAACACCCGGACAAACGAAAATGTTTTTGGATAATGGGCTGGCAACCGAAATGAAACTGACTTTAAATAACCTGACTTTAAATATCAAATAATTTTTTATGGTTTTTCCAGAAACAAGCAATCAAAACCAAAATTTTAAACCCGCTCCGCAGGGCCGGCAGGCTTTGTCTTTGCGGCTTAAACAATGGTTTTCATTTTTAACACCCAAAAAGAAAATATTTTTAGTGCTGGGTTTGGTTTTGGCTTTATTGGCAACGGGTTTAATAATTTATTTTGTGTTTGGACAGGCAGTACCTACTTGTACCGATGATTTTTGTATTTATTTACAACCTGATGGCGGCTACTGGGCACCAGGTAGTACCCAACAAGTTAGAGTTATGTTGGAAAGAACTTTACCTAATCAAGGCGGTTCTGACACTGGTGTTGACGTGTCTTTTAATGTGGTTTATCCTAATTATTCAGCTTATAATGTTATTTTTGATCGTTGTATTATTGATGGTACTGATTATATAACTGGTGGTGATCCGTGCGTATTTGGAGCTACCGTTCCTTCAGCTACAGGTCAAGCGCAGATGCAAATCGCTCTGTCACGACCAGGAGGTGTTTTGACTTCTGGTGTTCCTTTAAGTGGTCCTGGCGTCTATGAGTTAGCAACTTTGGTTTTTAATGTACCGACTGGCACTCCGACAGATCCGACGTTTTATTTAGATTTTCAATTATCGACCACGCATCTTTATACAGGAATCAATGATTGTGATAATGACGGTAGTGGACCACATCCTGCTTGTCTGAGAACAGACAACGGTCTCTATGATCTTTTGCTTACTACTGGCGGTGCCCGCAATGTTTATTTAAGATTAAGAGAAGATACAGTAAGTTTGGGTAATGATATACAATTGGAGGTGTGGGCCAGCTCAACTGTCCAAGATATTGTGGCAGTTGGCACACAGATTAATTATGACCCGCAATATTTAAACGTGAAAGTGAATGATTCTTTAGAATTTCCTGCGGCAGGTAGTGAAACACACAACCGATCAACCGGACAACTAACTTTGGTGCGCGGCACATATGGCAATGGTATTGTTGATGATGGAAACGATACACCACAAAGTAGCACCTTTGGTTTAAGAGGTGGCGCCATTATTGCTTATTTGACTGTGACAGGTGTTAATTTAACCAGTCCCACAACTGCCATTACCGTGGCTGGTTCGCAGTTTGTGTTAGATGATGGACAGGGAACCATTATTAGCGCGAGTGGAGCTGGTGGTACCTATACAGTGCAGGAAACACCACCTTTAGATAAGACACATCTTATAACTGAAAAAAATATTAACTGCAAACTTAATGCATCTGGTAGTTATGATTTAACTGTTTCGTGGCTGACTAATTTTGCTGGCGATAGTAATTTGGTAGTTAATAGTGGGTCAGCCATTACAAAAGCTACCTATGAATTAAATCATTTACTGACAGCTAGTGGTGTGGCAGACAGTGGTGTTTACACTATTACGAGTCGTTCCCAAGCAACACCACCAGAAAGTGCCAGTGCGACTAATGTGCCTTATGACTGTAAGGCGTTAACAGCCAAATTAGAGATTAAAGATTTAGTGGTGACGCCAGAGTCAAGTAGCGCTGTGGTGTCTTTTATTACCACTGGTGGAGTAGACCAGGGCAAAGCAATTGGGCGAGTGATACATTTAATAAATACTGTCACTAATGTTGATACTTTAGCGGGAGGAACTGTTCCAGAAAGTAGTTCTAGAAATTTGCATCAATTTAATTTAAGTAGTTTAACACCCAATACAAAATACCAAATCACAGTGCGCGCCGAAGATGCTGATACAGGAGTCGCCGAGGCCAGCACATCTTTTGTCACTTTACCCCAGACAGCCGATAAAAATACCAATGTTGTTTTGAAGGTGGAGCGCGATCGTGTGTGTGACGCGTGGTTGTATTGTCGCAGCGCAGTCACGGTAAAAAACGCAATGAATGAAAATCAAAATTTGTGTTTTGATGTGGGTTTGTGCAATCGTTTGAACCCCAAAACCAAAGAGTGCGAAGTAACTGCCAATTTGGGACAGCTGGGCATAACCAGCGCTAACCAAACTTTTGACAGTCCCAATTTGGTTTATGCAAATACTCCTGGTGAGGTGGAAATAAAAACACAAGCGGCTGTTGTATATGAAAAAAAGTTTAAAAATTTATCGGGTTATTCTAAGGTTGGTATGGATTGGGGTAAGACATGTTCTAAGACTAATTCTGCCTGTAATACAGATGCAGACTGTACCATTCCACCTGGTCAAAGTTGTAATTTTAGGGTAGTGGAGGGTTACAAACACTATGCTTTAATGAATACGGTGGGTGAAAATTTTAATGTGCCAAATGGTAATTTTGAATTGAGTGATGTGTGGCCGTGGAAAAATAACAGTTTGGGTGAAATTGATCTGATGAAAGATATTTTGCATGCGGGTAATAATTTTTTACAGGTGGCAGTGGAAAAAGAGCAATTAGCAGCCCTAACCGGAACCACTGAAGCGTATGCCGGCGCTATGGTGCCGTTGGGTGAAATAAAGGCTACCAATGATGTGGTGATTGCTTTTAATACCAGAACTGATGGTGAAGCAAAAAATATTCGTGTAGCGGCGCGTACGGCGGCAGTAAACTCTGGTTCAGTAAGTTTTGATGATTTGTACAACACAACTTTTACAATTAGTGGTACAGAAAAGCAAATAGTTAAAAAAATTGATGTGCAGTTGCCAGCTGGTTATACTGAGCTTATTTTTAATCAACTCAGAAGCGACAATACAAGTAATGATTTTTCCAAATCGTTTTATATTGATAATGTTTCAGCTCAATCAGTTTTACATGTGCAGAACGCTGCTGGTGTAAATCCTGAAGAGAATTATGTGGCGCGCATGTGTCGTTTGTATCCATCTTCCAGTGCGCCGGCTTGTCAATACACAGATTGGTCGGGTGGTAAGCTTTATAATGGTTGGCAGGGATTTTGTGTGGAACCTGATCCTGGTAAACCCAGCCAATGTTTAAATTGGTGGCCGGTGGATATTATTCCGGGTGAAAGTGATGTGTTTGGAAATGATCCGCAAGTCGGCTACAAAGACCGTAAACCACTCTATTATTGCCTAGAGGCGGCTGGTAATTATCCGTTTGTAAGATTAACCCGCGGCGGGCGCTCTGATTTAAATATTAATACAGGTGCCATGTTTTATAGAGGAATAGCAAATTGTGAAACTAATAATGGTTCAAATTGTGGTTGGCCTGGCGCCAGCGAAAAAATTACCACCATAGTGAAAGATGAATTAAATTTAAGACTGATAGATATAGAAAGAATTGTATTGGAACCAGTATGTGAAGAGGGTGATGATGATAAACATTGTTTTAGTAAGAAAGCCAATAGTAATGCTTATATAGTGCTTGATAGAGCAACCAATTGGGAGGGTTTTGTGTGTGTTGGTTCTAATTGTCATGATGCGAAATATTATTTTAGTAATGAGCAGCATTTTTGGGATGATGGTACAAGTATGCTTAATAATACTGCATTATGTCACAATCAGGCAGTTGATTTGTTTGCTGTGCATGCTGTTTTTGAAAATGGTAATTTTACAGGTTTACAGGCTGGTTTGTGTAATTGGAATGCAAATGGTGATTATGGTTTTGTACGTTACAATGTTTATTTTTATCTGCGTGAACCTTGTGATGTTTTGGCTGAGGTGATTGATCCGTATGGCAGTGGTTATCCGTGGTCCAATAAAATTTTGGCAAATAGTTGGAATGATGCTTCTAATGTTTTAAATTATAGTTATAATCAGGATTACGCGCCGTATGGCGCGGCTGTGCCACCAGCTAAGGATACTAATTTTCCGGATCGTTGGACTAATCCTTTGTTCGTGCAGCCGCCAGCAGTTTCTTCTAGCTATATGGCGCCATATCAAGTGCGGGCTGGTTCACCATTTGCCATAAATCAAAAATTACAAAAATATTGCACTAATTCTGGCAAGTTGGGTCAGCCGTGTAATAATAGTAACGATTGTTATGCAGCGGGTGTGATTGCGCCAATAAATGTGTGTCTAGAAACTGAAAAATCCGGTATTAATTATGAACCTACCTGTATTGCTGGTGATGATAATAGTTTGGGCAAGGCGTGCACAGAAGATTCTGATTGCGGGTTTGGTTTGAGTGGTCAGACCGGCACCTGCATGGGTATTGAATTGAGTGATGGACAAAAGCAAAAAATTGTCGGGGATTATACACAAGGTATACAGAAACTGTCTAACTTGTTTGTGCGTGGTTTAAATGTCTGGTATTGGTATGCGGATGATAATAAATATTCACAGGTTTGTTCATATAATTCTGGAGTTGATTGTGGTAGTCCAAGTGATCAAAATTATGCGAGTTGCGTGACTTTACGTGATGCCTGTTGGGATGAACGTGCGACCAAGGGCACAGCGCCGAGCATTGATCATTTAACGGTTAATAGCCAAAGCAGTGGTCAAGTTGTAGGGACTGGCAATGTGGGTGTGACAATAAAATTTAATTCTAATGTGGATCTTAATCAATTGCCTTTGACTGGCCTTTCGGTTGATTGGGGTGATGGAAAAATTAATGACATTGTTAATTTACGTATCGCGCCGCATGTATATAATAGTAATCCAACACTCAATGATCCGCATATTATGACACATACATATACTTGCCAAGAAGGCGGGACAGGTTGGGTTCCACCTACTACTGGGGGACAGGGAGGATATTGTCTGTTTCAACCACGTGTGCAGATTAAAGATAATTGGGGCTGGTGTAATGCTGGTGTGAGGGGTACAAACAGTAGTATTTGTCCGGCCAGCTGGCAGAATAGTGGTGTGGATGTAAAAGTTTTTCCAAGATAAAATAGAAAATTAGAAATATAAAATTATAAATGAATTTTTTCAATAAAATAAAAAATTTCTTTATCCAGAAAAAATATTTATTTGGCAGTTTTGGGGTGCTAGTGGTGTTTTTGTTGGCGATGTTGGTTTTATGGCCGCAGGCTGCTTTGGCTGATGTTGTAAATGGAATTGGTTCAATTATGGTTACTTTACTCAGTTGGCTGTTTGAAAGTTTTGTTTATATCATGGGTAACCTATTGATTAAAGCGATTGAAATTTTGATTCAGGTGGCCAGTTACACGGATTTTATTAATTCACCGATTGTCAATAAGGGTTGGGTGGTAATTCGCGATGTGTGTAATATTGCCATTACTATTGTGCTTTTGTTGATGGCTTTTTATACAGTACTGAGAGCCAAATCATATCAGTATCAAACACTGTTACCCAAACTTTTACTAGCCGCAATTTTGATTAATTTTTCTAAAACCATTGCCGGTTTGTGTATTGATTTGGCGCAGGTATTTATGATGACTTTTGTGAATGCTTTTCGCGAGGCAGCAGCTGGTAATTTGACCTATGGTTTTGGTATCAATGACATTGTTTCAATACGTGATACGGCCGGTGGTGGCTATGGTGCCGGAGCTGGCTTGCAAGCTAATGTTGATAATTGGTCGGTTTTGGGTGCGTTGGCTTTGGGAGCGCTAATGGTTTTGGTGGCTTTTTTGGTGGTGATTTCTTTGGTGGCCATGCTTTTGTGGCGTATTTTGTTTTTATGGTTTTTGGTTATGTTATCACCCATAGCTTTTATGGCTGGAGTTTTACCAGGTGAAGGTGAATCAAAAGTGAAAGAATGGTGGTCGACATTTATTAAATATCTGATTCAAGGGCCAATAATTGCTTTTATGTTATGGTTATCTTTAGCGGTTATTTCCGAAATGACAGAGCAAAAACACATTGTGGCTTTGCAATTTAAAAGCGCAGTTAGCCAAGGCAATGTGCAAGCCAGCAATCCAGCGTGGCAAGCTTTTGCTAGTAAGGCTTCGGGTACCCAAAATTTGGTGGACTATTTGGTTACTTGCGGTTTATTACTGTTGACTTTAAAAATTGCTTCACAGTCGGGTGTGGCTGGCGCATCGGTGGCTGGTAATGCATTTGGAAAATTACAGAATTATGGCAATCAAATAGTCAAACGTGGTCAACGGATTGCCACTTCGCCTTTACGTGGAGCAAAAAGAGTGGGCGGTGCAGCTTTTAAAGCGACGAGAATTCCCTATATGGCTAGTGCTTTTGCAACTAAAATTAAGACATCAGGAGTTGGACGGGCTCTTGGTGGTGATAAAGAATACACCGAAGAATTAAATGCAGGGAGGAAGGCTTGGGCAGATGAAAAAATTGGCGGCAAAAAAGGCACCCTTGCTTCTTTTAGATATCAGCAGGCGCAAAAAGCTAGGAAGCGGCTTGAAGACCAGGGAAGGTTGGCTGGTGGTGAGGATTCACAGAGAAAATTATTAAATGACAGTATTGCTGCTGGGAACTTAGTGGATGCCCAAGGTATTATGTTACAAATGGCTAAAGATGGGAAGTTGGGTTCCGACGATGTTGATAAATATAAAAAGGCGTTGAAAATAAAACCAGGTAGCGGTGAAGAAAAGCTGTACATGGAGTTTGCAGAGACGCTCAAGAATAGCCAAAAAGCGTCAGGTGACTTGATGGCTGATTATAAATTTGATGTGACTAGAGATTCGCAGGGCAGATTAAGACCGATTGTTGATAGAGTGCAGCAAGTACATGATGATTTTTCCAAGAAAAAATCAGCTGATTTTAATAATGCAGGGTTAATAAAAGCTTTTGACGAAGAAAAGCCTGAATTTTTGGCAATTCTTGATGAATTAAATAAAAAAGATGATATGAATTCTTTGGGAAATGATGGTCGTGCGTCGTATAGAAAAATCGTGGAGCAAGTTCTGGCAAGAGAAGCTGATGGCTCATTAAAATTAACTGTAGAACAGAAGTCCACTTATGAAGCTTTGTTGAAGAAACTTTATGCCAGACGTTTTGATAGAACAACAGGTGAAGCTTTGACAAGTGCTAGTACACGTTTTGGCGGTTTACCGAAAGATGTACAAGATGCCATACTGGAAGGTGAATCAGAGTATGATGGTAATATGGGTACAACAGCCAGAGCTGGATTTTTAGGAGGAATAAGTACAAAATTTAAGGATAAACAGGCAGAAAAGAAGCGGCAGGCAATGATGTATAATCAGGAAGCTGTTTCAGATATAGATTCAGCGGTTGATAATGAGGTTATAGAACCGATGGTTTATGATGGAATAACCCAAGCCTTACTTTACCAGACCACCAGCCAGGATCGAGGTTCAGCCATTGGTACAAGTGGCGCCGGGTATATAAGAAATCTTAAAGCTAATTTAGACACACTAGATAGAAATTTTCAGAGTCAAGCTGTTGCCAGGGGAGTGTCAAATATAATTAATCCAAATACGTCCCGAGCGTTTACGTATTTGGAACTTTATCACAAATCTGCTTTATTAAAAAATATACAAGATTTGACTGGTATAGCAAACAGTTTTTCTCCCGTTGCTTTTAGAAAAATGAGTAAGGACGAACAAGAAAAGTTTATGAGAAATATTGAAAATCGGCTTGATGTTTTAAGGCTTGGAGCGGAAAGGGCATTTACAAATTCGCCAGCGGAACCTTTGGCTCAAAGAGTAAAACGTAAGAAGGTTGAAAATAGAACAACACTGCAGGATAATCTTGGACAGGTCATAAATCATGCAAACACTATGGCGACTTCAAGCTTAACGCCCGAACAAAGAAATAAAGCTTTAAAAGCTTTAAAGAATCATTTAGATCGGGCAGTTAAGCACTCAAAAAAATATAATGATGATCAATTCTTTAAAGCAGGACTTGATAATTTGAGAACAGATGCTGATGCATTGGATGTGGCGAATGCTGCTCAAATTAATAGTTATGTAGCCAGAGTAAATGTTTTATATAATCAAGTAAAGGCAAAATAATATGAATGAATTAGAGCAAAAAATTTTATTGCATTTTGAAAAAAATGAAGTTAAAAATGACTTTAAACTGATTGCTGAAAAATATTTTTTTGATATCAAAACAAGAGAAAATTTTGGATTGGTTTTTGATTTAATAAAAAAAGGAGAATTTGATGTGAATGAATTTCCGGAGTTTATGGTTGATTGGTATAAGGTTGACATGGAGAAAGCTGATGAGATTTGCGATGAGTTGTTTGATAAAGTTTATGGGGACGTTTATGAAGAATTACAGGAACTTTATAAACAACAACAAGATAAAAAAATAGATATAGCAGAAGAAGTAATAAATGAAGAATCAAAAGTTTCTATTGATCTACCAACAACATATCAAACCTTTGTGGCCTCGTCTTTTTTCCAAAATATTTTGGCAGCGGAAAAAAGAGTAGCTGAAGAAGCGTCTGGTGATGAAGTTAAATTTAAAAATTTATTTTACCAGGCCATTAATGGTGGGGATAAAATTCGTTTTTGCGGTATTTTGCGTCAGATATTTAATTCTGGTGTGCATAATTTTTTTAATCTTGACCAGCGTTACAGTTCTTTTATGCAAAATTTTTTAAACAATCAATCTGATAAAAAAGATTTAGAAGAATTTAAGACTAACCCAGCACAAAGAAAATTTATTATTTTATTTTTACGTTTGATTTTGGAGAAAAAAATGGGAGTTGCGGCCCAAGATTCGGCGATGATAGGGACTGGCTTGGCGGCTTTGGCAGCTAAAAATAATGAATCTGAATATGCAGAAATGGCGTATGGGGATGAGGAACAAAATAAATTTGTATGGAGTGATTAATAATTTTATGAATTTGAGATGAGAAATACACAAAAGGGTGTTTTGTGTGCTATAATTATAGAATATGGATAATATTTTAATAAAAACAAAAACAGGAGTCTTTAAAAACGTAGCAGTGGGCAACACAGCTAGTAGCTCAGTCTTGGCGGACGCAGAATTTGAAGTTAAAAAAGATGTCAAGCTAGTAGGCGGGCGAGAAAATAAAATTATGAAAGAAAAAGCTGATGAGGTGGCGGTTAATACTTTTGTACAGCAAAAAAATACCAATGTAAATGCCGCGGTGATAAAAAAAGAAGTAGTTTTACCACCCATGATTCAAGAAGCCAAAAAACCAGTCGCGCCAGCTTTTTATTTCGATGTTAAAGATGAGGAGGAAGCCCAACAGTATCAAAATAATAAAAAAGATGAGTTAAAGAATAATTTAGATAAATTAGCTGGACTGTTGGCGGAAAAAATAATTAACGAGCTAGCTTTAAAACAGGGGACAGTTAATAATTTATCTCTTGAAGATCGTTTGCGTTTAAAAAAAATTATTATTTCACGCCTCAGGGCCGTACGTAGTACATTGGAAACCAAGGAAGCGCTGACCAAAAAAACAGACAAAGGTGGTCTTAATTTTTTAGCTAATGAAGCCGAGGAGTTGGTAAAACTAACTGAAAAAGAAGCCATGCTTTTAGGTGAACTTAACCCTGGTAAAATTCAGGAAAAAATTATCGCCTTGGATAAATTGGTTATTGGTGATATGGCGATGAATGTAAAAAAAATACCAGTAAAAGAGGAAAAACATGAGCCAGAGATTGAATTACCAGAGCCAGCCATTCCAACTAGACTGCCTGTGGTTCAACAGCCGATAAATAAAATACAGGAAATTATTGCACCAAAAAGTAAATCCGTAGAAGAAAAGATTGGTGCACCGGTCGTTGATTCATATTTTACTGTTCGCCAGCCAAGTGATCGCAAATTAGTCGGTCCCTTAGAAGAGCTGGCCAATATTTCTTTGAATGAGTTTAGGGTTTTGGGTAGGGTGCCCAAAGAGGCAGTAAATAAAATTTATGAAAAGATAACTATTTTGGAGCATGATTCAGTGGAAGAAAAGGTTAAGGGTATTGTAGCCTGGAAAAGGTCACCTGTTTATCAGGAATATGTGGCGGTTGGCAATGAGGCTTTGGTTTCGGGTGAAAAAATTACCACAGTTTTACAACGCCACCAGCAACTTTCAGTTGAAGAGTTTGAAGCCATTGCTGACCTAAATGAACAATTGAATTTTTAATTTTTTGCGTTAAGCAAAGACGGGAACTTTGATATGCCGAAGGCATCAAAATTCCCCACACCTTTTTATGCCATCAAGATTTGTCGTGCCACAATTTATTGAAGAAGAAAATAAAATTTTTCTGTCAGTTACAACCAGACAATTTTTAATTGTTATTATTGCAGTGGTGGTGGAACTAATTGTTTTTAGAATTTCAACTCCAGCCTTTATTGTTTCTATTTTTATTTTTTTTGCGCCAGCACTGGTCTTGGCTTTTGTAAAAATTAATGGTCAACCATTCCATCTTTTTTTATTAAACCTAATCCAGAGTTTCAAAAGGCCTAATTTGCGAGTGTGGAATAAAAATATTTCCTTAGATGAATTAAAATTTCAGTTGGAAAGAGAAAAAAATGCCCACAAAAAAACGATTGAAAAACAGATTTTTAAGGTCAAGCCGACTTCATCGCGTTTGACTGAATTGGCCTTGATTGTGGATACCGGCGGAATGTATAAAGGAGAGTAAGATAATTTCTAATTTTTAATTTCTAATTTCTAAACAATTTTTAAGGGATTAATTTTTAATATTATAAAACTTAGAAATTGAAAATTATAAATTGTAAATTAATTTTTATTATGTCAGGCAAAGAAATTCAACAAAAAACAACCTTACCATCCACTCAGCAATACATGGAAATTGCCGAAATTCGTTCGGATATGTTGTTGATGAAAGATGGCTCTATTCGAGTGGTGTTGCTGGCTTCGTCAATTAATTTTTCTCTCAAATCAGCTGAAGAACAGGAAGGTATTGTGAGTCAGTATGTTAATTTTTTGAATTTTATTGATTTTCCGTTGCAAATTGTGGTGCAATCCAGAAAATTAAATATTGATAAATATTTAGCTGATATTGCTGCTAAAGAGAAAATACAAGCTAATGAACTGTTACGTATTCAGACGAAAGAATATGTGCAATACATCAAAGAATTGGTGGAATTGGGAGATATTATGTCAAAGAAATTTTATATTGTGGTGCCCTATATTCCAGGCGGAGAAACCAAGGAGAATTTTTTTGTGCGCTTGGGTCATGCTTTGTCGCCAGTTTCAGCTATCCGTATGAGTGAAAAAGTTTTGTTGGATTATAAGAAACAGATTGAAAAAAGGGTTGATCGAGTGGTTTCTGGGTTATCATCTATGGGTGTTTCTGCTGTGCAGCTGGACACTCAAAGTTTAATTGAATTGTTTTATAATACTTACAATTTAGAAATCTATAATCAACAAAAGATGGAGGATACAGATTTTATACAAGTGGAAGAGTAGAGTAAATTTTCAATTTATAATTTTTTATTATTTTGATTCACTTTTATCGTCGTTCCGAGCGAACACAGTGAGCGATGGAATCCCAGTGTTTAACCCGTTGAATATTGAGATCCCATCGCTACGCTCGGGATGACGAACAAATACTGAGATCCCATCTCCGCCAGAGGCGGATCGGGATGACGAAGAAAACAGTGTGATGATGTAAAATTATTTTCTATGTTTGGTAAAGAACTACCCAAAATTCAAACTTTAGCGCCGCAAGTCTCTGATGAGAAAAAATTAGCCAGCGAGACTGAAAAAGTGGTTACTGAAAAGGAGCTTTTAACAGCGGAGCAGGCTTATCGTCAGGGTGCAGCCTCTATTTTGGATTTAATTTCTCCATCTTCTTTTAAAGTTGCGCCGAATTATTTGCAGCTGGGTGGCAAATGGACACGGACTATTTTTGTGACCACCTATCCGCGTTATATTGATGTGGGTTGGTTTGAACCGATTATTGATTTTTCAGCCACTTTGGATATTGCCATGTATTTTTATCCCATGGAATCAAAAATAATTTTAAAACAATTACGTGACAAGGTGGGTGTTTTGGAAGCTCAGCTTTCTGGTGATGCAGAAAAAGGCGCTCCGCGAGATCCGCATACCGAAACCGCCTTACGTGATATCGAACAGCTGCGCGATGACTTGACTCAGGGTGTAGAACATTTTTTTCATTTTGGTCTTTATATCACCATGTATGCCGATAGTCAAAAAGATCTAAATTTATTAACCGAAAGAATTGAAAGTTTGATTGGTTCCAAAATGGTGTATTCACGGCGTGCTTATTGGCAAGCCGAACAGGGTTTTAATTCAACTTTGCCGATGGCACTGGATCAGCTAAGTGTTGGATTTAACATGCAGTCTTCGCCTTGTGCCTCTTCTTTCCCCTTTGTATCAACAGAGCTTTCTTCTGATTCTGGAGTTTTGTATGGCATCAATCGGCATAATAATTCTTTAATTTTGTTTGATCGTTTTAGTTTGCAAAATGCCAATTCTGTGGTTTTTGCCACCTCAGGCGCGGGTAAAAGTTATGCCATAAAATTAGAAGTTTTGCGCAGTTTAATGTTAGGTACCGATGTAATTGTAATTGACCCAGAACGGGAATATCAATATTTGGCCGAAGCTGTTGGTGGCACGTACGTCAATATTTCTTTAAATTCGGATTCCAAAATTAATCCTTTTGATCTACCCAAACCAATGGACGAAGAAACCAGCACCGGTGATATTATCCGTTCAGCGGTTATCACCTTAAAGGGTTTATTACGGATTATGATTGGTGAAGTTTCGCACGTAGAAGATTCAGTTTTGGATCGGGCTTTACTGGAAACGTATGCCAAAAAAGATATTACACCTGATACTAATCTCTTGGTTGAGGGTGTGCAGTTTCCCATTATGTCGGATTTACAGGAAGTGCTGGCCAACATGGAGGGTGGTGATTTATTAGCGCAAAAATTAGATAAATACACCAACGGTACTTTTGCTGGCTTGTTAAACTATCCGACCAATGTGGATGTAAATAATCAGTTGGTGGTCTATAGTGTGCGTGATTTGGAAGATGAACTGAGACCCATGGCTATTTATACCATTGTAAATTATATTTGGAATAAAGTCCGTTCGGTTTTAAAGAAAAGAATTTTAGTGATTGATGAAGCGTGGTGGTTGATGCAACATGAAGATTCGGCGAAATTTATTTTTGCTTTAGTCAAAAGATGTCGCAAGTATTATTTAGGCGTGACCACTATTACCCAAGACGTGAATGACTTTTTGGCTTCACCATACGGACAGGCTATTTTGAATAATTCTGCTTTGCAATTGCTGCTGAAACAAACTGCCTCGGCCATTGATGTGGTGTCCAACACTTTCCGCTTGACGCAAGGAGAAAAATATTTATTGTTGGAGTCAGGCGTGGGTGAAGGTATATTTTTTGCTGGCGCTAAACATGCAGCCATAAAAATTGTGGCTTCTTATACTGAAGACCAGATCATCACCTCTGATCCACGTCAGATTTTGGAAATTGAAGAAGCCAAAAAAGAATTTGATGCTTCACTGGGAGAAGAACAGAAGTGAGAAGTGAGAAATGACAAATGTCAAAATTCAAATGACAAATCAAATCCAAAATTCAAATGATAAAATCTAAATTTGACATTTAAGCATTGGAAATTTATTTGACATTTGATATTAGGATTTTGAAATTAAATTTATTCTATGTCCCGTACCAGACTTATTATTACCATTGTGGTTATTGTTTTGTTAATCGCTGTCATTGTTTTAGCATTAATTTCAATTTTTGGCGCACGTAAAAAAGATTCGAACGAAAATATTGTTTTACCCACTGTAGAAGAAAATCAGGTGACACAAAAGTTACCAACCACACAACCAAATATTAATAATGTACAGGTAGTGGTGCCAGTGGTTAAAGAGTTGACAGCAGAGGAAAAAGAAAAAAGTTTTTTAATTAGGACAGCAGCGGCTTTTGCGGAAAGATTTGGTTCTTATTCCAATCAATCAAATTATGAAAATCTTTTGGACGTTAAAACTTTGATGACACAAAAGATGCAGTCGTGGATTGATTCTTTGGTTGCTAGTAAAAAACAAGGGCCGTTGCCAACGGTCTATTATGGCATTACCACACGCGCATTGAATACTAATATACAAAATTTAGAAAACAGTAAGGTTGAGATTGTGGTTTCCACGCAACGACAGGAATCGGTGGGCGCTGAAGCTAACTCACGTGTTTATTATCAAGATTTACAGATTGTGTTTTCAAAAGATAGTGGAGTATGGCAAATTGATGAAGCACGCTGGCAGTAGTAAGTTTTTGTCATTCCGAGCGAACGTAGTGAGCGATGGAATTTCAGTCTTTAAAGCATTGAATCTTGAGATCCCATCGCTACGCTCGGGATGACGGATAAATCCCATCGCTACGCTCGGGATGACGAAAAAATACTAAGATTTAATCGCTACACTCGGCCTGTCTGCCGGTAGGCAGGGATGACGAAAAAATTTTGAAATTAAATTTGTTTTATGTCTGATACGTTTTCATCTTATGAAAAAGCAAAGTTGGAACGTGAACATCAGCAAGAATTAGCTGCCACACGTTTTGAAGAAGAACAAACAGAAGCACAAAACGATGAAGAAGAGTATAATAATCAACAGGAACAAGAAGAAGCAGACGCAGAAGAAGAAAGTGATATGTTGGCTGATGAAGAGAAGCAGCTAGTTGCGCGTGATGAATTTCAACGAGTGCGGGAAATGGCAAAAGAGCAGGTAAAAGCAAAAATAAAACAAGCGGTCAAAAAGAAGGCGGAAAAAATGATTGTAAAAAGTATAATTATGCCAATTTTTGAAGCTGTGATTGCTTTTGTGACTGCCACCTGGTGGTTATGGGTGTGTCTATTTGTAATGATTATTTTTATTGCAATTGTGCAAGCCTATGGCTGTGAGTTTGTTAGTTGGGCGCCGGCTATTTTAAACCCTTTGGCACAATATTTTGGTTTTAATTGTTCAACATAATATTTATGACTAAAAAAATTAATAGAATACTTTTAACTGTCGTGATGGTGTTGTTTGTCTTGAATTTGGTTGTGGCGCTTTTCTTATTGACCAATACAGTTAAAGCACAAAGTGGTGTTACAGATTGTCAGACAGATCCTGCTACCAAAAATCCGATTTGTCCACCAGTAGGAAAAATTAGAGTGCAGATTCCAATTCCAGGCATCAGTGATGCTTGCAAATATACTGACAGTAATGATGTGGTAATAGTAAACGGGCAACCCAAAGCTGTGGAAAAAACATGCTATTGGGTTGATTCTTTGCCATTTTATGTGCAAAAATTTTATAATTTTTCGATTGGTATTATTGCGATCATTGCGGTGCTGATGATTATGATTGGAGGACTACGCTGGATTTTTGCGGCTGGTAATGTGGGGAGTGTGAGTGAAGCCAAATCCACCATCTATGCAGCTATTACTGGGCTGGTTTTAGCTTTAACATCTTATGTAATTTTATATAATATTAATCCGCGTCTAGTAAATTTGAGTTTGCCGGGCGTGACGCCGGTAAAAAGAATAGAACAGCAAAATTTTTGGTGCTCTCAATATTTTTATCCAACGCCTGTTGCAGGGGTTACGATTTCTGGACTTAATTCAACTTCAGTGAGTGGTGACAAGGCTGGAGATTGTGGTGCAACTTATAAGGTAGAAGCACAGGCAGGCCAAAACGTAGCTGTAACTTCTCCAACGTGTTATGGAAATATATGTGCTACAGGTGCGTGTTTTATTGATTCTGGAATACCTTATTGTGCGGATCCAAAGAAAGTATGTGAAAATACAAAAAATAAAAACGATTGTTCTTCTGTTAATGACACAATTGTTTCTATAAAAAATACGAGCGATAATAGCAAAATTTTGCAAAGCTCATGTATGCTCAGACGGGATACTTTAATTATATCGGATGCTTTAAATCCCGATGAGTGTATTTGGGGTCAAAGGATGTATTGCCCAGCTGGTACGACTAGAGAAAGTTGTTTGAGTGGTCCAAGTACTTTTGACTTTAGTAAGGGTTGTTGGACACAAAGATCCACAGGGAAAGAACCTTATATTCAAGCTGAAGGCCCCACTTTTCTTATTTATTGTACAGATGATAAGAATGCTAATAAAGAAGCTAATGTTATTTGTTGTTCTACTGCTAGTGGTGGTAACAAAACATATAGTATATATGAGTATCCTCGTACAGCGAGTAGTAGGGGTACAGCGTATTTTCCTAATTGCAGCAGCATTAATAGGTGTGATGCTGTTGGAAGAGAGGCGGATGGTCGGTATGAATCAGAAGATGCTAAAAACAATGATCCTTGTCATGTGTGTCCATAATTAATAAAATTTGTCTGTATGTATTTAGAGAAGCTTAATTATAAAAAAATACTTTTGGTGGTTGGTTTTGTTTTGATTTGTTTGGCATTGTTGTTTTTAATTTACTGGATGTTTTTTAGATCTGCAGAGCCACAGCCGGGCGAGCCTGGTTATGTGGAGCCCGGAATTACTGGTCAATTGCCAGAAGTTGGGGGTGGTTTTAATGCCGGTCAATTGGGTTCTGGCGGTCAACTGCCACAAACAGGTAATTTACCGCAGACAGGTAGTGGTGGTGAAACAGTCACTCAGGAACCAGATAGCGTGGCAAGAGGAAACGCAACTTATGTTTTGCCGTTATCAGCCGATAAGACGGTAGGTGTGGCCTTAAGCCCCAACAAACAGGGAGTGGTTTATTATGATAAAGATTCCAGTCAATTTTATCGACTTTCGGCCGATGGTAAAGAAAAATTATTATTGTCGGATGAAAAATTTTTTGCAGTGGAAAGTGTGGTCTGGTCAACAGACTCAACCCAGGCCATTATGACTTTTCCAGATGGGATAAAAGTTTATTATAATTTTGCTACCAAGAAAAAAACTACTTTGCCCAAAGAAGTTAAAGAACCCGTTTTTAATGCTGCTGGTTCTGAAATCGCTTTTAAATATGAAGGTGCGAATGCGGAAAATAATTTTGTGGCTATTGCTAATCCGGATGGTAATAAGGTCAAATATATTGAAGATTTGGGTGAAGAAGGAAATAAGGTACAAACAATTTTTTCGCCCAAAGAAGAGGTGGTGGCTTTTTATGCCAAACCTTCAGGTTTAAATTCATCAGAAGTATTTTTTATTGGTCAAGAAGGTGAAAATTATAAATCACTAAAAACACAAGGTACGCATTTTAAAGCTTTGTGGGCGCCGAGTGGTGAAAAAATAATCTATCAAATTGTTTCTCAAGACACCAACTATAACCCCAGTTTGTGGCTAGCTGACGCACGCGGTGATAATATTGGTAATAATAATATAGCCTTAAAACTAGACACCTGGGTGGATAAATGTATTTTTGCCAGTGCCAATGAAATTTATTGTGCCGTACCTAGAAATTTAACTCAAGGCAGTGGATTGTATCCCGAACTTTCTTATGAGGGCGGTGATGATATTTATCGCGTGGATTTAAGTACTGGACAAACTCGTCTATTAGCCTTGCCGGTGGAACAAAACGGTAATGCTGATTTTAAAATTAGTCACTTATCTTTGGCTGGTGATGGACGTAATCTTTTTTTCTGGAATGAAAATAATGAACAGATTTATAGTTTAAGATTAAAATAAATTATGCTAGATAAAAAATATAAAAAGATCGGTCGTTATTTTTTTATTGCTATTTCACTGATAGCTTTAATTGTGTTTGTGATTATTTTTTTAAATTTTAAATATAGTTTACTAAATTTCCTAGTTAATAAAAATAATGCTAGTAATGGCAGTATAATTATTAATAAGAGTGCGGTTTTAACGAACGTGGCGGGTGATCCTTTAATAGAAAAAGCAAGTGATTTTTACAAAAAATATATTCGTCAGCATGACGCTTATGTGGGTCAAGGTGAAACACCAGTGATAGTTTTTTGTGATTTTACTTTGCCAGCTTGCCAACAGGTGTGGTCAGTCCTAGCTAAAATACGAAACAATCAACCAGAATTATTGACTGATAAGATGGTTTTGGCTTGGAAGAATTTTTTAGTGCCGACAAATAGCAATTCAAAACTGGCCGCCGAAGCCGCATTATGTGCCAAGGAACAGGGTAAATTTTGGCAATACGGCGATCTGTTATTTGCTAATCAAGAAAATATTAATGAAAAAAACACAATCAAATGGGCGCTTGAGTTGGATTTAGATAAAGAAGATTTTGAGGCTTGTCTAAGTTCTGGTAAAATGTTAGAATCAATCGGCTATGATATGGAAGACGCTGAGAAGCTTTATATTGATGGTTTACCATATATTTTAATTGGTTCTAAAAGATTAGAAAAAGATAATTTTATTGAATTAGAGCAAAGTTTGGCTGAAATAAAATAATTTTATGCACACAAAGTTTACCGCGCATTTACAAAATGTTTTGGAGCGCGCCGAACACTTAGCCGGGCTCAAATTTAAAAAACACATCGAACCAGAAGATGTGCTTTTTTCACTGGTGCAGGAAAGGGGCGCTTTGGCGCGTGAAGTGCTGGTAAAAGCCGGTTTAAAACTTGAAATACTAGAAGTTAAAAAAGAAGCTAAAAAAAATAGCAAGAACTTGGTTTGGGATTTGGAAACTAAAAAAATTTTGGAAAAAAGTGCTGTGTATGCCATGGCCAGCGAAAGCAAATATGTGGGAACCGAACACGTCTTGTACGCTTTGGTTTCTAGCGCCAGTAAAAAAGTGCAGGATTTTTTAGTTAGCAATAAAGTTAAAGCCGATAAATTAATTGAACATTTGGAAGTTGTTTTAAAAACCGGAAAAAATTTTTCAGATATAGCTGTGTTTATAGAAAATAATCAAATTGATTGGGAAAAAATGCTTGGGGGAGCAATGAATAAAATGGAGAATAATGTGGATGATAATTTTTTTGATAGTGAAGCCTTAATAAAAAAACAACCGCTGAGTCGTTTGGACGCGCGTTTGGTTGAAAATAAAAAGAATCAGCGCAGTTTTTTAGACTTTTTTGCGCGTAATTTGACTGATAAAAAAGTACAACAAACCATTGATCCGGTTATTGGCCGTGAAAACGAGATTAATCGTATTATTCAAATTTTAGCACGCCGGACAAAAAATAATCCAGTGCTTTTGGGTGACGCTGGTGTGGGTAAAACAGCCATTGTGGATGGATTGGCTAAAAAAATAACCGAAAGTGATGTGCCGGATATTTTGTTAAATAAAAAAATTTACGCTTTGGATATGAATATGTTGTTAGCCGGTGCTATGATGCGTGGTGAATTTGAAGGCCGTCTAAAACAGGTATTGGATGAGGTGCGCCAGGATCCAAACATTATTTTATTTATTGATGAAATTCACACGATTGTGGGGGCTGGAGCAGTCACTGGTGCTATGGATGCCGCGAATGTTTTAAAACCAGCTTTGGCACGCGGTGAAATTCGGTGTATTGGCGCCACGACCTATGAAGATTATAAAAAATACATTGAAGAAGACCCGGCCTTAGAACGGCGTTTTCAACCCGTGTCGGTAAATGAGCCCAGTGTGGAAGAAACCATTGAAATTTTGAAAGGTATTAAGAAAAATTATGAGCAGCATCATCTGGTAAAAATTTCTCTTTCAGCCATTGAGGCGGCTGCGCGTTTATCAGCCCGTCATATTACTGAACGATTTTTACCTGATAAGGCGATTGATTTAATTGATGAAGCTGCCGCGCGTGTCAAGGTGCGTCAGCCTAATTCTCCCTTTTTAAGCGAAGTTAGGTTTTTGGAAGAGAAAATGATGAGTTTGGAAGAAAAAAAAATGCAAGCCATTACAGATGAAAATTATCCTTTGGCTTTAGATTTTAAAAAAGAAGAGGAGAAAATATTAGATAAAATTGCTATCGCCAAAAGTCTGGTTGAAAACAAACCAGCAAAGTGGTTGGGTGAGATTACTGATCAAGATATCGCACAGGTGATGAGTGAAATTAAAAAAATACCAGTCGCAGAATTATCTTTAGCAGAGGGAAAAAATCTAGTAAATTTAGAGAAAAAATTAAATAATTTTATTTTTGGTCAAGAAGTGGCGATGGCCGAGATCGCCTTTTTTATTAAACGCGCCAGAGCCGGACTTAGTTCTGACGTACGACCAACAGGCTCTTTTATTTTTTTAGGTCCTTCGGGAGTGGGCAAAACAGAAACTGCCAAAGTTTTGGCACGTGAAGTTTTTGGCGCGGCTGATAAATTGATTCGTATTGATATGTCAGAATTTGCTGAAGGTTTTAATATTTCGCGTTTAATTGGTTCGCCGCCTGGCTACATTGGTTTTAAAGAAGGCGGTAAATTAACTGAAAGTATTAAGCGGCAGCCTTATTCGGTGGTGTTATTTGATGAGATGGAAAAAGCACACCCGCAAGTTTTTAACATTTTATTACAAATTTTGGAAGATGGTGTTTTGACTGATGCTGCTGGCAAAAAAGTTAGTTTTAAAAATGCCTTAATTATAATGACGGCTAATTTAGGTATGCAAAATTTAGGTACCAAGAATTTTGGTTTTGATTCGGGTTTTTCAACGCAAAATGAAAAACAAAAAAAAATTACTGTCTTTAAAGATGCGGCCAATGATGCTTTAAAGCGTGAATTTCGACCAGAGCTATTGAGTCGCGTGGATAAAGTGGTTTTTTTCCAACCGTTGGGATTAGAAACTCTAGTAGCTATTACAAAAAGTTATTTGGAGCAACTGGCTGTACGTTTGGAGCCAAAAAGAATTAATTTTTCCGCCAGCCCAAAAATAACTTCTTGGCTGGCTAAAAAGAGTTTGGTTGAGGAAGGTGGTGCTAGAGAAGTCAGGCGAGTGGTGGAAAGGGAAGTGGAAAATCCATTGACTGATAAAATTTTATTGGGTGAAATTAAGAGTGGTACAAGTATAAAAATTGATTTGTATAAAAATAGCCTTGTTTTTAAAATTAGTGATTAGATGATATTTTTTTTAAAATTAAAAAAATTGATTTTAGATGTTTTGTTCCCTCTTGCTTGTTTGGGGTGTGGTAAAGAAGATGTGTGGTTGTGTGATGAGTGTTTGGAAAAAATTCCGTTGGAGGAATTTTTTTATTGTCCAGTTTGCAAACAAGAAAGTTTGCGTGGCGAAGTGCATGCCCATTGCCAAAGTGATTTTTATTTGGATGGTTTATTGATTGCGGGCCAGTGGGAAAATAAAAATTTACGACAATTAATTCATAAATTAAAATACAATTTTGTGCAAGATTTAAAAATTCCTTTGGGAAAAATTTTGATTAAAAAAATTCAGCAGGCAAATCATTTTTTTACGCCAGCTTTAAGCGCTAGTTATTTTGATGGATTGATTTCCGTGCCTTTGGCGCGGCAACGTCTTTTGTGGCGGGGTTTTAATCAAGCCCAGCTTTTGGCTGAACAAATTATGCCACATTTAGAAACTCCAGTGTGGAGAGAGACAATAAAGAGAATTAAAAATACCAAACCGCAAGTGGGACAAAAACAACAGCAGCGCCAAAAAAATATTAGTGGAGCTTTTTTGTGTGATTTAAAATTTATTAATTCATTAAAAGATAAAAAAATTTTATTAATTGATGATGTATATACCACAGGCGCTACTATGCTAGAAGTGGCTAAAGTTTTAAAAACAGCTGGCGCAAAGGAAGTGTGGGGTTTGGTTTTAGCGCGTGGATGAAAGGATAAAAAATTTTACAAAACAAAAATACCCCTTATTTTGTAAGGGATATTTTTGGTAGCGCCACGGGGAATCGAACCCCGATTACCAGGATGAAAACCTGGTGTCCTAACCATTAGACGATGGCGCCATAGAATATTTTTTTGATTGTAATTATTGTAACCAAAAAAAACAATTAATGCAAGATATATTTTGTGCGCTGATTTTAAAAAACGGAGAGACAGGGATTTGAACCCTGGGTATGCCCAAAAAGACATACAACAGGTTAGCAACCTGCCGCCTTAAGCCACTCGGCCATCTCTCCATAAATACTATTAAACTTTATTTTTGTATTTTTTTAAATACGGAAGGGGTGAGATTCGAACTCACGAGGGACTTTCATCCCTAACAGTTTTCAAGACTGTCGCGTTAGACCACTCTGCCACCCTTCCATCTCGTATTATTCATTAACTATACTGAAAAAATAATTGATTGTCAATTTAAGTTTTGAGTGCTAAAGTTATACTATATGATGTCTCAAACTGAAGAAATAAAAGCTAAACTTGACATTGTGGATGTAATTAGCGAATTTGTGCCCCTAAGGCAGTCAGGTGCTAATTTTAAGGGTTTATGTCCTTTTCATAATGAAAAAACCCCGTCTTTTATGGTCTCTCGCGAAAAACAGTTTTTTAAATGTTTTGGCTGTGGTGAATCAGGCGATATGTTTAGTTTTTTAGAGAAAATTGAAAATATTGAATTTCCAGAAGCACTAAAAATTTTGGCTGCCAAGGCTGGGGTAGAAATTGTCAGACAGGATCCACAAATTAGCAATTTAAAAACTAGGCTTTTGGATTTGCACAAGGTTGCGACTGAATTTTTTACAACACAGTTACGTCAACCAGCTGGAGGTGTGGCTTTAAGATATTTAGTGGAGAAAAGAAAATTAAAGATGGAAACTATTCAAGAATTTAAGTTGGGTTATGCACCAGACAGCTGGCAAGCCACTGGTCAGTATCTGAAAAGCCGTGGTTTTAATGATTATGAATTAAAACAATCGGGTTTGGTGGTAGAAAAAACAGGTGGCAGTCCAAATTATTATGACCGTTTTCGTGCGCGATTAATTTTTCCCATTAGTGATTATCATGGAAATATAGTTGGTTTTACTGCGCGGGCAATGAGTGCCACAGAAAGCGCAAAATATATTAACAGTCCGCAGACATTGATTTATAATAAGTCGCAAGTTTTGTATGCCCTAGATAAGGCAAAAGAAATGACCAAAAAAAATAATCTTTTGGTTTTAGTGGAGGGTAATATGGATGCTATTTCTTCTTTTGAATCCGGGGTAAAAAATGTGGTGGCTGTTTCGGGTACTTCGTTAACCGTGGAACAAATAAAAACCATTAAACGTTATTGTGATACAGTCGCCATTTGTTTTGATGCAGACGCAGCTGGCGCAATAGCTGGTATGCGGGGAATTAGTTTATTGTGGCAAGAAGAACTGAATGTTAAGGTAATTGTCTTACCGGATGGTATAAAAGATCCCGATGAATTGATTCATCAAAATTTACCAGCTTGGTTGACGGCTGTGAATGGCGCGCGTGATATTATGGAATACCTTTTTGTTAAGGAATTGAACGATCGGAATGTGACAATTTTGGAAGAAAAAAGAAAGGTGGCCAAAGTTTTATTGCCGTGGATTGCCAAATTAACCGATCCCTTGACTGAAAATTATTATTTAAAGCAGTTAGCGGAAAAATTAGCGGTTGATGAGGGGGCTTTACGACAGGCTATTTCAAAACTTAAAGCTGAAAAATATAGTAACCAAAAATTAAAACATCCAGTCGTCGCGAGTGCGTCTGGAAAAAGTTTACAATCGCGCTATCTTTCGGTAATGGAAAGAATTTTAGCTTTGATGCTTTTTGATGTGCGACTTTTGGAACAAGCCATTGCGCAGATATCAGAGAATTATTTTGAAGGCTTGGCACGTGAGTTTTACAAAAAGTTAATAATTTACTATACTAAAGAGAGGAGTGTGTCCTTGGAATTTTTACGTACAGAGTTGAAAATGAATAAAAACGAAGTGTTAGAAAGTTTTTTTGAAGGATTGGTGTTGTTGGCCGAAACTGAATTTGTTGAAATGACTCCCAGAGAAGTGGCGCATGAATTTGATGCGGCAGCTTTTTATCTAAAAAATCAAGATTTATCGCGACGGCGAACAATTTTACAGCAGCAAATTAAAACAGCCGAACAAAATAACAACATGGAATTGGCTAATAGGTTGTTGATGGAATTTGCCAAAATTAATTAACATTTTTAGGGTAGTTTTATTATGATAAAAAAAAGAATTAAAAATTCAATCAAACGACGTCCTGTGGTGTCAAAAAAAGTTTTTAAAAAACACAAAAAAAACGCTGCAAAAAAAAGTATTGTAAAGAAGAAGATTTTCAAAAAAAAATCTTCAAGTTTTAAACAGAAGAAGAAAAATTTTTTTAAGAAAAAAAAAGGCAAAAAAAGTGTTATAGTAAAAAAGAAGCCCGAAAAGAATCAGTCTTTGATTAAACCAGTAGCCGATGAGGATAAAATTAAACTTTTGTTAAAAAAAGGCCGTTCACGTGGTTTTGTGACTGAAGACGAGGTTTTGTACGCTTTGCCTGATTTAGAAGAATATATTGATCGTTACGAAACATTGTTAGTAAATTTTGAACGGCAGGGCGTACAGGTGGTTGAGAGAGAGCTGAGTATTTTGGGCAAAAAAGAAGAACGCAAGGATGTTTTACAGCAAATGGGTTTGGGTGGCAGTGATCAACGACGGATGGATTTATCAGATATTTCAGCTGATTCAATTCAAATGTATTTACGCGAAATTGGTAAAGTACCTTTATTAAAAAGCGACGAAGAAACAGTTCTGGCAAAGCGTAAGGAAAAAGGTGACAAAGAAGCAGTGCGCAAATTAGTGGAATCAAATTTACGTTTAGTGGTTTCAATTGCCAAAAAATTTGCTGGCCGTAGTGGTCTGACTCTGTTGGATTTAATTCAGGAAGGAAATATTGGTTTGTTTAGGGCGGTGGAAAAATTTGATTATCGCAAAGGGTATAAATTTTCGACTTATGCCACCTGGTGGATTCGACAGGCTATTACTCGCGCTTTGGCCGATCAGTCACGTACTATTCGTATTCCAGTGCACATGGTGGAAACAATTAATAAGTTTCAACAAGCTGAACGGCGCTTGATTCAAGATTTAGGTCGTGAACCTTTACCAGAAGAAATTGCCGCAGAAATGGGCGAGGAAGTGGATAAAATTAGACATATAATTAAAATTTCGCAAGAAACAGTTTCTTTGGAAACCTCGGTGGGTAACGATGACAACGATGATTCTAAATTGGGAGATTTTTTGGAAGATTTGAAAACCATTACTCCATCCAAGGCTGCATCTTTGGAACTTTTACGTGATCATATTCAAGAAATTATTGCCGACCTGACACCTCGCGAACAGAAAATTTTGGAAATGCGTTTCGGTTTGGAAGATGGTGTGGCACACACCTTGGAAGAAGTGGGTTTGGAGTTTGGTGTGACCAGAGAGCGTATTCGTCAGATTGAAGCCAAGGCTTTGGAAAGAATTGAAGAAAGCGAAGGTATGAGAAAATTATTGGATTATTAAAATTATGAAGACATTTTTTATTATTACTTTAGCGTTAGTTGCATTTTTTTTGGTTGGTTATTTAGTGTTGGGTGTTTTGGGTTTTCAAATTAAGCTGGAAAAAAGAGATAGCATGACCAAAACAGAAAAGTGTGTGTCAAAAGAGCAAATAGATAATAATTTACCTATGAATAACAATCAAAGCAACCAAGTTGGTGTAACTAATTCTCAATCGCAAGAGATTACTGAATTGATGGCGCAAGTAATTAGTCCTGGTAATGGCGCTCAAAAAGTTCAGCCGGGCGATACAATTACCGTGCATTATGTAGGTACCTTAACCAATGGTACAAAATTTGATTCCAGTGTGGATCGTGGACAACCGTTTCAGGTGGTGATTGGTGTGGGTCAAGTTATACAGGGTTGGGACAAGGGAATTGTTGGTATGCAGGTTGGTGAAAAAAGAAAA
The DNA here is from genome assembly GCA_035388785.1 of bacterium. Classification (GTDB taxonomy): domain Bacteria; phylum Patescibacteriota; class Patescibacteriia; order UBA2196; family UBA2196; genus UBA2196. Next base: position 35,645 of record DAOOQN010000008.1, read on the forward strand.
TTGTTTATTCCAGCAGATTTAGCTTATGGCGCGCAAGGTGCTGGAAACGCTATTCCCCCTAACAGTGCCTTAATTTTTGAAGTGGAATTAATTTCAATTGATAAAACCGCATCATCGACTAATGAAATGGTTAAGTAGTTTAAAATAGAAGCACTTGCGGGAGAGTATAAAAATTGCTATACTTTTTTTGAAAATTTATTCGGGGATAGCTCAGCGGTAGAGCAACTGGCTGTTAACCAGTGGGTCCAGGGTTCGAATCCCTGTCCCCGA
>DAOOQN010000009.1:0-24579 GCA_035388785.1 bacterium
AGCAAGATATTCTTTTTCAATAAATTGTTGATATTTTTGTAATCTTGGTTGCATATTTTTTTATCTTATATTAATTATATTATCACGTTATAAATTAAATATAAAGTTTGATATTTTGCGGCAGAATGTTACAATAAATATATAAATTTTATATATGGATAAATTAAATCAACCGCTCACAAAATTGGATCCCATTTTTATTAAAAATAACATTAAGGTTATAACTTTTGATGTGGATGGTGTAATTTTATCCAAGGGTACTTTTGTTAAAGAAAGTGCTGACGGGACGGAAGTAGTTATAAAAACAAAAAAATTAAGTCCCAAGATGCTAAAGATGATTGAAGAGTTAAAGAAATATTTTTGGATTAATTTTTCCAGTGGTAAAGCCATGCTTTATTTACAGCACATGTTGGGGGATATCCTCTGGAACAAAGTTTCCTTATGTGCTGAAAATGGTAATTTTATATTAATAAATGGTATAGTAAAACAATTAGTTGAATATGATATAGAATACTTTCAAAAAATTACTAACATCCGCAACGAGCTAAAACAGCTACAAGCAAAAAACCAGCAGAGTATCTGTGGTTTTGAGCCCAAGCATCTTATTATTACGGTCTATACTACCAAAAAAATTCCAGCCATAGAAGCTATTGTCAAAAAATATGATCAAGAAAATGAACTTTATTGTTTATGGACCAATGAAGGTTATGATATTGGCCATAAAAAAACCAACAAGGTTAATGCTTTACGTTTTTTGGTCAAAGAATTAAAAATTCAACCCAATCAAATGATCACCACTGGCAACAATTTGAATGATAAAGAAATGTTGGCCTATGGCATCGGGGTAAGTGTTGACCCGCACAGAGTAAATGGTAAATATGCTATACCAAAAAAACAGGGTATACTGGGGGGAGAAGTATTGGCCAAATATCTTTTGCAAATAATGAAATCTTAGTTTATAATAATTATTAATAATCTAAAATTTATGTCTAACAGCGCTAAACGTGCTTACGACAAACAGCAGAAGAAAAAAGCCAAAAGAGCTAAAAATCTAGCCAATAAGACAAAAAAATAAGCAACACAAAAACGCACACACAATTGATTAGTGCGTTTTTAGTTTTAAGTTAAAAATGGTAAGATAAAGACATGAAAAAATTTATTTTAATTGATGCCAACTCTTTAATTCATCGTGCCTTCCACGCTTTACCACCCCTGCTTACCAAAAACGGTGAATTGGTGAATGCAGTTTATGGTTTTGCCACCATTTTTTTAAAGAGTTTGAAAGATTTTAAGCCTGATTATGTGGCCTGTTGTTTTGACGTTTCTAAAGACACTTTTCGCCGTCAAGAATATGAGCTGTATAAAGCCAATCGTCCCGAACAACCTTCTGAGTTGTATGAGCAAATGGTTTTAATTAAGCAGCTTTTAGAAGCCTTTAATATTCCGGTTTATGAAAAAAAAGGTTATGAAGCTGATGATGTTATCGGCACTATCAGTCAGATTTTAAAAACACAACACACTGACATAAAAACCATTATTGTCAGTGGTGATCTTGATGTTTTGCAATTAGTCAATAAAACCACAGAGGTTTACACTTTAAAGCAGGGTATTTCTGAAACAGTCATTTATGATGAACAGGCTGTTTTTGAGCGTTTTGGTTTTGAACCAAAAAAACTGGTTGATTACAAGGCTTTGCGTGGTGATCTATCAGACAATATCCCTGGTGTTAAAGGCATCGGAGAAAAAACAGCCCTAGATTTAATACAAAACTTTGGTTCATTAGACAAAATTTATATTGCTGTATCTAAAGGAGAGAATGACAAAATCAAACCAGCCGTATTTCTAAAATTAAAGGAGCAAAAAGAACAAGCCTATCTTTCACAACACCTGGCACAAATTTTATGTTCTGTTCCCTTAGACTTTAATTTGGCCGCTTGTGTTGTGCGTGACTTTGACACTGAACACGTGGTCAAACTTTTTCAAGCTTGGAATTTTACTTCTTTAATTAATAAAATTCCGCAAGCTGAAAAAATGTTGTATGCCAAACAAGGTATGTTATTCAAATCTGCAAACAGTGACGTCGAAAAAGAAGGTGACACCACCACAGTTCATACTTTAAAAGATGGTTATCACTTGGTTGATGACCAAAAAACTTTTAGTGCTTTTTTGTTAGAGCTAAAGAAACAACCTTCCTTTGCAATTGACACAGAAACCGATGGTCTGAATCCGTTTGAAAATAATTTATTGGGCATTTCTTTTGCTTGGGTGGAAAAAGAAGGCTGGTATGTGACTACTGATGCATTGTCCGCTGACGAAAAATTGACCGCTAAACTAAAAAATATTTTGGCAGATGAAAAAGTAAAAAAGATTGGTCATAATATAAAATTTGATTTGGAGGTTTTGGAACAGGCCGGTTTTAAACTTGTGGGTTTATATTTTGATACCATGATTGCTTCTTATTTGCTGAATCCTGGCACACGCCAGCACAATCTTGAAGACCTGTCATTTGTAGAATTTGGTTATAAAATGCAACCGATCACAGCTTTGTTTGGTGAGAAAAAAAGCCAGCAGATAAATTTATCTGTTGTAGATAAAGTGGCAGTGGCCAATTATTCTTGTGAAGACGCCGATCTTACTTGGCGGCTTTATTTTCGTTTATCAGAAAAACTTGACGATGTTGTAATTGAAGGTGTACTGCAAAAAATTGAAATGCCGCTTATCGCGGTTCTGGCAGCTATGGAAAAAAATGGTATCAAAATTGATATTGATTTTCTACACACAATGAGTGCAAATTTTTCTTTGCGTCTAAAAAATTTGGCAAGTAAGATTTATAAATTGGCTGGTGTTGAATTTAACATCGCCTCGCCTTTGCAACTAAAAACTATTTTGTTTGAAAAACTAAAAATTTCCACTGCTGGCATTGGTAAAACTAAAACCGGTATTTCAACCGCTGCCGCCGAACTTGATAAATTAAAAGGCCGGCATGAAATAATTGATTTGATCATGGATTATCGAGAACTATCTAAATTGTGTAACACCTACCTTGAGCCGCTACCTCTTTTGGCAGATAAAAATTGTCGTGTGCACACCTCGTTTAATCAAACAGTTACTGCGACTGGTCGTCTGTCTTCCTCTGAGCCAAATTTACAAAATATTCCTATTCGAACTGATTTGGGTCGTGAAATTCGGCGTGCTTTCGTGGCCGCAGAAGGTTATCAAATTTTATCAGCTGATTATTCGCAAATTGAGCTGAGAATTGTGGCTTCGTTAGCGAATGATAAAAAAATGTTGGCCGCTTTTCAAAACAATGAAGATATTCATACTGCCACTGCTGCCAAGATTTTAGATATACCAATAGAAAAAGTTACCAAAGAAGAACGTCGGCAAGCCAAAGCCGTTAATTTTGGTATTGTTTACGGTTTGGGACCCCGGGGGTTGGCTGAGGGCACGGGCATTAGTTATGAACAGGCGCAAGAATTTATTGAACGTTATTTTGATGTTTACAGCGGAATTAAAGAATATATTGAAAATACCATTGCTTTGGCACATGAATTGGGCTACACGGAAACATTATTTGGCCGGCGGCGCTATTTGCCAGAAATTAATGCGCACCATCCTCAGTTACGTGCGCAAGCCGAAAGAATGGCAGTTAATCATCCAGTTCAAGGTACTTCAGCTGATTTAATTAAGTTGGCTATGATTAATATTGACCAGCGTTTTAAAACTGAATTTGTAGCTGGTGAGGTTAAAATGTTATTACAAGTGCATGATGAATTAGTTTTTGAAATTAAAGATGATTTGGTGGTTTATGCTAGCCGTTTGATTAAAGAAGCCATGGAAAATGTTTACCAACTCCGAGCCCCAATTAAAGTTGAAATTGCGGTTGGTAAGAGTTGGGGCGCAGATAAATAGATGGTTTGACTCTTTGTTTTTTTCTGTTAGAATGTAGGTAATGACGAGTAAAATTAAAAAAATATTTATAATCAGTTTAATATCAATTGCGGTCTTAGCGATTGGTTTTTTTATTTTAAAAAAATATTTATTTAAAAGTCAGCAGTTAGTTGATTTTTTGCCAGCTGAAACCTTGGCTTATTTTGAATTTAATCCACACGATAAAAATTTAATTGAACTCCAAAATCAAAGTGTTAAAATTGCCCTTAATTTAGAAAAAATGTGGGCTGGCACCGGTTGGTGGGGTGATTTAAAAAAGACCGCTGTGCTGCCGCAAATTGAAAAAATTGGTTTAGTATTTTTTAAAAATTCACAGCAGAAAATTTGGCTTCTTAAAACCAAGGGTGATTTTCCAGAGGCTCTGTTACCACCCAGTGTCTTTGTACGAATTTTAGATAAAAACATTCTGGCTTTTTCGGCGGACAATAAAATATTAAACGATTTTATTGAGACTAATAAAGTTTTACCAGCCACGGATACACAAAAAACTATCTATAATAAATTTAGTGCCATTAAATTTTTTAACGCTTATCTCTCAGCAACGTACTGGGTAGAACTGGGACAAAATAATTCTGATTTAAACAATCTGTTTTTTAATCAGTTGAACTTAAATTCTGCCACGCCACTATATTTTAGTTTGCGTGCCGACGACAGACAGGTGGTAGTTAATGCACAAGCTGTGGGCAATAGCACCTATCAATCAGTTGATATTTTGGCCAGTGATAGAAAGTTGTGGCAAAAAGTTTTGGGACAAGATTTTTTTGCCGCCTGGCAAGTGGCAGACTTAAAAACCACCATTACTACGTTAGAGCAAGAGTTAACCTCAAAATTAGGTGCCAAAGAATTTAATGCTCAAAAAGAAGAGTGGGCTAAAAAGTATAATTTTGTCTGGGATGATTTTTATGATATTATTAGCAACCCGGCGGTTCTTTTTTGGAAAAATAGTTTTAGTGACATCTGGATTGGTAAGAGTCCAACAAATACGCCAATGGTTGTATTAATAAAAACTGATGATGCACAAAAAATTAATACTTATTATCAAAAATTAAAAGATTTTTTTTCTTATTTAATAGCTTTTGAACATCCCAGTGCCACAGCCGTGCTTTTGAAAGATGGTACAAAAATAAAAAAGTTAACGGCCGACCCAACGCAAATTAAGTGGCAAACAGGTGGCCAGTTGGAATATTTCCAGAGCGATGAAATAGTAATTGCTTTAATCAAGGATGGTGCTAAAATTTATATGGCCAATGATGTTGATTTTTTAAAGAATTTATTTTATACCAACACGTCGTCCACTTCAGTATGTCCTGATTTTATTGGTCAAGAAATTGTTTATTATCGTACTAAAACAGCTCAGTCGGTGCCATTAAAGTTTTTAGATCAATTAGTCTTAACAATTGATCGTCACGATGAGGGTATTAATATTAAGGGTTGTTTAATATGGTAAAAAATTTATGTTAAAAATAGTTATTGATACTAATGTTTTGATTGACGCTTTGGCTGATCGTCATAGTTATACCTGGCGTATTTTGAAATTGGTAGAAAAAGGCGAACTGCAGGCTGTGGCATCTGATAAAATTATACAAGAATATCAGCTTGTTATTGATCGTGAGGTGAACAATGATGCTGATAAGAGTGAATTACAAAAATTTATTAGCCAGGTGGAAATTGTACCGGTTACTCAGCATGTACGGGTAGTGCGTTTTGATCCCGAGGATGATAAATTCATTAACCTAGCTTTATCAGCTCAGGCCGCGTATATTGTTTCTTCTGATTCACATCTTTTGGAAATTGGGTCTTATCGCGACATTAAGATTTTGAAACCAATTAATTTTTATTATCTTTATCAAGGTGCGGCTGATAGCGACGGTCAGGCGGCTTGGGCCGATATTTTTAGGGGTTTGTTTAAATAATTTTTATGAAATTAGTTTTGGACATTGAAACACAAAATTCCTTTCAGGATGTGGGCACACGGCTCAATCTTGGTTTGTTAAAAATTTCTGTAGTTGTCGCCTATTGGTATCCCGAAGATAAATATTATGTTTTTACTGTTGACCAGATGGAGCAGCTGGAAAATTTAATTTCTCAAGCTGAGTATCTAATTGGTTTTAACACCATCGGTTTTGATTTGCCAGTTTTACAACAGTATATGAAAAATCTTAATTTATTGGATAAAAAACAAATTGATATACTAGCACGTTTGGAGGAAGTTTTGGGTTACAAAGTCAGTCTAGATGCTGTGGCGCGGGCGACTTTGGGTGCCAAAAAAAGTAGCTCTGGTTTGGAAGCTATAAAAATGTGGCGTGAGGGCCGTATTGATGAATTAAAAAAATATTGTGAGCAGGATGTACGTTTAACCAAAGAAATTTACGAATTTGGCAAAAAGAATGGTTTTGTTAAATTTAATGCTGGCTGGGAAGAGTATGAAGTGCCGATTACTTGGGAATAATGTCATTAATAAATTTAGTACTATTAAAAAATTCTTCTATTTTTAGGAAGGATTTTTTAATTTCAGTAGATTTTTGAATAGATACGCCACGGTTAGTGGCCCGACTCCACCTGGCACAGGAGAAATATATTTTGTTTTAATTAAGCAACTTGGGTCAACGTCCCCAAATATTTTTTTACCAACTCTGTTTATACCAACATCAATAATTATTGCATCTTTTTTTAGCATAGCTGGCTTCAAAAAATGTTTTTTTCCTAAGGTCACAATAATAATGTCTGCCTTTTTTGTCATTCCCGAACATGATTGGGAATCTAGAATCTTTTCTTTCTGGATCCCCGCTTCTGCGGGGATGACACAGGCAAGGTATACTTCAACTTTAATTTTTTGTCTGCGCAATTCTTGTCTCAGTGGTTCAGCAAATTCTTGGCTATGACACAAGATGACGGCTTTTTTATTGGCTAGTTTTTGTTTAGATAATTTTATTAAATGGATGATTGACTGGATGGTTGGTGAAATAATCCCGCCTTTGTCATCCCGAGCGGCTACTTTGGTCGCTTTGAGTCGAGGGATCCGTTTTTTAGATTCCTCCACTTCGCGCCTCGCTCTGCTCGGCTCTTCGGTCGGAATGACAGAAAAAAATTTTAATCCGTCAACATCCTTCCAAATGCCAATTTCTTGAATTATCGTATTAGTCTTAAATTTTTTTGGTAAAGGCAATTGTAATAGAATAGCAGTTATTTTTTTATCAGCATTTAATTTTTGAATTAAAGCAATTATTTTTTTTTCAGTTATGCTGGCCGGCAAAAGATGTTTTTGAAAAATCACACCCAAATCTTTGGCGCGTTTTTCTTTAATGGCCACATAAATTTTTGAGGCTGGATCATGCCCAACTAAAATCACAGCCAAAGTTGGTTTAACTTTTAATTTAGCAATTTGTTTTTTCAAACCCAAAAGCATTTTTTCTGCCTCGGCTTTGCTATTTAAAATATAATTATTATCTTTATACATTAAAATAATACCTTAAATTTCTTAGTTAACTGTTGCACTTCCTTTAACACATCACTGGTGTTTCTTTTTTCAATTAAAACCTCATAAACCCATTTGGCAAGCATTTTCATTTCTTTTTCTTGCATCCCGCGAGTGGTACAAGCTGGTGTACCAAGGCGAATACCCGATGGTTTAAAAGGTGAACCTGTTTCATGTGGAACAGTGTTTTTATTACAAACTATGCCAGCTTTGTCCAATAAAACAGCAGCGTCGTGGCCATTTATATTCTTATCTCTTAAATCAATCAAGAGTAAATGTTTGTCTGTGCCATCATTTACAATTCTAAAATCATATTTTTTTAGCTCACTGGCCAAAACTTTGGCATTTTTTAGCACTTGTTTAGCATAATTTTTAAAGATCTGGCTTTCAGTTTCTTTTAGACAGACACCAATCGCGGCAATAACATTATTAAATGGTCCGCCTTGCAAAGCTGGAAAAATAGCTCGATCAATTTTTTCTTTTAATTCATCTTTACAAATAATAATTGAACCTCTTGGCCCACGTAAGGTTTTTTGGGTGGACATGGTCACCACATCAGCATAAGGAAATGGTGATTTTAAAGCTTTACCAGCCACCAGTCCCGCTTCATGAGCAATATCAGCTAAATAATAAGCGCCGACTTTTTTAGCAATTTCTGCTATTTTTTTATAATCTATTTCTCGTGAATAAGCCGTGCCGCCAGAAATAATTAAATTAGGTTTTTCTTTTTTAGCCAGTTTTAAAATTTTATTATAATCAAAAATTTCTGTGTTTTTTTCCACGCCATAATAACTGACTTTAAAAATTTTGGCTGATAAAGCAATTGGTTTACCACTCGGTAATTTCCAACCATGCGATAAATGTCCGCCATCGGTTAAATTCATAGCTAATATTTTTTGCCCGGGCTGAAGCAAACCTGTAATGACTGCCAAATTAGCAATAGATGCAGAAACTGCTTTGCAATTCACATGCCAATCTTTTTCTTTTAAGCCAAAAACTTTTAAAGCTCTCTTATTAGTTAAATTTTCAATCCCATCAATAATTTCATTGCCTTGATAATATCTTTTACCAGGTTCGCCTTCAGAATATTTATTAGCCAAAACAGAACTTAAAACCTCCTTGACATTTTTGGAGGCGTAATTTTCCGAAGCAATTAAGGTAATTTTTTCCTGCTGACGTTTGGCTTCTTTTTTAATTAAATTATTAATTTCTTGGTCCATTTTTTAAAGATATGAATAATTAAATTTTATTGCCCTTACCCTCGGTAGGAATCGAACCTACATAACCAGCTTAGAAGGCTGGTGTTCTATCCATTGAACTACGAGGGCATAAGTAATAAAACTTAGAAATAATTATTATTAAAACACTGTTTTTGGGTTTGACTATGACTACGGCATAAAGTCAAACCCGTTCTCACCATCGCAGACAAAGCAGTTTGTCTGCTTTGCTGGCTCGAACTCCATTGCCCGCCCAGCACTTTCAGTGTGGGCGGATCCGCTCACACCACAGGTGTTGAGCGGAAACTACGAGGGCATAAGTAATAAAACTTAGTAGTACTTAATTTTTTAAATTATCAAGACACGCCGGACAATGTTTATGCATTATCCGGCTATCTTTTTTTTAAAAAATTAGAATTTGACAGCGACCGCTTCTTTTTCTTCTACATTGACCACTTCATAAAAATCATACTTTTTGAAATTCAACATACCAGCCACCAAATTGTTTGGGAAGACTTCGATTTTGGTGTTGAAATCGCGTACATTGCCATTGTAATAACGTCTGGAAGCCTCAATTTTATTTTCTGTATCAGTTAAATCACCCTGCAGTTGCATAAAATTTTGGTTGGCTTTTAAATCTGGATAATTTTCAGCCACTGCAAAAAGTGATTTTAAGACGCCAGAAAGTCCATTTTCTGCTTCTGCCATTTCGCCTGGGTTTTTCGCGCCCATAGCGCGTGAACGCATTTCAGCCACTTTGGCAAACAAACCACTTTCGTGTGAAGCATAGCCTTTGACTGTTTCCACTAAATTCGGGATCAGGTCATGCCGACGTTTTAATTGCACATCAATATCACTCCACGCCTCCTTGGTTTTGTTGTTGAGGCGCACTAGACCATTATAGACGCCAACTAACCACACCACAACGACGGCAACGATGACCAAAATAACATAAGTTAGGGTCATATTTTTGCTAATATTCAGCTTAAAGTTGCTTTAAAAAATAACTAAAGACATTTTTTAAACTGATTAATTTATATTTTTCTATAACTTTATTGTAGTTTAAAAATATAATTTTAGCAAATGGAATCCTGAGTGTTTTTTTTATTTTTCATCAATCAAATTTGTGTTATAATTATTAAATAGTTATAGAGTGGGGAAAAAATAAAATATTTGTTTTTTAATTTAATTGAATTGTGCTATAATTAGTTATACTTAAGCCATTATTTTTTTAAAATATTTATGAGTTTATTTGGTTCTAACAAACTGTCTTATTTGGGCGTAGATTTAGGCAACGCTGGTATTAAAATCGTAGAGTTAAAAAATGAAAACGGTCGTCCGCGTCTGGTAACTTATGGTTTTGTAGACATGTCAACCGAAGTGATTAATTATTCCACTGATGCAATGGAAGACATGGTAGCTCAATTGATTAATCAAATTTGTGCCCAAGCTGGCACTGGCACCAAAAAAACCATTTCTTCTTTGCCAAGTTTTTCTGTTTTTTCTTCGGTTATTTCTTTGCCAGAGATGAAAAAAAACGAGCTGGATCAGGCCATTATGTGGGAAGCCAAAAAGTTTTTACCTTTGCCCATAGAAGAAATGAGTTTGGATTGGAAAATAATTGATCGTCAGGAAGTCAAAAAGAATGGCAGTAATCATGACAATAAAAATACAACTGGTCCATTTGGTGATAAACAACCCGAAAAAAATAAATCAGAAGATCCACTCACTAACAGCAAAATTCATTTAAAAATTTTATTAACAGCTTCACCCAAAAAGAATGTCAATCGTTATGTTAATATTTTTAAAAAAGCCGGTTTAGATTTAATTGGTTTAGAAACCGAAAGTTTTGCTCTGGAGCGTTCATTAATCGGTTTTGAGGAATCACCCACTATGGTTGTTGATATTGGTGCCATCACTTCAGATCTTACTATTATTGAAAAAGGCATTCCGGTATTAAACCGGAGTGTTGACAGTGGTGGTATGGCTATCACTCAAACCGTGGCACGCAGTTTAAACATTACCTTAAAACGCGCTGAACAGTTTAAACGTGACATTGGTTTTTCCAATACGGGTGCCCAAAGTATTCCCAAAGTACTTGAAAACGCCATTGAACCAATTATTAATGATATTAAATATTGTTTTGATCTTTTTTCTTCACACGAGGAAAAAGGGAAAAAAGTTGAGAAAATAATTTTAACTGGCGGTTCGGCTTTTTTACCCAACATCTCAAATTTTTTAAGTAATTTATTAAATATCAAGGTTGTTATTGGTGACCCTTGGGCGCGTGTAATTTATCCAGTCGAACTCAAACCGGTTCTGGATGAGTTGGGACCACGTTTTGCTGTCGCTGTTGGGCTGGCCATGCGAGAAATAGAATAAATTTTTTCCACAATTAAAATATGACACAAGGTATTAACCTTTTACCGCTCGAAGAACGCTCTAAAGAACTAGAAGAAGAAAAAGAGCGGCAAAAAGCCAGAGAAAAATATAACCCCAAGCTTTCCAGCCCGACTTTTGTAGGTGATAACAGACTGGCGAGTTCATCATTGCCACGAAAAAATTTATTGGCTCGTTTTAATGATTGGTGGCGGGGCAGAAAAGAATTAAAACAATTTCGTCAAGCACAAGAAAATAAAATGAATAAAACTGTGACAGCAGACAAACCTTCCGTACCTGCACCAACCAGGGTATTTGTGGCTGCCAAACCGGCCGCACCAGTTACATGGCCAGAGAAAAAGACAGAAATTCCTGTTAGCCAATCATCCCCACTCGCGGCCCCAGTGATTTTACCTCCACTTACGATGTCCAACAACCCGATTAAGTTACCGGATTTACCACTACGCCCTTCTAACAGATTTACAAGTGGTGATAAAGTTCCGGCGGGTATTGATGTTAATTTAGCTAGCCCAGAAAAATGGTCTTTTAATTTAAGTCAAAAAAGTAAAATTGTTATTTGTTTTTTTTGTCTATTATTATTAGTGGTGGGTATTGCTGGCAAATCTTTTTTGTTGCGTAAACAAATTAAAACGTATCAAATTATTTTAACAAACACTGAAGATAAAATTTTGGCTTTACAAGAAAAAATTAGTCTAACTGTTAAGGATAATAAAGATCCACTGTTGCTGCAGGCACATTTATTAAAATTGGATAAAAAATTAGATGCACACATTTGGGCACATAAAGTTTTTGATTATTTGGAAGCTAATACTGCCAGTGGAGTATATTATGAAAGTGTAAATGTTGATACTTCCGTTGGTAGTTTAGTTTTAAATGGTGTGGCTCTGGATTATGCGGCTGCGGCTCAGCAAGTCTTAATTTTTAATCATGATAAAAAAAATATTTTAAAGGTAGATTTATCAGACATGACAAAACAAAAGGAAAATTTAGAGGATAATACGGATAAAAAAAACCACGTGGAACCGCGCGAATTGATATATTTTAGTCTTGATATGTTGTTGAATTATGATTTTTTTAATTTAAATACTACCACACCAGCCACTACCACTCAAACAATAATATGATTTTAAACCAAACACCCTTAAATAATAAAGACACTCTACAGGCAGCCAAACCCGTATTGGCAGACAAAAAATTGACCAGTTTGACTGATAAACTCTTTAATCGTCTATTTTTTATTATACTTTTTGTAGGGATTATAGTGTTGTTCTTGGTGGGTTATTTTTTCTTTATCAGACAATTTTCTAGTCAATTAGCCAGTTTGAAAGATAATCAAATTCCACAACGCCAGCAAGTGCTAAACAATTTAGAAAAACAACTTATACAGTCAAATTTGATCAATACATTATATACACAATTGAATCCTATTTTGTTGGAAAAAGCCAATTTAATGTTACCAAGCTCACCTAATTTGCCCGACTTGTTGGTTAATTTGGATGCCCTGGTTGCCAGTAGTGGTTTTTCTTTGCAGTCAATCAATTTAAAAATAACAGATGAAAAAGGTCAAAGTCTAGATGAACTAAAAAATATTATAAAAAACAGCGCTGGTGATTTTGCAGTTGCAAATGATAATGTTAGTGATACGACTACGCTTCCCGCCGTCATCGAATCATCGGATGATGCGGCTATTTCTCAACAGACAAAAAACATTGATATAAACTTACAAATTAAGGGTAGTGGTTATGCTGGTTTCCGCAAATTGATTTATCAGTTGGAACATAATTTACGTTTATTGGATGTTCTTAAGTTTGATTTTTCACCTGCGGATGATAGTTTTAACATCACTTTGCGTAGTTATTATTTATAATTTTTTATGGCTAGTAAAAATAAAAAAACAATTATTCAAGTAGTTATTATTATAATTATGTTCACTAGTGCCGGAACTATATTTTATAATAATTTTGTAAAAGAAAAAAACCAATCCGCGGATATTGAAATTGTCGCGCCCGATTTGAGTGAGGACAGTGAAGATAATTTTGAAGATGCTATTCAAATTTTTGATAAAGAAGCTTTTAAAAGTTTGATTAAATTTGGTGATTGGCCGCTTCAAATTGTAGATAAGGGTCGGCCAAATCCTTTTTTAAAAATTTAATTTTATTATGATCAAATCATCATCAATTACCAAAATATTAAAAAAGCTCCAGGATAATAATGTGATTGGTCAGGAAAAAACTTTGGAATTATCTAACCTCAATTCAGTTGAGGATGTTTTTGTTGCCTTAAGAAAAGACACCACCATTAATCAAGAAAGTTTATTAATGGCTGAAGCCGCATATTACCACTTTAAATATATTGATTTATTGGGTACTGAAATTACACGCGATATTGTTAATATATTACCGCAGGATTTAGCTGAAAATTATAAATTAGTTGTATTTGGTAAACACGACAAAACCTTACAGGTCGCCCTCACCAATCCAGCTGAATTGAAAGGTCAGGAGGCGGTCGAATTTATCGCGCGCCAGAATGGATTAAATGTGGAATATTATTTAACCTCGCTCGCTTCTTTTAATCAGGCCTTTAAACAATATTCAGTTTTAAAAACAGAAGTCGAAAAAGCCTTGGATGTAGCCGAAGACAAAATGTCAAGACAACAAAAAAAGACTGAAGAAGCAGATTTGGCCACCGACAATATTGAGGTGATAAAATCAGCACCAATTTCTCAAATTGTTTCTGTAATTATTCGGCATGGTGTGGAAGGCAAGGCTTCTGATATCCACATTGAACCATTTATGGATAAGTCGAGAGTTCGTTATCGTCTTGATGGTGAACTGCACACTTCTTTGTTGTTACCAAAATCAGTTCATGCCGCAATTATTTCACGCATCAAGGTGATGGCCAATTTAAAAATTGACGAAACTCGCGTACCACAAGATGGACGAATTCGTTTAAACATCAATAACAATAATGTAGATTTTAGAATTTCAACCTTGCCGCTTTATGATCAAGAAAAGGTTGTTATGCGTATTTTGGATACATCATCCGGAGCTTTGACCTTGGAACAGCTTGGTTTTGAAGGTAGGAATTTAGAGATTATGAAAAATAATATTGATAAACCGCATGGCATGTTTTTGGTGACTGGGCCAACAGGCTCCGGTAAATCCACCACTCTCTATTCAGTTTTAAATATTTTAAATCAGGAAAATATCAATATTACCACTCTTGAAGACCCGGTTGAATATTATTTGCGTGGCGTAAACCAGTCACAGATTAATCCTGATGTTGGAGTGACTTTTGCTAATGGTTTGCGTTCCATTTTACGTCAAGATCCCGATGTAATTATGGTGGGAGAAATTCGCGACAGTGAAACGGCTGAATTAGCTATTCATGCCGCGTTAACTGGCCACATTGTTCTTTCAACTTTGCACACCAATGATGCTTTTGGCGCTATACCCCGTTTAATTGATATGCACGTAGAACCGTTTTTGCTCTCTTCCACTTTAAATATCATTATCGCACAACGTTTAGTACGTAAGATTTGTGATAATTGTAAGGAAGAAATCAAGTTGCCGGATAAGTTAGTGGATTTTGTGTGGGATGAGTTTACCAAAATTAATAAAAATAATTTATCAGCAGATTTATTAGTTTTGCAAGATAAAAAAGATTTAAAATTTTATCACGGTAAGGGGTGTTTGCGGTGCAATAGTTCTGGCTATGCTGGTCGTTTAGCCATTGCTGAGATTTTGGATATGACAGATGAACTTAAGCAGTTGGTTTCTTCTGGTACTTCTCTAGAAAAAATTAAGCAAGAAACAATTTTAAAACAAATGATTACCTTACAGCAGGATGGCCTACTCAAAGCTATTCGTGGTATGACCACGGTTGAAGAAGTGTTGCGTGCCACCAAAGATTAGAATTATAAAATTATCATTTATGTTAAATAAGAAGAAAAAAAAATATCCATCCAAAAAAAATACAGCGTCAGTTGTTAAGAAATCCAAACATATTTTTACAATTTTATTAGTGGAAGATGATGATTTTTTATTGAATATGTATCGAGTCAAGTTGGAGCTAGAAGATTACAAGGTTTTAACCGCTTCTAATGGTGAAGCTGGACTAGCCTTAATCAAAGATAAAAAACCGGATTTAGTTTTGTTGGATATTATTTTGCCAAAATTGAATGGTTTTGAGGTTTTAAAGGTCACGCAACAGGATAAAAATATAAAAAACATACCAGTCATTATTCTGTCAAATTTAGGCCAAAAAGAGGATATAAAAAAAGGTTTGAAATTGGGTGCGCGTGATTATTTAATTAAAGCTCATTTTTTACCCTCAGAGGTAATTGAAAAGATTAAAAAAATATTAAAATTTTAAAATATGTCAGTGGCTGAAAATTTTAAATTTAGTGGCTTATTGGTCAAGGCAGCCGAAATGAATGTCTCTGATTTACATTTATCAGCTGGTAGTACAGTCAAGGCGCGGATAGATGGAGAACTGGTGGATTGGAATGAGACTATGGTCAATCAGGAAATGATTGAAAAAAATCTATTTAGTATTTTGAGCGATGCCCAAAAAAACGAATTTGAAAAGCAAGGTAGTTTATTGTGGACTTTTGGTTTTGCCGATAATTTACGTTTTCGTGTGCAATTGTTTAAGCAAGAGGGAAAACCAACAGCAATTTTGCGCTATATTCCCAAACACATTAAAAGCATAACCGAACTATGTTTGCCACAAATTCTAAATTTATTAGCTGGTTTGGAACGTGGTCTAATTATTATTAGTGGTACCAACGGAGCTGGTAAAACAACCACAGCTATGGTTTTGTTAGAAATTATCAACAATCAGTATAATAAGTCCATCGTCACCATTGAGAGACCACTTGAGTATTTATTAACTAATAAAAAAAGTTTGATTGAACAAAGAGAGGTAGGAGTTGATGTGGCGAGCTTTGCGCAAGCCAGCCATGATTTATTATTAGCTGATGCCGACGTGATTTTTTGTAATCGGATTGACGATGAAGCCACAGCTGCTAATTTGTTAGAATTGGCGGAAAAAAGTTTGGTTATTTTGGAGCTTGGTTCCCAGGATGTTTTGGATTCTTTATCTGATTTTTTGGCCTTTTTCCCAGCTATTAACAAACATGAAAAAAGACAAATTTTTTCTAGAAATTTAATAACGATTTTAAATCAGGTGCTGATAAAAAGGCGTAATGGTGGACGTTTACCGGCATTAGAAATTATGCTTAACAACAACGCGGTTGCAGCGGCCATTGCTGATGATCGGGCTAGTCGTATTCCAGATATTATAATTATGTCTGGCCATGAGGGTATGATTAGTCGTGAGCGCAGTTTGGCTGAATTGGTTAAAAGTGGTGAGGTTTTAATGGATGAAGCCATGAAATATGCTCGTAATAAAGATGACTTTAAAGAAATGATCATGAAGTAAATTATTATATTATGCCATTGTTTGAATATCATGCCAAAACTTATGACGGGCAGACCACCAAAGGTATTATTGAAGCATTTTCTGAAATAGCCGTGGTTGAGATTTTGGCTAAAAAAAATTTATTACCCATCAGTATTAAAGTTAAAAAAGAAAAATCTGTTTTTTTGGCAAATTTTGAATTTCTTAATAAAATTGGACCCAAGGATTTAGTTTTGTTCTCGCGTCAGTTGGCGGTTATGAAAAGTGCTAATTTACCTTTGGTTCAAGCTTTGAGAATTTTGGAAAAACAGACTGCTAACCAGCGTTTAAAATTAGCCATTGTTGAAATTGCCGATGAGGTTGATGGGGGTGCACGTTTGTCTCAAGCCCTGTCTAATTATCCAAATATTTTTTCTGATTTTTTTATTTCTGTTATTAAATCTGGCGAAACTTCCGGACGTCTTGATGAGGTTTTAAATTATTTGGCTGATCAACAAGAAAAAGATTATGATTTAATGAGTAAAATAAAAGGCGCCATGATTTATCCTGCTTTTATTGTGGTTGGTCTATTGGCTGTTGGTATTATTATGATGATTTTTGTGGTACCCAAACTCACTAGCATGCTGCAGGAAACCGGTGGTCAATTACCAACATCAACCAAAATGTTAATTGGTTTATCTGGTTTTCTGGTCCACTATTGGTGGATGATATTAATTGCTTTGGTATTAGTAATAGGTGGTAGTCGTTTTTATGTCCGCACCAGTCGGGGAGGTATATTATTTGATATCTTAAAGATAAAAATGCCCATTTTTGGCAAACTTTTACAACATATTTATTTAGTTCGTTTTACTAGAAGTTTATCCACCCTTCTGGCTGGTGGTGTTTCTTTGGTTGAATCTCTAAAAGTAACCAGTGATATTGTGGGTAATGCAGTTTATCGTGATTTAATCGATCAGACTGTCAAAGAAGTACAAGATGGCAATCCGGTTTCTGGTGTTTTTATGCGTTCTCCAGAAGTACCAGTGATGATTTCACACATGATGAGTGTTGGTGAACAGACCGGACACTTGGATACGGTCTTAGAACGTTTGACCAATTTTTACGCACGCGAAATTGATAATTTAGTTACCAACCTGGTCAGTTTAATTGAACCCTTGATTATGGTGGTATTGGGCGTGGCTGTGGGTGTAATGGTAGCAGCCATTATTATGCCAATGTATAATATGGCTTCCAGTTTTTAACTTCATTTAAACAAAAATTAAATTTGTGTTATAATAAACTAAAGGTCAGATCATGTTTATTACACGAGATTTTGAAATCTGAATCTTTAAAAATTGTTTTTTAAAATTAAAGGATATGAAAAAAAATATAAAAGGCTTTACTTTAATAGAACTTTTGGTGGTCATTTCAATTATTGGTTTATTGTCAACTTTGGCCATGGTGGCTTTGACCAATGCCCGTATTAAAGCTAGAGATGCGCGTCGTGTTTCGGATATAAAACAGATACAAACCGCTTTGGAACTTTATGCTCAAGATGCAAATCGCTATCCAGCAATACTTCCATCAGTCGGTTCCGTTCTAGCTTATAGTGGCAATACATATATGGGTAAAATACCGGGCAACCCCAGTCCTAATGGTTGTGCTTACGGTTATGGTGGCGGTAGTTCCACTTACGTGCTGACTTTTTGTCTAGAATCAAGCGTTAGCGGCTTAGGTACAGTCAACACGCACACTGCCAATCAAGATGGTATGCGATGATGATCTGGTTTTTATAATTTTTGTGGATGTAAAATTGATAACATGGTCATTTTTGTGTTATAATAATAATAAATTGTGGATAAACTAAACATCCTTTGTAAAAGGTCGAGTCTTGTTTATCACAGAAGGTTTTAAGGTCTAGACTTTAAAATATTTATTTTGAAAATTAAAAAATATGAAGAATACAAAAAAAGGTTTCACTTTAATTGAACTTTTGGTGGTTATTGCCATTATTGGTTTGTTATCAACTTTGGCTGTGGTGGCTTTAAATAACGCCCGTGCCAAAGCCAGAGACGCGCGTCGTGTTTCGGATGTAAAACAAATCCAAACCGCTTTGGAACTTTACGCGCAGGATGCGAATGGTTATCCAACAAACTTGCCATCAATTGGTTCAGCTATGGTATTCAGTGGTAATACTTATATGGGTCAAAGACCAGGCAATCCCAGTCCTAATGGTTGCGATTATAGCTATAGTGGCGGCGGTTCCACCTACGCGATTACTTTTTGTCTGGAATCAAACGTTGGTGGATTGAGTACAGCAAGTACTATACATACTGCCAATCAAAACGGTATTCAATAATTCTTTTTTCTAGCTAGAAAGTTAACCCCTCACCTTGTTTAAGTGAGGGGTTTGTTTTTCAGCTTTTGGTTTGCTATACTAAAGCTAAGAATTCAATTTTTTATGAAAAAATTGCTTTACAAAAATTACTTTTGGTTTATTTTAATTTTTTTTGTCACCTTGGCGGTTTATATTTTTACGCTTTGCCCGACCATTTATTTGGAAGATTCAGCCGAATTTGTAACTGTGGCTAAAACTTTAGGTATTGCGCACCCTTCTGGTTATCCGTTATATATTTTAATTGGTAAGCTTTTTACTTTTTTACCGTTTGGTAGCTCGGCTTTTCAGGTTAATCTAATGAGTGCCTTTTTTGCTAGTTTGACAAGTGCTTTTTTGTTTTTAATTTTGCAAAGAATCATTAGTTATTTCCATAAAAAAAAGTCGCTGATAAAAAACATTTTTATTTTAGAATATTTAACGCCGGCCACCAGTGCTTTAATTTTCGCCTTTACTGGTATTTTTTGGTCACAAAGTGTGGTGGCTGAGGTTTATACTTTGAATGCTTTTTTGTTGGCAGCGATTATTTATTTATTATTGGTGTGGCAGGAAAAAATACAGATATATAAAAATCATCACACTAAGTCACTATATTTAGAGCGAGAAAATTATCATTGCGGGCAAAATGATGGAATTCCAGTATTCAATGAGCAGGACGACAATAAGAAAACAGACAAATTAAAAAACAAAGCTGATAAAATTTTACTATTTTGTATTTTTTTATTTGGTCTTTCACTTGCCAACCATCAGATGATGCTGCTTTTGGGCCCAACTTTTTTTCTATTTGTTATTTTAAATTATTGGCGAATTATCAAGGATTACAAATTTATTTTTGCTGGTGCCTTTTTATTTTTTTTAGGTCTTTCGCTCTACTTATATCTACCCATTCGTGCCTATCAAAATCCAGCTTTTAATTGGGGTAATCCACAAAACGTGGAAGGTTTTAAGAATCAAATTTTTCGTTTGCAATATAATGATTTAAAGTTTTCAACTGCTAAATTTTTTGATGCCAAAAAACTACCATTGGTGGATTCTTTTTTTCAAGAAATTTTGGCGCAATTCACTTTGGTAGGTGTTATTATAGCTTTTATAGGCTTTTTGGTTCTATATTTTAAAGACAAAAAGATATTTTTATTAGTTCTGGGTATATTTTTAAGTAACAGCTTGCTGATTATTTTATTGCGCGCCACTGAGTATTCTGCCATGAATGAATTTTTTTTCCGGGTTTATTATTTGCCAGCTTTTATGATGGTGGCAATTTTTTTTGCTTTGGGTTTGTGGTTTATTTTATCTGTCGCCTGTCGAGTGTTAAATAAATTTAAAAATTTAATGCGGTCATTAGTCTTGGGAGTGATAATTTTATTGCTTATTCTTTTACCAATATCATTTGTTTTGAATAATTGGCATCTTAATGATCGGAGTGATTTTTGGTTGCCCAATGATTGGGCGCGGGCCACTTTAAATAGTTTGGATAGAGATGCTTACGTTTTAATTTATAATGATCAGCCGGCGTTGGATAGTATGATTTTTTCTTTGTACTATATGCAGGCAGTGGAGCACTTAAGAACGGATGTAAAATTAGTTGGTATAGCCGGCATTCGGGGTATTTTTTATAACGTAGCATATTATGAAGGTATGGAGGATTTTTTTAAGTGGACCGAACCAGAACAGCGCGCCAGACTGGCTACTTATTTGTGGAACACAGCACAAAAAGACAATTACAAATCAGCCTATCTTCTGTATCCCTTAAACAAAACTACCGACGATGGTTTGGTTACACGCTCTAATGGTTTAGTTTATAAAATATATAAAAATTTAGATGAGGCCAAAAAAGCCCAAGCTGCGCCCGAACATAACTATAATTTTAGAAATATTGTTTATCAGCCTTTAGAGTTTAATGTTTATTACAGTGATTTTGTTTCCGATTATTTTTTGGCTCAAAGTTGTTATTATATGGAAAGTGGTCAAAAAGATCTAGCGGTTGATTTATTGGTTTCAGCCATAAAGTATGACGCTTCCCCGATCTCTCTTAATTATCAAAGCTATATCAGTCATCGTAGTTTGTGGTTGGGAGAAATAGAAAGTAAGAAGTTATTTAAAAAATAGCCAGTCATTTTATGTCACAAAAATATCCTGATAAAAAAATTATTGCTGTTTTGCCAGCCTATAATGCCGCCAAAACTTTATCAAAAACTTTAGATGACATCCCAACGGGGTGGGTTGATGAAATAATTTTAGTTGATGATAAAAGTTCTGATTGTACAGTTGAATTGGCGCGCGGTCATGGTTTGGTTGTGTTGGAACATGAAAAAAATCTAGGTTATGGTGCTAATCAAAAGACTTGTTATACCGAAGCTTTAAACCAACAAGCTGACATTGTCATTATGATTCATCCAGATCATCAGTATGATCCGCGTTTGGTACCTGATTTGTTATTACCTTTGCTGCGTGGTGATGCCGATGCTGTTTTTGGTTCGCGCATGATGCGTCCGGGCGGGGCGCGTGAAGGTGGTATGCCCTGGTGGAAATATGTGGCCAATATCGCTTTGACCAAAATAGAAAACATTGTTTTGGGTTTAAAATTGACAGAATACCACTCTGGTTTTCGCGCCTATTCCGCCCAGGCGTTAAAAGATGTTAATTTTTTGTCTGCGGCCGATGGCTTTGTTTTTGATACCGAAATTATTATTCAATTAAAAATTAAAAAATTAAAAATTTTAGAAGTACCAATTAGTACGCGTTATTTTAAAGAAGCTTCGATGATTGGTTTTAAAAAAAGTGTGTTTTACGGCTTAGACATTTTAAAGAATTTAGGTCAGTATATTTTTATGAAGTTTGGTTTTGTTAAATATAAAAAATTTGAATAAATTATTTATTTCTCTTACTAAATTGTCATATTTTTATGAGGTGTAATAGTTTTTGTCCTCCCCTTGACAAGGGGAGGCGCAGGAGGGGTCTACTCGCCGATAGGCGAATATGGACAGAAATTAAAAATAGATACGCCTATCGGCGATTTTACCTCCCCTCACCCCTCCTTGTTAAGGAGGGGATAACCACAAATCAGTATATTTAGTAAGTTTGTAAAGCCTTAAATTTATGAAAAAAACACTGTCTTTAGACTTTATTATTATTTTTATTTTTGGCTTTTTGTTTTTGATGAGTTGGGACCATGCTGCTATTTTTAATTTTATTGTTTTTTTTGGATTATGCCTAGGTTATTTATGGTTAGATAAGAAAATAATTGAAATCACCACAGAAGTCCACACAGAACAATTTTGGCGTTACAAAACAATTCTCTTCTTTTCAATTATTGGTTTTTTGTTGTGTGTAACTTTGGTGCCCAATATTTTATTGCGCCACGAAGATCCAAATTTACCTATTCATGATAATGTCCAGCAAATGGAGCCGGCGATTGAATTTTTATTACACGGCAAAAATCCTTATACAGAGAATTATTTTGGGACTGAGTTGGAAAAATCAGCTTATATTTTTACCACCCAAGGCAAAGTTTTACTTAATCCAGCACTTTTTCACGTCATTAAGTTGCCTTTTCATATTCTTTTTTCTGTTCCTTTTCAGGTTGTTGCCAGTCAAGTTTTTGGCTTTTATGATGAACGAATGACTTATCTTTTTTTGTTCATCATTTCTATTCTAGTTTTATTTAGCTTACCAATAGATAAAAAAAATAAATTTCCGCTTACAGCTTTTTTTGTTTTAAATCCATTATTTTTGCCGTTTTTTATTTCTGGTCGTGATGATGTTTTTGTTTTGACTTGGATAATTTTAACCATTTGGCTGCTTAAAAAAAATAAGATTTTACTTTCATCTTTAACTCTGGCCCTGGCCTGTTCTTCCAAACATTCGGCCTGGTTTTTGGTTCCATTTTACTATGCTTATGTTTTTTCTTGTCTACAGCTAAATGCGTCAGCCATAAGTTCTAAAGTAAGTCAAAAAATAAAATCAATTATCAGTAGTTTGTGGATACTTTTTCAAAAGACTTGGTTGTTGCCAGTGGTTTTTCTTTTAATTATTGTGCCGTTTATTGTCTGGGACCCAGTGGCTTTTTATCAGGATATCTATGCTTATCCGGCTGGTACTCTTATAACCAGTTATCCGATTAATGGCTATGGTGTTTCTGTATTGTTTTATAAACTGGGCATTGTTGAAGAAATTACTGATTATGTGTCACTCTGGGTTTTACAGATTCCACTTACTTTAATTCTGTTTTATTTATTGATCAAAAAACAGCTCAAGCAAAATAGTTTGTCGCGCCTAGTTTTTGGTTATGCTGTGTTAATTTTGGTTTATTGGCTTTTTGCCAGATTTTTTCATGATAATTATGTTGGATTTACCAGTCAGCTTTTTTTAATTGCATATTTTTTATAATTTTACTCCTTTTTACTTTGTAGATAGTGATTGATTACAGTTATGTTAAAAGAAATATTATCCATAAAATTTGTTAGATTTTCTATTTCTGGCGTGGTTGCTACCTTGGTAGACGTGCTTTTACTTTATATTTTGGTGGAATGGCTGGAAGTTTGGTATTTGATCGCCGCTGTGCCTTCTTTTTTGGTTGGTTCTTTTGTTCACTTTTTGATTTCATTTGGTTGGGTTTTCGAACATGAACGTGAAAAAAGATTTTGGCATAAATATCTAAAATTTACCTCTATCCATATTTTAAGTCTTGGTATCAATCTGGTTTTAATGTATCTTTTTGTCCAATTTTTTCATACACATTATTTAATTGGCAAAGCCGCTGCTGTAATTGGCAGTTTGGCCTGGAATTTTTGGGGTAATAAAAAATTTACTTTTAAATAACATGATTTGTCCAGTTTGCCACAGTCAAAATATAATTTTAAAATATCCTTCCAACCTTAAAGAGGTGGGCCAGTTTTATCATGTCACCGACAGTCGTCTGGGTGTGCATAGCGATGTCTTTTGCTGTTTGGACTGTGGTTTAGCTTGGGTGTGTGATAGCAAAACAGTGGCGCGGGTGATTTCGAGTTATGAAACGGAAAATTTTGATGAAACATATGAAAAAGAAAGAGAAAATAGAAAAAAAACAGCTGATATTTTGGTCAACAAAGTAAAAAAGATAAAACCGCAGGGCAAACTCCTTGATATTGGTTGTTATTCTGGAATTTTTTTAGAAGCAGCTCAAGAAGCTGGTTATGAAATTTTTGGTATTGAAGCCTCTCGTGGCGCCCTAGCTTTGGCTAGACAAAAAGTTAAGGGCGACTTGAGGTGTGGTATGGCCGAAAAAATTCTTGTGGATTTTCCTGATAAAAGTTTTGATATTATTACTTTGTTTGATGTTTTGGAACATTTGCCTGACCCACAAAAAGTTTTAACTTTGATACAACTAAAACTTAAAGATGATGGACTTTTGGTTTTTTCTACACCTGATTTTTCCAGCCTTCTTTCTAAAATACAGGGTAAAAAATGGCACGCACTTTTACCACAACACCTTTTTTATTTTTCTATAAGAAACATTAAAATCATTCTTTCTCAAACCGGATTTAAATCAAAAAAATATTGTTATATCGGTAGACATTTTTCTTTTTTTTATTTATTACAACATTATTTAAATTCTCATCGCAGCACGAGTAAGTTTTTTCTAAATTTTATTAGATCTTTGGGTGTAGCCAACTTAACAATTCCGATTAATTTATTTGATCAGCTATTAATTTTTGCTACCAAAAAATAATATGTTTTTGATTTATTTTTTTATTTTTATT
>DAOOQN010000009.1:24679-27835 GCA_035388785.1 bacterium
GCTTTTTTTGTATGATTTAAAATATACTTTAATTCCAGACATAATTTCTTTGCCAGCCATAGGGGTAATTTTAATTTTTCAATTGATGCGTTTATTTTTTATGAATCAGTTGAATATAAATAATTTTTTATTTATTTTTCTTTCTGCTATAATTGGAGGTGGCTGGTTTGCAGCACAGTATTTTATTTCACGTGGAAAATGGGTGGGAGGAGGCGATATTCGTCTGGGAATTTTGATGGGTTTGATATTACCTTGGCCACACATTATTTCTGGACTGTCCCTGGCTTATATTGGTGGAGCTCTTGTGTCTTTGCCGCTCCTATTAAGCCACCGTAAAAATTTTAAATCCGAGATTCCTTTTGGTGTTTTTTTGGTACCAGCGACAATAATTATTTTTTGGTGGGGTGATAAAATTGTCGCCTGGTACTTAAATTTAATTTAAATTATTTTAATGATTAATAAAGAAAAAAATAAATCAACCGGTTTTACAGCTTTGGAGTTAATGGTGGTAGTTGGAATCATGGTGATGTTGTTGGTAATTACTTTGCCAAACTTTAGTGACTTTAATACCAACCAAACCGTGGATACTGAAGCTGATAAACTTTTTTCTGTTTTGCGCCAAACTCAGATTTGGGCTCTTACCGGGCAGACGGTGAGTGGCGTGCATTATAATTATGGTTTGCACCTTGTTTTGTGCACATCAGGATCGGTTTGTCATTATGTTTTATTTAATGATATTGATAATGATAAACTTTATGACGCTGGTGAGGTTGTACTGAATGGCGACAGAGTGTTTTTAAAAGGTGCTTACACGGGCTCTATTATGCCAGTTATAAATAATACTTTAGATATTGTTTTTAGCGCGCCACTGGGTACGATTTATTTTAATGGTGAGCCTGCAACTGACGAAGCTGCGATTATTATAAAAGGTTTAAATACCAGCCGTCACCGTATTATTACGGTGCGCGGTGATTCTGGACAAATCAATGTAGAGTGATTTATGTATATTTTAAAAAATAATCAGCAGGGCGTTACTTTGTTAGAGACAATTTTTGCCTTAGCTGTTTTAGTAACCGGTATTTTAGCTGTTTTGACTTTGGCCACCTCTTCAATTTCTTTATCACAATCATCCGAACAAAGTATTGTGGTTACTAATTTAGCTCGCGAAGGTCTGGAAATTGTACGTGAGATCAGGGATTATACCAAGGGTGGCGATTTAAGCAAAATTACTGGCAGTAGTTTTTTTGATGCCAGCATGGATAAGTGTTATTTTGTTGATGTAAACGAGGCTGGTAATTTTAAATTACAAACCGCGAACAGTTTTACTTGTACAAATCTTAATTCATTATCTACTTGTACCAATTGTTTACTTTATAAAGATCAAACTTCAGGTAAATATACTCACACCAGTGGTGGTGTGGTTACTGTTTTTAGACGGGCAGTACAAATTAAAACAATTTCTACCACAGAAAAAGAAGTATTATCAAAAGTTGTCTGGACTGAGCACGGACGAAGTCATAGTTTTTTATTAGTTACAAATTTAACTGATTGGTAAAAAATAAAAATGTTTTTTTTAAGCTTAAAATTTAAGAATAATCGTGCTCTAAAAGGTTTTACTTTGATGGAAATTTTGGTGGCCATGAGTATTTTTGTCATGGTGGCTTTGGTCAGTTTAAGTATTCACAGCTTTATATTGCGCGCTTCACAAAAAACTATTGCTTATAACCGTGCGCAACAAGATGTCCAAATGATTATGGAATCTTTGGCAAAAAAAATTCGTACTTCACGCGTTGATTATGCAGCCTATGCTGGTGGTGTTATAAATTCAGGTGGTGAAAATAATTTACACCTGATTGATTTGGCAGATAATACACATTCTTTTTTTGTGGAGAACCAAGAACTAAAAGTGCAGTATGGCAGTGCACCGGCGCAGACCATACCATCTGATTTAATTAAAATTATTAATCTAAAATTTTATATTCAGCCGTTAAGTTATCCATTTGATATTAACGAACCCCCAGTTACTCAACCGCGAGTAACCATCGTCATGCAGGTTGAGGCCACCAAAGGTGGACAAAAAGCTGGTTTTACCATTCAACAAACAGTACCACAAAGATCCGGTGGCCTTACGCCTTAAAAAATTATGCCTTTTTTATCAAAACAATTTAAACAGCAGCGTGGCGTGACCATTCTCATTGCGATTGTTATTTTGGCGTCTATTATTATCTTGGTGACAGCAGTTTCAGATCTGGTGGTGCGCTCCAGTCAAACAGCTCAAGATATTGGTTTTTCCGAGGTTGCCTATTATGCAGCTGATACTGCTGTTGAAAAAGCCCTGTATGTCATTGAACGCGAGCATAGCGTGCTTAATCTTGCCGCTACAAACATTTCTTTGGCTGATATTTCTGGTGCCACCTGGTCACGGCAGGTTACCGCTTTAACACAAACTAATATAGCTTGTGCATCAGTGACGAGTGGGCTGTGTGTTAATGGTGATCAATTAACTGTAAAACTTGCGGTTGATAAGTCTTTTCAGCTCGACCTGGATTTTAGTGGTTTGGACTATTCAACGGCTATTAATTTTAGACAAAATTTTGGTGCCCCAGCTGCACTGGTTGTTTTGGGTAAGGATGGCGCACAAAATACCTTTGAATTAGGCCCGGGTGTAGAGAAAATTATTGAATTATCCAACACAGCTTTTGTGCGTCTTATTAATCAAGACACAACCAGTTCGGTTGAAATTCAACTTAGCCCCTCTGGTGGTAGTGGCAATATTCCTATTGGTATTATTGTGCAGTCAACCGGGACATACCAAGATCAGCAAAGACAAATCCGTACACAAAGATTAAATTGGCAGGTCTATTAATTTGGATCAACATAAAAACCGACTTAATTTAACATAGTCGGTTTTTTTATGTTTTTTTAAATATTTTATTCAGTTACTTGTACCTGAATTATATCGGCTACAAAAGTTCCTTGATTTTTAATATTATTTTGACTAAAAACTACGACGGTTTGTCCGATTTTTAAATCTTTTAAGGTCAGGTTCTTTTTTATCGGTTGTGTTTTTGTGGGGTCACTATCTAAAACCATAGGAAATTCCAGTGCGGAAATTTCTGTGTTGGCAAGCACTTTGACTGTGAGCAATGAATTTTG
>DAOOQN010000009.1:27935-35104 GCA_035388785.1 bacterium
AAATTACTATTTTCTAAAATATATTGTGTATTAATTGGTAGGCAAATACGACAGGAACAACTTTGTTGGTGAATTTTGATAAAATTATTTTCGCCGGCTTGTAACTGTTTTTTTATGTTTTCAAGTTTGAAAGCATAACCTTGGGAGTGATTACCGTTGATACATGGATTGTTTTGTAAATAAGTAAGATAAGAAAAGCTAAACATGGCCTGATAAAAGATGATTATAAAAATCATAATTTGGGCCATCACGTGCCATATTTTGGGTTTAATCTTTTCTGTTAGATGATTAAGAAAATCACTGATAATTATAATACCAGCCGGTAGGCCCAAGATAAAATAGTGTTGGTAAACTTGATTTTTGGTCCATAATAAAAAAAGTGGCAGTATCAAAAACCATATTAACATGAATTTGTTTTGGATTGATTTTTTAAGAAGATAATAACACAGGGCTGCAACCGTTGTTATTAATAGCAAACTATCAAGCAGTGGCCAATTAACTGCGCCTAGCAGAAAATTTTGGTAATCATTTCCAAAAGTATAGTTAAAACCGCGTGTAGTTATTAACTGTAGTGGGTAGATTAAACTTTCTGATGCTAGGTGTGACGGAGTGGCTTGATAGAAAAAAATGTTTTCCAAACTGTACCAATCGTGATTAATTTCAAACAACACAAAAGGGAAATAAAGCATTATCATTAGTAATAAACCAATAAGAAAGTTTTTAAAAAAGAGTTTTTTTCTGCTCAGAATTAGAGCAACTATAAAAGGAACAATTAATAATATGCCCAACTGATGAATTTGGGTTGTGACACCCAACCACAACATGGCCCAAATTAGACTGGTGGGTTTTTGGGTTTGCCAAAAAGAAAATAATGACCAAAAAAATAACAGAGTAAAAAACATTAAAACATTTTGTTGCCAAATGGTGCGTGAGAAAATAATTGCCCACGGATTAACTGCCAAAAAAGCAGCTGCGATTAAAGCAGTTTTTTCATTAAAAAATTTTTTGACGAAAAAAAATAACAGCAGAACGGTCAAGACGTTAAACAATGCAATATAAGCTGTTAAAAAAATTGGATCAGCCGAAATAATTATTGCCGGTATCAATAAATAAAGAAAAAATGGCGGATTGCAGATGCCAATAGAAGACAATAAACAGTTGTGTGGCACTGGGCCGGTGTGTAGAATTTCCAGAGCTAAATATGGATTTAATGCTTGATCGGCATTAAATTCCATATAACGCAGGTTATAAAAACGCAAAAAAGCTGCTAGTGCCAGGATAAAGATTAAAATAATTAAAGTTACACGTTTATTTTGCATACTTATTTTATTATAGCAACCAAATTGCTTCTTTACCATTTTTCTGTTAAAATAAGCCTGTAATATTTTATTTATGCTTTCTTTTCTGGCTGGTATAGTAAAATTCAAAAATAACAAATCAATTGTTTTGGAAACGCAGGGCGTTGGTTTTGAAATTTTTGTGCCACTACCATTATGGGAAACAGCCCGTACCGGTGATCGGTATGAACTTTTTTGTCATTTGCATGTACGTGAAGATTTGTTGGAACTTTATGGTTTTGTTTCTTTGGAAGAAAAAAATTTTTTTGAATTATTACTTTCTGTTTCTGGGGTTGGTCCCAAATCTGCTTTGCAAGTTCTCAATATTGCCAAGGTAGTTGAACTTCAGAAAGCCATTTTGAGAGGCGATCCGACGCTTTTGCGGCAGGTTTCTGGTATTGGACAAAAAACCGCTGAGCGTATTGTAGTTGAACTAAAAAATAAAATGGATAGCTTTACTTTAAGCAGTGAAACTGTCAATTTAGCTTCAGGCAGCACTGGTGTCTTTGAGGCTTTGCAGTCTTTGGGCTATTCATTAATTGAAATTCGTACAGCCTTGACCAAGGTGCCGCCAGAACTGAGTGATGAAAATGAAATTATTAAACAAACCTTAAAACAATTGGGTAAAAAATCTAAATAATAATTTTTTAAATAAAATAGCAATTCGTGTCACAAATGGCACGGATTTTTTATTTTTAACATTGCTTTTTGGCCCCAAAATGATAGAATAAAAACATGCGTATTGAATTAATAACTGCTAACACATCTACTAACTGCGAGATTAATGATTTTGTTGTGCGGAACAGTTTTCCAGCAGCTTTTTTGCAAACTTGGCAGTGGAGTGATTTTCGTGCCAGTTTGGGTGAAAAAATTTGGCGTTTGGCAGTTCGTGACGAGAATGGTTTTTTGCTAGCTGTGGCAGCTTTTTTTTCTAAGCCACTACCACTGCAAAAAATTTATCTTGACTGTCCAAGAGGTCCAATTTTTTCTAGCGTGGTTAATTTAGCTCAGCGCCTGGAAATTATTAAACTGTTAGCCAATTTTTTGGTTAAAACAATTCAGCGACAAATAGTTTTTATTCGTACTGAAAATAACCAGCCAACTCAGCCCGCTATTACCTTAACATATACACAGGCCGGATTTAAGAAACCAGAACTTTTGATCCACGCTGTTAATCCTGCCGCCACCTTAGTTTTAGATCTTAGTAAAACAGAAGAAGAAATTTTGGCCAACATGCATCCCAAATGGCGTTACAATATTAAATTGGCGCAAAAGCGTGGCGTGCTTATTAATCACCAACACAGTATCGATGGGTTTTATCAATTATTAGTTACCACTGCCAAACGGGATAAGATAAAAATTTTTAGCAAAAAATATTATAAAAATTTAATAAACTTTTTTTCTGTCATGCCAGACTTCAAATTAAAATTATTTTTTGCTGAGTATGAGGACGAAGTTTTGGCAGCCATTATGGTGATTGGTTTTGGTAATACAGCCATTTATTTACACGGTGGTTCGTCCAATAGGAATAGAGAAGTGATGCCCAACCATGCCGTTCAATGGCACGCTATAAAGTGGGCCAAAGAAAATAAGTACCAGTGGTATGATTTTTGGGGCATTGCGACAGCTGAAAAAAATAACTACGTTGGTGACGCGTGGACTGGTATAACTCATTTTAAAAAAGGTTTTGTAAATGCGTCTACTGGTCAAGAATTAATTTATGGTGGAGCTTGGGACCTGGTGCAAAATTTTTTTTGGTATAATTTTTTTAAACTCACAAAAAAAACAAAAAACTTATTAACTGGCTTTTTGCCCTTATAGCTCAATTGGATAGAGCATCTCCCTCCGAAGGAGAAGGTTAGCCGTTCAAATCGGCTTAAGGGTAAGGGGTTAGCTAATAAATAAAATTAGACAATAAATAAAAAATTATGCCTGAGGATACAAAAAATATTCCTTTTAAGATCGAATGGAAAAAACTAACTTTTCCTTTCCTTATTTTTTTAGTCGTGGTGGTGGTAATTTTTAAATTTTCAGAGTTGCAAGAAATTGGTCGTCTGTTTGGTCAAGCCAAATGGTACTGGTTGTTGGCAGCTTTAGGTTGTCAGGTGGCTAATTTTTTGTTGCAAACTATGGTCTATAAAGTGAGTTTTAAATTGTTAAATTTTAATCCTTTTCATTTTTGGCGTTTATTAAAAACCTGTATCACAGTTATTTTCTTAAATTACACCGTGCCGTCATTGGGCGTGGCTGGTAATGTTTGGTTATTAAAGCAAATTCGTCATAAAAATCTACCAGAAGGCAAAGCATTGATGATTGTTTTTATTGAACTCATTTGTTATTATTCGGCTTTTTTACTTCTGTTGCTATTAAGCTTAGTTTATCTTTTCTTTAAATTGGGTCATATTGGTGAAACACAAAAAATTGCTGTGGCCGGTTTTTTTGTGGCATTATCGGTTTTGGCTAGTTGCCTATATTTCTTTTTGGGCAATAAAAAATCATCCAAAAAAAGACTTTTTTGGCTGGCTGAAAAGATTGATAAAGCTGAAGATGGTGTGCGTCAAGAGGATCGTATTAATAAACTGGTGGATGATTTTTATCAAGATTTGAAATGGTTAAAAGTTAATAAATTAAAATTGGTTTGGCCTTTTTGTCTGCAATTAACCAAATTTTTGACTGATGGCGCTAATATTTATTTAATATTTTTGGCTTTTGGTTCCTGGACTCCAATTGGTCTGGGATTGGTGGCCTTTGCTTTTGGTCGTTTGTTTGGTATTTTGTCATTTATTCCCGGTGGTTTGGGGGCTTTTGAGGGTTCCATGGTGGTAATTTTTAATTCTTTGGGCGTGACATTGGAACTCTCACTGGCCACCATGCTTTTATATAGACTTTTTTCTTATTGGTTGTATATACCATTGGGGATTGTGTTTTATAAAAGTTTGGAGCACGATTAAAATAAAAATATGTTGGATAGAATTTTAGCTTTAATCAAAAAAATAATTCCAAAATCTGTATTGAATTTTTTATTGCCATTTTATCATCATTTTTTGGCACTTTTTAGCGCCTGGTTTTATTATTATCCAGCCGATAAAATGATCATAGTTGGTGTGACTGGCACGGCTGGTAAATCCTCCACCTGTTATTATATTGCTCAAATTTTAGAACAGGCTGGCTGGGCAGTTGGTATGACCACTACTACATTATTTAAAATTAAAAATAAAGAATGGCTGAATGACAAAAAGATGACCATGATTGGTCGCCTGCAACTCCAAAAAACTTTGGCCAAGATGGCTAAAGCTGGTTGCCAGTGTGCAATCATTGAAACCTCGTCTGAAGGCATTAAACAGTTTCGTCATACTGGTATTAATTATGATATTTTGGTTTTTACCAATTTATATCCAGAACACTTGGAAGCCCATGGTGGTTTTGAAAATTATAAACAAACCAAAGGTAAATTGTTTGCTTCTCTGGCTGATGCCAAAAAGAAAATCGGTTTTAAAGTTAAAAAAACGATTATTGTAAATTTGGATGATCAATTTGCTGACTATTTTTTAAGTTTTGACTCGGAAGAAAAAATTGGTTATTCACATGCTGAATTCACCAGAACAAATTTAAAAACAAATTTACTGGGCGACTATAATCAAAGTAATGTGGCAGCTGCTTTGGCAGTAGTTAAAGCTTTAGATTTACCCCAACCAGCTGATGTATCTTTTTTAAAACCCTTGCCTGGCAGATTGGAATTTATTGAAAATAAATTAGGTCTAAAAATAATAGTTGACTATGCTTTTGAGCCGCAAGCCATGGAAAAACTTTATACGGTGGTAAAAGATATACCGCATCAAAAAATAATTCAGGTTTTGGGTTCAGCTGGTGGTGGCCGTGACAAAGCTCGGCGTGCACGTCTAGGAAGTCTGGCCGCCGAGCAGGCTGATATTGTGATTGTTACCAATGAAGATCCATATGATGAAGATCCATGTGCTATTATTAAAGAAGTGTTGCAGGGTGCAGCTGATTATTGGCTTAAAGAATTTGGCACACCTGAAGATGTTGAAAATTTTAAATTTTCAATTTCAAATTTTAAAACAATTTTAAATTTTTCAATTTTAAATAATCACAAAACTCTGTATGCTGTTTTGGACAGACGCGCAGCCATTACTCTTGCATTAAAATTAGCTTTGCCCAATGATTTAGTTTTAATTACTGGTAAAGGTGCTGAGCAGGCCATTTGTGTGGCTGATTCAAAAAAAATTCCTTGGGATGATCGACAGGTGGTGCGAGAAGAATTAGCGCGTATTTAATTTATGTTACAAGTAAAAAAATTTCAAAAACGCTTAGAAAGTTTTGTCTGTGCTCACTGCAAGACACAAGTTGTTGGCGGGGGTTATACCGATCACTGTCCGCAGTGTCTGTGGTCGCGGCACGTGGATATTAATCCCGGTGATCGGCAATGCCGTTGTCGCGGTTTAATGGCACCAGTATCGGCTGTAGTCAAAAAAAATGGTTTTGTAATTTTTTATGTCTGTCAGATATGTGGTTTTGAACATCAGGTCAAAGCTGCGCCAGATGACAATTTTGAACTTATTTTATCTTTAACCAATTAAATTAATATTTTTTTAAATTTATGAAAATTAACACTGATGCCCAAAAAATAAAAGACCTTTTAGAGCGTGGTGTACAAAACATTTACCCTACGCGTGAATTTTTGGAAAAACAACTAAAATCCGGCCAACGCTTAACGCTTTACACTGGTTATGATCCAACCGCGCCAACACTGCACATTGGCAACGCCATCACCATGTTAAAATTACGCCAGTTTCAAGAATTGGGCCACCGGGTAATTATGCTGATTGGTGACTTTACTGGTTTGATTGGCGATCCCACGGACAAAACCGCGGCACGTAAACAACAAACGCGTGCCGAAGTCTTGGCTAATTGTGCTAACTGGAAAAAACAGGCAGCCGCAATTTTAAATTTTGCAGGCGACAACCCAGTTGAAATTAAATATAATAGTGCCTGGTTGTCCAAACTTAGTTTTGCTGACGTTTTGGAACTTTCCAGTCATTTTACTGTCCAAAGAATGTTGGAACGTGATATGTTTGAAAAAAGAATGCAAGAAGAGAAACCGATTTATGTGCACGAATTTATGTATCCAATTATGCAGGGTTATGATAGCGTGGCCATGGATGTGGATGGTGAAATTGGTGGGAACGATCAGACGTTTAACATGTTGACCGGACGAGATTTAATGAAAGATTTAAAAAATAAAGAGAAATTTGTTTTGACCATTAAGCTTTTGGCTGATACAAGTGGTAAGAAAATGGGTAAGAGCGAAGGTAATATGATTACTTTAGTTGACTCGTCCGCAGACATGTTTGGTAAAATTATGAGCTGGACCGATGGTATGATTTTAAATGGCTTTGAACTTTGTACAACCATACCCATGGACGAAGTTAATAAAATTATGCAAGCCAACACCAATCCGCGTGATTTAAAAATGCGTTTAGCCAAAGAAATTGTGACTCTTTATCATTCGGCCAAAGCTGCCAATACGGCGCAAGAATATTTTATTAAAACTTTCAGTCAAAAAGAAATTCCACAAGAATTACCAACCATTAAACCAGTTAGCTACGAACTTGATGCTGTTTTGGTACAAGCCGGTATGGTGGCCACTAAATCTATGGTGCGTAGAGTGGTGGAACAGCAGGGAGTAAAAGTTAATAAAAAAATTGTCAGTGATGTCAAAATTAAACTCAAAAAGGGTGATATTGTACAAAAAGGCAAGAGATTTTTTGTTAAAGTTGTCTAGTCAGTAAAAATATCAAGAAATTCTTTTTT
>DAOOQN010000010.1:0-21774 GCA_035388785.1 bacterium
AGTTTGTCAGTGTTTAATAAGTCTGATTTTAATAATTCTTGAACTACGGCTAAAGCACCAGGGATATTAAAATCATCACTGATTTTTTCTACAAAATTATTTTTAAAATTTTGATTAATTACTCCTTTATCTTCACCTAAACTTGAAATTTGCTCAGTTAGATTGCTTAGTCCATTTTGGGCTGCTTGAAGTGCTTCCCAAGTGAAATTTTGTTTAGAGCGGTAATGCGCCTGCAAAAAGAAGTAGCGCAAATCCAACGGGGAAAACCCTTTTTCTTTTATTTCAGACAAAGCGTAACCAGTACCTTCAGACTTGGACATTTTTTTATTATTGACTATTAAGTGTTCGTTGTGCAGCCAATAATTGACAAATTTTACGCCATTAGCTGCTTCACTTTGAGCAATTTCATTAGTGTGATGGACTGGAATATGTTCAATGCCGCCCATATGAATATCGATAGTTTCACCTAAAAATTTTTTTGCCATCGCTGAACACTCAATGTGCCAGCCAGGAAAACCCTCACCGTTTTCAACTAACTTAGAATTAAAGGGGGAGGGCCAAAACTGCAAAGCGTTTTTATGCGCGCCAGTTTTAAAAAACCATATAGCAAAATCAGCTGAATTTTTTTTATCATTATCCAATACATCACCTTTGCCAGCATTTTTGATATTGGCTTCCATTTTTTGTCCAGAAAGTTTCGTATAATTTTTTACCTTAGTCACATCAAAATAAACTGCCAGATCGGTTTCATAAGCATAACCTTTATCCACCAGTGTTTTGACCATTTCAATAATTTCAGGAATCATTTGTGTGGCTCTGGGTTTAAAATCTGGTTCTTTGATATTTAAATCATGAGTGTCGTCTTCAAAAATTTTGATATACTTATCAGCCACCTCCTTTGGACCAAGTTGATCACGTTGGGCGGCTTTTTCCATTTTGTCTTCACCAGTGTCAGAGTCAGAAGTTAGATGTCCCACATCAGTGTAGTTTCTGACAAATTTTATTTGATAGTCTAAATATTCAAAAGTGCGATGAATTAAATCTGCCATGAGCATGCCACGCATATTACCAATATGTTGGGTCCAATAAACCGTTGGTCCGCAATGATATATCAAAACTTGCCCATCTTTTAAGGGTTTAAAATCTTGTTTTTCTCGACCTAAGGTGTTGTATATTTTTAGCATAGGGGACAAGAATTATATGCTTATCATAACATTTTAAATTGGAGTTGACAAACCATTAGACATTTTAGCAATTTGAAATTATAATTAAGGTATGAAGAAAATTGTTAGCCTACTTTTTGCTTTGTTTCTAATGGGGACGCCCATGATGGTGCGGGCTAATATTTTGTATTTGGATTGTTTTGCTAAAAATAATTGTGATTTGTGCGATGCAGTGCAACTGATAACCAAAATTGTGAATGCTGTTTTAGAAATCTCTGGTGCGGTGGCCTTATTGTTTTTTGTGATTGCCGGTGTGATGTTGTTGACCAGTCAGGGTGTGCCTGGTCGTATTGCAACTGGTAAAAAAATGATTTTTGGTTCATTGATTGGTATTGGTATTGTTTATTTTGCCTGGACGGGGGTTAATTTTATAATTTATTCTTTTGGAGATGGAAGTGCTAGTGGAAAAAGCGTGGCTACAATTTTTACACAGCCATGGAACCAGTTACAGTGTGTAAAAATGGGCGAGAACACTTTGGTGGATTATGTTCCGCCCACACCACCAATTCCAGCTGGTGCTTGTAAATCACCTTGGGAAGCTGGCAGTGCGCCCACTTGTGGTGGAAATTTAGCTGGTTTTGCAACAGCTAATATTAATCCCCTACAATCTCAAGATGCATCACCAGCCCTAGTTATTTTTTTAATGCGTATGAGAAGTACTTTTGATAGTAATCCAACCAATTATTTACCTTTAACTATAAATGATATTATCATTACTTCAGTTAGCGATGATCATGGATTAAGTTATTGTCGTGATTCTTATCCAACCCAATGTGTGTCACCTAATACAACTAATTGTTGTTATCATATGCGAAATTCTTGTCATTATGGTCATGGCGCAACCAATGGTTCATATGCGCTTGATTTTCGTTACAGTCTTTGGTCGCACATTGATCCTTTCCAAAGATTAGTTAATGATTCGGGTGGTTTTTTTCTATTAGAGGGAGACCATTTTCATGTGAGTATTCCTGCTTGCACAGGACAATAATTTTTTATGAAACTTTCAATTATCATTGTTTCCTGGAATATTCAAAAATTGACTCAAAAATGTGTGGAGTCAATTTTTGCTTTTATCAAAAATATTGATTTAGAAATTTTTGTGGTTGATAACAATTCCGCTGATGACACAGTTAAAATTTTAGAAAAATATAAGACAGAAAACACATTAGATAATTTAAATATTATTGTAAATAAAGAAAATGTTGGTTTTGCTAAAGCCAATAATCAAGCACTGAAGATGCTTTGGGAGACCTCCCCCTACCCCCTCCTTAGTAAGGAGGGGAGCTTAAAGACATCTGCTCTAGCTCCTGATAAGGCGGAGAGTTTAGAAATACCAGTTCTCCCCCTTACTAAGGGGGAGATAAAGAGGGGGTCTTATATTCTCTTACTCAATCCTGATACAGAATTTGTGGATGATAAAATAAAAAAAGCGCTTGAATTTATGGAAAATAATCCCGAAATCGGTATTTTGGGGCCTAAACTTTTAAATACTGATGATAGTTTACAACGTTCGTGTCGTAGATTTCCAAATTTTTTGGATCAGTTATTTATTCAGTTAAAGTTTTATAATTTTTTTCCAAATAGAATAAAAGCTACGCGCGAATATTTTATGTTAGATTTTGAGCATAATGAAAATAGGGAAGTGGATCAAGTTATGGGCGCGGCGATGTTAATCAAAAGAGAGGTGGTAGAAAAAGTTGGACTATTGGATGAAAAATTCTGGGCAATTTTTGAAGAGGTTGATTTTTGCCAAAGGACAAAAAATGTCGGTTATAAAATATTTTTTTATGCGAGCTGGCAAATTTATCATCACAAAGAGCAAAGTTTTGGACAATGGCCAGCTTTACGCAAACAAATTAATTTTAACCATAGTTTGTATCATTATTTCAAAAAACATAAACCCTTTTGGCAGTTATTTTTGTTATGGCTGGTGCAGCCGATAAATTTATTATTAACTTGGATAGACGTGGCAGTCGGAATTAGAAAGAAGGCGGGCAAGAGTAAAGACACATAAAATATGTTGGATTTAATTGATAAAAAATATTTTAAATATAGTTTTTTTCTGCTAATATTAGCAGAAGTTTTATCATATGTGGGTTGGACAAATTATATAGTCAACGCGGCTTTTTTTGCGGTTATTGTTTTAGTCACGCTAATTTTATCTTTAAAAAAATTAGAGTATGGGCTATATATTTTATTTATTGAATTGTTTATTGGATCAAAAGGATATTTATTTTCTTTACACTTAGGCGATACGATTTTATCGATCAGGATGGGGATTTTTTTGGTGGTAATGGCAGTCTGGTTATATACTTTTTTTATGCATCATGCCGAGGTAGAGCACAGTGAAGGCCAACGGAATCCCAGCGTTCAAATTTTAATGATGATAAAAAAAAGTTGGACGATAAAATCGTTGGCACTGTTGGGAGTAATGTTGTTTTGGGCTTTTGTAAACGGAATAATTCATAACAATAATTTTGGTGATGTTTTTTTAGATTTTAACAACTGGTTGTATTTTTTAATGATTTTACCCTGCGTGGCAGTCTTTTCTAATCAGAATACAAATAAACATGAAAGTGTTAAAAATGTTATTTCAATTTTATCCGCAGCAGTCGTGGTTATTTCTTTAAAAACTTTTCTTTTGTTTTATATTTTTGTTCATCAATCAGCCTGGGCATTGCCCGAAATTTACAAATGGATTCGTGATAGTGGGGTGGGAGAAATTACGGCTATGGGTGGTGGATTTTATCGTATCTTTATGCAATCCCAAATTTATGTTCTTTTGGCTTTTTTTATTTTTTTATTTTTAAATTCTAAAATTAATAAAAAAAATAAAATTGGTTATTATGCTTTCCTGGCAATTTTATTAGCCACTATTTGTCTTTCTTTTTCACGTAGCTTTTGGGTGGGCCTTGTGGCTGGACTGTTAGCTTTTTTTGTGCTAAGTTTATTAATAATCCGCGATTCAGTTGGCATAATTTTAAGAAAAAAGTGTCAATTGATTTTGGTGGTCATAGTTAGTTTGGGCATAATTTTGATGATAATAAAATTACCGCCCAAAATTGAGAATTTGAATTTTGGTGTGCTTTTTGGTGCTAGGGTAACTCAGGGTGAGGCCGCCAGCTCTTCACGTATGAATCAATTAAAACCACTTGTAACTGCCATGAGTAGACATTTGTTTTGGGGTTCTGGTTTTGGTACCACCGTAACGTATTATTCTGTTGATCCAAGAATTGTGCCGATTACAGCTGGAAATAGCGGGGAGGTGACCACCTATGCCTTTGAGTGGGGTTATTTGGATATGATTTTGAAGTTTGGATTAATTGGCTTAGGTATTTATTTATTTTTTATATGCGAGATTTTGAAACGTTTGGTAAATTTTCAATTTCAAAATACTAAAAATTACCCGTTACAATTTGGATTTGCTGCGGCACTCATAGCTTTACTGTGCGTAAATATTTTTAGTCCATATTTAAATCATCCACTGGGTATTGGATTTATTATTATAGCCGGTGCAATAGCCTTCCAAAAATATGAATAAATCAAATTTAAACAAAATAACTTTATCCATCTGTTTGGTAAGCTGGAATTCGGAAAAATTTTTGCCAGGTCTTTTTGAATCTATTTTTAAACAGACAATTTTAACAAAAGAAGATTATAATGTGGCGATTTCTATTAATATGGTGGATTCGGGTTCTTTTGATCAATCAGTTGCCTATACGCAGAAAAATTATCCAGAAATACATGTTTTACGCAACACACAAAATTTGGGTTTTTCCAAAAGTTATAACCAAGCCATTAAAATGAGTAACACTGATTACGTTTTCATTGTGAATGCTGATGTTGTTTTGGAAGAGGATTGTTTGGAAAAACTTTTAGATGTTATTCAAATTGATGACGAAATTGGCGCAGTAGCTGGCAAGCTTTTACGTGCGCAGTTTTTGGATAACTTAAATACGGGTTTACCAGATTTAGAAAAAACAAATATTTTTGATAGTTGCGGTTTAAAAATTTTTCGTAACCGACGCGTGAGTAATATTGGTGAAGGCGAAGTTGATAACGGACAATATGATAACCTAAGAGAAGTTTTTGGTTTTTCGGCCTGTGCGGTTTTATATCGTCGACAAGCCTTGGACAACGTGGCTTTAAATAATGAGTATTTTGATGAAGATTTTTTTGCCTACAAAGAAGATGTGGATTTAAGTTATCGTTTGCTTTTGGCTGGATATAAAAATATTTTAGTAACTGAGGCTGTGGCATATCATTTTAGGACTGTAAAAAAAATAGAAAAAAAATATAGTAATTGGCAGGTGGCAAAATCTTATCGAAACAAAAATCGTTTGATCCGCTTTCAATCATACAAAAACCATCTTTTTTGTTTAATTAAAAATGAAACGACTGGAAATTTTTTTAAAGATTTTTTTTGTATTGCCTGGTATGAATTAAGAAAATTTGTTTATTTATGCTTTTTTGACACTCGAAATTTAAAAGCGCTATACTATGTTGTTAAACTCTTACCAAAAATGATACACAAAAGAAAGGCTTTTTTGAGTCAATATGCTGAGAATGGAGAAAATTTACGTAAATGGTTAACAAAAAAATAAGTAAAATTATGAAATTATCCATTATTATTGTCAATTATAAAACAAAAAATCTAGTTAAGCAGTGTATTAAAAACATTGAAAATTTGCATTTGGCTTTAGCGTACGAAATTATTGTAGTGGATAATGCTTCGCATGATGGGATTGACAAAATAGTAAATGAATATTTTTTGGCTTTAAGACAAAGTGATAAACTGAAATTTATTGTGGCCGAAAAAAACAAAGGTATGGGTGCTGGTAATAATTTGGGATTACAAAAAGCTTTGGGCGAATATATTTTAATTTTGAATCCTGATGTGGTGGTGTTAGAAAATTCCATTGATGAGTTGGTGTCTTTTTTGGATCACAAGCCAATGATCGGTTGCGTGGCGCCACAACTTTTCTATCCTAATCAAAAGCATCAATTTTCACGTTATCATTTCCCAAAATTTTATTTACCAGCTTTGATTCGCACTGGTCTGAAAAACATAAGTTCAAGAGTTATTGCTGAATATACTATGGCTGGAACATCTTTTAACACAACAGAACCAATTGATTGGGCTCGTGGCAGCGCCATGATGGTGCGGGCTGAATTGCTGCGTAAGTTGGGTGGTTTTGATGAAGGTTTTTTTATGTATTTGGAAGATACTGATTTGTGTCGGCGTATTTGGCAAATAGGCTATGAGGTTTGGTATGTGCCAAGTTCAAAAATGTTGCATTATTATGCACACGAAACCAACAGTGGTGTCTGGATCAGGGATTTGGGTAACAAATTGACATGGATACA
This sequence comes from bacterium, assembly GCA_035388785.1. Classification (GTDB taxonomy): domain Bacteria; phylum Patescibacteriota; class Patescibacteriia; order UBA2196; family UBA2196; genus UBA2196. The sequence goes on from DAOOQN010000010.1 coordinate 6,591, forward strand.
CATAAAATCTTGGTTAAGGTTTTTTTGGAAGTGGAAAAAACAAAAAATAGAAAAGATAAAACTTGACAGATAACCGCCTAACAGGACGGTTATTTGATTTTTGATAAACAATAGATTTTTAGGATTATTAATGCTAAAATTAAGATATGAATTGGCAAATAATTGGACATCAAAAAATTACTAGTTATTTGGAAAATACGCTTTTAAATGGACGTTTGGCGCATGCCTTTTTATTTTACGGCCAAAAACAACTTGGGAAAAGGGAAGTGGCACGACAATTTGCCAAAGCAATTTTGTGTTATGAAAAAAAAAGCACTAAAGATAATATAAACAACAACACTCCTTGTGAAAAGTGTGAGAGTTGTTTGGAATTTGATAAAAAAACTCATCCTGATTTTTATTGGATTACAAAAGCTAGTACGGATAAAAATATTGGTGTGGGCCAAATTCGTGAACTTAAAAATTCTTTAGCCAATCGTTCTTTTTTTAATTCTTATAAAGTAGCCGTGGTGGATGGTGCACATGAGCTTTCTATGGGTGCTGCGAATGGTTTATTAAAAACCCTGGAAGAACCACTAGGTAAGACAGTTATTATTTTGATTGCTGAAAAACTTAATTCTTTGCCAGCTACCATTATTTCGCGAACCCAAAAAATTAAGTTTTTACCAGTGGCAAAAAAAGATATCTATGATTTTTTAATGACTAAAAATTTAGATCGTGATTTGGTTTTGCATGTGGCCAATTTAGCCAATGGTCGGCCAGGACGCGCATTGGGTTTTATTAATAATCCTGAAGTTTGGAGTAAATATTTGGTGAGTATAAATTATTTTTTTAAAATTTTTGCCAGCAAGAAATATGAAAAAATCGCTTTAATAAATAGTTTATTGTCAGAAAAAAAACTTATTGATCAAGTAGAAATTATCTTACCATTACTTGATTTTTGGCAGATGTTGTTCCGTGATATATTATTGCTAAAATTGGAGCAATCTGATAAAATTATTAACAGTAAAGCTGGCCATGAATTGGAACGTTTGGCAAATTATTTTAGTCTGGAAAAATTGTTAAAAATTAACACTCACATTGAAATTGCCAAAAGCCATCTAGCAAAAAACGTTAATGTAAAATTGATTTTAGAAAATTTTTTATTAGCTTAAAATATTATGAAAAAAAGTTTTCTGTTTTTATTTATCATGGCAAGTTTATTTTTTTCTGGTTGTACTTTTAGTTTAAGTGGAACAACAACAGATGGTGGTATTTTTAAATCCTATGATTATGGTGAACACTGGGAACAAAAAAATTCAGCTGGACAGAATGGTAAAACAAAACTTTCTTTAGATAATATCAACACTAAAGAAATAATTTTTGACCAACAGGATCACACATTAATTTATTTGTCTTCACGGGAAAATGGTTTATTCGTCTCAGAAAATGGGGGTGAAGAATGGCGACAAGTTTTTAATGCCGGTTTAGTAAGTTCGTTAGCTTTAGAAAATAACAGTAAAGGTATTCTTTATATCGCGGTGGCTAATAAAATTTATAAAACCATTGATTTGGGTCGCAACTGGCGAGTGATTTATTTGGAATCAAGAATTGAATCATTAATTACACAAGTGGCGGTTAATCCCAAAAATAGTAAAAATGTAATTGCCAGTACTTCGACAGGAGATATTTTAATTAGTAATGATGCCGGTGAAAGTTGGAATTTGGTGGCTAATTTAAAAAGTAATTTGAGAAAAATATTAATTAATCACGATAATCCAGATATTATATATATTGCTTCTTTAAGTAATGGCATATTTCGTTCAGCTGATGCTGGAAAAACCTGGATTAATCTTAAAGAACAATATGAAAAAATTGGTAGTGGAACTTTAACCTATCGGGTACTAAGCTTTGATCCAGGAGTTAAAGATGGTTTGTTTTTGGTCTCCGATTTTGGTATTATAAATAGTATTGATAGCGGCCAAACTTGGCAAGCCATTCAACTATTAACTCCGCCTGGTTCAGTACAGATTAATAGTTTTGCGGTTAATCCAAAAAATAGTCAGCATATTTATTATGCCACAGCTAACACTTTTTATCGTTCTTTTGATGGCGGTAAAACTTGGCTGAACGCTAAGGTACCCAGCACTAGAATGCCCTGTTATTTAATTGTAGATAATGATACACCGAATATAATTTATATGGGTGTAATAAAAACTAATTCAAAACCATTTTTCTTTATTTAAAAAATATGAATATAAACGACAAAAAAGTATTATTTGAAAAAGCCCTGGAGTATGCCAGTCATGAGTTAGCAGCCTTGCGTACCAATCGTATAACGCCGGCCTTAATTGAAAATATCAAGGTGGAAGTCTATGGAGTCAAAATGCCCCTAACTCAGGTGGCGAGCGTTAATTCTCCGGAAGCTCGCCAGTTGTTAGTGGAACCATGGGATAAAAATATTATCAAAAGTGTTGAAAAAGCAATAGAAACAGCTTCAATTGGTTTATCAATCAGCAATGAAGGAAATTTTTTACGTCTGATTATGCCGTCTATGACTGAGGAAACCAGAAAACAAGTTATTAAGTTATTGCATGAAAAGATGGAAAAAGCACGTGTTTCTTTGCGTGGCTTACGTGATGAAATAAAAGAAGAAATTACACAGGCGGAAAAAAATAAAGAAATTTCTGAAGATGAACGTTTTAAATTATTAGAAGATCTTGATAAAACTACTAGAGATTATACAGACAAGGTCGGAGAATTAGGCGAAAAAAAAGAAAAAGAAATAATGCTGTAGCTTGGTTAAAATATTTTTATGCTTTTAACAATTATTATATTTTTTTTGGTTTTGGGTTTGGTAGTTTTGGTGCATGAAGCGGGTCATTTTTTTGTGGCTAGAATTTTGGGAGTCAAGGTAGAAGAATTTGGTTTTGGTTTTCCACCGCGTCTGGTTGGTTTTTATAAAAATGAAGAAAACAAAATAAAATGGGTGTGGGGTGCTAAATTTGCAGCCGAAGCAGCACCACACACGGTTTATTCTCTAAATAAAATTCCTATTGGTGGTTTTGTTAAAATTAAAGGTGAAGATGGTAGCTATGAAAGCGATAAAGACAGTTTTATAACTAAAAAACCCTGGCAAAAAGCGGCTGTATTAACTGCTGGTGTACTAGGAAATTTTTTATTATGTGTGGTTTTATTTTCCATTGGTTTTTACATTGGACTCCCCACAGCCCTAGACGATAAGCAAACGCAACATTTAAAAGAAATAAAAAATAGTGCTATACAGGTCGTGTCGATTAATGTTAACTCTCCGGCCGAAACAGCTGGTATAAAAATAGGCGACGTAATTTTAGCGTTGGATGATAAAGATGTGCAAGAAGTTAAAGCAATACAAGATTATACTGCTCAAAAAAATAATCTAATAGTTAATGTCAGGGTAAAAAGAAGTGACGATTTTTTAAACTTAGAAGTAGTACCAACAGTTTTAGAGAGCTCTAATGGCAAAGCTGTTATGGGTGTTGGTCTGGTGCATACAGCCACAATTTCTTATGGTCTTTGGGGAGCCATCTGGCAGGGTTTGACTAATACATTTAGTCTAATTGGCGCTATTTGTTGGGCATTTTTTGAGTTAATAAAAAATATTTTTACCACCGGACAAGTATCGGCTGATCTTTCTGGACCAGTTGGTATTTTAATGATGACTGGTCAAGTTACTCAGTTGGGTTGGATTTATGTCTTGCAGTTTGTGGCTTTATTGTCCATTAATCTGGGTATTATAAATATTTTACCTTTCCCAGCTTTAGACGGTGGGCGGATAGTTTTTGTAATAATTGAAAAAATTCGTGGGCGTGGAATAGATAGAAAAATTGAAAATATTATTCATACTGTCGGTTATGTTTGTTTGCTTGTTTTGATAGTCATGGTAACTTATCGTGATGTGGCACGCTGGGGTGGGGTTTTGATCAATAAAATTTTTAATCTTTAAATCTATGGCGCAAATTACATCACAAAAAGAAGATTTTTCTGCTTGGTATAACGAAGTGGTGTTGGCAGCTGATCTGGCAGAATACTCGGATGTTAAAGGTTGTATGGTCATTAAACCCTATGGTTATACATTGTGGGAAAATATTCAAAAAGTGTTAAATGATAGAATAAAAGCTTTGGGCGTGGAAAATGTTTACATGCCTTTATTTATTCCAGAAAGTTATTTTAAAAAAGAAGCCCAGCATATAGCTGGTTTTGCTCCAGAGGTGGCTTGGGTGACCGAAGCGGGTGGTAAAAAACTAGAAGAGCGGTTAGCTATCCGTCCGACCTCAGAAACCATTATGTATCATACTTTTGCTAAATGGGTGGCTTCTTACAGGGATCTGCCCTTAAAAGTCAATCAGTGGGCAAATGTGGTGCGTTGGGAAATGCGTACGCGGTTATTTTTACGTACTAACGAGTTTTTGTGGCAAGAAGGGCATACTTTACATGCTACCAGAGAAGAGGCTAATAGAATGGTAGATGAGGCTTTAAAAATGTATCAAGATTTTGTAAATGATCATTTGGCTATAGCGGTGATTGGGGGTTTAAAATCTAATGCAGAAAAATTTGCTGGAGCAGAATACACCAAATCAATTGAAGGTATAATGAAAGATGGTAAAGCTTTACAAATGGGCACTTCACATAGTTTGGGTCAAAATTTTGCTGAAACTTTTGATATAAATTTTTTAGATAAAGATGGAGTAAAACAGGTTCCTTGGCCAACTAGCTGGGGTGTTTCAACACGTATGATTGGTGGAATTATTATGGCACATGGTGATGATAAAGGTTTGGTGTTGCCACCCAAAATTGCGCCCATAGAAATTGTGATTATACCAATTTGGAAAAATGAAACTGAAAAAGAAAAAGTGACACAATATATTAATAAAATAGAAAAGCAATTAAAAAATTTAAAAATTAAAACTGATTGGGATGATACCAAATCACCAGGTTGGAAATTTAATCAGTGGGAACTAAAAGGAGTACCAGTACGTTTGGAAGTCGGACCAAGAGATGAAGCTGAACAAGTGGCGGTTTTGGTGCGTCGCGATACAGGAGAAAAAATAAAAATAGAATTTAATGAAATCAAGAATAAAATTAAATTTTTATTAAAAGATATCCAAAATAATTTATTTAAAAATAGCAGCCAATTTATCAAAACGCATGTGGAGACATACCAAAATTATGAGAATTATAAAAAAGATAGTGGTGTGCGTAATTTTTTTGCCATAGTGAATTGGTGTGGTAATCCCCAGTGTGAAGAACAAATTAAAAACGACACCAAAGCCACAACCAGAGTTTATGCGACTAAAAAAAAGCCTGGTCACTGTATAGTCTGCCAAGCAAAAACTTCTGATTTGGTCTATTTGGCTAAAGCATATTAATTATGTTGGCTAAAATAATATTTATCATTTTGTCTGCCAGCCAAATCTTTAATCTGCCGATTTTAAACAAAGAAGAGGTAGTTGTGGGTGAAAATATTTCTGTTGTGAAAAACCAAGCGGTTATAGAAAAAAATAATTACCAAAACATTGATTTGATAATTTCAGCCCAGAGTGCTTTAGCAATTGATGTAACCAGCGGCATGACATTTTATGATAAAAACAGCACCGTGCAACACCCGATAGCTAGTATTTCTAAATTAATGTCCGCGTTAGTTTTTTTAGATTTTAATAAAGATTTTAACCAACCACTTAATTTAACAATAAATTTAAAAGGAGAAAATTTAAGTAGCGTTCAAGACAGCACTGCCGATACTTTAATCTTAAAAGATTTGTTTTATGCTTCATTGGTTGGTTCATTAAATGATGCTACCTTGGGTTTAGCCAGGGCGACGGGCGTTTCGCAAGACGAATTTGTAGCCAGAATGAATGATAAAGCGCATATTTTAGGTATGCGCAATACTTTTTTTGCTGAACCAACTGGATTATCAGAAAAAAATGTTTCCACTGCTCAAGATTTGGTGTTGTTATTTAAGGAAGCTTTAAAAAAGGAAGAGATAAAAAAAGCTATAAGTACACAAAAATATGTTTTTATGACTTCGGGTGGTCAACGCATTATTAACAACACTAATTTATTGTTGAATAGTTCTTTTTTTGACGTGGAGGGTGGTAAAACTGGCTATACAGAAGAAGCTGGTTATTGTTTAATAACTCAAGGACAAGTTAAAACCAGAAGTATTATTAGTGTAATTTTGGGTGCAGAAAATGAAACTGCACGTTTTCAAGATACTAAAGCATTGTATTGGTGGGTGGAAAATAATTATTAAGCAGGTTGACTTTTCTTTATTACTGTTTTGATATAAAATTATAATATGAAAAATAAAATATATATTATTGCAAACTGGAAAATGCAGCTTTCTAACCAAGAAGCGGCCGGATTAGCATTAAGTTTAAAACGAGAAAAGTTTAGTTTAGTTGAACAAGGTTTGGAATTAGTTTTGTGTCCCTCTTTTACAGCTCTGGCTGCTGTGCACGAGGTAATTGGTGATTCAAATATCAAATTGGGTGCACAAAACGTTTTTTACCATGAATCTGGTCAATATACTGGTGAGGTTACATCAACGCAACTAAAAGATTTAGGTGTCGAATATATTATAATTGGTCATTCGGAAAGGCGAAAATATTGTGGGGAGAATGATGATAATGTGAATAGAAAAATAAAGATGGTTTTAGAACATGGTTTAACGCCAATCGTGTGTCTGGGCGAGACACTTGAAGAAAGAATGGAAAAGAAAGCCGAGGTAACTATCATTAGACAATTAACCAAGGCATTAGAAGATGTAGATTTATCAGGTGAACGAAAAATTTTTTTGACTTATGAACCAGTTTGGGCAATTAGTCCAGCACCACCAGCCACTCCCCAAGATGTTAATGAAATGCTTCAATTAATTAGACAACTAGTTAGAGATATATGTGGTGATGAAATTTTAAAAGAAAAAATAAAATTTATTTATGGCGGTTCGGTTGACGCAGAAAATATTAAAAGGTTTTTAGAGATTGATATGGTGTGTGGTGCGTTGGTGGGTGGGGCGAGTTTAACAATGGAAAAATTTGTGCCTTTAATTAAAAAAATAATAATATAAAACATGCTAGTTCACATTAAAGATTTAATTAGACAAGCCCAAAAAGGCAGTTATGCAGTTGGTGCTTTTAATGTTTTTAATTTAGAAACCACTTTAGGTGTGGTGCGTGCCGCAGTAAAAATGGGTGCACCAGTAATTGTGCAGGTTTCCGAAACTACCATCGAATATGCTGGCCTAAAACCGATTACACAAATTGTCGAAAGTGTGGCCAAAAACGAAGCAGTTAAAATTCCTGTGGCTTTACACCTTGATCATGGAAAAAGCTTTCGTTCGGTGGCTGAATGTATTAAGGTTGGTTTTTCTTCAATTCACATTGATGCTTCAGAAATACCCTTTGAGGAAAATATAATATTAACTAAACAGGCAGTTGATTATGCGCATAAACACAATGTATGGGCGCAAGGAGAGTTGGGAATTTTGCGTGGTGTAGAGGATAAAGCCCAGGTACCAGAAGATATGGCACCATTTTTTACTGATCCAGATCAGGCTGCGGAATTTGCTATTAAAACAGGTATTGATACTTTGGCGGTCTCAATAGGCAATATGCATGGAATAAAAAAATTCCGTGATATCGGCGTACCAGATTTAGACTTAAAAAGATTAGAAATGATTCACCAAAAAACATCCAATATTCCCATTGTTTTGCATGGAGCTTCCGGAGTTTTAGAAAAACAGCTTAAGCAGGCCATTGAGTATGGTGTCCGAATTATCAATATTGACACGGAATTACGTTTAGCATTTTCTAATGCTATGCGACAAATTTTAGAAAAAGATTCTTCAATTTATGATCCAAGACAAATTTTTGCTCCAGCAACAGATATCTTACAAAAAGTGGTAGAAGAAAAAATAAAAATGTTTGGTTCAGAAGGAAAGGCGTAAAATTATGTTAACTATTATTTTTATCGTTCTTATTGTCATTGCGTTGGGAGTTATTGTTTTTATTTTGTTTAAACACTTAAAACACTTAACAGTAATTGATTTAAAAAATTTACCACAGGAAAAAGCAGCTAACATAAAAACTGGTTTAATTGAAAATCGCTTAAGACGCAAATTAAATACTTTTACTAATGTAACAGCACAAAGGTATGTTACACCGGTTTTAAATAAAGTTAGTACAAAAATAAAAAATACTTACGTCAAAGCATTAAATTTGGAGAAATATTATAAGAGAGAGAAACACAAAAAATCGATAGTTAATTTAGATGTAGAAGAAAAAAATAATTTAATAAAAAATAAACTTAATCTGGCTCAGGAATATTTTTTACAAACCAATAGTGCGGCGGCTGAAGAAATATACATTGATATTGTGGCGATGGATCCTAAAAATATAGAAGCTTTTTTGGGTTTAGCCAAGATATACTTTTCTATAAACGACCTGCCGCACGCTAAAGAAATATACCAACATATCTTAAAAATCAATACTGATAACGATAAAGCTTTGGCCGGTTTAGCTGAATTAGCAATTAAGGAAGATGATTGGCAAAGTGCCAAAGAAGTTTATGAGAAAATCATTAAATTAAAAAGTGATGAACCAGAATATTATTGCGATTATGGTTTGGTGTTGGAAAAAACGGGAGAGTTAGAGCTATCTTTAGAGGCTTATCAAAAAGCGTTAACCTTAAAACCCAATGATCCGCGCTACCTTGACTATTTGTTGGAAGCCAGTATAATTAATAAGAAAAAATATTTAGCTTATAAAGTGTTGGATCGTCTAAAAGAAGCTAATCCTGAGAACAACAAACTAGATGAATTTAAAAAGAGAATAGAAGAATTATAAAGCGTTAAATGAGCTTTATAATTTGTTTTATGATTATTATCGTTGCCGTTGTAGCTCAGTTGGTAGAGCAACTCCATGGTAAGGAGTAGGTCCCCGGTTCAAATCCGGGCAACGGCTAGTCGCGCTGGGTGGGTACCGAAGTGGTCAAACGGGACAGACTGTAAATCTGTTGCCTTCGGGCTTCGTAGGTCCGAATCCTACCCCACCCAAACTGGTTCTTGATATGGCCTACTTATATTTTTTTGACAAGGCAACATTTTGGCTTGAAATAGCATTTTTGCCGGTGTAGCTCAGCTGGTAGAGCAACAGTTTTGTAAACTGTAGGTCATCAGTTCGAATCTGATCACCGGCTAAGAAAAAAATATAAAACACATTAATTAAAAATTAAATTTATAATAGTATGGCTACAAAATACAAGGAAAAATTAATAGGTTTGGAGTGTACGGCCTGTAAACGAATTACTTATTATAGCAAAAAAAACAAAAAAACTATTAAGGAAAAATTACAACTCAGTAAGTTTTGTAAGTTTTGTAAAAAACACACGCCTCACAAGGAAACTAAGGTAAAATAATTTTTTGATTTTTTATCCACCCCTCATTGTTTGATGGGAGTGTAGTTCAATGGTAGAACATCGGTCTCCAAAACCGATGATGAGGGTTCGATTCCTTCCACTCCTGCCAAATAGTGAGGGGTGATACTTTGATCAATCATATGATTAAAACAAAAAGCACTTCTTGAATTTAGTAAGTGTTTTTTTGTTTTGGTTTTTGTCTAACTATTTTTTAATCATTTTATCTATAAAGAGTATACCATCCAAATGATCAATTTCATGTTGAATAACACGTGATAAGTATTCATCACATTTTTCTTCCTGCCAAACAGCATCTTTGTCTTGATATTTTATGGTAACTTTTTTTGGTCTTTTGACATAGCCAAAAACGCCTGGTATAGATAAACAGCCTTCCTCTAAGATTTTTTTGAGTAAACTTTTTTTTATTATTTTGGGATTAATAAAAGCTTGACCTTGCCCCTTGATATTGATAACTACCAACCTGTGTTGTTTATTAACTTGTGGCGCAGCTAAACCAGCGCCATCATATTTAAACATGAGATAGCTCATTTGGTTAAGCAAATCTTGAAATTCTGGGGTTAAAATTTGTTGGCTTTCAACTGGCGATGATTTTTTTCTTAAATTTGGATTAGGGTGAGTGATAATTTTAAGCATATAAATGATAATAATAGAAAAAAGTCTTTATGTCAATTTTTCTGGTTCAAAATCAATAAGAAAATCATCGGGCACAAGTTTAAAAAGTTTATCTTTTAAATGCACATTGTTTATTTTTAGAATCAGATTATACTTAAAGATGTTGCGCGTTTTTCTGGGAAAAGCCGGTAGAATTGCAGAAACTTCTAGATCTTTAAATTCATTTTTTATTTTTTTGGCTAATTGATCTAAAAGATAGTAAGCTTTGGACTGCGATTTATCCTGACTAATTATTTTGGCAATTTGGCTAAAGGGGGGGTAGTTTAATTTTTGTCTGGTTTCCATTTCGGTTTTATAAAACGAATTGATGTCGTTGTTAACTATGCTTTGCAAAACTAAATTATTGGAATTAGAGTTTTGAATGATAATTTCGGATGCATTATTCAGACGAGCCACAGCCAACACGAGGGCTTGAAAAACTTTTTCTTGCGCACGGAAATCGGGTTGATTTATAAATTGATCAAAATTAATAATACCCAAAAGTCCAATTTTGGACCAGTCTAATTTATTAAAAATATATTCCGTGCCAATAATAATTGTACCACCCGTGATCAATTCTTTTTGTATACTATCTTTCGAATATATTTTTATTTCGACTAAAGGAAATTTTTCTTTTACTTGTTGATAGACTTTTTCCACACCACCACCCTTAAATTTTATTTGCGGGCCAGAGCATTGCGGACAGAGTGGGGGAGTATCAATACTAAAACCACACTGATGACAATGCAATTGACCTGTTTTTTCATAATAAATTAGTGATGTTTGACAGGCGGGACAGGTAAAAACATAATTGCAATCTTGGCAAACAACAAAATTAGCCAGCCCCTTACGATTGTGCCATAGAAAAATTTTTTTGTGTAATAATAGATTTTTTTCTATATCTTCTACAAGCGCGGTGGAAATAAAAGAATAATTACCACTTTCACGTTCTTGTTTTAAATCAACTAATTTTATATTAGTTGATTGTAAGGCAGGTTTGGGTGCTGTATGGCTTGTAATTTGGTGGAAATAAGTTTCTAAAGACGGAGCTGCAGTTGATAAATGTAAAGGCACGTCGTGGTTTTGTGCTAACCAGGTCGCTAATAAACGCGCGTCATAACGCGGATTAATATCAGATTGTTTATGATTCCAATCTTGTTCCTCATCAATTATAATGGCACCCAAATTGGTGAAGGGTAATAAGACAGAAATTTTGGTGCCAATAATAATTTTTTTATGCCCAGCAATAAGTTCTTGCCAAAGCTTAAAAACTTGCGTTGTGTTAAGACCAGAGTGAAAAATTGCTGCTTTGGTTTCTAATTTTAAATCACTTAATATCTTTTTTGTTAAGGTTATTTCGGGTGTTAAAATAAGTAGCTGTCTGTTTCTATTCTGAATAATTATTTTTTTATAATATTTATTGCGCTGTATTACACTACGCCACCACAGTAATTTAATGGCATTTTTTTTTGTTTTTATTTTTTTATTCTTTATAACAGCTATTTCTATTGCATTGTTTTTTGTTTTGGATGGTATCTTGGGCAATAATGATTTTAGCAGAGTATTTACAGATGACCCATAATAAGCGCCGGTTTGCTCAATGAGTTTAATTTGTTCATTAGTGACCAGAGTTTGTGGATATAAAATTTTAATAATGTTTTTTAGTTTTTGTGTAGTTGGTTTATTTTTTTTAGTATTAACCACCAAGCCAGCCGCTAGACGACCATTAAAATTAATAGCTACAATTTGTCCAATTTTAATTTGATCCACTAGGTCTGGTGGCACAGCATAACTAAAAAAAACTGGCAAACTACGTGGTAATTTTAAGGCTGGAATAACGTCAATGTACATAATTGCACTTTAATATTTTTTTTATTTTTAAAAAATAAATTCCTAGGTATTAGCCAAGGAAAAATATGCAGCTGTTTTTTTGTTGTTTAAACAAATTCAGCTACCAAATGACCAACACCAAAAGGTCCTTCATAAGATACAATGGTAGGTTCTAGGTTTATTTCATTCAAGATACCCAGTAAAAGAGCAATTGAATGCCAGCCACACTGGTCGGCTTTTTTTGCAATTTGCGGATCAATATTAATTATGTTTTGATAGTTTTTTTCTTTTAATGAATCAATAATAATTTTATCAAATTTTTTGCCTTCAACAGCATAACCAGAAGGCGAATCTTTTGTTAAACGGTGTGATAGGTCACCTGAGGCCACGATAGCTATTCTTTCATTGAACCTTTTTAACACCTCAGCTAATTTTTCTCCAAACGTAAAATGTTGTTTAACGCTAGCTAACGAGTAATTGATGGGTATAATGTGAATATTTTTTAAATTTTGAGTCAAGTAAAATAAAGGAATACTGACACCGTGGTCAATTTTTTCTTCTTGAATAAGTCCAAGTAAACCCGTAGTTTCAAATTCTTGATAAATTTTATAGGCCAAACCCATGTCGCCCGTCCATTCTAGATTGGTGATTAAATCACCAAATTGATTAAAATTACTTTTAAAAAATGGAGCTTGATTGATGGTAATTTTTTTTTCGTCCAGTTGACCATGGGGAGAGATAATTATAATAATATCCGGTTTAAGGCTGTAAAGATCGGCTGATATTTTTTCCAGAGCTGTTTGTGTTTTTTTTAAAACAGACAAATTTTCTTTGCCAATTGAGGGAATTAAAAGCGGAGAGTGGGGAGTAATGGCGGAAAAAATAAACATAAATTATGGTAATAATTACTTATTACTGGTCAGCTCTTCTCCTAATGGATGCAGGTCAAGTATTTTTTGTGTGACAGTAATGATATTAGTGGTTTTATAACCTAAATTTTTTAAAGTTTGTTCAGAATTAATTGGTCTTTTGCTACCATTGGAAATGAAGTAAACGGTTGCATCTGTAGCGAGTTTAACCAATTCGCCATCTTTTAATTTAATGGGGTCAACCTTTGGATAATTTTCTAGTTCTTTAGCGGTAATTTTGCTTATTTTATAATCTTTAAAATATAAAGTTAAAAATAATCTATCAATTAGGGGATGTTTTTCTCCGTTTTGAACATAATAAACTCCACCCGTTGTCTTGTCTTGGAGGAGCGCGCCGTTGGGATAAGAGCTTTGGATGGTAATGGGTTCACCAACTGAATAAGTTTTTAGTTCATCAACTGTTATGCTAATTATTTCTTCCGGATTAAATCCTAATAATTTAAAAGCTTTTTGTGAGGTAATGGGTCGCACTAGATCGTTATCAAGTAAATAGACGCCACCAGTCGGAATGCGCAAAAGTGAATAATTTGGATATTTAATAACTTGGCCAATTGGATATTTTTCTATTTCAGTTGGTGAAGCTTCTATTACCTGTTTTAATGAATAGCGTGAAAGTAAAGCAGTTTTTGTTTTAAAAAGTCTGCGTGTACCATTTTGTATAAGCCAAATGCTGCCATCCTCGGAGTTTTGTAAAAGAGCACCATCGGGATAAGTTTGTGAAAACCAATTATTCCAAATTTTATATAAATTTTCGTTGCCGTGTAGGTGAGGGGTATAATTATACAGGGCTCTGGTAGCATCGTTAGCGATGGTCACTTCTTCGCCATCAATAAGATAAGTGCCACCGGTTTGATATTTAAATTTTTGTGGATTATCCAAATAAAATCTGGCTGCACCCGCGCCCCAATCAATTTGATTAGCCAGGCCTTTATATTTTTGGACTGTCGGATCATTAACTGAACAACTGTCGCATACACCATAGCCTGTGGCCCAATCAAACTGACCTTGAACAGGAGTACTGTCGGTAACCAGACTTTGTTCCTTTTGTAATAAGGTTAAAATATACTTTGGATTGATTTGATGTACCCAAGCCGAATCATAAATTACTTGTGCAGTCGTCATACGCACATTAGGGTCAATGTAAGTATCCAAAACCCCGCCTTTATTTTTTAAAAAACTGTTGATATCTTCCATAGACATGGCGGTGTAATCAGTTAGGTCATTGTTGGATAAAATAAAGTGTGGATTAAATTGGGCTAAAACTGGGGTGGAATTAAACAACAAAAGGCTAAGACAAGCAAAGATTAAAGCTTTTTTTAACATAAAAAATATTTTATTAATTTTTATTTCTGCACAGTGTATTATAGCATAAAAAACTAAAATCAAAAAACAGCTTTTAAAAAAGCTGCTTTTTGATTAGGTAAAGGTTTAGTTTACCATCTGCTGCCGCCGCCACGATTATCGTTTCTGCGGTCAGAAAAATCTTTTGGAGGTCTGGCTTCGTCAACTGTGATAGCGCGACCACCAATTTCTTTTCCATTAAGAGTGCTGATAGCGTTTTGTGCTTCTTCTGGAGTAGAATATTCCACAAAACCAAAGCCCTTAGATTTACCGGTCATTTTGTCTTTAATGATGGCAACTGAGGTTACATTACCAGCTGAAGCAAAGAATTCTTTTAATTCATCTTCAGTGATGTTGTATGGCAAATTGCCAATGTATAACTTGTTAGTCATAGAGATACTAAGAATTGTTAATAAAAATTGTAAGACCGACCTTGTTCTTTGGGCTGTTGATAGTTGATCTTTGTCCTTGTGAGAACAAATAAGACTATGAGAACGAGCTTGGAAGAGAACTTACTAACCCAGTGTAGCATAAAGCGTCTTTTTAGTCAAATTTTGCTTTTAGGGGTTTAAATTGCTAAAATTTACGTATATGGCTTTAAAAGAAATTAAAATTTTAAACATAAAAATTAATGCTTTAACGAAGACAGAAGTTTTGAATTTAATTAAAAACCTACTGGCTGATGCTAATTCTGGGCAACAGCAACTGGTGACCACTAATCCAGAATTTATTATGGCCGCGCAAGAAGATGTTGATTTTAAAAATATTATTAACAACTCTTGGTTATCAGTGGCCGATGGTTATGGTGTGCGTTTGGCTGCCAAGTATTTTGATTTAATAAAAAATAATAATAAAAACAAATTAATAACTGGTTTAAAAGTTGCTTGGTGGGGGATTATGCGGAATAATAAAAAATTAAATATTATACCGGAAGTAATTACTGGCACTGATTTAATACCTGAAATAGTTAGAATTAT
>DAOOQN010000010.1:21874-25863 GCA_035388785.1 bacterium
TTATACCGGAAGTAATTACTGGCACTGATTTAATACCTGAAATAGTTAGAATTATAAGTTATGAATCTGAAATTACGAATAAAAAAATCTTCCTTCTGGGTGGTTTTGGTGAGACTCCATGTTTAGCAGCAAAAAAATTACAACAAAATAATAATCTACAAATTAATTATTCTGTTTTTGAAGCAGAAAATATCATGGAAAAAATAAATTCTTTTGAACCACTGATTCTTTTTGTAGCTTTAAACCACCCACACGCACAAAAATGGATTAATGCCAATTTAGAAAAAATGCCCAGTCTTAAACTGGCTATTGGTGTGGGCGGAGCTTTTGATTATCTTTCCGGTCAAATAAAAAGAGCTCCACAAAATTTGCAAGGCTTTGAATGGTTTTATCGTCTTATAACTCAACCACGACGCTGGAAAAGAATTTATACTGCCGTAATAAAATTTCCTTGGGTTGTATTTAAATCTAATTTTAGTTAAAATACTTATATTATGATCAAAACCAGATTTGCTCCCAGTCCCACAGGTGATTTACATATTGGCGGACTACGCACCGCTCTTTTTGCGTATTTATTTGCCAAAAAAAATCAAGGTGAATTTGTTTTGCGTATTGAAGACACTGATCAAACCCGCTATAAAGAGGGGAGTGTGACGACGATTTTAGAAAGTTTAAAATGGGTGAATATAAAATATGATGGCGAAATTACTTATCAATCCAAGCGCACTGAGATTTATCAAAAATACGCTGACGAATTAATTAAAAATGGTCATGCCTATTATTGTTTTTGTTCAGCTGAAACTTTGGATGAAATGCGCCAAACGCAAGAAACAAAAAAACAAGCACCTATGTATGATCGTCGTTGTTTAAATTTATCAGCTGAAGAGATAGACAAAAAATTACAGGCCGGTGAACCATATGTTATCCGTCTAAAAATTCCAACTGGCCAAACAAAGTTTACAGATCTTGTACGTGGTCAAATAGAAATTGATAATAGCAATATTGATGATCAGGTTTTGATAAAATCTGACGGTTTTCCAACTTATCATCTGGCTAATGTGGTTGATGACCACGAAATGGAGATTACTCATGTGATTAGAGCAGAGGAGTGGCTACCTTCTACGCCCAAACACATTATTCTTTATCAAATGTTTGGCTGGACACCACCAGAATTTGCTCATCTGTCTATAATTTTAGCGCCAGATAAATCTAAACTTTCAAAACGCCATGGCGCCACTTCTGTTTTAGAATTCAAAAATCTTGGTTATTTGCCCGAAGCCGTGGTTAACTATATCGCGCTTTTGGGTTGGAATCCTGGCACAGATAGAGAAATTTTTTCTTTGGAAGCTTTGGAGTATGAATTTTCTTTGGATAAAGTTCAAAAAGCTGGTGCAGTTTTTGATATTGAAAAATTAAATTGGATGAATGGACATTATATTCGTCAATTATCCCCTGATAAACTTTTAGAACTCTGTCGTGACTATCTCCCCCTTACGAAGGGGGAGCCGACTCGCTCCAAGCGATACGGAGGGGGTGAAAGCTACAATATTGATTATCTTAAAAAAATAGTTGCTCTAGAACAAGAGCGCCTAAAAAAACTCTCTGATATTACTGAAGCTACAGAATACTTTTTTACTGAACCAACTTATGAAAAAGAATTATTACAATGGCGCAAAAGCGATCTTGCTGACGCTAAAAATAAATTAGAATTTCTGTTTGTTGAATTAGAAAAAGTACCAGCAGAAAACTTCACCCGCAGTGCTTTGGAGCAATTTATTAAGGGTTTAATTGAGGCAGAAAAATTAGACACTGGCGCCGTGCTCTGGCCTATGCGCGCGGCTTTATCTGGCAGAAAAAATTCTCCCGGGCCATTTGAACTGGCTGAAGTTTTGGGTAAAGAAAAAAGTTTGGAGAGAATAAAAAAAGCGATAAATATAATTTAAAATAATAAACAAATAAGATGCTTAAAAATACCTTATCCAAAAAAATTTTTGTTGGTTTAACTGGTCGCATAGATAAAGATTGGCAGGATAAAATTAAAGAAATTAATTCTCTAAAATTAGAGTCCATTTCCTTTGATTCACCTCAGAAACGATATGATAGGTGAGGAATTAAAATATTTGTGTCTCAGATACAAAAATCCATGTTTAACTATTCACGAAGACTCTTTTGCCAAGCTCTCTAAATGGGATGGTTTTCATAAAAACCTTTATTTAGAAATGAATTATGATAACAATATTTCGTCTCAAGTGGATCTTGATAAAATCGCTGGTTTTTGCATTGATCTTTCGCATTTTAAATCAGCAGAAGAAAAATGGTCTAAAGAATTTGAGTTTGTTGCCAATAAAAAAAAATAAAAATCTTTTTAAATGCAATCATCTTAATGGTTATTCTTATGCAAAAAATATTGATCTACACACCATTTTTTCACTTAAGGAATTTGATTATCTAAAAACTTTACCCACATTTGTTTTTGGAGACGTCATTGCCATAGAAACTTTTAATTCTCTTAAAGAACAAATCACTTTTAAAAAATATATTATTAATTTGCTGCAAAAAATAAATAAAACATAACACAAAAAGCTGTTCAATCGAACAGCTTTTTGTTTATTTAAATATCATGCAATATTGTCTACTATTTGACGCGTAACAAAAATTAGACGGACCAGTTGTTTGTCTGCTAGATGGTGGTATTCCAGTTGTGGTGTTAGGAGCATCTTCCAAATAAGTAATAATCATTGCTCCTAAACTTGCGGGTCCATAATTATAATATGCATAACCACCATTAATATAAGAACAAGTTGTGCCACAAGGGCTAATTGGTACATTAGATAAATAACCTTCATCAACTAATATTTGCGCCATATTAGCAAAATTATCTACATACGGAGAAACTGTGCCAGACTTGTTAGGAGGATAATAACCATGTCTATCGTAATAAAGCTCCATGGCTTTGGTAATTTGACTAAATTCTGTTTTTCTTTTGGCGTCTTTTGCTTTTACTTTGGTGCTATTTAAACTAACTATGACCACGGTTGCCAAAAGGCCCATAATTGCTATAACAATTAAAAGCTCTATAAGTGTAAAGCCCTTGTTTTTTTTGTAATTATAATTGTGCATAATTATAATTTTATTTTATCATTTTTTCGTTAATTATTCTAGAACAGCAAAAAAATTTAAAGTTGTTTAAAAATATGCTATAATGTAAGCATGTTTAAAACATACCAAAATAAAAATTTTCCACAATCAAAAAATAAACTAATTTTAGCCATTATTTTGGTTATTTTTTTGTTTTTACCATTTTATTTAAAAGCTGAGACTGTTTATAATGGGGGAGATAATGCTGAAATTACAAATATTTCCGAAGAAATAAAAGCTAAACAAAAAAAGATTGAGGAATTAACCGCCAAAATCAATACTTATAATGATTCAATTAAACAATATCGTAATCAATCGGTCAATCTAGCTAGTCAAATTCAATATTTAACCGCACGAATTGATAAGGCGGAAGCAGAAATAGAGTTGACAGAAAATCAAATTTCAGAAAATTCTTTACAGGTGCAAGATACAGAAAATAAAATAAAACAAAATGAAAGTAATATTGAAGAAAACAAAAAACGCTTAAGAGAGTTTATTCAAGAAATGTATAAAAAAGACCAGAATTCAGAATTGGAAATAATTTTGGCCAATGATTCAATTTCTGATTATTATAATGAGCTTAGAAGTTTGAGTATTTTGCAAAATAAAACCAAAGAATCATTAACAGAATTAAAACAATTAAAAGACAATTTGGCGGTTTTGATGACTAATTTGGAAGATAAAAAAGCTACTCTAAAAGCTTTAAAAGATAAACTAGAAAAAAATAAGGAAAGCTTATTGGAGCAACAACTAACCAAACAAAATATTTTGAGTCAAACAAAAAGTTCAGAAAATAAATTTCAAAGTTTATTATCTCAAGTCCGAGCAGAGCAGGCGAGTGCGAATGCTGA
>DAOOQN010000010.1:25963-32560 GCA_035388785.1 bacterium
GGTATGGGTTACAGCTATATCATGATTATTCATAATGATGGTTTTTCGAGCGTTTACGGCCATGTTTCCAAGATTTACGTAGAAGAAGACCAGTTTGTGAATCAGGGCGAAATTATCGGCCTTTCTGGCGGTATGCCGGGCACGCACGGAGCTGGTAGAATGACGACTGGTCCACATTTACATTTTGAAATTAGAAAAAACGGCATCCCGGTGGATCCGCTTAACTATTTACCATAAATATTATTATCACAGACTAACCAAGAGAGTGAAATTTTTTGTGTATATCTTTGAGTTTTTTATTGGTCACGTGGGTATAAATTTGAGTGGTCGCCACATTGGCGTGACCTAAAAATTCTTGGATGATGCGCAAATCCACGCCTTGTTCTAATAGATCAGTGGCATAAGAATGTCTTAGGGTATGTGGTGAAGTAAAAAACGGTAAGCCAACCAGCTTAGCGTATTTTTTTACCAATCTTTCCATAGAACGCACAGTTAAACGTCTTGATTCTTGTGTTCTGGCACGATAGTTAATAAAAAGAGCTTTGTCGGTGTCTTTTCTTAAAAAAATATATTTTTTAATCCATTCCAAAGCGCGGGTGGAAAAATAGATGGTCCGTGGCTTATGCCCCTTGCCGATAATTTGCAGTTCCAATTCGTTTTTATTATTTAAATTGTTAAATTGTTCACGATTTAAAGCCACCAATTCGGCTACGCGCAAACCAGTGGAGAAGAGGGTTTCTAAAATAGCCCGGTCACGAATACCTTGAATTGAGGAAGTATCTGGTGTAAGTAATAATTTTTCAATTTGTTCTAAATTTAAAAAATGAATGCCACGTTCTTTTTGCGCATCACGAGCAAGCTTTATTTTTTCAGCTGGTAGGGAAGTAATATCGCGTTCGGCAAAATAGTTTAAAAGCGCGCGCAAAGCAATGAGATAATAATTTTGCGTGGTTTTTCGTAATTCTTTACCACTGTGTGCGTCTTTTTGACGCGCTAAAAATAAACGATACTGCCAAACGTCATCACTGGTCAAATCATGTGGTTTTATGTCAAGTTTATTTTTTATTTTCAAAAATTCACTAAATTTTTTTAAAAAATTAGAATAATTTTCCTGTGTTTTTGAAGACAGGCCTTTTTCTACTTCGCACCATTCTAAAAAATCAACTAGGTGTTTTTGAATTGGTTTGGTGGATTTATTCATATATAAATATTATAGGCTATTTTAGTCTGAAAATAAAGCTGGTTGGATTACTAAGGTCAAATATTAAGCGACACATAATCAATGCTAGAATTGAAAAACGAAAGAGAGGTGGTATTTTTTTTAAAAAAGATCAAATAAGGAATAATAACAGTTAAGTTGAATTATGTTTTTCAATTAATTGTTATATGGATGAATGAAATGATCAAAGATTAATAAAAATCTAAATTTATTAAAAAAGATCCTGAAGATTTATATTTTAAAGGTAATGTACATCAACTTTTAAATTAGTTTGGCCTTAAAACGCATTTAAAAGCCTCGTTTTTTGACTAATATATAATAATATGGTGAACTAGGAAAGTTGTAGTAAAAATTAATAAAATTATATTTTTACCAATACTCTGGGTTTGAAATTTAGCTGGATTGAGCTAAAACTATAAAAATAGCATTGGTTATAAAGAACGAGCTATCTTTCAATAGTCGTTTAACCTATATTATGCGACATTTATATTATACCAAAAACATTCTTTGGGCTAGCTTCCCTTTCATAGAATGTTATTTATAGAATATACGACTAGGGATTCGTAAATCAATATATTCTTTAGGGGCTGTATCTTTAAATTTATTTTCCATAATGTTTTTTATAGTACTGATGGTAGCCTCAACACCGTTATCTGTGTTTAATATAAAATACCAACCTGACTTGGTCAGTGCTCTAACTTCCCCACCACTCAGGTTTGGGACCACGTATTTAGTGATTTCTGTGTTAATGTTGCTTTTTTTACATTCTTTAAAAAAATTCTTGATAAAATTTAAAATGTATTCATTTATGAGAGGTTGGTGTAAATTAATGTTAGTGGTGGTGGCCGCAGAAACAATTGGTAAATCCCAAGCCACTTGAGATAAAAGAACTGGCGTTTCTGGTATACCAAGATTGTTAATTAAATAATAACTTTCTCCCTCTTGCCATAGACAGGCCGGAATTTTTGGTGTAATTGTGATAATAATTTTGTTTGGTAATTGTTTTTTAATAACAACGGCATCTAATGGTGCGTTAGCAATTAAATAGACGGATAATTTTTTATCATTAAGTAATGAAACATATTTATAATTATTTTCGTTAATAAACTGAAAAGCCAGTTTTTCAACCTGATTTAGAAGTTCTCCATTATTGGTGCCCGAGAGGGTTATTTTTTTAATTTTGAAAAAAGGAGAGAAAAAAAAGATACCTAAAATAATACCTAGAATAATAATTAGAGATAAAATAAAATACAGTTTTGAGTTACAGTTTTTTTTATTTTTTAAACAATCAGAGGCAGCATGCTTTACTCCTGCATGATTGTGATGTTGACTATAATCTTTTTTTCTCATTAAGTTATTTTTTAACTTCTAATATTGTATTTCCTACCCATTTTTGTAAAATTTCTGGCACATTGACGCTGCTATCTTCATTTTGAAATTGTTCCAGAATTGCTGGAATTAATCTGGAGGTCGCGAGTCCTGAGCCATTTAAAGTGTGCACAAACTCATTTTTACCGCTTTCATTTTTATAACGGATATTCGCCCGTCTAGCTTGATAATCCAAAGCATTAGAGACCGATGATACTTCTTTATGAATGTTCATGGATGGTATCCAGACTTCAATATCAATTGTTTTGGCCATAGCCGCTGAGGCGTCTTCGGCTGCGAGTTGTGCTGTTTGAAAATTCAAACCCAGTCCTTCCACCAATTTCTCGGCGTTTCTAACTAATTCGTCAAAAGCAATCCAAGAATCTTCTGGTTTGGTAAACTGAAACATTTCAATTTTGTTAAATTGATGTCCGCGAACCATACCTCTTTCTTCTTTTCTGTAACTCCCCGCCTCTCTTCTAAAGCATGTTGAATAAGAATAATATTTTTTTGGTAATTGATTATTTTCCAATAAATCATCACGATGATAATTTAATAACATCATTTCTGAAGTGGCATTTAAACATAATTTATCTTCGGTCCAAAAAAGATCTTCTCTAAATTTTGGCAAATGTCCGGAAGCATAGGCTGATTCTTCGTTCAACAAATACGGCAAGAGCAAAAAATCATAGCCATTCTTTTTATGAAAGTCTATAAAATAATTTAACAAAGCCCATTCAAGTAGCGCGCCATCGCCAGTATAGCACCAAAAGCCTGCCCCACTCATCTTGGCAGCACGTTCATAATCAATCAAACCCAAACTCGTCGCCAACTCCACATGGTCTTTGGGTTGAAATTTAAAATTAGGTTTTTCATCAAAAGTTTTTATAACTTTATTGTTTTCTTTGCCACCAGACACTACATCATCAGCTGGTATATTGGGTAAAGCTGATAATTTTTCTTTTAATTCTTCTTCCACACCAGCCAATTTCTCGTCCAATTCTTTTATACTCTCCCCTACTTTTTTCATTTGCTCAATAATTTCTTCGGTTGGTTTGGTTTTAGAAAATTTATTTCTTTCAGCTTTTAATTCATCCGCTTTGGCAATCAATTCTTTTCTTTTATCATCCAGTTTAATTATTTCCTCCAAATCAAAACTCCCCTTCTTTAATCTTTTTAGCAAGGCTTTTTCCACTTCTTCTTTTGACGAGCGAATTTTTTGTATGTCTAACATATTTTTACAATTTTAAATTTTTAATTTTTCCATCAAGGGTGGGCTCGCCTCAGGCGGAAAATTTTAAAATAATTTTTAATAATTCAATTTACTCTTCCATTTTCCACCTCACTCCCGACGCAAAAGCATTAGTCGCATTTTCGTCTTTTCGCATTAATTCTAACTTTTCTTCCTCTGTACCTATAAAAATAAATTCTATAGTTTTTTGACCTTGAGTATCTATAGTAAATTGCTGAGCAAAAGACTTAAAAAATGCCATAATACCAATGCAATTTTCTTTGTGTTCTTTGTAAAGAATTCTAACAATAAAATTGTTTTCTGATCTTTTTTTGTTTAAATAGAAAATAAAATCATTTCGTGTTTGATAAGTACAATTTAACAAACAATTAGTAATAAACTCAGTTGTAATATCGGTTGGTTTCTGTTCTACTGATATTTTTTCATTAATATTACTCATATATTTAAATCAATTTTTTAATTTATTTAATTCTTTTCTAGCTGTTTCTATATTTAAGCCTTTGTTTTCCAAATTCATAAAGAAAGTATACATTTTTGATATAACAGGCTCACCAAGTAAACAAATTTCTTCTACTATAGACTTATATGCTGCCATGTCATCAATAGTTATAAACCATCTTAAACTAAGCATCAGTTTACACTTGTCGTCAGTGTCAACCCAATTTGTTGCTTCAATCCACATTTTTATCTGTTGTGGACTACGAATTTTATATTGATTACCAAATTTACTGTTGCGATAAGAGATAATATTCTCAACTAGTTTGGCTTGATATTCATTATCAAAAGAATTAATGATTTCCAACCACTGAGGATCTTTTAGAAGTTCCAGATTGTTTATAAAATCAAATAATCCACAAGAATATAAGGTGATTAGAGCTTGTCTTTTATTTTCATTCACAATAACTTTATTTATAAGATTAGCCATTACACTAATTTGATCAAATGTGGCTACTCCCAATAAATAGATACACATTCCCTCCATTTCTATTTTTGCCAATACCTCGGCTTCTTCTAATCTATAGCCTTTTTTCATCCAATATTTCGTTCTTTCAATTTCTGTTTTTAAATCATCATATTGCTTGTTTGTTTCTTGATTATTTTGTTGCACCTCTGCTGTGGGTTGATTTGTGGCTAATGCATCATTGTTTGGTACAAAATTCATAAAAAACTTATTTAACTATTAAATTATATTATAAAATTAAGTAATTTTTTATTTTTTATAATATATATTAAGCAATCCTCATTATTTATAGTTCTTCTTTTTTGATTTTATTATTTTTTTCTAGCTGATTTTGCGAATAAAATAATAAAAAAACTATTACCAAACCAATCATGTTGACCACAATATCGCTTACAGCATTTATTAAATTTTCATGTTCTGCCATAGGTTTCACCAAAAAGACGTTCAGGTGTTTGCCGTACAACCTGGCTAACACCTCCAAAATTTCCCAAATAACTGATATTACCAAACCGCTCAGAAAAAAATATTTTATTTTTTTAAAAAATAAAAATTTATTTCTTAATAATACAAAAGCTCCACCCAATATCCAACCCCAGATTAGATGTGCTGCTGACCACCAATCAATCAGTCCTGTTTTTGGTGCAAAAAAATAAAACTCATTCATTAATTAAAATCTAAATTATTGTTTTTTATTTTTCTAAAATTTAAAACGGTGTTTTTGTTGATTTGATTATTTTTTAAAATCCTCTAACATTTTCTTGGCCTTTTCTAAAACCTCTTCCCAAACGGCATTGTCTTTTGTGTTAACAATACAAGACTTCATCTGATTATAAATTTCATCATCTAAAGAACAAACTTCTTCAGTTATACTACGAATATCATCCATATTGTCTAAGGTGACAAATAATGGAAGTCGACCGGCTCTAAAAAAATCTAATTTTTTTTGATCGTCGATCCAAGCTAGTGCCTTAATCCAATCTAATATTTGTTGCCAACCACGTATTTTATAATTATTACTTGAAGATCCATTGCGATAAAAAATAACACTCTCCAAGGCTATCGCTTGATATTCATTTTTAAAGTACTCGAGAAGTTGTCCCCAATTTTCTTTCTGCAACTCTTCCACTGGTTTTGATAAATCAATAAGACCACAACGCTGTAAAGTATAAAATCCCTCTCTTTGTTGATTGTTTTTTATAACACTATTCAAGTAAGTGGCTACATCTTTAAGTCTTTCTGCCGATATGTCACCAAACATGTTTTTAAAATTATAGGCAACATTCAAATTTTCTATCATTGCCAAAGCTTCTATTTGTTGTATAGAAAAACTACCTTTTCGATTCATCCAAAAATTCCATCTAGCTTTCTCATCTTTTAGGTTGTTATATATTTCTTCTTCTGTTAAACCTTCCTTTTTATCATTTTTTTGATTTTCTTCTATACCTACATTAGAAGATATTTTCCCTTCTACTGATCGAGCAACTCCTACACCAGAACCAATTTGCGCAGCTATTAAAATCTTTTCAATGGTTTTTGTCATAAAAATTTATTGCTGAAAATTTATATAATAAAATTTTCTATAATAATTATTCGCATAAATCATTTCCCATGATACATTATACATACTACTTTATAGTTTCTCCAGCGGTCGCATCAACGGAAACAACACCACATCTCGCAAATTCGTTTGTTGCGTTAAAAGCGTTAAGAGGCGCTCTACTCCCAGTCCAAAACCAGAAATTGGTGGCATGCCATATTCCATAGCCAAAATATAATCATCATCCCCTGCTTGCGCTT
>DAOOQN010000011.1:0-1274 GCA_035388785.1 bacterium
ACAATGCGGTTATCAACATATGGACCCGTAGAAACTATTTTAATTTTAACACATTTATTTAAATTATCTAAACGACAAACTTTTACTTTTGTTCCAATTTTATACATATTGGAAGCACCATTATATTTTGAACTGGGGGTCAAACTATCAGCATACCACGAAGCCCAGGCTTCATATTCTACTTTGGCAATAAAAAGCGCCACAATCCCGTAAGATTGATAGGTTCGCGCACCAGTTATAGCATGATCTAGATCTGCCACACTGCGTAATGGTCGCCAAACATTTTTATTCTTATCCCAAAAATGCCAAATCTTATGCCGCATATCAGTGCTACCTGCGCTATCCAAAAGTGGTTCCATTTTTAGATTTAAAGCGATTGGCGCGCTAAAAGCCTCCACCTTTCCGTCAGTTATAAAATCATATTCATAAACTGGAGAAATTCTTTCCAGATTATTTGGCGTCCAATTTTCATCAACCGTCACTCCAGTTGGAAACCAACTAGAATTAAGCTCACGTAATACAATATTTAAATTCTGTTCTGTAGTACCAGTTTTTACGTGCACGGAAAAATTATTTAAATCATTTTTTAAATAATAATCCTGACCAATACTCTTATCAACCGCGTAATTTGATTCAAAATTTGCCCACGGTTGAATAATTGTAGTCTCTGGCAAAATAAGATTTTCTGCGGTTGAAGTTGGAGTACTGGTAGCTAATTCTACTGCCATAGCCGGCAAACAAAAACACAAACCACTCACCAGAACAAACAATGCAATAAATAATTTATTTTTTAACATAATTTTTTTAAAAAGCCGACTGTCGGAATCGAACCGACAACCTATGGTTTACGATACCATTGCTCTACCAATTGAGCTAAGTCGGCTTACATAAATTTATTAATAATTAAATAAAAACCAATATAACAAAAAATAATATCAGCCACACAAAAAGCCAACCAACTGTATAAAACAACAATGTTAAAGCATTTTTTTTGTTGCCCTCCAGATACATAAGAACGGGTTTACCCAAGACCAAGCCAGCCACAAAAGTGGCAGAAAAAACAAATAATAACAAAAAAGCGGCCGCGCCCAAAGCCCCGTTCATCTGACCAAACCAGTTTTCAGCCCTTGACATAAAATTAGCGACGAAAATTACATAAATAAGCACGCCCAAAGAGTGTAAAAATCCGTAACGTATTAATTTAGTCATAAAAAAGATTTAATAAAAAATATTTTTTTGAAAAGCGGGTAACGGGAATCGAACCCGTATCTTAT
>DAOOQN010000011.1:1374-15688 GCA_035388785.1 bacterium
TCTGCTTTTTTTGCACCATCTTCATTATTATTATTCTCAGTAATGACAATTACTTTCTCGCCCGGCTTTTTATAATTTAAATTTTTTCTGGCTTCCAGTTCCACAAATTCTTCACTTTGCACATAATTCAGCATGCGCGCTAGTTTAAAATTTGATTGCTCCAGTGTTAAGGCCTCATTTCTTAATTCTAAAATTTTTTCATTAATTTTTTTCTGTCTTTGCATCTCACGGTTATATGACAACAAAAGCAACACGATTAAAGCCAAACTTAAAATAATAAACCAGCGTGAATAAAAAAAAGATAAAAATTTTGAAGTTTGTTTTTGCATGCTTTTATTATAGCATAAAAACTAAACCAGCATCCAAGCTACCATGCTAAAAATAACAAAAAAGGACAAAATTATCCAAAAAACTTTTACAACTTTTTTTCTTTTCATATTTTTATTTTTTTAAATCTTATTTATCTTTTTAAAACTGCCAAATAAGCCTCAGGCGGTATATCCACCTTGCCGTGCCCTAGTGCCAACATTTTCTTTTTACCTTTTTTCTGTTTCTCTAAAAGTTTTATCTTTCTTGACACATCACCGCCATACAAATAACCAACCACGTCTTTACGATACGGTGCCACGCGCGCTGAAGCAATCACCTTGCCACCCTTTTGATGACCGATGTTTTGATAGCCCAAAACCGCTTGGATTCTAATTTCAAACATCTGCCGCGACAAAGTATCTTTTAAGGCATCCACAATTTTGCGACCCACTTCGTAAGCTGCATCGCGATAGACAATCGTTGCCAAAGAATCTACCATCTCATCTGATACAACAATATCCAATCTTTCAACCGCGCATGGACGATAGCCCAGTACTTCATAATTTAGTGAGGCGTAGCCCGAAGACACGCTTTTTAGTTTATCATAAAAATCAGTCAGCAAAGCAGAAAGCGGCAATTCATAGTGTAAATTAATTCTGGTTTCCGAAAGATAGTTTGTTTCCGTGTGTTGACCGCGTTTTTCCGCCACCAATTTCATAATACCGCCCAAAAACTCTTTCGGTGTAATGACATCAATTTTTACCCACGGTTCTTCGACCGAGACACTATTTAAATTATTTGGCAATTCTTGCGGTGAACGAATAATGCATTCTTTATTTTTTTCTATTAACTTATATGCCACGCTCGGTACAGTCACCATTAGATCCAACTGATGTTCACGCCTTAAGCGTTCCTGAATAATTTCTAGATGCAACAAGCCCAAAAAACCACACCGAAAACCAGGACCCAAAGCCGGTGAATTTTCTGGCTCAAAATAAAGCGAGGCATCGGTTAAACGTACTTTTTCCAAACCCTCACGTAAATCTTCCAACTCCACACCTTCTTTACAAAAGAAACCAGCAAACACCATGGGTTTAACTTCTTTATAACCAACTAAATGCAAGGTACTAGCTTGCAACTTATCTGTATTTTTTATAATCGTGTCGCCCACCTTACAAGAAGATATGTCTTTAAAACCTGTAACTATGTAGCCAATTTCACCAGCTTGAAGTAATTCGCTTTTAACCATCTGGGGTTTAAAATAGCCCACCTCCAAAACCTCACTGTCTGTTTTGGTACCAATTAAATAAATTTTATCACCCCTTTTGATTTCACCGTTCATCAATCGCACATAAGCCACGACTCCCCGATAATCATCATAAACCGAATCAAAAATTAATGCCTGAGCTGGTTTATTAATTTCACCGGTTGGCATCGGAACTTTTAAAACAATTTCCTCTAAAATTTTATCCACTCCCTCCCCGGTTTTACCTGAAGCATAAAGTATTTTAAAATCATCCTCCAAACTTTCTACCAAAATTTCTTTTAGTTCTTCTTCCACTTCTTTGACCCGAGCGCTTGGCAAATCAATTTTATTAATGACTGGAATAATTTTTAAACCCTGTTCCACCGCCAAATGATAATTAGCCAGTGTTTGTGCTTGCACACCCTGCACAGCATCCACCAACAAAATAGCACCTTCCACTGCCGCTAGTGAACGTGAAACTTCATAAGCAAAATCTACATGACCCGGCGTATCAATCAAATTTAAAATGTATTTTTCTTCTTTTGTATTGAGTTGATAGTCCATCCTCACTGGTTGCAATTTTATGGTAATACCCCGTTCGCGTTCCAAATCCATTTGATCCAAAAGCTGCTCTTTCATTTTTCTTTTTTCCACGGTTTTGGTCACTTCCAAAAAACGGTCAGCCAAAGTTGACTTACCGTGATCAATGTGGGCAATAATGCAAAAATTCCTCATATTATTCATGTCCTTATTCTATCAGAAAAAACATAAAATTACAAAAATAAAAACCCTGCTTTTAAATTAAAAACAAGGTTTTTATTTTCTGGTCTTAAAGGTGTTGGCTGGCTCCCTAAAGAGCCGTCCAAGGTTTGGGATTAAAATGAAGATTTTGAGAAGAGAGATTTTGAATTGTTCAAATTTGGCGTTCGCTATTGCTAGCAAAGTGCCAGTAATTTGATTTAATCCTAAACTCGTTTTAACCAACACCTTTAAAACCAAAAAGTATCCACCGTGGCTATTTTGTAGCATACCATAAAATTAGACAAAACGCTAGCGCTTTGTCTAATTTTTGACCACTCACTTGGTGTGTAAAACATTCACAGATCTGGAGATTAGCTTAGTGCGTCCGGAGAAGTCGCACTAAATATAACCATGAAAATTAATTCCTAAAATTAGGAGCATGGTTTAAAGGAGTAAATCTTTTTCTAATAAATTAGAGTGATTTACAAACAATCCGTCAAAGGAGTGAATCGAGCTAAAGCCAAATTCTTCCTTTTCTAGACTGCGAACTAATCTCCATATCTGCAATCATTTTAAACCTACAAATATGAAGACTGTGTTTAATACTATCCACGAGGGACAATACCAAACAGCAAATCTTCAAATTAACGGGTTCAAAAAACAAAAAATCTCTTTTCACTTGAAAATGAAGAAAAGAGATTTTCTGCCATCTTTATTTCTCTCTTCTTCAACTAAAGAGAGTATAACATATAAAGAAAAAGTTGTCAATAGACAAAATGTGGATAAGTTAATAAATTGGCTAATATAGAACAATAATAATACATCTATTTTTCTATCACCACTCCATAATACCCACTAGTTGTCAAATTAGTTGAAAACATAACTTGCTGATTATTAACCTTGAGTTCATCACTGGTCATGGTGTCTTGAATAGAAAAATCGCTCGGTAAAATCAATTGACTATTAAAATCAATACCGCTCATCCCCAATTGTTTATCCGCAAAAAAAGTATATTTAAACTGTTCATTTTTATTTAAGATAGCACTCACCCAACTGGCAATCCGGCTTTGGTTATTTTTAAGCGTCATTTTAAAAGGTAAAAGATATTTTATTTCTACCACTCGGCTTTGTCCTGGCGCGACTTGTATCCAGTTACCAAAAACTGTTTTATTAAATTCCTGACTAATACGTGTATGCGAGGCTTCATCAATGGAAACATCTTTTTCCACTTCAGCCAAAGTTTTGTCTGGTATTAAATTATCCGTCGCTGCGGTAAATAAATAATCTGGATTAAAGTTAAACCCACTAGTTGAAATTAATTTTGCCCCTTTCGGTACATAAAAACGCACATAATCAACATTATTATCCTTTTCAAACATTTTTTCTGGCGAACCTTGATGACTGCGTGTTAATGAGATTGTGTCTATAATTGAACCGTCCGCTTGTATTTCAGCCGTATGTTTAATTTGATTTTTTATGACCCCATCAGCCTTACCACCAGAAATATTAGTATGCACAATCATCAAATAATCCTGTTCTGGAGTTATTTCTTGTAAACGACCGCTCCAATTAAACCGATCCACCACGGCTTGTTCCAGTGGATCAATAAAATATAATAAAACCTTTTTTTCTGTCAAAGCTTGGCTCAAAGATAAAATATTCTTAAAATAATCCTGACCATCAGCACTAATCAAACGCTGTAACAAAATTGGTGTCATATCAGCAATAATTTGTTTGGGTTTATTTTCCTCTCTATCATATTCAATTTCCACCGCTGCTTGTACCTCTTGAGTAAAATTATCAGCTGTTAAAGTCTTGCTATAATCTTTCATTTCTAATGGCCCAGTATTTTTTAATAGATCTTCCACCACATCCTGCGTTAAAGAAATAACACCATCCACACTGGAACCTCCGGCATTGTTTTCATAAAACCAAACTATTTTTGCAGCCGAAGTCGGCCAATCAGGAAACCAGTTAGCATTCCAAATTTGCCAGGCTGGTGAAAAAACTTGCAACGGCATGGGTGCCGCGACATTGGTCTGGCTAGAACCTTTTAAATCATACAATCCTCCACCCGGTACATCAATTTTCTTGACTTTACCACGCGCAATGTCAACCA
The DNA here is from genome assembly GCA_035388785.1 of bacterium. Classification (GTDB taxonomy): domain Bacteria; phylum Patescibacteriota; class Patescibacteriia; order UBA2196; family UBA2196; genus UBA2196. The sequence goes on from DAOOQN010000011.1 coordinate 5,790, forward strand.
CCGCAAACGACCCCATAAAACCACCGGTTGGCCGCAGTTCATTTGAATTTTGAAAAATTACCAGATAACGTTTGGTTTCTTCAGCACCCAAAAAATTTAAAGAAAACCCCAACAATTGACGTAATTCATCATAACCTTTTTTGATAAAACCCACACTATCTTTAATTACCAACATTTCAGCTTGTTTATCTTGTGGTAATTCTTTTATATCAGTTTTGGCTAAAATCTCGGTTAATTCATTAAAATTAACTTCTTCCTGATCTAAAATATTCTTAAAATAACTAATACGGCTGGTCAAATCAAGATCATTTATATTGGTACATTTTTCTGTTGCATTTGGTAAGGAATCACAAATTTCGGTCTTTGCGCTAGCGTCAACCGTTGTTTTATTAAAAATAGCCAAACCGCGTGTCAACTCTTGACCAATGCCAGCCGCCAATTCACCTGCCCGTAATAAATTTCCACCATTTTTGACTTGTGGTATCAAATTCACCAACCAACTATTCAAAACTCCCAAACCATCAACTTCAGTTTGTGCCAACTTAAAAGAAGTTTCAGCTTTTTTAAACTGTTGCAAAGCCTGGGCCATATCCTGTTGCGACAGAGTTTTAGCAGCATTTTTAAAATAATCAACTCCCAGTAAAGACGCGCCCAAAACACTGCCTTGCACTGTTTTACCTTCTTGATACAAATGCCAAGCGCCAAATGGTACCACGACCACTACCGCTAGGACTAAAAAACTTAAAATCGGTTTAAAATTAAATCTATTTGTTCTAATTACAATTTCAGGTGCATCGGTGTTGACGGCTAGTTGACGAACAGCATTACGGTTTCTAAAAATGACGCTGATTGAATCGACTAAATAACTAAACATTTTTGTAATATAAACTAAATTTAGCCGCAACAACTTTGTCGTCTGTATAAAAATAAATTTTACAACCAACCAAATCCCTTTTAAAATACTATCCACCACAAAATCCAAGAATCTAAATGGTGCAGTCAAAATACGCCAAATTTTATAAAGTAATTTTCCAAAAACCGTTAAAACCGCATCAAAAAATCCAATCTTATTTTTTATGCCATAGGAAGCGGGGCTTGTTGTAGTATTAAATTGAGTTGAGTTTAAAAAATCATTTGCAAAATCAACCTTTAAATTTCTATCTTTTTTAACACGCCGAACATTGTCTTTGAGTTCTTTCATGTGCACCATTGTCATGACATCGTTTGGTAATTCAAAATTTAACACACCCGCAATATTAGATTGATTTTTAATCTTTGCTTGACTATCCCATAGGTACTCTACTTCATCTGACCTACTATCCGCGTTGGCAGTTGTAATAATTTTTGGTAAATTTTTTTTCAAATCCAAAACATAAGCCGATGGTTCTCGTGCATCGCGCACCAGCACCTTATGTAAACCGCTCAATGGTTTTGCGGTGGTTGTTTTTTCTTCTTTGGCTGCTTTAACAAGATTACCATTTTCTTCACTCCACGGAAAAATATAATTATCATTAAACTCAGGTAAAACAATTTTTTCTTTCAACTCTTCCCACGACAAAACTGGCGCTTTTTTTTCTGTTTCTATTGTGCCCTGTGTTTGATTTATTGATTGTTGATCTTTAACATTCATCGCTCCCACATCAACTAATTCTAATTCTGCATCATCTAAAACTGACGTGGAATTTTCCATCTGCATTTCATCTTTTTTTGTGGCTAAATTTGGTACCACCGGTGCAGCTGGCAAATTAATTGCCACATAATTTTCATCATTAACACTGGTTGCTAAAATTTGTGGCAGTGCCATTGATAAAACATGGTTTTTCTGCGGCCGGCCACGACTTTCTTTTCTTGGCGCATATTTAAATACCCATTCCTCTTGAGGTGTTAAAATTTTATGCGGACGACCGCGTTGTCTTACCTCTTGGCTGCTAACAACTTCAGCGTCTATCTCTTTTTTTGGTCGACCACGCGGACGTTTGGTCAAATTCTGCAAAGCTAAAATTTCTTCCGCACTTAAAATTTTATGCGGACGACCACGTGGTAATTTTGGTTTATTCAAAACAGCGGCCAGCTCTTCAGAAGTTAAAACTTTTTTCGGTCGGCCTCTGCTTTTTTTTATATTTATTTCTTGTGTTTCCACTTTTTATGTTTTAATTTGATAAAGTTATCCACCAAGCTCAATTATGCTTATATTATACTATAAAAATAATAAAAAATAAATTAAAAAATAATTAAAAAATAATTAAAAAATAAAAAAATCCTATTTTTAAGGATTTTATTAAAATTATTATTTTATCTTTTGTTAATACTCTTTTAAAAGAGCCAACAAATCTTCTCGCTGCAACAAACCAGCTTGAGCTCCGGGTTGATTAATAACAGCAGCTGCGTTCAAGCTGGCTGCCAATAATGCTTTTTGGACATCTTGTTTAAAAAAATTAAAAGCCCACACAAATGTGGAACCAAATGCATCCCCCACTCCCACCGTATCTTTTTTCCGCAAACTTACAACCGGCTGGTAAAACAAATCTTTGTCCATCAAGGCGTATGCTCCCAGCTCACCAGCCGTTAAAACAATGACCCCAGAACAATAATTACGCAAATCCATTAAAAGTTTTCTGGGATTTGTATTAACTATTTTATTAACTCCCAAAAGTTGAACGGCCTCGTCTTTATTAACAATCAAAATATCAGTATTTTTTAAATAATTTTTTATTTTTTCTAAACCAGCTGCCAATTGTAAATTACCTGGATTCCAAGCCACCCGCCCAGCACATTTTTTGGCTCCAGCAAAAATACCATATAAAATTCTTTCCCAATTTTCACCTGACAGTGCGGCCAAATAAATCCAAGCTGGCTTCAAATTTTGGATTTGTTCCAGCTTGACTTTTAAATCCTCATTGGCCCCACGATAAGTGAACAAAACATGGTCTTGTCTTTTTTTGCCGTAAGTTATTAAAACTGAAAAACCACTTACCTGCTTAACCGTTGAAATAAATTTTGTATTAATTTTTTCACGCTTTAAATTAGCAATAATATTTTTTCCTGTCTGGTCATCACCCACGGCAACCAAAGCTGTCACTGCCGCTTGTAGCCGCGCCAAACAAACCGCGCTATTGGCTGCCCCACCACCAAAAGTAATTGCCACATCCTTAACATTAATTTTGGCGCCATATTCAAAACCAACCAATTTTTGCTTGGTTAAATCATTGTTGATGTTATCAATTAACACACCCGCATCTGAGTGAAAAGCAACATCCTGCACTGCCCCACCCACAGTTAAAACTTTAAAAATATTTTTTATTTTCATACAAATAAATTATAACACTATTTTTATACATTGTTTATAGCCAAAATATAGTTTTATATATAAATTTATAAACTCAAAAGCTTGCCATTTTCTTTTAACCATTTTTGCCGTATTTTATAATCTGGCATAAATCTTTTAACTTGCTGCCAAAATTTGGCCGCATGATTTTTTTCCACCACATGAGCCAGTTCATGCAAAACCACATAATCAATCACCGCAAGGGGTGCCATGGCCAGCCGCCAACTAAAATTAATTGAACCACTCGGCCCGCATGAACCCCACCGCTTTACTGCGCCAGTAATTTTTATTGTTTTATACTTCCAACCAGTCAATTGGCTGTAAAATTTAGCTCTATCTGTAATTATTTCCAAAGCTCTTTGTTTATACCAAGCTGTCATTATTTGTTTGGCCACTTTTAAATATTTGGTTGGAAAATTTAAAACATCTGTTAAAACAATATTCTCCCCATGCCAAATTTTTAATTTATACAACTGACCTAAATATAAAAAAACTTCCCCATCTACAAATTCTTTATTTTTTATAAATTTAGCTTGTTGTAAAACCTGCTGTTTTTTTTTATCAATCCAAGTTCTTTTTTTAAAAACCAAATTTTGGATATATTCCAAACTCACTCTCAGTGGAGCACGCACGATTAACGAGGCATCATTTGACACCACCAGAGCAATAGTTTTTCTGGACGAACGAATTATTTTATCAATTTTAATATCTGCCATAAAAAGTGTCTATTTTTTTATTTTGCTTTGCCATTCAACAATCTGGCCGATTTTAATCTCAAGCGGATCGGCTGGTCTTAGATTTTTGACTTGTTTTTTGTTTAAAATTGAAAAATGCTTTACCTCATCCAAATATTCCGGTATATAATCAATTTCTTCTCTGGTTGTCATCCAACCCATTTTGTCAAATTTTTTTAAATTCACGGGCCCAGAAAAACTGCGTAAATTTTTTCTACCAAAATCATCCAAATATTCATGAAAAAAACTCATAACTAATTCACGAATTGAATTGTAAAGTGGCTCGCGATAACGCAACACTGCATGGTTGGTTTTGGAAATCGCGCCCCACTTACCAGCTATTTTAAAAACAGCCACCACATGATCAACGTCATATTTTTCGTCAGCTTTTAAATCAACCACCAGAGGCGGAAAACCATTTACGCGCAACATGAACGCGGCCAAAATTGCTCCTTCTGCACAATGGCAAATCCCTTTTTCCAAAACCATACGAGGAGATAAATAGGTATCACCATCTTCTTCAAAATTTATTTTTAAAGTATCTAGAAAATCTTGGATTTTGGTCGGTGTATTAAATTTTTTAAAAAATTTTATTTCTGTTTGAGAAAGTTTTTCCAACATAAAAAATAATTCCTTATTTATTAATTTTCTCACTTTTAACTCTTTTAAGCAAATAAAAAAGCCCCTGTATCGTGGATACAGAGGCCAACCTTCAACCCAAATATCTTCTCAAAGGCTCCCTCCTAGACGGCAGACGCAATAAATTAAGCGCCTTATCCAGTCTTTGTCTAATCGCCTCTGGAGTTCGCCTTAGTTCGCGGGCAATTTCCTGTTGATTCAGAGGCCGAGCACCACCCAACCCGAAATAAAGTTCAATCACCTCTCTGTGTTTAGGTTTAAGGGTCCAAAGAGCCTCCTCAACCTCGATACGGAGAGATAATTTTATTAGCTCAATATCCGGCGGCTCGCAAGAGTCATTAACGAGCAAGTCAATCAGACTACCACTGGGCTGAATCTTAAAAAGACCGCCGCTTAGAAACCGCATCTCATCTCCCCTAGAACCGAAAGGTTCATCAAGAGAGAGGTGTCGCGCGGAAATCTTGAGAGCGTCTGCCACTTCATATGAGCTTATGTCCATATGGATGGCGATTTCATCCATACTGGGTTCACGGCCATACTCTTTTTCAAGAGCTTCGAGCGCGCGGCCGACCTTGTTAATCGCTCCAATGCGATTGATTGGCAGGCGCACCAAACGAGATTGCTCCGCCAGTGCCTGCAGAATCGTTTGACGAACCCACCACACGGCATAAGAGATGAATTTGAAACCTCTGGTTTCATCAAAGCGCTGGACTGCTTTGATGAGCCCAAGATTGCCTTCGCTGATCAAATCCTGCAACGGCAATCCCTGGCCCTGGTATTCCTTGGCGACGCTGACGACAAATCGCAGGTTGGCCTTGACGAGCTTGTCCAAAGCTTCTTCGTCGCCCTTGCGAATACGACGGGCCAAAGCGACCTCTTCTTCCGGAGGCAGCGGCGAAAATCCGCCGATCTCCTCCAGATACTTTTCAATCGATTCCTTGGTCCTGGTTTCGGCTGGTTTTTTCTTTTTTCCCTTCATCATAATACTTCCCTTTTATCTATTTTGAATGTTTGGTTTACCTATAGGGATAAGCGCCGTTGCAATAGCAGCGGGCAGATAAATAAGCACCGCCGGTGGCCACGAATCAGCCACGAATGATAATACAAATAATAAACAAAACGTGACAAAAACCCCAATCTTTGCCCAATCTGCGTGTTTCCCCCATTCCCATTCCTTTGGCAGCAAAAATAATGCGGTCAAAAGCATGGCCTGAACAGCCATACCGGCTTTGAACCACTGCTGATGGCCGATATAAACCACCAGCAAATAAAAAGCATATCCCATCCCGAGCCAGAATGGGTGTTTTGCAAGATAGAGCATCGACTTTATAATGGCTACAACAAAAAACACAATAGCCAAAATCGATACCCAAATCAAATCAAAAAACAGTTCCATAATCCACCTCCCGTTGTGTTAATGAGCAATTGTTGAAAAAGAACAATGTTTGATTCTAAACTAACATATTAACACCAAAAAATCAAGTTTCAATTTAAAAACAAAAAACCCGCTATTTAAGATGGTTTTTTACATAAAAATATATTTTGTAGATTTTTATTTTTTTATCTTCTTATACACCAACAAAATTAGTTTGCCCAGGAGAAAACCCAAAATAGAAATTCCAATGCTAATAATAAAAATTTTTAATGACCAAAGAGATAACCATCCTAACAATACAAAACCAACCAACCATATTAACCAAAATTTTCTACCAATAAAGATTCCAATAAATAATCCAATAAAAAATAAATATCCCCAAATAGAACCGCCTAAAAAATTATTAAATCCTTCACCACCTATAATAAACATTGTATCACCAATGTATGACCCAACCACATATCGATATAATTTACCAATCAAACCACTAAAAATTAAACTTAATATCAGTGAGCTAACATAAATGACGATAGCTTGTAAAACAATAGGTAATGGTTTTTTAAATTTATTCATAAAATTAACATTTTTTCTCTGTCATCCCCGCGAAAGTGGGGATCCAGAGACTATCAAGTGATAAATTATTTATATTGTTGAATAAAAAGATTAAAATCTTTAATTAAAATATCATAAGACGCCTGATTTATTTTTTTAGTCTTTAACCACACTTTTAATAAATTTTCTACCACTCGCACATCAGTTAAAATTAAATTTTGATAAATCTTTTTTTGCCAATCCTTGTTGGCCGCAGCCAACCTGCCTTCCCATCTTTTGGCTAAATTAAGTTGTGTGATTAAAATTTTATCCAAATTTTTCTGTTTAAAACCACCGCTAGCCGCAATATTTTTAACATCCTTAATTATATCATCAATAGTAATTTTTGTCTTAATTTCTTCAATGACGACTGGCGCAACTGCAGTATTATCATAATTAATTTTATAATTTTGCACCTCACCTGTTGCAATTGTGCCATGCACCAAACTCTGCTGCTCGCCCGAGTTATTAATGCTATCTACAGACAAACCATAAGCTCCACCACTGTCTATGCCCAGCACATTAATTTTGTATTCACCATTGATTGGATTTTTAATAAAAACAAAACCACTTGCCTCATCAAATAAAGATTCGGGAATACCTTCCAAACCACTGCTATCAGTAAAATTAGTACCCGTCACTTGCCCATTTTGATCAATGACCTGAAATTTAACTGGCGAGTGCACATAAATTAAAAGCAATTTTTCAACAATATTAGCCCTAAAAATTTCAGTTGGCCATTTGCCAGTTAAAGCCTGAACCACATGACGCTGACATTCTGTGGGCATGGCACGATGTATTGGACCACCTTCACAGACAACTTTGGTTACGCCCGGCAATCCATCCGCACTAAGCATTGGCACTGTGCCATCGCCAGCTCCATATTCCAAGCCTTGATCAGTGGCGGTATTACCATAATTTTCCGGATAACCGTGTAACCATTTATTATCAGTAACATCTGGGTCGGCCACGGTTCTAATCGAAGCAACTGTATCTCTTGTTTGATAATCACTCACAATGTTGGTAACCCTGACTCTTTGTTTTAATAAACTTACACCTGCAATTGAATTTAAATTTTCCAAAAAATTATTTTGCGCATAATTTTCAGTTGGATATGTTCTAAAAACCCAATTTTCGCCCTCTTTCTTTTTTAGATAATCATAATTTGGTAAAAGTTGACCCAAAGCTACAACTTTTTCTCTAACGTAATTTATTACATCAGTATAACCATTCAATAGTGCTTCGACACCAAAATATGCTTTCGCTACCAATTCTTCTTGTTCTTGAAATCCTTCAAATGCTTCATATTTTTCATAAGCTTCTGGCGAACCCAACTGTGGTGTGCCAAGAAAAATTAATTGATCCACATCATCAGCGTAATCAGTGCCTTGAATATAGGCGCGAGCCACTAACCCACCCATAGAATGTACCACCAAGTCCACCTTGCTTTTACCAGTAATCTGTTTAACTTCGACTATTTTTTGCTTTAAAAGTTCAGCTGTAATATTGTTGTCCAAACGCCAATTGTAACCCAAAGCAAACAAATTGACATTTTTTTGATAACCCACATTAATTAAAGCCTGCCACAAACTGTCATAGGTGTTTAAAATTGGATCTGGCACATATTCCAAGTTGCAGCCAAACAAATTAGTTACAGGATTGGTTTCACACACCTCTCTTTGCCAGCTACCCAAAATTCCCGGAATTAAAATTACCGGATCTGGCTCTTTGGGAGTCAGTTGGATATTCAAAACAGCCGGATCATACCAGAGACCACTGTGTGGATTAATAATTATTTGCGGTTCAAAATATTCGGATTCTATTACTAATTCAATTTCAGCAAAATAAAAACCTATCTCCGAAAAAATATAATATCCATTATTATCAGTGTATGTTTGATAGCCTCTTGGTCTACCAACTTCACAATAATAAGGTGGTAAATTATCACTTGTTGAACATTCTGTCGCAATATCAAGCTTATTCCATAGAATTAAGTGTATATCAGCCAAATTTTGACCAGTATTAATTTCGCTCACACGGCCTTCTATGGCACCAGGGACAAATATCAGTGCTTTAACCGGCAAAATTTGTGACGCAAAAAAACCGCTGAAAAAAATCGCGGCGAGAGCAAACGTAGTAACTATTTTTTTAATTCCAAAGCTCCGACTGGTCTTAATAATTGCAAGCATAATTTTATTTTTTTATCCACAAAAAATTTTAGTGGATAATTTAAAATCTTATTACTCTTAATTATAACACGTACGCATAAAAAAAGAGACACTTAAAAGCGTCTCTTTTTATTTGCACCTCTAATTAAAATTAATACTTCACAAAATAATTAATCTTGGCTTGCGATTTTAGTGTGGTGATTAATGCTTCGGCGGCTGTATTTAATTTTTGATTGCTAAGTTCAGTTTTTATCTGCGAATTTGCCACGGCTTCCTGTCCGGCCGGAACGGTAATTTTATTATCCGCAATGTATTTTGTCACCTCTTCATCAGTTACTGTCACCTTATCAGCCACTAATTTTTCTACCTGTTTTTGAAAGACAATCTGTTCTTTTAGATCTTCTCTGCTCATGCCTTGCAAAGCCAACGCTGCATCCAAGGTCCCGCCTTGCGCTGTAACTTGGGCTTCAATTGTTTTTATTTGCGTGTCAACTTCCTCATCGCTAACCATTATATTTTTGGCCACAGCTTCAGCATTCACCAATTTGGTACTAATTATTGAATCAATCAAATTTTTGCCAGAGGCTTTTTCCAATTTTTGAATAACTGACAAACGCCCAATTGGACTACCATTGACCGTGGCAGCAATAAATAAACCTTTCAAAAAATACGCTAACACCAGCACCGCAATAACAATTACCGCAATCACAACAGCCTTGCGGTTAATTTTTATCACCTTTTTTTCAGCCTCGGGTTTTTTTTCTAAAACTTCAAAAGTTTCTGTCACTTTTACTGTTTCAGTTGGCTCAGTTGACATTGTAGCATTGTCCATGAAATCGTTTTCCATAAGATTGTTTTTGTCCATAGAATCAAAGTTAATTATTATATTAAAAATTATTATTTTTCTGCGGGACAGGGATTCGAACCCCGGTTACCTGATTCAGAGTCAGGCGTCCCCGCCTCTACGGCGGGTCGCCGATGAGGCGACTACCTAATCATGTTTAACTTCTACTTTCTGCGGGACAGGGATTCGAACCCCGGTTACCTGATTCAGAGTCAGGCGTCCC
>DAOOQN010000011.1:15788-25038 GCA_035388785.1 bacterium
CTTTCTGCGGGACAGGGATTCGAACCCCGGTTACCTGATTCAGAGTCAGGCGTCCTACCACTAGACGATCCCGCATCATTGTTTTTCATGATCTTTTTTCAATTCCTCAAAAGTTTTGTGGAGTTTCTTTTTTAAAACTTCTCTGCCATATCCTGTTTTATAAAAATTTTCCTGCTCTATCGCCTCGGTTTTAGTTAAAAATGCTTCATAGTGAATTAGTTTAAAAGGTCTATTATCGGCAGTATATTTTCCACCTTTTCCATTATTATGGTCACTGAATCGTTGCTTCAAATCACTGGTACTACCAGTGTAAATCCTAAAATTCCTTAGACTTAATAAATTATATACGTACCACATAATAGTAATTAATTGTCCCCGCCTCTACGGCGGGTCGCCGATGAGGCGACTACCACTAGACGATCCCGCATTGATAATTTCTAATTTTCAATTTCTAATTTTTCCGCCCAAGGCGGATCCGCCTTCGGCGGACAAACAATGCCCAATGTTTAAATTTTTAAACAAATATACAATTCCCAAATCCGTATTTCTTATGTTTATATTTTATTTTAAAATTAAAAATTAAAACATTATTTAGAAATTAAAAATTAAAAATTAGAAATTTTCTTCACTCCACCACCTTACCACCAAAATCAGCCAACAAAAGATTAATATCTTCGTTATTATCCTGCTCTTTTTTAACTCTTATTTGCGCTAATTCGTTTTTTTTATCTTCTGATAAAGTTACACATTTGACCACTAAATCACAATTTAAAACATTTTTTAACACCTTCTCAATCAGCTGCCGTGCTTTGACCTCTTTAAATCTTTCACAATAAAAACCATGTTCAAAAGAAATTTCTAAATTATTGCCAACCAAGGCCGTTGGATGCGCTGTTTGCAAAGCTAATGTCACCGAATGATTAACTTCTTTGCTTTGATTAACAACTGCCGACCACTGATCTTGAACAGTTTGCAAAGAAACAGTTGAGACTGTTGCTGTATCACTGACCAAAGAAATTTCTTCTTCTTTTTTTTCTGATTCTGCCTTATACTCATCTTTTTGTTGAGCCAATTCAACAACTGGTTCAATTTTTTCTTCCACAACTACCTCTTTTTTAATTACTGGTGTGGGTTTAAAGTTTGTTTTTATAGTTTGCTCAATCACCACACCCTGACACAACTCAAGCACTCCCAATTCCAAGGGTAATTGAATAATCTCCGCATTTTTTAAAGCTGGTAATTTAATTATAAAAACATTCATGGCTTTAAGCAAGAAATCCATCTCCAGATTTTCCGCCTGTGCTAAAGTGGCTTCATTATCATCATTTTTTAAATCTAATTTAGCCAAGGCCAATTGACGTAAATAGTCAATTAAATTTAAAGTGAATTGTTCCAAATCTGCGCCGTCATCCACCAATTTATTGATTAATTCCACTGCCGCGCGCGCATTTTTTTGAGCCAAAAAATTAATAACTTCAACCACCGCCGTCATATCTGAACGGGGCAAAATGGCCAGGGTATCCGCCTCTCCTATTTCTTTTTTTCCTAAAGACAACACCTGTCCCAAAACACTTAAAGCATCACGTGTAAAACCACCGGACAGTAAAGCAATATTTTTTGCCACCGACTCATCAACTTTAAAACCTTCATTTTGCGCAATCTTTTTTAAATAAGCCGTTAAAATTTTAACATCAATTTTTTTGAAATCAAAACGCTGACAGCGTGAAACAATTGTCTCGGGAATTTTGTACAATTCAGTCGTGCATAAAACAAAAATTGTATTTTCCGGCGGTTCTTCCAAAGTTTTTAGCAAAGCATTAAAAGCCGAAATGGACAGCATGTGCACCTCATCAATAATAAAAACCTTATACTTGTCGCGATAAGGTGAAAAACGCACATTTTCCACAATATTCTCTCTAATATTGTCCACACCAGTCTGTGAAGCAGCGTCCACTTCAATTACATCCAAAGCACGATTCTCTTTAATATCCAAACAGGACAAACATTTTCCACAGGGTTCAAATTCTGTCTGTTTCCTATCGTAACAATTTAAAGCTTTAGCCAGTAGACGGGCGACTGTGGTTTTACCGGTTCCGCGTGGCCCAGAAAAAAGAAAAGCATGGGCAATTAGCCCGCTCATGATTTCATTTTCTAAAGTTATTTTTATATGATTTTGGCCAATCAGTTCACTAAATAATTGCGGCCGATATTTGCGATAAAGTGTTTGTGACATATAAGCTAATTTTAATTGATTACCTTAAATAAAGCAAATTAAAATAAAAAATAAGCTCCTTCAAATTAGAGACTTATTTTTATTAAAAAATCTATCAATTATATCTCGCTCAATTCATCCCGCGGCCCCAAATCATCTGTTTTCAACTTGATCTCACCAAGTTTATTTACAAAATTCATATCACCCGCAAAATCATCGGCTTTATCGTCTTGTTCTGAGCCTGCCTTAATAATATTTTCTACTGCGGCCCACACACTTTGACCGCCTTGCGGCACCAAAATTATGGCTTCATCGCCCGATTCGCCTTTAAAATATGTCACCGAAGCTGTTAAAAGTTTATAATTTTTTCCCCACTCAGTCATGACGCGATATTCATCTTTTTTGTCATCATACACCAACTTGCCCTTATACCTTTCTCTAGTTACCGGACCGATTTGTTTATAAACAAAAGTTCCATCGGGTAAAATGGTTAATTTCATCACATCGCCTTCCACCAGCTTTGACTTAGACGCATAGTTGGCTGGCATGGCATATTCTTTAGCATCTGGACCAATCATATTTTGACCATCAAAAACACCTTCAATTATTTGTTCTGCACCGTTATGTATCTTTTTTAAGCCTTTAACCTGATTGATATAAAAATTGCTTTCACCAGATCCAGTTAAATCGGCCACAATGCCTTGTGCTTGTTGTAGGGCCAATTCGGCTGTTTCCAATAAATTTTTTAAATCTAACATTCTTTTATTTTTCATTTTATTTTTATTTTAAATAACTTATTGTTTATATTTATAGTTTACACTTTTTGTAGAAAAAAGTCAAAGTATGCTATAATTAATTTTAAAATATGGATTATCATTATCAACAACTACTTTTGCGCCCCACCAAATCTAACTCAAAGTGCGATATTTACATCGCCGAAGACTCTTTAGTGGAAGACTCCAATTTGGGGCGTTTATTTATTTTAATCGAATTTTTTTCGCGTGAAAAAAAAGCTAAAGACATTATTCAAGGTATCATCAAAAATATAGTTACAAATTATTACAGCTCCCCCACCTCCAATGCTGAGATATCTTTGGAACAAGCTTGCCAATCAACCAACATCAATCTACCAGACTTATTAGATGGCGCGCTGGGCCTCTTGCATAAAATAAATATTTTGGCTGGTGTATTAAAAGACGAAGAACTACATCTGGCTTCTTCTGGTAACATTAAGGCTTTAGTTGTTCGTCACAATAAATTGATTCCTATTGTACCGGAAAAAGAAATTTTGGCGCCCAAAAGAAAAGAAACCCGTCTTTTTTCTAATTTAGTTTCTGGCGAAATCAAAACTAACGATGTTCTAATTTTTTCCAACCAAACTCTCTTTGATTATTTTTCTCGTGAAAAAATTAAAAAAACCATTGAAACCATCAATCCCGAACCAGCTGTGGAATATTTCAAAAATATGCTCCTAGAAAATGTCAATCCGGTTTCTTTTTTGGCTTTGATTTTTAAAATATTACCCGAAGAAAGCTATGCAACCACCGCCTCAAAAGAATCCATGAATGATTTTTTTGATGCTCAAGATTCTATGACTAACTTGGTCAACCTGGAAACTAAAACCACCGGCGTACTAACAGCCCATCTCTGGCCGGCTATAAAAAATAAAATCAATTTTTTAAAAACTTTAACTGCTAGAAAAAAAATAACTCCCACTGTTGCACCATTAACCATAAAATTTGATACCACCCAAACAGAAAAAAAACATTTTTCCACCCATCCATTTGTTAATTTTACGTTAAAAATAAAAAATATCTGGCAACTATTATTGTCATTGCCACAAAAAACAACCACCTTTTTTGCTAATTTAAAAAAAATGAACCGCCGCTCAAAGATTATTGCCAGCTGTTCAGTCTTATTAATAATTATCTTTATCGCAGGTATTTTTGTTTTAAAAAACCATCAAAAAACAACTCTGGCTGCCAAAAATTTTTCTGACCAAACAAAATTAATTGAAGACAAAATTAGTCAAGCCGAAGCAGCTTTAATTTATCAAAACACAGAAGAAGCTGTCAACAATCTAAAACAAGCTCAGATACTCATAGTTAGTTTGCCACGCAGCACCAATCCGTGGCAAACAAAAGCGACTGAATTGGAGCTACAGGCTCAAACCATGCTGAATAAAATTTACCACATTTACAGCGCTATTCTGACACCAATAGCCAATTTAGAAACTGCCGAAAACAGCGCTCTAAAATCACTTATCAAAAATAACGATCAACTCTTTGCTGTTGGTGCAAAAAGTATCTATCAAATTGAACCCACACAAAAATCTTTTTCACCTTTAATTATTGATACCAGCTACACTGACGGCCAAAACTGGGATCAAGATAATTTAATTTTTCAAAATAGCGAACGTAAATTTGTCACCTACAATTTGTCTTTAAAAAATTCTAACATCAAATCGCTATTTTTGGCTGCCACCATTACCAACTGGTCACCCTATGCTGATAAAATTTATGCACTTGATCCAACAAAAAAACAAATTCTAAAAATATCACAACCTCTATCCAACAACCCACAAACCCAAAATTGGCTGCAAGATAGTTTTGCTATAACAGAAAAAGCCGTTCAAATTTTGGTTGACGGCGATATTTGGCTGGTTTCCAATGATGGAAAAATTTATCGTTTCACCCGTGGTAAAAATCAAAATTTCACCATTAATAATTTAAGCAAAGCCTTGGGCAATAATTTAAAATTATACACCGAAAACGGTTGGGATAAAATTTACGTATTGGATTTTGACAATACACGTCTCTTGACTATACGTAAATCCGGCACTGTAGAAGAACAGTTTAACAGTCCAGAGATTGCTGCTTGTCAAAACTTTGTTATCAATAATCAGCAAGATAAGGCTTGGTTGCTTTGTAACACCCAAATTATGGAAATTGATTTAACTAAAAAATAAACCTCACTACAATAATCTTATTATTCACTCTTGTCAACACGCCACTTAAAAGCAGTGGTTTTTAAATCATTTTTGGCCTGTAAACCACTTTTATAAGCTCGCAAACGAAAAGATGCCTGGGTACGATAACCCGGTTTACCATTTTTATTTCCTACCTTGGCATATGCGCCGCCTTTCATTTCTTAATTATAACATGCAAATATAAAAACCGCCTTGAACTTATCAAAAGAGCGGTTTTTATATTGAAAAACTTATTTTAAAGTCACAGTCGCGCCAGCCTCTTCCAACTTTGCTTTTATGCTTTCAGCATCTTCTTTTTTCAGGTTTTCTTTAACAATGGCCGGAGCCGCTTCTACCAAATCTTTAGCCTCTTTCAAACCCAGTTCAGTAACCTCGCGCACAGCTTTAATGGCCGCAATTTTGTTAGCACCGGCCGCTGTTAGCTCAACTGTAAATTCAGTTTTTTCCTCTTTAGCACCAGCTTCAGCTCCACCGGCAGCTGGCATGGCTCCCATCATCATGGGTGCAGCTGCACTCACACCAAACTTTTCTTCCAAAATTTTTACCAGTTCGGATAAATCCAAAACTGACATTTTTTCAATTTCGGCTACAAGTGTTTTAAATTTTTCTGGCACATTAACTTCTTTTTTTTCATCTGACATAATATTTTCCTTATAAAACACAACTTGTTAATTATTTTTCAAGTTGAGTAATTAATTATTAAAATTTATTTCTTATCTTTAATCGCATTTAATGCATTCACCAAGCCACGCAAATTTCCTGCCAGTACATTTACCAAACCTGTCAATGGCGCTTTTATGGTGCCCACGGTTTGTACAATTAATTCCAGTTTGGAAGGCAATTTAGCCAATGCCATAATTTTTTCCGCATCCACCCATACCTGATTCAAGATACCACCCACAATTTTAAAATCTTGCTTACCCTTAACAAAAGCTGCCACAATTTTGGCCGGTGCCACCTCATCGCTTGAGGTAGCCAGACCAATATTACCCTTTAAAAAACTTAATTCCGCTGGCACATTACTAATGTCACCTTTGAGTAGGGTTTTTTCCAATAAGGTTTTTTTAATCACCTGATAAGACACCGCTTCTTTGTTTAAACTTACTCTCAATTTCCGATCTTCATTAACTGGTAAATTATTAAAAGCGCAAAAAACTGCCGCGTTGGCATTTTTTAAACTGGTGTCAATTTTTTCCAATAAAGCCTTCTTTTGTAATTTTGTTTTAGCCATATATTAATTTATTGTTAAAAATAAAAATAATCTGTTTTTACCACAGATTAGAATATATATTGGCCAAAGTTAGCCAAAATATTATTTTCCTATTGCAGGATTTATACTGCTAATTCGCAGAACCCGCAGTCTGTGGAGAATTTGATTTGTCTATATAATAGCAAAAGAAAAATCTTCTGTCAAATTGCTATTTTAAATATTTTTCAATGTTTTGTTTATGTTCTTCGTAAGTTTTGGCAAAAATTGTTTCGCCAGAATCTTTGGCAGACAAATAATACCAATAATCACTTTTTTCTGAATAAATAGCCGCCCGAATCGCTTTAATGCCAGGGTTACCAATTGGGGTTGGTGGCAAACCAAGATATTTATACGTATTATATGGCGAATCAATGTCCAACTCATTAAGTGTCAAACTGGGGTTATTACCACCAATAATATATTTGAGCGAAGAATCAACCTGCAAAGCCATTTTGGTGACCATTCTTTGCCATAAAATGCCCGCCGCAAGTTTCATATCAGTTTCCGTCTTGACTTCACGTTCCAAGATAGAAGCCATCTTTAAAACATCATAAAGAGTTTTGCCTTGAGCTGTTATTTCAGTCTGCAAAGCTGGAGTTAATTTGTTACCAAAATTATCTAACATTTTTTTAATCACGTCTTCAGCTGTCGCGTCTTTGTAAATTAAATAAGTATCTGGAAATAAAAAACCCTCCAAATTTGCATCTTGTATGTCTTTTAAAAAATCATAATCATCTTTAAAATTATTAACTTTAGCAAAATCCAAAAAATCTTTTTTATTAGTAATTATTTTTTTATCTAATAAAATTTTTGCCAGATCTTCCAAAGTTTGACCTTCTGTAAATTTTAATTCAATTTCATTATCGACCTTACCCCAAACCAAAGTATCTGCTAGCTCCTTTGTGTTCATGGGTGTTAAAATATAAGTTCCGGCTTGAATGGAGCCCTGTTCTCTTTTCAAACGCAAATAAATTTCAAAAATAAACTTGGATTTAATAAATTTTTGATCCAACAAGCGTTGGCTCACGTCACTCAAGATTTCGCCTTTAACCACCACAAACTCCTTTTCCCCACCAAAACCGGCCTTAGTATAAAGCTCATAAACAAAAAATAAGCCTACTAAGGCAAAAATAAAAGTAATACTTGTAAGAGTGATAAATATAATTTTTTTCATAAGCTGATTATAACATACTTTTTATTTCTACAAAATTTAGATTTAGTTTTATATTTCATACTTGGTGTTGACACAAAAAAACAGGTTTGTTAAAATAAAATTGCCACTCGGGACGTTCTTACAGATTGCAGGCTACCGAGGCTCTAGTCTGCATCAGGGCTCCAAGAGGCACCAACGCGAATCCCTCCTGTCCAGATGAATTTCTGAGCAGGGGGTTTTTATTTTATAATCTCATTTAATATTTTCTGCGCGGTTTTTTCCCAATCAAATTCTTTGAGTCGTTCTTGACCGGCAATAATCAAATTTTGCTGTATTTTTTTGTCACTCATAATTTCTGACAGTTTATTAGCAATATCTTCTGGTGCATCTGGGTTAACATACAGACACGCTTCACCACCAACTTCAAGCAAAACTGGAATATCTGAAGCAACAACAGGTAAACCAAAATCAAAGGCTTCCAAAAGCGGCATACCAAAACCCTCCTCTTTGGAAACCAAAATCAGTGCCGATGACTCTGACAATAATTCATGTTTTTTTGCTTCACTAACATAATTCAAAAAAATGACGCTACTATCTTCATTTGGATTTTGATATTGATTTGACATTGGAAATTTGACATTTGATATTTTAAACCCCTCATCCACTTTGCCAGCCAAAATTAATTTGTATTCTGAATTTTTTTGGTAAAAAATTTTAAACGCCTTAATTAAATTGCTAATATTTTTCTTCTCCTCCACTCTGCCAATGTATAAAATCTGCTTTTTCTTACATTGAAAATTAGAAATTGAAAATTGAAAATTTTTTCTGTGGTAGCCCCAGTGCGTAACAATAATTTTTTCTGAATTTATTTTTGTATATTTAAGTACATCATCTTTAACAGCCCAAGTGGGCACAAAAATTTTGGTACATAGCTTTTTAGCCAACCACAAATCAAGGTTGAGAATAATTTTTTGTTTTAAGGAATATAGTTGCGGCTGTTTTTTAAAGGCAATGTCGTGAATAACTTTGTATACTTTTATTTTGTCATCCAGAGCGCAGTCGAGGGATCTGTTTTGAGATTCCTCCACTTCGTTCACTATCGTTCGCTGCGGTCGGAATGACAAACAAAACAGAACTAACGGCATAGCGTGCACTGGAAAAAACATGATCTCTGGCGCATGAAAAATTAATTCCCAGCCCAGACGGATTTGAGTCCACAAAAACTTAAACGGCCAATACAAAATTTTCTGGCTTGTCCCGGCGGAGTGCAACGACTTTACGGGATTTTCTTGCGGTAACCAATCTATTTTTTGTGGAGTATAATAAACAAAATTAAAATCATTATTATTGTCATTCCGACCGACCTCCATGGCTGTTAAAAGTGGAGGAATCTGTTTTTTAGATCCCTCGACTTCGGCCTCGCTTAGTTTCGCCTCCGCTCGGGATGACAACAAAATAAGTTGCTGTAACAGTTCGTCTGACACTTTTTCAACACCAGTTTTTTGAATTGTGGATATACTGCGCGACGCATCAACACCAATAAACATAAATTTTAAATAAGTGGACTCTTTATATTTTTTAAACTCGGATTTGTCACTTTGGTGTAAATCTGGGTTGTCCTGATGTTGGCATGTCCCAAAAGTTCTT
>DAOOQN010000012.1:0-21402 GCA_035388785.1 bacterium
CCAAAGGCGGGAAAGGTCACGGTCGAGGTTTTCAACACTCTCGGCCAAAAAGTTGTCACCCTGCTTGATGAGGAGCAAAGTCAGGGCGGCCATCAGGTCGTCTGGGATGCCAACAATGCTCCAAGCGGTGTGTATTACTACCGCCTCTGGGGCGATGATTTTTATGTAGTTAAGTCAATGACCCTTTTGAGGTAAAGAGGAAAGCTCAAGAGAGTCAAGCCACGATGCAGACATCGCGGCTTTTTTATTTCCAAAACAGTGGTATAATATATTTATATACCTTTTCCACTATTAATTAATTTAATTATATGGGAATAATAAAAAATTCTAAAATGATATATAAATTGTCTGTGTTAGTCGTGTTTTTGGGCGCGACTTTTTTTGTTGGTAATTTAGTTTTGGCAGCTTGTGGAGATAACCTCAGATCAGGTGGTTGGGAATGGGATTCTAGTTCAGCCCTTTGCACTGCTTATAGGTGGGGAATAACTAGTGGTACTGCTAGTGGTAGTTGTTGGTATAATATGTGTTGCGGTGATGATACAGGAGAATATGTAAGACCGCCCGAAGCAGAAAACATTGCTTGGTATACAGGCAGCTTAACGACAAAAACTTGTAGCGCAAATTATAATAGCAATATTTGTAGTAAAGATGGTGTATCTTATACATATGGTACATATAATAATCTAAATTTGGGTGGTAATGATAATATTGTTTATTGTGAAGCACCCACGTGGAGAGATTGTGATATAACTAGCGATATATCATCGGCGCGGTCTATTTGCGATAACCTTAGTATTATGAATAGTGGAGAGAATCATTCGTTTGGTGAATACAGTGACAATATAACACCTGGTGCTTGTGGTGATGATGCTGGTGAATATCCAATAGATAAACACTGTAGACCTTTTATATTCCAAAGTGATTTATGTTGCGATAATCCCAACGACTTGATTGATGATAATAATGATACCTGCGTGACATCTTGTCCGATAGACACTAAAGGTGGAGTAGCTGGTTCTAACTGTATTAATTTCTCAGATGTTAATTCTCCACCAGCTACAGGTCTGCTCACAGTATATAATTGTAGTTATTATGCTGATGCGTGTATTTATAAAATATATAAAAATTCTACAAATAATTTTAGTACGGCCAGTGTGTTTAAGACAATAAATTTGACTAGAAATGTAGATGGATTGTGTGTGGGGGATGACGGGCAGGTTGTGTTAGCTTTAATTACTGATCAGAGCGTAACTCCCAATACTCAGTATTTTTATTGGGTAGCTGAATATGACACCAGTAATAATTTTATTGTTAAATCTGACGCCATAGCTGGATATTCTGGTAGATTGGGCGCGGTTTCTGGTCTTCATTCACATGTGGTTAGTAATCCTGATGGAAACTATGATTCAGACAATGCAATTTTATGGCAGTGGGATAGTTATACCGGAGCCAGTGATTATGGCTTTAATGGATCAAGTGATTTTTCTAATATAGAAGATTATGCCGGATTTGACGGATGGGAAGATCACTATAGCAGTTTGCCACCCCATAGTAGTAGTGTAATTAATGATATTAATGAAAATGGATTAGCTTCGGTGGTTGACTATAGTAAACCTCTTTTTTTATGGATTCTGAAAAATGTTTATGATCCTAATTGGGTGCAACTGGCCAGTCCAACCTTAATTGTCAGACCGACATTTACCACGCAAGGTACAATTGCTTGTCGTCCAGCTGCCAAAGAAATAGTTGTTGATTGTACCACTCCACCTGCAGCTCCGACCAATTTAACTCATAGCAATACAGTCAATTCCCTGACTTGGTCCTGGACTGCGCCAGTAGTTGGTTGTAGTCCTGTTGTTAGTTATAACGTTTACGGTCGTAAGTATGATGAGGCTGATTTTATTCTTTTGGATGCTGTTGCTAGCACTTCTTATACCTGGTCTGGGTTACTGGCCAACACCAAATATGAAGTTAAAGTTGCGGCAGTTGACGCCAATGGTCGGCTGGGAGCTTTTGTTGGTCCGGCTGGTTTTTATACTTCCATTGAACAGCCGGAAATTAATTGTTCCAATGAAACAATCAACTCTGTACGTCTAGAAACAGTTGGTGCAGTTACACCACCTGCACCAGCCAGTGTGACTTATGATTTAAAAAGTAATTTTGCCAAAACTGGTGTATATTATGGTTGGCAAGCTGCCTCACAAAAAGATGTGACTGGTCTGAGTTCAGCCACTGCCTATGCTTTTTCTCTAAAAACTAGAAATGGTGATGGGGATGAAAATACTCCGACCACCAAAACTTGCAGTACTCTTTCCAACTTATCAGTTGATTTAATTATTGATAGTATTGATGCTCCGGATTATGTTTATCAGGGTGGTTCTATTAATGCCAGTGTTGTGACAAAAAATATTGGTAACACATCCAGTGGACAAACTTCTAAGACTAAGGTTTTTATTGATAGCAATGACAGCGGGGCCGGTGGTATTGCAACTTTGATGGACACCTGGATTAGCTCTTTAGATCCCGGTGCCGAACAAACCAAAACGACTGATGCCTGGAATACGACTGGTGTTCCTGTTGGCAATCATCAAATTGTGGCTATTACTGACGCACCCAACGATAGTCGTATTAATGAATCAAATGAGGGCAACAATGTTTTGAGAAGAACCATTGAAGTGCGTGCTGGTCCTCCTCCGACTCCTGAAGATTTTGATTTATTGACCCCAATCGCAGACGCGCCAAGCGTGAGTTTAAATCCCACCACTTTTAGTTGGACAAATCTTCCCGGTGCTATAAGTTATCAGCTATATCTTTGTCCCTCGGCCACCCTTGACTGGGGTGACTGCTCTTCGCCGGTGCAAATAATTAATTTAGCAACTGTTTCTTACAGCACCACCACTTTAGCTACCAATACTGGCTATCTTTGGCAGGTGACTGCCACCACCCCCAGTTTAACAAAAGCAGCCAAGAATGGTCCACGACATTTTATAACCGCCAACACGTCTTCCCCGGGTCTAGGGCCAACAGCTGATTTTACTTTTTGTAAATATAATAATAATACTGTGCAGTTTAATGACGAAAGTTTAGCTGGTGATAGTAGAATTGAAACATGGAATTGGGATTTTGGTGATGGCGAAACCTGCACTGCAGCCGGTAACTGCACCGAGACCGGCTATCCAGGTACTAATCAATATCCAATTCATACTTTTTCAGCTGATACACCATTTGCGAGTTTTCAATTAGTTTGGTACTCAACTTTAAATAATGCTGCTGCAATTGCAAACCCACAAGTTGGTTCAGCTGGCACAATTTATGGTAGTCCTGATTACCAACCGGTTTATGCTGGCAATGGGGTACGCATTGATGCCAGCACCGAAAAAGTAAAAACCGCCAACAATGCTTTTAATGATAAAAAAGGTGCCATTCAACTGTGGTATAAGCCAAACTATAACAGTAATACTGTGGGCGAACCTAATCATTTTATTTTTCGTGGTGATGGATCGGGTGGTGACACCATTGAATTAAAATTTCAGAATAATGGTTTTTATTTAAAATTTTATGATAATCAAGAAGATAAACAATGCATTATAAGTTTGCCGAGTTTAGATTTAACCGGTCTAGGTTGGGCCAGCGGTGATGTTATGAAGTTGGTTACCAAATGGTATTCAAATACCTTAGAATTATACAAAGATGATGTGCTGCTAAGAAGTCAGGTGTGTTCTGGTATGAATCTTGAAGGTGCACTTACTATTGATCAGGGTGTTTATATTGGTTCTTCGTCAACTGGCTCTTACAACGCCAATGGTGTGATTGATGAATTTATGTTGTTTAATGAGAATAACTACACTTTAACTGGCGGACCATTGGGCACGCTTGAAACAAGACTTACTGTGACTGATGGAGAAGGTGACAGCAATAGTATACAAAAAATGGTTGATTTGGGTTCAGCTCCGTCTTGTGCTTATAACTTACTTAGTGTTGAGGCTTATAATTCTAGTAGTGTTGGTTTGGTGTGGGCGAATCCAGATAGCTGTATTCCAGATTATTATTATATTTATCGTTCTACTGACGGAGTTAATTGGCATTTATTGACAACCCAACCAAGTTCCAGCACTATTTTTGATGACCTGACTGTTAATGAAGAAACAACCTATTGGTACTACCTAAGCAGTTCTCCGCCTGAAATTGCTTATAACAATTCCACTCTTAATCCGCTATGTAATGGCGGTTTTGGTGCTAACGGCACTAAATGTCCACTTTCTGTTACCACACCACCGGCAGGTATTAGTGGTAGCTCCGCAGTTACCCTAAGTCATAGTTGTGGCAAAATCACTGCCAGTTGGCCTAAAGATGCCAATGCCAAACTTTATCAATTACAAAGGAGCTACGGAGCTAATGTTGAGGATAAATATGTTAATATTGCCACCATATACTCCACCGATACGGTTCAGTGTCCAGCTAGCTCAGCTGACTGTTCTTATGTTGACAATAGAATAGTGCCGGTGAATATTGTTAATCCGCCGGCTGCTAAAAAATACTGGTATCGTCTGCGCGAACAAAGAAACGACAATTCTTGGTCAAACTGGTCAACTGGTGTTGAAGATTATTCCTATTGCTATCGGGCGCCGAATTGGCAAGAAGAATAGATAACAAAAAATAATTTAGGCCGTGTTTAAAACACGGCCTATTTTTTTATTCTAATTTTTTCTTAAATTTGCTATAATTGAGCTATATTATTTCATGCTTTTTATGACCAAACAAGAAGCTAAATTAAGGCTGGCCAAGTTAAAAAATCAGTTTTGGGTAGCTGATCGTGCATACTATGTTTTAGATAAACCCGTCATATCTAATGCCGCCTGGGATTCCTTGAAAGACGAATTGGAAAAGTTGGAAAATGAATGGCCCGAGCTTATAACAGCTGATTCACCAACTCAAAGAGTGGGCGGCAAAGCCTTGGGTAAATTTGCTAAGATAAAACACAAAATTCCCAAGTATTCTTTAGACGATGTTTTCTCTTGGGAAGAGGTGGTTGAATTTGATGAACGCATTAAAAGATTTTTGGAATTACCACTGAGTCAAGATGTCGAATATACTTGTGAGCTAAAAATTGATGGCCTAAATATGTCATTTATCTATGCAGCCGGTGTTTTTACTAAAGCTGTCACCAGAGGTGATGGAGTTATTGGTGAAGATGTCACCCACACTGTCAAAACAATAAAAAGTGTACCTTTGCAGTTAAAGACTGCCATAGATTTAGAAGTTGGCGGGGAAGTTTATTTACCTATTCAAAGTTTTGAAAAAATAAATTTGGAATTGGAAAAACAGGGCGAAGAAAAATTTGCTAATCCCAGAAATGCTGCCGCAGGAACTGTTAGACAATTGGATCCACAAGTAGCGGCCAGTAGAGATTTGCAAAGTTTTTTTTATATTTTAACCTTAGCTAAGGCTAATTTTAAAACGCAATACGAGCTGTTGCAAAATTTACAACAGCTTGGTTTTAGAGTGGAAAAACATTTTGTAAAAATAAATAAAATTTCTGAGGCTAAAGATTTTTTTGATAACATTGCTAAAATTAGAAACAAACTTGATTTTGAGATTGATGGCATTGTTATCAAGGTGAACAATTTGGCTTGGCAAGAAAAGTTGGGTCGGACTGCCAAGCATGTGCGTTGGGCCGTGGCCTATAAATTTGCAGCTGAGCAAGCCACCACAATTGTTGAGGACATTCAAGTACAAGTTGGCCGGACTGGGGTTTTAACTCCGGTGGCACATTTGCGACCAGTCTTGGTGGCTGGCTCCACAGTCTCTCGGGCCACTTTGCATAATGCAGATGAAATAAAGCGCACTGACATCAGAATTGGCGACACAGTCATCATTCAAAAAGCTGGCGATGTTATTCCAGATATTGTAGAAGTTCTTACGACATTACGTGACGGTAAAGAAAAAAAGTTTAGTATGCCCAGAGTCTGCCCGATTTGTAATTCAGAAGTAAGACAACCAGAAGGCGAAGTGGCCTATTATTGCACCAATAAAAATTGTTTTGCTCAAACTAAAGAAAAACTTTATCATTTTGTCTCGCGTGGTGCTTTTGATATTCCCGGCCTGGGGCCAAAAATTATTGATTTACTTCTTGATGAAAATTTAATTGAAGATGCGGCGGATATTTTTAGTTTAAAAATTGGCGATTTAGAAAATTTACCGCGCTTGGGAAAAAAATCAGCCCAGAATATAATTTCTGCCATTGAAACCAGAAGAAAAATAGGTTTAGCCAAATTTATTTATGCTTTAGGGATAAGGCATGTAGGCGAGGAAACAGCCATCTTGTTATCACAAGATGGAATTTCCAATAAAAATTTTATTAAAAATTTTCAAACATTAAATATTGACGGATTGAGTGCAGTTAATGGCATTGGCCCCATAGTTGCAGAAAGTGTTATTGATTGGTTTAAGGATGATAAAAATATTAAACTAATAGAAAAACTTTTTGTAAACGGAGTAGAAATTATAACCAATGATAAGTCAAAAATTAATAGCAATAAACTAGCCGGAAAATTTTTTGTTTTGACTGGTAGCTTAGCAACATTGGAGCGGGAAGATGCTAAAGAAAAAATTAGAACTTTGGGCGGAGAAGTTTCCGAAACTGTTTCCAAAAAAACAGATTATGTGGTGGTTGGTGAAAACCCTGGTTCAAAATTATCCAAGGCTCAAAGCTTAGGCGTTGAAATTTTAAATGAAAAAGAATTTTTGGAACTGTTAAAATAATTAAGTAAAAAAATAGCTCGCTTCTACTTGGTAGAAAGCGAGCGGTGAAGTGGATCCCGGCGAACGACGCGGATGCGTGGTGAATGCGAGACCACCAGCTGATCGCGGTGGAGGGACTCAGCCGGAACCCACACAACCTTAGAATGTATCTTTATACTAGCTTTTTTTATTTTTTTTGTCAAGAGTATTTTTTTGGCTAAATTTAGCCAATTATTTTGTCTAGTTTTTAAAATTATTTTATAAATTATCTAAAAAATAAAAAGTCAGCTGTTGTTTTTGTTAAATTTAAGTGCTAAAATAATAAAGAGATAACTCTTTTTTTATTTTTTTATGTTGACGCAAGAAGAAATACAACACATTGCCAACCTGGCCCGCATTGAATTGACAACTTTAGAACAGGAAAAATTTGCTAATCAACTTTCCTCGGTTTTAAGTTATGTGGATCAACTCAAAAAAATATCAGTTATCAATGTTGCTCCAGCTGATGGTGGTACTTTTGATTTAAGCAATGTTTTTCGCGCCGATGCCTCATCAGAAGATGTTTTTGATGCGGATTTAACCAGTCAACTAATTGCTTTAGCACCCGAAACAGATAAAGGACAGGTGAAGGTGGAAAAAATTTTTGGTCAATAAATCCGTTAATCAGTAAACAAATAAATTAGTAAAGATAGTAAACATGCTTGTATTAGCTCTCCCCATTGCTAAGGGGGAGGTAGGAGGGGGTCAAGAAGATCATATGACTATTTTATATAACATCGAAATCAAGAAATATTTTAGAAAAAAGTTACGCAAAAGCATGCCAAAAGGTGAAATTCTGTTATGGCAAAAATTAAAAAACAAACAAATTGGTTATAAATTTAGAAGGCAATATAGTGTTGGTTCTTTTATTATAGATTTTTATTGTCCAGATTTAAGATTAGGAGTTGAAGTTGATGGGCGGACTCATGACCGTACAGACGATTATGATATGAGTCGGCAAAAATATTTAGAGTCTAAAAAAATCACAATAGTTAGATTTAATAGTGCTGAAATATTTGATGATGCTGACGGCGTGGCTAGTAGAATTTATTATATTTGTAAAGATTTAGATAAATTACCTCCCCCCACCCCCTCCTTAGCAAGGAGGGGAGCTTGGAACCCCAGACCATCCCCCCTATAAGGAATTAGAGCTGAGAACCTCAGGCTCTCCCCCTTACTAAGGGGGAGATTAAGAGGGGGTTATGTATAAAAAATATTTTATTCATAAATACACCTCCCCCTAGCCCCCTCCTTAGCAAGGAGGGGAGCTTGGAACCTCAGGCTCTCCCCCTTACTAAGGGGGAGATTAAGAGGGGGTCGGGATGTCCAAATGTTTTAGTCCATCATTAATGTTTGTTATATGATTTTTGAAATTCATCAAAATTTATTGGCTAAAAAATATTCTGCGCTTGAATTGACGCAGGATTATTTGCAACGCGCCACAGAAAAAAATAATGAGTTGAATGCCTTTATTACCATTACCAAATCAGAAGCTTTGCAACAAGCTGCGGCCGTTGATCAATTAATAGCCAGTGGTGCTGATTTGCCTTTGTTGGCCGGTGTGCCAGCCTCTATTAAGGATGTAATTTTGGTCAAAGGTGTGCGTGCCACAGCTGCTTCAAAGATTTTAGCCAGCTATGTGGCGCCCTATGACGCCACGGTCATCACTAAATTAAAAGAGCAGGGCATGGTTTTAATTGGTAAAAATAATTGTGATGAGTTTGCCATGGGTTCATCAACCGAAAATTCAGCTTACCAACCAACCAAAAACCCATTTGACACCTCACGCGTACCCGGTGGGTCTTCAGGTGGCTCAGCTGCGGCTGTGGCTGCCGACATGTCAGTTTATGCCTTGGGCAGTGATACTGGCGGTTCAATTCGTCAGCCGGCTTCTTTTTGTGGTGTGGTGGGTTTGAAACCAACTTATGGTGCAGTTTCACGGCATGGTTTAATGGCCATGGCTTCATCTTTGGATCAAATTGGGCCATTGGCTCATAGTGTAACTGACGCACAAATTGTTTTTGATGCCATAAAAGGTCAAGACAAAATGGACGCTACTTCCACATCTGGCAAGTCTATAAATAAAGAAAAAACTTTTTCTAATTTAAAAATTGGTGTGCCGAAAGAATATTTTATAGCTGGTATGGATAGTGAAGTGGAAGCAGTGGTTAAAAACACCATTCACAGCGCAGAAAAATTAGGCGCTCAAATTGTCCCAGTCAGTTTACCGCATACTGAGCAAGCTTTAGCTGTTTATTATATTATTCAACCAGCCGAAACCTCGGCCAATTTGGCGCGTTTTGATGGTATACGTTATGGTCAACGTGCCGCCATTAATAACGTGGATGAAAAATTAATTGATGTTTATAAAAAAACCCGCGGTCAGTATTTTGGCGCGGAAGTCAAAAGAAGAATTATGTTGGGTACCTATATTTTATCAGCTGGTTATTATGACGCCTATTATAAACAAGCGCAAAAAGTCCGTACACTCATTCAGCAAGATTTTAAAGATGTTTTTAATCAGGTGGATGTTTTATTAACACCGGTGGCGCCGCACCCAGCTTTTAAATTGGGTGAAAAAACAACTGACCCCTTGTCCATGTATTTGGAAGATGTCTTTACAGTCCCAATTAATGTGGCTGGCGTACCAGCCTTGTCTGTGCCAGTTGGTAAAACCAAAACCGGTTTACCCATTGGCGCGCAAATTATTGGGCCGTGGTGGAGCGAAGAAACCCTTTTTATGGTTGGTAAGGTTTTGGAAAATTAAAAATTTGTCTTTTGGGGGCTGCTTGTGTTAAAATTGTTTTGAACGTAAAAAGTTATTAACAGGTTTTTGCGGCTAGGAAGCCTCAAGACTAAAGGAAAAATTATGAAAGTTGTTGTATATTCTACGCCAACCTGCGGCTATTGCCGTTTGGCTAAGCAGTTTTTAACTGAAAATAATGTTACTTACGAAGATGTTGATGTGGCTGTGAATGAAGCGCGGGCTACCGAAATGGTTCAGCTTTCTGGCCAAATGGGTGTGCCAGTTATTGCAATTACGCAAGATGACGGCAGTCAAGAAGTTTTAGTTGGTTTTCAACAAGAGCGTTTACGAGAGTTATTAAAAATAAATAAATAATAAACTCTAAATTAAAAATAATTTTGAGTTTAATAAGAGAATAAAAATATGCTTAGTGAAAATAATCCAACTGAGTCCAAAAAGGAAAAACTAAAAGGTAATGGTTTTGTTTTTGGTTTAGTTTCTGGTGTTGCTGTTTTGGCGGTCATTGGTTTTGCCGTCTTTGGTTTTATGTATTTTAAAGAACGCAAAGACAATGCCGCTGAGCTAGCTAAAGCGCAACAGCAAGCCAACGAACCAGCTAATCAACAAGAGCAGCAACCAGAGATCAAGATTGATTTGCAAATTGCTGAGAGTGACCATGTCTTGGGTAACAAAGACGCCAAAGTGAAAATCTTTGAATTTTCAGATATGCAGTGTCCATACTGCGCACGTTTTCATACCGTGATGGAACAGTTGGTGAAGGCTTATCCCAATGATGTGGCCTGGGTCTTCAAACAATTCCCTATTCAATCACATCCTTTGGGCATGCCGGGCGCCATTGCTGGCGAGTGTGCGGCTGATCAGGGTAAGTTTTGGGAAATGACGGCTATGATTTTTGCCAATCAAAGCACTTTAACAGCTGATAGTTTTGCTAAATTTGCCAAAGATTTGGGCTTGGATGTAACCAAATTTAACACCTGTGTGAAAGATAATCCGCATAGTGCCAAAATTAGCGCTGATTATCAAAAAGGCATTGAATCTGGAGTGGGTGGTACACCAACTTCTTTTGTCAACAATCAAGCTGTGCCGGGTGCTGTGCCGTATGAATCTTTAAAACAGATTGTGGATGGTCTGCTTAAATAATAAATAAAGTGTTTTTGCATACCTACACTCCAGAAAAAATTTTTTTGGATTTGGGTTTTGCCACAATCCACTGGTATGGCTTGGTCTTGTGCCTAGCTGTTGCCAGTGGATTTTTGGTTGCACAAAAATTAAATCGTCAGCAAAAAATTTTAAATCAAGACAAGCTGTTGGATTTGTTTTTGTGGATTGTTATTTTTGCTTTGCTTGGTGGCCGCCTGGTGCATGTCTTAACTTTTTTAAATTATTATTTAGAAAATCCAGCTGAAATTCTGGCGCTTTGGCATGGTGGCATTGCGTTTTATGGTGTGTTTTTGGGTGGGTTAGTGGCTTTAGTTTATGTGTCAGTAACCTCCCCCCACCCCCTCCTTATTAAGGAGGGGAGCTTAGAACATCATGCTCTCCCCCTTACTAAGGGGGAGATAAAGAGGGGGTTATGTATAAAAAATATTTTATTCATAAATACACCTCCCCCTAGCCCCCTCCTTATTAAGGAGGGGAGCTTAGAACATCATGCTCTCCCCCTTACTAAGGGGGAGATAAAGAGGGGGTTATGTATAAAAAATATTTTATTCATAAATACACCTCCCCCTAGCCCCCTCCTTATTAAGGAGGGGAGCTTAAAGACACCAACTCTTACCACCGATAAGACGGGGAGCTTAGAACCTCAGGCTCTCCCCCTTACTAAGGGGGAGAAAAAGAGGGGGTTATTATTTTTGTGTCTGCTTGATCTTGTTGCTCCGGCAGTGGCCATTGGGCAGGCCATTGGCCGCTGGGGCAATTGGTTTAATCAAGAACTTTTTGGCACACCCACAACTTTAGCGTGGGGTATACCAATTGATTTTATTAACCGACCTCTTGGTTTTGAAAATTTTCAATATTTTCATCCTCTTTTTTTGTATGAAAGTTTGGCCATGTTAGCGGTCTTTTTTTTATTGCTTTATTTTTTTAAGCAACCCTGGTCAGCCAAAGCACCCGGTTTTATTTTTGGGTTTTATTTAATTTGTCACGGCAGTCTGCGTTTTGTATTGGAATTTTTACGGCTTGATATCCAGCCTCTAATTTTTGGTCTGCGTTTGTTTCAAATTGTAGCCGGCCTGGAAATTATAGCTGGCCTTGTTTTGCTGGTGTTGATAAAAAAGTGGTATAATAAAATATATGAATAATGTCGTTGTAAAAAAAATAATTTTTAGTGTTTCGTTTGTGTTTGTTTTAAGCACACTAATATTTTCTACGTCTTTTGTTTTTGCACAGACTCCTCCCACTCCAGCTCAATGTCAAGCCAATCCAAATCTAGCAGGTTGTAGTGCTAATCCAACTCCAGCTCAATGTCAAGCTAATCCAAATCTAGCGGGTTGTAGTGCTAACCCTAACCCTAATCCTAATTCTAGTGCTGAAACACCCAAAGCACAGTTACAAAACCCTTTGGGTTCGGTGGTGACAATCCCGCAAATCGTGAGTAAAATAATTAAACTTATCATGGGTTTGGTGGGTATAATTTCTTTGGTTATGTTTATCTATGCTGGTTTTTTGTGGTTAACAGCGCAGGGCAAGCCAGACGCAGTAAAAAAGGGCCGTGACACCATGTTGTGGGCAGTGGTTGGTTTGGTGGTTATTTTTAGTAGTTATATTATTTTAAATTATATCTTTAAGATTTTAACTTTTTAATTAATAAATTTTGAAAATAAAAAAGCGACTGGTCACGGCCAATCGCTTTTTCTATTGGGCTTCCTTTAGGCTACCCAATAGACGATCTTTTCTCCTTGTGAAGGTGAACTTCCAATTTTTATTTGGAGCCGGGTGTTTGGGTCCACCGGCTCCGCCGAAATTTCGACATACCCCCAATACAGGCCATCAGCCCGTTGGGTCATTGGTACAGGGCGTCCAGCCTGGTCTTTTTGCCAATCAAACTTAAACTTGGCGTCCGGGCGGGGGGATAAAAATACAATTTTGTTGCCCAGGTGAAGTTGTCGTGAAACCGTTTCCCAACCGGTTCCAACAGCCAGCGTGTCCCGCTGGGTTATTGAAGTTGTGGGCGACGACGGTATGGTGGGCGGTGTTGTGGATGAATCTTTACCGAAAGGCCAGATGCTGGAGACAGCGCTTGCGCCTTTTTTTACCAAGCCGCGCTTCTCCATTTGTTCTTTTGCCTCTTTCAAGGCTTTTTTCTCCGCATCTGTCGGTTCCGTGCCGGTTTTAATTTTTTCCGCGGCACTTTGAATCAGTTTGGCACGGTCATCGTCCTCTTTTTTTGCCCTCTCTTCTTCATACTCCATCAATCTTTTTTCTGATGTCTTGGGATTGATAATGATATCATTAGCATACAAAGCCATATTGATGAAGAAGGAAACGGTGACTGCTAAAAAGGCCAGCAACACCACTTTATAGATGAGTTTGTAGGTGTTGGGGCTGGGTTTTAACCCGAAGCCATAAGGAATAAAGGCTAGTCCGAGGCTTACCGGCAACAGCCAGATAAGCGACTGTATATTGTTCCAAATTGGAACAAATGAAGCATACAGGGTCACCACCGCTAGCCAGCTCAAAATTAGAAAAGCGGATTTGGAAATATTTTCTGCGCTTTCTTTTTTTAGATTTAATCCCTCGAGCTTCGTGCCGGCCAGCACCGAGGAAGCGGCGGAGTAGAACCGGACAATTACGCTTCCGCCGGTAAAAATAATTAGCCAGACAATGCATGCGGCCATGAAACCCATGGAGATAAAAAGCCGCGCCAGCTCATCAAATCCTAGTCTTCCGACGAGTATGCCGATAAGTAGGGCAGTGACGGCGATAGTGATGGAGCGTTTGCTCCATTTTGGAACAAAAGACTTATACCACTCCCAGTACCGCACAAAGAGTTGCCCAACCTCGGTGTTGGACAAATCGCCTATTTCGGTGGTCAGCCACTGCCACGTTTGCTGCAGGAATTCAAATAATCCCATTTCAGTGGTGGCTGCCGTAGGCGTCGGTGTTGCGTTTGGTGTACTCATAGTCTACTCCTTTACCATAAAAAACGCACAAATTTTTTTATTCTAGATTCACTAACAGTGGGGGTAGTAGTGGTTGCTGCAGTTTCCCGCACTGTCTGTTTTTGTTTGATTTTGTCTATCCTATCTTGCATTGCAGCCGCGACCTTCGCCCGATCACTTGGACTATTGATCGCTTCCAGGGCCTCGTCCAGGAGACGGGGCTCTTGTGGAAATATATTCCAGGCGATGGCGGTTTTTGTCCGCTCATCATCATCGCCAAGTTCCGCGAGAAAAATAAAAAAATCAATGGCATAAAGCATTCCCAGTTGATCCTGAGAGTCTTTGGGAAATGTGGAAAACTCTGCAAGCTTTTGAGCTAACCACATGCGCAACTCCCTTTTCTGGAAGTCTTTTAACCCTCCATACCAGGTGTTGAGTGCCTGTGCTTTGGCATGGCCGTTATTTTTATCTTTTGCGACCTGGCCAATGATTGATGTGGCAATAGCCTCATCGTCTTTGCCAAGCCCAAACATCTTGGCGCCGGCTTTGGAAATAACCGGGGCGACTTTATAACCGCCGCCCTCAGCTTGATGGACTAAGCCGAGTGCCAACAAAACACCGGAGTGTTTTTCGATCATATCTGTCAGCTTTCCGGTGATTTTTCCAACGGAAGCTGAAATTTTTTGTCCTGTATTTGCCATAATAGCACCTCCTATTGTGAATAACTTTCTTTCGTTCGTTTGTTACCCCAAAAGGCAAGTAGTGGCTAAAAATAGCCAAAAAACTTACCAAAACTCTTGGGTAACAAACAAACGAGAATATTGTTAAAGTGCTTTTATTTTTACGTGTTATTTTAACATATTAGTCAAAATTTGTCAAGTTAACAAACACAAACCCCACTTAATATTTTTAAGTGGGGTTTTTAAGTTTTTATTTTATCTATTTCATCAACGCTTTAAGCGTGTCTTTATTCCACACACCCAAAACATAACTGCTGCCGGCATACACCAAAATTCCTAATAGTACGGAAGGTAATAAACTAAAATTAGCCAGCCAGATTGCCGCGGCCATAAGCAAGCTGGCCAGTAAGGCTTTTAAATTATTTATAAAATTAATGTGCATGTGAGTTTCTTTTTTTACCATTAACCAAGACGTGGCCAGAATGAAAAATTCTATCAAGACTGTAACTGCGGCCGCGGCCCAGTAAGAATAAGGTGGAATAAAAATGAAATAAAGTGCCAAGGCAGAAATAGCAGCCACAAGATAATATTTCATCATCTGTTTTTGTTTGTTCAAAGTCACCACAGTAAAAGTGGATAGGTGCGCGATAAAAATAATACCCGTCGCCAAAATTAAAAGTGGTAAAATTTTGGCCGACTCCACAAATTGCGCGCCGGCAATAAAATTAATAATTGGTTTGGCCAAAACCCAAGTGCCAAAAATTAATGGCCAGACAATTAATGATAAAAAATCAAAAGCTTTTTGGAAAATTCTCTCAAAATCAATTAAATTTTTTGTTGACCAAGCGCGTGCCAGGTGCGGTGAAACCAAGCCCAAAAAAATAGCTGGGAAGGCAATCAGGACTTCCAAGATTTTATATGGTGCGCCATATAAACCGACCACTCTGGCCGAATGGTAGAGTGATAGAATAATAGTGTCAGCCTTAAAATAAAGCATGGAAAAAATCATGAAAGTGGCAATCGGCCAACTTTTTTTAAAGACTGTTTGCCAAAATTCAAAATCAAAAGCCAGTGAAAATTTTAGTAAACGGCGGGCAAAAAAAATGTTGATAAAAAAATGGACCAAAAATCCTAACACCACCGCCCACAAAACATACATAAAACCAGCCTGCAGGTGGATTAAAGTTAGGGTCAAAATTAAAGTT
This sequence comes from bacterium, assembly GCA_035388785.1. GTDB lineage: Bacteria > Patescibacteriota > Patescibacteriia > UBA2196 > UBA2196 > UBA2196. The sequence goes on from DAOOQN010000012.1 coordinate 15,536, forward strand.
AAAAGTTTGCCAACTATTTCCGCAATGGCCACAAATTTGGTCTGCATCTGTTCTTGGAAAACAGTGACTGTAATTTGGTCAACCATCATAAATAAAACTGAGAGTGCGGCAACTAGTGTGCCCAGCTTCACAATTAAAGGATAGGGGAAAAACCAAATTAATATGCTAGCTACAGCCATAAAAAGTATGCCGGACATCAAACGCATGGTAAAGATGTTGCTATATATTTTTATTTTATCTGCCCCAGCTTTGCCCAGCTCATTTAAAGTCACCAAATATAAACCCAAATCGCCAAGAGTGGAAAAGAAAAACAGATAGGCAAAGACAGTCGTGTAATAACCATAGCCCGCTGCGCCCAAGTAACGCGTTAAAAAACCAATAATCACCAGGCCGATTAAGGACCCAGAAAATTTACCCAGGGTGTGGAAAATTGTGTTTTTGGCAATGGCAGCCGATAGACTCATAGGGATTTAAATAATATTAATCTTTTACTACTTATATAACATTAACATTTTTTTTATTTTTTTGCTATAATTAAAATAAATTATACACTATGTTTTTAGAAAAATTGGAAATCAATGGTTTTAAATCTTTCGCCCACAAGGCGGTTTTAACTTTTAAACCCGGCATCACGGCCGTAGTTGGCCCCAATGGTTCTGGCAAATCCAATGTCGCCGATGCCTTTCGTTGGGTTTTGGGCGAACAAAGTTTAAAACTTTTGCGCGGTAAAAAAAGTGAAGATGTTATTTTTTCCGGTTCTGATAAAAAAGCTCGGCTGGGCATGGCTGAGGTGTCTTTATATTTTAACAACGATAATGATGAAGCCGGAATTGGCATGAGTGAAATTTGTTTAACACGACGCTTGTACCGCAGTGGTGAAAGTGAATATTTAATTAATAAACAAAAAGCTCGTTTGTTGGATATTCAACTTTTGTTGGCCAAAACTGGGGTGGCGCACACTTCCTATTCAATTATTGGTCAAGGCATGGTGGATGCTTTTTTATTGGCCTCGAATGAAGAAAGAAAAGAATTTTTTGAAGAGGCTTCAGGTGTCAAACCTTTACAAATAAAACGTAATCAGACTTTAAATAAACTAGAACAAACTGAGGCCAATTTAAATCTGGCCACCGTGCAGTTGAATGAAATTTCACCACGCTTAAACTCTTTAACCCGCCAGGTTAAAAAATTGGAGCACCGAGCGGAACTGGAAAAAGAGCTCAAAGCACAGCAAGCCGCTTATTACACTGAAATTTGGCAAGACATAGAAAATAGTTATCAAGTTCAACATGCAAATTTAGTTACCTTAACAACTGCACAGGAAAAAGCACGCGCGGTGGTTGTAAACTTACAAAACGAGTTGGCCAAACTAACTCGCGACAGTGCCAAATCAGAAAAATTGGAAAAACTACAAACTGATTATCAAAAAACATTAGAGCACAAAATGTCTTTAAGTGAACAACTTTCAGAATTACGTATCAAACAAATTCAACAGGTGCAAAAAACAGTCAAACACAAAGACGTGCCACATTTAACAGCCCAAGAAATTATTAAACTTATGCGTACGGTTGTTGAAGTTGGCGCAGTAATTGAAGATAATTGGTTGGCTAAAGATTGGACAACCTTAGAAGCCAATTTTAAAAAACAACAAACTTTAATCCAAAAAATAAACGAGCTACTTGAACCCTTTAAAGAAAATAGTAATGAGAAAGCAACTGTTGTTCAAAATAATGATAGTACAGAAAAAATTAAAACCCTGGAAAAAGAAATTCTTTTAACCGAAGATAAAGTTAAAACCATTCAGGAAGTCATGAAAAAAGAAAGTGAAAAAGAACGCGACGAACGATCACAGATTTGGGAAATTCAACAGCAGTATCAAAAACAACAAGAAAGCTTAAACCAAATTTCTAATCAGGTTAATAATTTACGCATTGAAAATGCGCGTTTGGAAACTCATCGCGACGATTTGAAACAGGAAATTTTAGCCGAGTTGGGATCTTTGGAAAATTTAGCCCAAACTAGAGTAGAAAAATTATCAGCTACTGCAAAGCAAAATTTAACGAGTGACATAGCTCGTCTTAAACATCAACTGGAACTCATTGGTGGTATTGATCCAGAGGTTCAAACAGAGTATTTGGCTATTCAAAGTCGGTATGATTTTTTGAGCACACAAACCACAGACCTAAGTCAATCTTTAATTTCTTTGGAAAAGTTAATTTTGGAGTTAAATGAGGTTGTACGGCAACAGTTTGAAACCAGTTTTAAAATTATTGACGAAGAGTTTCAAAAATATTTTAAAATTTTGTTTGTTGGTGGTAAGGCCAAGTTGGTTTTAGTTAAAGCGGACACTGATCAAGCGTTGGTCGATAAACCTTCAGATCAAACCGGAGATGCTGAAAGTCTGGTAGCTTTGGAAAAAGAAATTGATATGGTTGAAACAAAAAAAATTAGAGACAGATTAACTAATAATTTTTACAGTGGTGTGGAAATCGAAGCCACTCCACCGGGTAAAAAATTAAAAAACATTGGTATGCTCTCGGGTGGGGAACGGGCCATGACTTCCATTGCCTTAATTTGTGCCATTATCTCTGCTCACCCCTCACCATTTGTAATTTTGGATGAGGTAGATGCTGCTTTGGATGAAGCTAATTCCATGCGTTTTGCTGATATTGTGGAAGAACTGTCCACGCGTTCGCAGTTTATTGTCATTACGCATAACCGTGCAACCATGGAAAAAGCCGAGGTGTTATATGGTGTGACCATGGGTGCTGAGGGTGTGTCAGCTCTTTTGTCATTAAAATTAGAAGGTGCTGAAAAATACACCAATCGCTAAACTTGACACTTTTTCTGTTTCCTGTAAAATATATATAACATTAATAATAGGTTATTTTTACTTATGGTAGTTCTGCGTTTACAAAGAATTGGTAAAAAAGGTCAGGCACAGTTTCGTTTGCTGGCTCAAGACAGAAATAAAGACCCCCAGGATAAATCGCTGGAGATTTTAGGTTTTTTAAATCCACACACCAAAGAATCAAAATTTAAGGAAGAACGTATTAAACATTGGCTGGCTCAGGGTGCCCAACCCACGCCGACTGTACACAATTTGTTAATTGATAAAAATATTTTAAGTGCGGTTAAAGTTAAGACCGCCAAATTGAAAAAGATTGCAGAAGTCGCCGCGCCAGTTACAGCTGCACCCGTTGAAGTTGTAGAGGCTGCGCCAGCGGCTTAAAAGTGTCTTGACTTGCTTTTCAAAGTAGTTTATAATTGTAAACAGGGTTTGTAATTTTTTAATCATTAATCAAGCAGGTCTTTAACCAAGAAACCACTTGAAAAAGAGTTTTTAATGATAATATTTTTAAAGACCGTTCATTAAAAAATATTTTATAAAACAGTTTACTTCTAAAAGCTGTTTTTTGTTCCTTTATTTTTTGTCTTTCCAACTCAATTGCTAATTTAAAATTAACTGTTGAGTTGGGAATGCATAAGCGTGTTCATTTAAATTTTTTTAAAACCATTATCAACCAAAAAGTGGCAGGAGGAATATTGTTGGTTCAATTATAGTAGGTGAGGTTTTTAAAAATCTCTACTATTCCTTTTTTATCTATTTGTATTTATTGATTCTAAGTGAAGCTTTTAAAAGTTTCATTAAGATTCAACTTTTTTGAGAGTTTTCAGCCATAGGCTGATCCGCCCTGTTTGCCGTCAGGCAGACCTGGGCGGAGATCCTAGCTTATTCTTTTTTTAAAGAACAAGTTAAACTGACTGAATAATTCTTTATCTTTTTTGAGAGTTTGATCCTAGCTCAGGATGAACGCTGGCGACGTGTTTTAGGCATGCAAGTCGAACGAGTATAGCTCGCAAGAGTTATGCGAGTGGCAAACGGGTGAGTAACACATTGGTAACCTACCCCCAAGATGAGTATATCTCCGCGAAAGTGGAGTTAATTCTCAATGGTCTCAGCGGAAGAAATTCCGTTGAGTAAAGGAGCAATCCGCTTGGGGAGGGGCCTATGATCTATCAGCTAGTTGGTGAGGTAATGGCTCACCAAGGCTTTGACGGATAGCGGGTGTGAGAGCACGACCCGCCTCATGGGGACTGAGACACTGCCCTGACTCCTACGGGAGGCTGCAGTCGAGAATATTCCTCAATGGCCGAAAGGCTGAAGGAGCGACGTCGCGTGACTGAAGAAGCCCTTCGGGGTGTAAAGGTCTTTTATTAGGGAAAAACGTTGATGGTACCTAATGAATAAGAGGTTGCTAACTCTGTGCCAGCAGCAGCGGTAATACAGAGACCTCAAGCGTTATCCGGATTTATTGGGCGTAAAGGGTCCGCAGGTGGTTTGGTAAGTTCTACCTCAAATCCAAGTGCTTAACATTTGGACCGGGTGGAAAACTATCAGACTAGAGGCCGGGAGAGGTGAGTGGAATGGCCGGTGTAGGGGTAAAATCCGTTAATATCGGCTAGAACACCAATGGCGAAGGCAACTCACTAGAACGCGCCTGACACTCATGGACGAAAGCGTGGGTAGCGAACAGGATTAGATACCCTGGTAGTCCACGCCCTAAACGATGGATACTTGGCATTGGGAGTATCGACCCTCTCAGTGCCGCCTCTAAGCAAGCTAACGCCTTAAGTATCCCGCCTGGGAAGTACGGCCGCAAGGCTAAAACTCAAAGGAATAGACGGGGACCCGCACAAGCGGTGGAGCATGTGGTTTAATTCGATGATAAGCGAGGAACCTCACCAAGGCTTGACATTATGCCTATGTTTTTCTGGAAACAGGAAAACTTAGTGGCATGACAGGTGCTGCATGGTTGTCGTCAGCATGTGCTGTGAAGTGCACCCTTAACTGGGGTAACATGCGCAACCCTCATTTTGATTTAGAAATTCATCAAAAAACTGCCTGGGATAACCAGGAGGAAGGTGGGGATGACGTCAAATCAGCATGGCTCTTACGCCTTGGGCAACACACGTGCTACAATGGGAAGTACAATGGGCCGCAAAACCGCGAGGTGGAGCCAATCCCATCAAAACTTCCCTCAGTTCGGATTGAAGTCTGCAACTCGACTTCATGAAGCTGGAATCGCTAGTAACCGCGTATCAGATTGGCGCGGTGAATACGTTCTCGGGTCTTGTACTCACTGCCCGTCACGCCAAGGGAGCCGGCAATACCCGAATTCGCCTTTTCGGCGAAGAAGGCAGGGCCGGTAACAGGGGTGAAGTCGTAACAAGGCATCCGTAGCGGAAGCTGTGGATGGATTATCTCCTTTCTAAGGAAGACTTTCTAACCTTTTGGTTAGAAAATTAGGTCGGTCCCGCATTAGCGGGATTCCTTTCATAGGCACTTTGTAGTGAGGTGCCGCAACAATATTTTCTACTGTCACTTTTTGGTTGATAATTTATTTAAACAGTTGACAAATGGCGATTGGCAAATTTGGACAATATTTGATTTTTTTTCATTAAATCAATACAATTATATTGTTGGTTGCCAGTAGTTAGTTGTGAGCTGTTTTTTATTTTAAGCGCGTATAGCTCAGCTGGTTAGAGCGCGACACTGATAATGTCGAGGTCCATGGTTCAAGTCCATGTACGCGCACCACGCGAAATTTTAAAAAATTTAGTTAAGCATACGCCGAGGTAGCTCAGCGGTAGAGCGAAGGACTGAAAATCCTTGCGTCGGCAGTTCAACTCTGCCCCTCGGCATAGTTAAAAAAAATTTTATACTTTCATTTATTATAAAAAGTATCATCGGGGATTAGCGCAATGTTAAGTGATGTAAAATAAATTTATTGTCGGGGATTAGCGCAGTTGGCTAGCGCGCCTGCTTTGGGAGCAGGAGGTCGCGGGTTCGAGTCCCGCATCCCCGA
>DAOOQN010000013.1:0-13705 GCA_035388785.1 bacterium
TTTTGTTAATGCAAATGGTGCGTTTAATTAAAGACGGCCAAGAATTTAAAATGTCCAAACGCGCCGGTGTCTATGTCACCTTAGAAGAATTAATTGATATGGTGGGTTTGGATGTGACACGTTTCTTTTTCTTAATGCATTCTAATAACAAAACCATGGATTTTGATTTGAATTTAGCAAGTGAAAAATCTAATAAAAATCCAGTTTTTTATGTGCAATATGCGCACGCCAGAATTTATTCTATTTTAAATAAAGCCTCTGATCTGGAAGTGTCTAATGTTAAAATTAAAGATAATTTACACTTGGCTGAAAAAGAACTGATTACAGAATTAATTAAGTGGCCGGAAATTATTGAAGAAGTGACAGAAAATTATGAAGTACATAAAATTTGTTTTTATGCCATTGCTTTGGCTGATAAATTTCATGATTTTTATGAAAATTGCCGAGTAATTGATGAAAATAATTTGGTTAATGAATTTAGACTAAATTTGATTCAGGCCACCCAGCAGACACTAAAAAATGTTTTAAAGACTTTAGGTGTGAGCGCGCCAGAGAAAATGTAAAAAATAAAAAAGATTTTCTATAACTCGCCCAATAAAATATAAGGCGAGCTAAAAAAATCTTTTAAAACTAACAATTTAAGCAGTTTGTTCTTCGGCAGGAGTTTCAGGAGTTGGAGTAATTGGAGTTTCGGAAGTTGGAGTAACTGGAGTTTCGGAAGTTGGAGTAACTGGAGTTTCGGAAGTTGGAGTTTGTGGGTTGGTTGTTGTGTCTTCCATAGTTAACTAACTTGTAATTACCTTCTAATCAATAGATAAAATATATTTTATAATTTATCTCCGTAAGGATCAAAAGGCAATTAATTAATTGAACACAGGTTCGACCTAATTTTTCCTGTAAATTTATTATACATGCATATTTAAAAAAAGTCAAAAAAATTTTATCATGAATTAAAAAAATTTATCATTACAACATGGAACAATTTTTATCTAAAAAAAATCTAGATAGAAAAATTCATTTTATTGGCATTGCTGGCACAGCCATGGCATCTTTGGCCAGAGCTTTTAGCGTGGCTGGTTTTAAAGTAACTGGTTCTGATTCAAACAGAATTTTTCCACCTATGAGTGATTATTTAAAGAAAAATAAAGTTAGCTACCAAATTGGTTTTAACGCCAAGAATGTTTGTAAGGCTGGGGAAGTGGTGGTCGGTAATGCGCACTATTCTGCGGTCAATCCAGAAATAGTTTTTGCCCGTGAAAATAAAATTGAGCTGGAACACTTTCCGCGCTTGGTAGAAAAATATTTGATTAAGAAAAATTCTGTGGTGGTGACCGGAACTTATGGCAAAACCACTATTACGGCCATGCTGGCTTGGCTGTTTTTTAAAGCCAACAAAAATCCAAATTATATGTTGGGCGGTATTCCTTTAAACTTTAATCACGGCGCCCGATTAACCCCCTCCAACCCCCCCCTTAGTAAGGGGGAGAGCACTGACTGGTCAGTGGTTGAAGGTGATGAATATCCAGCTGCTAGCCCTTGGGATCCAGCGCCTAAGTTTGATTTTTATCATCCACAATTTTTAGTTTTAACTTCAGCCGAATGGGATCATATGGATGTTTATAAAACAAAAAAAAGCTATGCGGATGTTTTTAAAAAATTAGTCGCGCGGGTGCCCAAAAATGGTTTAATTGTGGCCAAGTTAGATGGTGAAAATTTAAACAATGTTTTAAAAAACGCCAAATGTAAAATTATTTATTATACAAATCAAAAATTGGAAAGCAGAAAACAGTCTGACCTCCTCCGCCCCGCAGGGCGACTCCCCCTTATGAAGGGGGAGATGTTCGGAGCTCCCCTCCTTTATAAGGAGGTGGTGGGGGGAGGTAAAAATAAAGCCATATATTCCATTAATATCATAAAAATTAATGGTAAAAACACAACTTTTACGCTTAGTAAAAATGCAGAACAAATTGGTATTTTTACCACCCAGCTTTTGGGCGATTTTAATTTGGAAAACTGGTGTGCGGCTTTGGCCTTGTGTTTAGAATTAAAAATTGATCTTAAAATTTTACAAAAAGCTGTTGGACAGTTTAAAGGTGTTAAAAGAAGATTAGAAATTCGTGCGCAAAAAAATAATATAATAATTATTGATGATTTTGCACATAATCCATCTAAAGCGCGTCAATCTGTTTTGGCTTTAAAAAAACATTTTCCCGATAAAAAAATTTATATTATTTTTGAGCCCAATCGCGGTGGTCGATCCATTAATTGTATGGAGGCCTACAATAATATTTTTACTGGTGTTGATAAAATTTTTATTCCCAAACTTTCAAATTACAAAGTTAAACAAGGCGTCGTGGATGTGTCTGGTTTAGAACTTGCTCGACATTTAAGAAAAACTCACAAAAATGTGGCTTATGAAGAAAAGAATGAAAAAATATTTGCTTGGTTAAAAGCTCATGCCAAACCCGGTACAGTCATTGCTTTTTTAGGTTCCAGGGACTTTGGCGGTATGTTGGAAAAAATATCTAAAAGTGTTTAATATAATTAAAATATTAAAAAAGCCTCGCAATTTAAACGCGGGGCTTTTTATTTCCATAAAAATAAGGTAAAATATAAGCAAATTAAGTTTTATGTCTTATCAAAATCAAACCAAACGCACTGATTATTCTTTAGTTATATCAATTTTAATATTGACCATTTTTGGTTTAGTTGTGCTTTCGTCTGCTTCCACAGTCATTGGTTTAACTGATTTTAATGACAGTTATTATTTCTTAAAACATCAACTTTTAAAAGGCGTTTTGCCGGGTCTAATTTTATTTTTTGTTTTTTTAAAGACGCCTTATCGTTTGTGGCAGAAATATTATCGTTGGGCTTTGATTTTGGCAGTCTTGCTTTTGGGTTTGGTTTTTATACCCGGCTTGGGTGCTACCTTCAATAGCAATGCATATTCATGGTTGAATTTTGGTTTTTTTTCTTTTCAGCCCTCCGAGATAGCTAAATTATTATTAATTATTTATTTAGCTGGTTGGCTTAATAATTTAAAAATTGGTGGATTAAAAAATTTAAAAACTGGATTTTTACCTTTTGTAGCAGTTTTGGGCTTGGTCGGCGTTTTGATTGCTTTGCAACCGGATTTGGGCACCATGGTGATTGTGGTTTTAATTTCCTTGGGTATTTATTTTTCGGCCGGCGCTTCATATTATAATTTGGGTTTATTATTTGTTGTGGGAGCCGGTTTAATTTTTGCTTTAATTAAAGCCGCACCTTATCGTTTCAGGCGCTTTTTGGTTTTTTTAGATCCAAGCCTAGATCCTTTGGGTGCTGGTTATCATATTCAACAGGCGCTACTAGCCATTGGCACAGGTGGATTTTTGGGTTTAGGCCTTGGACATTCACGCCAAAAATTTCAATATCTCCCGCAAGTTTATGGCGATTCAATTTTTGCTGTGATGGCCGAGGAGTTGGGTTTTGTCTTAACTGCGTTGTTTGTTATTTTTTTGATTGTTTTTATTTTACGTACTTTGCAGTTGGCCAGTCACAATCAAGACAATTTTGTAAAATTTTTTGCTGTGGGAGTCGCCATTTGGATCGGTGGTCAAGCCTTGATTAATATTGGAGCTATGTTGGGGATTTTGCCTTTAACTGGCGTGCCTTTACCGTTTGTCAGTTATGGTGGTACTTCGGTCATTATTATCTTGACGGCTTGCGGTATGCTTGCTAATATGGCTAAGAATTAATTAATACTTTCTATATATATAATATGTCTAAAAAAATAAAAAGAATTTTGATTATTGTTGGGATTATAATTGTGGCGGTTGTTATGTTTTTAATTTTTAAACCAGCCAAGCAGCCAGTTTATACAACCAGTCAAACTATGCGTCAGGATTTAAAACAAACAGTGGAGGCCACCGGTACCGTAAAGTCAGCCGAAGATATTGCTTTGAATTTTAGAACCACCGGTCGTATCGCCAAGCTTAATGTTAAAGAGGGCGACACTGTAAAAACTGGACAAATTTTAGCCAGTTTAGAAAACGCCGCTTTATTAAGCCAGGTTTTGAATGCTAAAAGTCAATTAGAGGCAGCACAAGCTGATTTGGAAAAAGTTTTAGCTGGCGCCTCAGCTTCAGATATTACTGTTTCGCAAAAGATGTTAGAACAAAAGCAGCAGGATTTATTGAGTAGTAAAAATAATTTTGATAATTTGCAGATTTTACGCGACACAGAAATAAACAACTTAAAAAGTTCAACTTTGGTGTCTTTAAATAACGAGTTGGCTGTTGCACAGAGCGCTTTGGATGTGATTGACAGTATTTTAAAAAATAGCGATGCTGTTGGCACGTTGGGGGTTTTAAATGGAGCGGTTTTAGAAGACATGAAAAATAATCAAATTTTGGCGCAAGGCATGACTGACAGTCAGTTATTAGTGGTGGGTGGACTGAGTCTTGACAGTTCTGCTGAGACTTTTAATAGTGGTTTATCTGGTGTCTCAACTGCTTTGGATAAAGTCGCTCTAGCTTTGGATAGTACTTTGTCCACTTTACAAAACACAGTTACCTCAGCCAACCTTTCTTTAACTGAGTTGGAAACTCTAAAAACTAGTGTTAAAACAGAACAGACTAAGGTTAATTCTTCAAGAGTTAGTATAAGTAGTGTCAAAACCAATTTATCAAATAAAATTAGTTATTATGCCGATCAGCTCACCCAAGCAGAGAATCAAATTAAAGCCGCTGAAACGGCGCTGGCTGTGGCTCAGGCTCAACTGGATTTAAAGAAAAATCCACCGCGTACATTTGAAATTAAGGCAGTGGAAAGTCGGGTGCGGCAGGCCGAGGCCGGAGTGTTGTTGGCGCAGGCTCAGCTAAATGATTCTTTAATTATAGCGCCCATTGATGGTATTTTAACCAAAGTCAATAATAAAATTGGTGAGCAGGTTGGTTTAAGCGGCTCTGTTATGCAGATGATTGGCAAATCCCCCTTTGAGATAGAAGTTAATATTCCAGAGGCTGATATTTCAAAAGTAATTTTGGGTCAAACAACTGATATTACTTTAGATGCTTTTGGTGATAATACTTTTTTTGCTGGCACAGTTAGTTTTATTGATCCAGCTGAGACCAAAATTCAAGACGTGGTTTACTATAAAGTAAAAATTATTTTTAACAGTCAATGTCCTACCAAGGCTGGCAGTGATGGTGTCGTGGCAACGTCCACAACAGAATGTGTGGAAACCATTAAATCAGGCATGACTGCTAATGCTACTATTGTTACTAATTTTAAAGGCAACGTGTTGGCGGTTCCCACACGAGCTATAAAAAGTAAAAACGGTGATAAAGTGGTAGAAGTTTTGGAAAACAAAAAGGTGGTTGAAAAAAATATTACCACTGGTTTACGCGGCGATGATGGCACAGAAATTATTAGCGGACTGGTTGAGGGGGAAGAGGTAATTACTTTTCAGTAAGGGTGCAATAATATTTATTTTTTAAACCAATGATCAAGTTAGAAAAATTAAGTAAAGCCTATGAGACTGATGGTGTGGAGACGCCGGTTTTATTTGGTATTGATTTAAAAATTGATTCGGGTGAGTTCGTGGCCATTATGGGTCCGTCTGGTTCTGGTAAATCAACTTTGATGCAAATTTTAGGTTTTCTTGATCGGCCATCAACTGGTAAATATTTTTTTGATGGCAAAGACACTGCCTCTTTTAGTGATGATGAGTTAGCTGCTTTACGCAATGCTAGGTTGGGTTTTATTTTTCAATCATTTAATTTATTACCCAGAACTACGGTTTTAGAAAACGTTAAACTACCCTTGCAGTATAGTCCGACGACCAAAGAAAAAGATAAAGATAGTTTGGCCATTGAGGCTTTAAAAAGTGTTGGATTGGAACACCGGATTAATTTTCTATCTAATCAATTGTCAGGTGGGGAGAAACAACGCGTGGCCATTGCTCGGGCTTTAGTTTTAAAACCCAAAGTAATTTTTGCTGATGAGCCGACCGGTAACCTTGATTCAAAATCGGGTAGTCAGGTTATGGAGATTTTAGACCAACTAAATGAGCAGGGTCATACCATAATTTTAGTCACTCATGAGAGTAACACTGCCCGTTTTGCCAAAAGAATTATTTCCATTAGTGATGGTCGAATCGTTAAAGATGAGAGGGTGGCTGACAGAAAACAATACACTGGTGAATTAAAATAAGTTTATGAATTATTTAGTCACCGTCACTACAGCTTTGCGAGTTTTAAAGTCCAACAAAAGTCGGACTTTTTTAACAATGTTAGGAATTGTGATTGGTATTGCCTCCGTCATTGTAATTATTTCAGTCGGCGCTGGAGCTCAAAGTTTGATTTTTAATCAAATTTCTTCGGTTGGTTCAAATTTAATTGGTATCATGCCTGGCTATAGTGACGAAAATGGACCGCCAGCCTCTGTTCTAGGTGTGGCCGTGACAACTCTAAAAAGCGACGACGGCTTGGCATTAAAAAAAATTACTGGTGTGGTGGCAGTGACTAGCTATGTGCGTGGTATTACCACTGTACAATGGCAAAATCAAAAAATAGATGCCACTTTTGTGGGTACTACTACTGAATACCCACAAGTTGAAGCAGCCGATACACTTTGGGGAGATTTTTTTAACAGTACCGATGATAAAGGTATTAGTCGTGTAGCAGTTTTGGGTTTTCAGGTTTGGCAAGATCTTTTTGGTGATCAAAATCCTGTTGGTGAAAGCATTAAAATAAAAGGTGAAAATTTTCGCGTAGTGGGTGTGGTTAACAAAAAGGGTGTGCAGGGTTTTGAAAATAAAGACACGTTAATTTTTATACCTTTAGAAACGACACAAAAAATATTATTAGGCATCAGTCATGTCAGTTTAATTCGGGTTAAGGTTGTAGATGATCAAAAAGTACCAGAAGTTTTGGAACAGTGTAAACAAATTTTACGCGAACGGCACGATATTACTGGTTCTAAACCAGATGATTTTAGTGCGCGCGCCGCCACGCAAGCTCTAGATGTTTTAAGTCAGATTACCAATGCTTTGCGATTTTTTCTAGCCGGCATTGCCGCTATTTCACTTTTGGTGGGGGGAGTGGGGATTATGAATATTATGTTAATTGCGGTTAATGAGCGGACCAAAGAAATTGGTTTGCGAAAATCCATTGGTGCAACCAAAAATAACATTCAGAAACAATTTTTGATTGAAGCAGTTATTTTAACAGTGATTGGTGGTTTATTGGGTGTTGTGGTCGGGCTGGCTTTTTCTGGTTTGGTAGCCATTGTTGCTAACTATCTTGGTTATGAGTGGCAATGGGTGGTGACTATACCTTCAATTTTATTAGCTGTGGGGTTTTCTGGAGCGGTGGGAATTGTGTTTGGTTGGTATCCGGCGCGTCAGGCCGCCAACCTTGAACCGATTGCCGCCCTAAGACACGAATAAATATTATTTAAGAATTTAGCAATTTAAAATAGGTCTATGTCTTTTTTAGCTCCCCTTGTCACTGCCTATAATTCTTTAAAAGCGCATAAAGTGCGCTCTGTTTTGACCATCCTGGGTTTATTGGTTGGTGTGGTTTCAATTATTGTGGTGTTGAATATGGGTCAGGGAATTAAATATTACATTCTTAATCAGTCAGCGGTTTTTGGGAGTGATTTTGTACAGGTAGAAATTAAAGTTCCTGCCACCAAACAATCTTCCAGTGAAAACGCCATAGGTATGGCACAAGGCATTACTATTACCACCTTAAAATTCAGTGATGCAGAAAAAATTGGTAAGCTCAATAATGTGCGTGGTTTTTATGCCTATCAAATGGGTCAAGCGGTTGTTAGTTATGACACGCAAAATAAAACCACTATGCTGTGGGGAATCTCCGCGCAGTTTTTTGATCTCTATCAAGCCAAAGTTCAAAGGGGTCGTTCTTTTACAGCCGAGGAAGAGCGCTCAATGGCCGCAGTGGCAGTCATTGGTCCAGCTTTAGAAAAAAAATTATTTAACGGTTCTGACGGTATTGGTCAACGTATCAAAGTTGGTGATAAAAAATTTACCGTTATTGGTGTGATGGAAGAACAAGGGAATTATATGGGATTTTTGGATATGGATAATATGGTTTATTTACCTTTATTGACTTTACAAAAACAAATTTTGGGTATTGATTATGTCACATCAATCATGGCTTATTTAAAAGATGCTAATCAAGGACGATCAACTGCAGAAGAAATTATTTTTTTGTTGCGTCAACTTCACAACATTACTGATCCAAAAAAAGATGATTTTGCTGTTACCACCATGGAAGATGCTCTGGCTATGATTAATACTTTAAGCGGTGGTATCACTTTATTATTAGTGGCCATCGCGGGCATATCGCTTTTGGTGGGGGGAGTGGGGATTATGAATATTATGTTTGTTTCGGTTTCCGAACGGACTTATGAAATTGGGTTACGTAAAAGTGTCGGCGCGACTAAGAAAAATATTTTATGGCAATTTTTATGGGAAGCTGTTTTGTTAACTTTTTCTGGAGGTATAATTGGTGTGTTGCTGGGAACCTTATTTAGTTTTGGTATTTCTCTAGCAGCTAAAAGTTTTGGATTTGATTGGGGTTTTAATTTATCTTGGAGCGGTATTGTTTTGAGCGTTTGTTTTTCTGTGACCGTTGGACTAATTTTTGGTTTACGTCCGGCTAAGAAAGCCGCTGACTTAAATCCGGTTGAAGCTTTGCGTAAAGAATAAAATTTTATTTTTTATTTTTGTGTGCTATAATAAAAAAGTTAATAAAGATATTTAAAAAATATATGTTGGAAACAAAAAATGAGTACAAATATAAAATTACCAAAACTGGTTGGGTTGTCATCATTGCTGTAGCCATTATTATTTTATCGTTTATTATTTGGTTAACGTATTACAACAATGGTGGTTTGGCAAAAAATAAATCAGTTTGGCAGGCGATTTTTTTAAGCAATAATCAAACCTACTTTGGTCAAATTGTTTCAGAAAATAGTGATAGCCTTATACTGCATAATATCTACTATTTGCAAGAAGCCATGAATTTGCATCAAGGCGCGGACAACAGTCAAAAAGATTTTACAGTTATAAAATTGGGTGGTGAAATTCATGGGCCTCTAGATGAAATGAGAGTTAATCGTCAACACGTTCTCTTTGTTGAGGATCTAAAAGAGGATTCCAAGATAGTTAAGGCCATTGATAAATTTGAAGATTCTAAAAAATAACTGAGTCTTTAAAGACAACCCCACGTAACACTTGGGGTTGTCTTTTTGTTTCTTTCATTGTCTTATATTGAAAGTTTGTTTTTCTGTTTTAAAGTCAAGAAAAGCATTCAGATAATTGACAAAATAATATAAAATAATTAAAAATAAATATAAATAAATATAATAATAAATATAAAAAAATATAAATTAAATAAAAATAAAATAATTTAAAACTATTTATTTTAGGTATTTATTTATAATTTTAATTGTATTTTTTATGGTTTTTTAAATTTGAAAAGTTTATAGAACTAATTTAGGTTGGTTGTTAAAAAAAACGTTTGTTGTTTTTTGCGTCTCAGGCAAAACAAAAATTTTTTTATAAAAAAAAGAATCACTGAGTAATCATTTTTTTGTGGATAAGTAGTCTGCAAAGATTCCATAAAGATAAAAAAAAGTACTATCGGATTGTGTACAACTTTTTACTTTTAGAGTAGAAGTTTTTTTGTATACAGCCAAGTGATTAGAGTTGCAAAAAGAGTATTATAAAAATATAGCTGTATAAAAGCATAAAAAAGGACACATAAGCAAAAGTGTTAAAAATAAAAAAGTGGTAATATCGGATTGTTTAGTGTGTCTTTTTTTATCTTTATGCCGCTTGTTTTAGGCTCAAAAATTTGCTATAATTAAAGTAGATAAATTGCTAACCTTTAATAAAATTTTAACTACTATCGGATGTTCGACAGGTTGTGGATTAAAAGAGCTGTGTTTTAACATCCATAAACCTTATCCGATATTGGTTTTACCACATAAACTCAACTGCCATCACATAAATAAAAACCAAAATTAAGTATATTTTTTTATATATTTTTTATCAAATAAATTTGAAATAAATTTATTTTTTTATTTGCCTTTTTTGGTAAAAGCGAAGCCCATATATGTATATAATATATAAAATAATATATATAAAATAAAAAGTTTAAATTATAAACCCCTATAATCCCCATGCCACGTTCAGCTAATATAAAACCCACCCAAGCAAGTTCAAAAATCAGCGCTAAAAAAAGCGTGGGTGGTTTATTTATTACGCTTGCTGAGGCTACTAAACACTGTACATATTCACAAGAATATCTTTCTTTATTGGCACGTGGTGGTGAACTAAAAGCACAAAAAATTGGTCGTAATTGGTATACCCAAATTAGTTGGCTAAAGGATTACATTGAAAATCACCCATCTGATTTAAAGGGTAATTTTAAAGGCCAACTTTTGATGGATATACAAATTGGACAGGTGGTGGCAGGAGCCAAAAAAGAAGGCGAGATGCTTTTAAAAAACAAAAGACTCATCAAGAAGCCATCTCAAAAAGTTTTGTTAAATTCTGTACCAGCTGCTTTGGAAATTATTAATAAATTTTTAAAGAAAAATTTACCCACCTTTTTTCGTTGGCAAAAATTATCTAGTTTGCAGTTAATGGAAAAAAGTTTAGTTGGGGCAACTTTAGGGCTGCTTTTGGTGGGTAATTTTTTTGTGCATGCTTTTACTACTCAGGCCGTTAATGCAACTGAAAAAATAAATTATTTTTATCAAACCAATCTAAAGCAAACTCCCGGCTATGCTTTAGATTTTTTTGTTCAAGAATTTAGATTGGCGGATCAAGGTGTAAAAATAGCCAAGAAAATTTTTGTTGATGAATGGTTTGCGCCGACAACCAGAGAAATTGTTTTGAGCGGACAAGATTTATACCAAGCTTATCAGACACCTGGCGTATCAGTGAAACAACCAGAAAGAATAATTAATAAAAAACAGGTGGCTGGACTTAATGATCAAAAGCCATCCAAAATAATTTTAAAACAGTTGGCGTCTTTGAAAAATTTATCTTTTAATTTATCACGGAGCCTAGCCGGTGAAGAACAAAAATTGGAAATTAAAAATTTAAGTCAAAAAATTTATCATGATTTGGCATTGTTTTCGACACATGGTTTTAGTAATTTGAAAAAGACATTTTTAAAAACTGATAATTTTTTAGTTGTTAATTTGAACAGTCAAAATTTAATAGATAAAATTGATGTTTATAAAAAATTAACCAATGCCTATACAAATCATTCCTGGGGTTGGTCGCTCATTGCAGAAGTTGAAAATCATCAAGCTTCTCTTGGACAATTGGTCAACCAAGTTTTAGCTTTAGAAAACAAAACTGATAAGGTGGCGCTGAAAACTTTAGCCTGGCTGTTGAATACTGGTCAACAAACTCCTCAACATGTCTCACAAGCGGCTTTGGTTTATGTGGATGGTATGGATGGTTTGTATTGTGGACTTTTAAATTTTTCTGGCAGTCTGTATAACATCACCATCAAACCAACGGCTGAGCTGGGGGTCTGGTTATCAGAGCAGCCAATTAAATTGGCCATTAACCTGGGATTGCATATTGGTGAAGAAAAAAATACTTGGTTGAAAAATTATTTGGCCTTGCAAGATTCTTATCTGCAACTAATTCGTCGTAACAAAAAAATGCCTTTAATTTTTAATGGCGATTATGTGGTTTATGAAGGTGATAAAATTTATCAAACTGAAGCGCGCGGCAGTAATGTTGTTTTAAGAGGTGAACGCGGCGAAACTGGCCCGGCCGGAGCAACTGGTCCGCAGGGCGCGACTGGTCCAGCTGGTCCAGCTGGTGCAAGTGGTGATAATTTTATTACCAATGTTTACAATGTTGGTACACCAGGTACGAGTGCTGGTAATGGTGCTGGCACTGTTTTTGATGCTAAATATTTAGGCGCGAGTGAATTTTCTGTTTCTGGTCATGCGGCTTTAAATAATTTATCAGTGGCTGGTCTGGCTGCGTTTGCTAATAATATGTCCTTGGCTGGCAATTTATCAGTTGGTGGTAACGCCACCACCACTGGCAATCAATATGTGGGTGGTTATTTGGTTGTGAGTGGTGGTGTTAATCTGGATGGTTTAACTATAATTTCTGATGCCAGAATCACCAATCTTAACGCCACCAGTTCTTTGATTGATAATCTTACTGTTAATGCCGCCTCTACTCTAAACGGTTTAACCATGATAGCTGATGGACGCATTACGAACTTGAACGCAACTTCATCTATTATCGATAACCTAGTAGTTACTTCTTCCCTGTCTGGTTCGGGGTTTACGAGCGCTGTCAACAGTGTCTTAAACGCGACCACCACTTTAGACTTGATTAGCTTACAAGTGACGGCCGCCACGACCACGAACTTATTTACTTCATCTTTAGGACTTGGCTCTGACTACATTACCGACTTGACTGGCGCGGGGTTGAGTGTGGTCGGTGGGGCTCTGACTGTTAACACCGGAGCCACTGGTTTCTGGGCGACCACCAGCGAACAATACTTCTGGAACAATACTTCCACCTGGAGTGGGTTTGAAAGCGAATGGAATAAATATACTAATGCTTCTTCAACTTTAATCACTTTGAATGATATTGATACTTCCTTAAAGATCAGTGACATTGTGACTGATGAAACTGGGTCAGGTTCTTTGGTCTTTGCTCTTAGCCCAACTATTAGTGGCGCCACCCTAAACAATCTCACCACCATAGCTGATGCCAGAGTGGCTGTCTTAAATGCTACTAGTTCTTTGATTGATAACCTCACTGTTAATACTGCTTCAATTCTAAATGGTTTAACCACCATAACTGATGGACGCATCGCAGTTTTAAATGCTACGTCTTCAACCATTGATACCCTGACAGTCAACACTGCTATCAATCTTCCAGCCGGTTCAATCAGCGCTGGGGATTTAGCATTGACTCAAGGTTATATTCTGACTGGTAATGCTTCAAATTATGCGGAAGCAACGTCGTCTATCTTTGTTGCCGAGAATGGTTATGTGGGGATAGGGACGATGACGCCAACCTCAAAATTACATATCAATGGCACCCCCGGTTCTTTTTCAGAAGGGTTGGCATTTGGTGATGGTGATAGTGGAATATATGAAGCCTCAGATGATAGAATAATTATTAAAACACCCTCGAATATTTATGATTTTAATAATACAACTGATGGTTTAAGGGTTGGCACATCAAGTGGCCAACCTAATATTCGCTATGAAATTGCGTCTTTGACTAATCCAAATATTATTCCTTATTATGGCGACGATGATACTGGCTTGGGCGGAGCTAATAATAATATTTTATCTTTAATTGCAGGTGGAACAAATATCGCAAATATTACTACAAGTGGCTTGGGTATCGCCACCACCACCCCGGGTGGCTACTATGGCGAGAAACTCACAGTAGTGGGTGGTGCGTATATCACTGGTGGCGCGACGACAACGGCTCTCCGTGTGGCTTCACTTAATGTAGCTGGTGATGATGTCACGGATATCACTGGAGACGGTCTTAGTATCATCAACGGAGCACTAACCGTCAACACCTCGGGTACTGGTTTCTGGGCAACATCCAGTGAAGAGTACTTCTGGAACAATACTTCCACCTGGAGTGGGTTTGAAAGCGAATGGAATAAATATACTA
>DAOOQN010000014.1:0-12544 GCA_035388785.1 bacterium
GTGAGTGGCAAGCCAAAAATATTAAATCTAATCAAATAGGCTGGCAGAGTAAAAACAATCCAAAAGATGGACCATTTAAGATTTTTAACGGTCAGAATTAAAAAAAGTATACTGTAGCTGATAAGTAAGATAGAGGACATATAATATTATTTTAGCATTTTAATTAGCCAAAAACAAAAATCCCATCCAAGAGGAGGGTTTTTGTTTGATCAATTTATTGATTAGCAAAAGACTACAAATCAACATCCTTTACAGTGGAACGTTTATTGCCTTGGCAGCGGACACAGGCGGCGCTGAGCATGGCTTCAACTTTTTTGTTCAAACCTTCCAAAAGTTCGCTGGATGTGTGGCAACCTTTTTCTTTTATAAAGGCTTTGACTTTTGAATTAACAACGAGCATTTCCATAATGTTTCCTTATGGCAGACTTGCGGTTTTAGGCAAGGATTCTGCTCTTAATTTAAATGACCTTTGGATAAGTTTTTCATAAACTTTAAATATACTATAACAAAATGATTTTTAATGGGCAAATTGGTGATAATTAGAAAACTTGGATTTTTTTTGAAAACTGGACTTTTTGGTGTTTTGTCTTATAATTAAATTATGCTTTTACTTTACATCATTTTGGCCACCATTTTTGTTAGCTTAATTTCCGTTGTGGCTATCTTTTTGTTTTTTGGTACACAACTAAAAAATAAACTTGATAATCTAATTAGTTTGTCAGCCGGCGTGCTTTTAAGTGTGGCTTTTTTGGATTTATTACCCGAGGCAGCCGCCGGCGGTTTAGTTATAGAACAACTGGCACTAATGATTTTTGGCACCATTTTAGTTTTATTTTTTGTGGAGACTTTTTTCCATTGGCATCACTGTCGCCATGGCGGTTGCGTGGAAGAAAAACACCACCACTTGGCCTGGTTTAGTCTGTTTGGTGACGGTTTACACAATTTTGTTGACGGTGTGGTGATTGCTTCAGCTTTTTTAATTGATATCAAATTGGGATGCGTGACTACTTTGGCAGTTGTCATTCATGAAGTGCCACAGGAAGTTTCTGATGTGGGAGTCTTGGTTTATGCTGGTTTTAACAAAGCCAAAGCACTTATGTTTAATTTTGTTTTTGCTCTTTCGGCTGTAGCTGGTGGATTGTTGACATATTTTTTTGCCAGTAGTTTACAAATTTTACCATATCTTTTGGCAGTTGCAGCCGGCAATTTTATTTATCTTTCACTGACCGATTTAGTGCCTTTAATTCATCAAGAAAAGGAAAGTAAAAAAATAAGACACCAGATGCTCTGGTTTTTTGTTGGGGTTATTGGCATCACAATTTTAATTAGATTTTCTAACATATGAAAAAACTATCCATTGTTATTTTTACTCTGGCTTTGTTTTTGAGTTTACCTTTTATGGCTTATGCCGAGGAAGTGAATGTTTTTTCTAGCGCCATTACAATTCAATCCAACAGCTCAATTGTAGTCACGGAAAATATTGGCTATGATTTTGGAATCTTAGAACGGCATGGTATTTACCGTGACATTCCATATCAGTATCAAGCCCGCGGCGGCAATTACAGTTTGGATATTAATATTCTATCAGTCCAAGATGAAAGTGGCGCCAAAGTAAACCATACAGAAAGTCGTAGTGGCGGCAAACTAAGAATTAAAATTGGTGATGCTGATAAGATGCTGATTGGTCAAAAAAACTATTTTATAAAATATGAAGTTGCGGGTGCTTTAAATTATTTTGATGATCACGATGAATTGTATTGGAACGTGACTGGTAATGATTGGGTAGTTAATATAAAAAAAGCAGCGGCGAGTGTTAGTCTGCCCAATCTATCAATTAACCAAGACAATTTAAAAACAGCCTGCTATGCTGGTGAGTTGGGTTCAAGTGATCAAAGTCTGTGTAAAGTCACAATGGATCAGACAAATAAAAAAATTAATTTTACTTATACTGGTGGCACTCTGGCGCCCGGGCAGGGTTTAACTTTGGTTTTAAGTTTTCCCAAAGGTTTGGTGCATCAGCCCAGCTTGGGTGAAATTATTCTTAAAAGAATAACAGATAATTTAATTGTTTTTTTACCACTTTTAGTTTTAATATTTTTGTTGTGGTATTGGAACAAATATGGCCGTGATGCACGTGGTCGGGGGACTGTGGTACCAGAATTTGGACCGCCGGAAGGAGTTTTACCAGCCGAGGCTGGCGTGGTCTATGATGAAAAAATGGATGATAAAGACACAGCCGCCACAGTTATTGATTTGGCGCGGCGTGGTTATCTAAAATTGAAGCAAAGTGAACAAAAAAAAGTTTTAGGTTTTAATGTTAGTGGTGACTGGAGTATTATAAAATTAAAACCCCTTGATGAAGAGTTGGAAGTTTTTGAACACAATCTCTTGAGTGCTTTTTTTGAGGGTGTTGAGGCAAAAAAAGAGGTGGTTTTGGCGCAATTAAAAAGAGATAGCCACCTGATGATGAAAATGAAAGAGTTTAAAAAGAATATTTATAATAGTGTAACCCTTAAGGGTTGGTTTGCTAGTAATCCAGATAAAATTAGGGGCAAATTTTCTGGTATTGGCATTGGTATTTTGGTGGTGATATATATTTTTGCTGACGTGTTTGACATGGTAAAAATTGGCGGAACGTTTGGTATGCTGGCTGTAGGGTTGTCTGCTGTTCTATTTTTGATTTTTGCGCGTTTGATGCCTAAAAAAACACCCGAAGGCGCACTGCTAAAAGAAAAACTGGAGGGTTTTAAAATGTTTTTAGCCGTGACTGAAAAAGATCGCGTGGCTTTTAATTTTTCACCTGCCAAAAATCCAGAAAAATTTGCTGAGTATTTGCCGTGGGCAATAATTTTTGGTGTGGAAAAAGAATGGGCAACTGTTTTTGCTGACATTGATCTGCCACAACCTGAATGGTGCGAAGGTTATTGGGCTGGTAATTTTAATGCTTTAATGTTGAGCAATGCTTTATCGTCTTTTAATCATGATTTTAACAAGTCTTTAACCGCGGCTGGTGCGGCTGCTGCGAGCGGCGGTTCTGGCCTGGGTGGTGGTGGATTTTCTGGCGGTGGTTTTGGTGGCGGTGGTGGAGGGAGTTGGTAAATTTTGTAACAAATCAAAAACCACCTTATTAAAAAGGTGATTTTTGATTCAGAGCGGATGGGATTGCATTTTCTTTTCTTAACGGAGCGGACGGGACTCGAACCCGCGACCTCTGCCGTGACAGGGCAGCGTTCTAACCAACTGAACTACCGCTCCGTTAAAAAAAGAAAAATAAATTTTTATGGACTCGAACCCGTTGTGTCTTGCCACTGGCAAGCCACAACCCTCTCGCCGTGACAAGTTTTTCCGTTAAAGAAAATATGAACTGCTTCATATTTTCTAGGAAAAACGGGAACTTTGTTATGCCGGAGGCGTCAAAGTTCACTAGGCGTTCTAACCAACTGAACTATCGCTCCAGAATAGATTTTATTAAACTTTATTTACTTAATTTTATAATTATACTTATTTAAACCCATTACCCGTCCGCCTTGGGTGGAAACTATTGCTCCAGAATGGATTTTATCAAACTTTATTTACTTAATTTTCATCAAAACTATTATAACAAAGCTTGGTGGGCTTGGCAAGCCAGATTATTTTCTTTGCCGACATTTTTGTGCTAAAATTAAAGTTAGAAAAGTTGATAACTAAAATAATTTTATTTAACTTTATGACCAAACAACAAATTTTGGATCAGAACATTATTACTGTTTTGGGCTTGCAGGCTCTGGATGACAATAAGAAGATGGAATTAATTAACAAGATTAGTGATCTGGTGCAAAAGCGTTTGACTTTAAAATTAGTGCAGCAAATGACTGAAGCCCAAAAAGATGAATTTGATAAATTGGTTGAAGCTGAAGCGGGCGAAGAGCAAATGAGTGTTTTTTTACAGCAAGCTTTTCCAAATTTTTTGGAACTGGCCGAGCAAGAAGTTGTTAAAATTAAATCAGAACTTAGCTCGGTGGTTAATAAAAAATAATTTTTTATTTTATGCCACGTTTTGAACAAAATTTAAATACTTTGGCAGGGTTTGGTGATGATTTAGATGCGGCCATAGCCAGACATTTGGGAACTGGAGGTCAAGAAAAAATTCGTAGAAAAGGAAGCGGTTCTATAAGTAGAACTCGTGGAAAAGAGAAAAACTGGCAACGACCTGATTTGCCACCCGAGGGGCCACCACCAGCTGAAGAATCGCCACAGCAAGAAGGCTTATCTTTCAAGAATGTATTAAAACCAGAAGCTAATATAGATGAAATTGAAGCTTGTAAAGAAATTATTCAAAATGAGTTAGATGCAGGTAGTAAAGACGAACAAGCCAAAAAACAGCGAGAATTTGCAGAGCAAACCGAAGCTTTGGGTTTGGAGAGTGTTAATAGAATGATTGCTGAAGTTGAAGCCAGTGAAAATCCAGATCTTTTAGGTTTGGCACGTTTGTATTTACAAAGAGAATATCTAGAATCTTATGAGCCTAATAAAACCAAAATCAAAAATACCAGTAGTATTTGGGAGTCAAGAGGTTTCAAACAAGGAAAAAAAGTAATTATAAAGTGGCCTTCCGGTTCAGAAGATGAAGTGGTGTTTATTGGATTTCCTGATCTTTCTGGCCAGGTGTGGGTGGAATATAATAATGGAGTAAAGGGCAAGATAAATTTAGGTGAGGTTGAGGTTGAAGACGTCTATGGCCGTAAACCAAAAAAAGACTACAGCCAATTTACTGGGCAAGTGGGAAGTTTATTAAATACACAAGCTGGCGCAGTTGGCGAACCATCATCAAAAAATGATGTAATAACAAAAAAACCAGAATTTGAACCAGCTGCTACAGTTGAAGCAGAAAAAAGTCAGAAAACTTGGGAAGAACAAGTTGACTTGTGGGTGGAAAGTAAAATTGTAAGAGAGATTAAAATGATGGAAAAATTTGGTTTGGATAAATTTTTTGAAGCTAGAAACAACCAAGAAATAGCTTTTTTAAAAGAAAAATACAAAAATGATCCAGAACAATTAAGTAGAGAGTTAAAAAATTGGGAAAAAATAATGACGGCAGCAAGAAGTGAAAAAAAAGCTGGCTATTTGATTCGTTTTGAAGCCGAGAAAAGAGTTAGAGAAAAAATTGTCAGAGTTTTGCCAAAAATTTTTAGTGAATTTGCGGTCCATGGAACGCCAGATTTTAGGAGCAAGGCGGGAGAGAGAAAAATAGGTGATCGCACTGATTTGGATGGACAGGCTTGTTTGGGATTATTAAAAATGGTTGGTTTTGATGTGCGTTATCAGGATCAAAACCAAGGAGGAAAAAAGAAGAAAAAAAATGTTACTTTTGTGGATTATAGCGATGAAAAATATCGTTTACCAAACACGGTGCATGTTGATAGTATTTTATATGATGGCGTAGCTTTATTACAGCAAATTGATGGAGCTTTAGATACTATTGACTTGATTGATGAAAGAAAAATTATTGCTCGTAATGAGGAGGTTGGTGTTTTTTGGCGGGACTTGGGAGTTTTAATTGATCATCATCCCACTGGCGCGCCATCGGCCGCTGGCATGGTTTTTAAATTGTTAGATAAATTGGGTTTTTTACAAAAATTTAAACGCAATTATAAAAATGAAAAAACTAGACGCGAAGAAAATGATTATATAAAAATGTTAAAAATGATAGAGTTTATTGATTTGATTGACAGTGCTGGTTATCAGGAATATGGCAAGCCAGAACACTGGCCAAAAGCTCATAAAACTTTTTTGGGCTTGCATAAAACCATTAGAAATTTTAGTAATGTTTGGAAGTTTTTTAACGAAACCGACGGTGATTGGAACAGAGAGTTGTCTGATGATGAACTAAAAAAATATGGCTTTATTCATCAAGAATTCAAGAATGGCAAACCAATTAAAACCATTAATGAATCTGAAAAACTACAAAAGACCTTAGAAAATGTAGATGTCTGGCTGGAGAAATCAAAACAGGAAGGAAAAATTATTGAAACCAACCTAGGTCCCGTGGTAGTAAATTTAGATGATGGTGGTTATTATAATACAGCTATTGCTCAAAAGATTGGTGCTGGTTATCTAAAATGGGACACTCAACACAAAACTTTCTTTTTGTTTTCCAATGTTGAGTTAGACGAAAATTTATTTAATAAAGAACAAAACCAAGGTCTAAGAGTGCGCGGACACACTTGGGTTGTGCCCATTGGTGTGGGTGAAACTGGTTTGACTCTGGGCAAGGTTTTGGAAAGAATTGGCGCGCAAGTTGAACCCGGTAGCAAGTTAGAAGAGTTTTTAAAAGTAGAGAGTGCAGAACAGGCAAGCTCCACACAACTGACGGGGAAAAAACATGTTTCAACAATTTTTGACGACAGTGAATTTCCCGAATCAGAAGAGAAACCAAAGCCAATCACACCTGAAGATTCAGAACCAAAGATTCCAGAAAAAATACCACCCGAAGTTCGGGAGTGGTTTGAGGCATTCAAAGATGAATTTCCTGTTGGCAGTGAGGCCTATTTTTCAAACCTACCACTTTTTAGCAATAATATATCATCGTATAAAAGAATAAAAATAGTTGGTTATCAAGAGGATAAAGATAACGCTCGTATTTATTTAAATTATTATGAAGTAGACGACCCAAACCAAAAAGAACATTCAGTCAAAGTTTATGATGTAGGAGATAAACAAAACATTTATGAATATTCATATTCCATATCTTCTCTGGAAGAAATGTCACAATTACGGGAAAAGTTAAAACCCAGAAAAACCACACTCGCAGTACAAGAAGATTCACAAAAAGGGGGATCTGCATCTGGAGAAACCCCAGAGCCAGAAAAAAACAATCCATCACCCGAAGGAGAGTCTAGTGAAAAAATTGATTTAGTATCACTTGAAAGAGGTAAAAAAATAGATGAATATTTAGATGCTATGTATGCTGAAAATGAAAGAGCCCGCGCGCAATTAGATAAAAGGAGCGAAAGAATATTTTCACGTATTGAACAAAACTGGCAATGGTTTAATCGTCTGAATTTGGACACACTTTTAAAAAATCACAATATTGATATTGATGAGTGGAAACCAACCAATAAGCCACTTAAGGTTGCCAAGTTTTTGGCAAAAGGTGTTTTGAAAAATGCATTTAGTCTTAAAACAGTGGTTGGATTAAGCATTTTAGGTTTGGGTGTCTTGGAAGCAGGTGGTGCAACAGCTTTTTTTGCAGCGGCTAAGGCTGGCGAAATGTCTGCTTTGGGATTTTTAATGGGTCGGGGTATTGTCTCTGGATTCATGTCTGGCTCAGCTATTTTATTTGGCGGGGAGGTTTTAAAAAAACAAAAGGCTAAAAAACGTTTGGAAGAAATTCAGAAGATGGTTGAAGATGATACTATTTTTCAAAAAAGCGGTTCAGAGCTATCTCAATTAATTGCAGAATATCAATTCGCGTCTGCTTTGATGGGTATTAAACTTGAAAATGATGATCCTGTATATAACACTATGGTGAGCACAAACGCTGATATTATTCTTGAACAAATTAGAACTGAGGAAAATTTGGGTGCAATTGATTATTTTGTGGAGGGTAAAATTATACAAGCAGATTTAGCCCTGGAAAAACAATTTGCAAAAAGTGGTGAAAAAAGAGCCGCACGCGTGGCTGTAGCTACAGCCGTTGCAACTTTTGTGGCGACTGGTTTACCTGGTAAGGCCATGGCCAAGGCCTGGGGTTTTGCTCTTGATCAGGTGGGTTTAGGTCCGGATAGTAGCAGTGTCTCGGAAGTAATAGGAAGTGGTCAAGACAAAGGTGGCTCAGCAATTTTTGAAAATCAATCAGGAGGAACCAAAACCGCAGACCAAATAATTGAAAGTCAAAGCGAGACAAATATACCCAGATCAAATTCTATAGAAAAAGTCGTTGAGAGTCGTGGTGCTATTGGAACACAACAGGCCGCAGAACAAGTTAGCTCTGCTCCGCAAGAAGTTAGACCACCTATTGCGGAGAGTGGAATAAAATTGCACCCTCATGAAACATATATTGGTCAAAGAATTGACGCTTTGGTTGATGAAAATGATCAGGGTGTGATCAGTGTTTTACGGCGTCAACTGGAAGCACATCCGGAAAAATTTGGTTATACTGGGAAACCTGGTGCTGCCATGCACGAGTGGGCTGAACAAAAGGCCAACAACATTGCTTTTAACAAAGGTTATGGCGATGTGTTGGTCAAAGAACCCGGCAAATTTTCCTATATTTTGGAAGCGCAAAAAGATGCAGGCGGAAAAATAGATTACAATATTCACGAGGTTGATTATCAAAGTGGACAAGAATTGGATCTAAACGCTGGAAAGCTTAATCCTTATGAATATCCAGCCACGCCAAAAACTGTTCCGATTGAAGCGCCGGCAGATATTTCACCAACTCCAACAATAGCAGACTTATATCCAGCCCGTCCCAAAATAGAAGTGGATAATTTTAGACCAGGTCTCACCAGAGTATCAATAGATGAAGTTAATAATTTTCTAAAAGCACCAAATTTTGACGCATCAGGCGCGATTATAAACTCGGAAAAGGAAACAGGTTTTATACACGCAATCACAGAGGCAACAAGAAACTATGTTAAAGGCGCTGACTCAAGAGAGGTTGATCTTTTTGCTCGACACATTGTTGACAATCCTAAAATTCTAGGTAACGGGGTTAGCCCGGAAAGCTTAAAGGGTTCATTTTTAAATTTTAGAGAACAGGCTCACAGCTATGAATTGCCCAGTCCAGATAAACATTTTTGGCAACCCCGTATGTTATTTCATGCAGATGGTCAACATTCAATGATTAACGTCAGGCCGGTCAAGGGAGGCTTGGGGACTGGGTATGCTCTTGATTACGGTGGTGATATTAGGATAGTTTCTCCTAGCCAATTAGAAGATATGATTACCCCAATTCGGGTGGTGGAAAATTGTTATGATTCAAACATCAATCCGGGCACAAAACTATCAGCTTTAATTAAAGCCATTGAAGATGATCGTTCTTTTACCCATAAAGGCAATGTTTTTAGTAAATCAAACGGGCACCTATTTTTTCAGGCAAAAGGCAGGGGTACGCCAATTGAATTGACACATAACAACGTCAACAAACTCTTGGGTTTAAAGCCATATAAACCAAACCTGTCAGCCGCGCTAGCTGAGACGAGTAATTTTAATTAATAAACAATAAAAACCATCCGCCTAAAGCGGATGGTTTTTGTTATCCTAAATTTTATTTAACCGCTTCCACAATGGCTTTAAAAACTTCTGGGTTTTTTTCTGCTAGTTCGGCCAAAACCTTGCGATCAAGCTCAATGTTTTTCTTTTTCAACAAATTAATAAATTTGGAATAAGACAGATCATAAGCTTTAACTGCGGCTGAAATTTTTATCTGCCACAAAGCCCGGGCGGTGCGTTTTTTTACACGGCGATCTTTAAAGGCGCGGGCACCAGCTTTTTTTGTTGCAGTTTTTGCTAGTTTGATTAAGTTTTTTCTGCCCCAATGAAAACCCTTAGTGTTTTTTAAAATAGCTTTACGTTTTGCGGTTCTGACACGTCCTCTTTTTACTCTTGGCATATAATTTTATTGATTTAATAATTGTTTAATAACTTTACCAGA
Source organism: bacterium (assembly GCA_035388785.1). Taxonomy (GTDB): domain Bacteria; phylum Patescibacteriota; class Patescibacteriia; order UBA2196; family UBA2196; genus UBA2196. Next base: position 9,638 of record DAOOQN010000014.1, read on the forward strand.
ACTATGCGCTAGGATGACGTCGTTTTTTTTCATGCGTGTAATATTGCCAGATTCTTTGGCGTTCAAATGATTTTGACCATTTTTACGTTTAATAACTTTACCGCGCCGGGTAACTTTAAACTTTTTGGAAATGGTTTTTATGGTTTTCTGTTTAGCTTTCATAATAAATAATTTAATAATTTTAATTAAAGAGTTAGTTTTTAGCAGCTACGATTAAAGACATACTTTTGCCTTGTCTCTGTAAAGGTTGGATGATTTTTATATTTTCGCCCAAATTTTTAATAAAATTTTCTACAGTTTGTTTTGCCAGTTCACCATGTGCTCGTTCGCGGCCTTTTAGAATTAATTCCACGCGTACTTGATCTTTGTCAGCTAAAAATTCTTGAGCTTGGTTTAAACGATTTTCTAAATCAATACCTTTGATTTTGAAAGACAAACGAATGCCTTTAATTTCAGTTTTTTTACTAGCCACTTTTTGTTTGTGTGCCAATTTTTCCTGTTCATATTTATATTTACCAAAATCCATAATTTTGCACACTGGCGGCACAGCTTTTGGATTAACTTCCACCAAATCTAATTCTGCCTCGTGAGCCATAGCCAGAGCCTTATCAATGGTTACCACCCCGATATTTTCATCTTGACTATCAATTAGACGCACTTCGTCAACTTTGATTTTGTCATTAATGCGAGTGGTTTTAGGTTGTTCGGTTGGCCGTTGAAAAGCGCGCCGATGACGTATTTGCATAAATAATTGGTGTACCGTATTTAATTAAATTTTCTTTTTTTTCTCTGCGCCATTTCTTTATCTGAAGTTCGCGACGATGAGCATCTAGATAATTATCATATTCTTCAGTATATACTATTTTTCCTTCTCTATGAGTTTTTATCCATACTGAACCCGATCCGTTGTTGTGTCTTAAAATTTTTGCTTTTGTGTCGGTTGTGATACCTATATACAAAGTATTGTCTTTACAGCGAGCTATGTATAGAAATATTTTTTGTTTTAGTTTATTCATAGTCTATCTTTCGACAAGCATGAAGTATGTCTTTCGACTCGTCGCTGAAAGCTCCTCGCTCAAGACACCATTCGACTTTTTTTATTAGACGGTCGAAGTTTTGTGTGCAGCACAAAACGTAGACCATGAGCGTAGTAATTGCGAAGCAATTACGAAGTCGAATGGTGGAGGTGAGGGGTAGTTCGCCCCTGTCTAGAAAAAAATACCAAACCATTCTACAAGTTTAGACGATTTAAAAATATCCATTAAAGCTCTAAAATCGTTAAAAAACTTTAATTTAAGCCCTAAGTTTTGCTGTTAAAACCGGGCCAATCAAAACAGCTAAGTTCGCAAATTATATCACCCACAACATTTTAGCGAACGTCAAATGCTGGGATGGTCGTAGGATTTAAGCTACGGCAAAAGCTGGTTTAAGAGCTAAAGCGTTAGCCAAATTGGCCACGCCGGTCTTAACCCGGCTTAAAAAGTTGGCATTTATAGCCTTGAAAAAGTTTAATGAGATTTTTCAACTCAACTTGCCTGATTTGATACAAAGATTCTATCAAATTAAAACACCCCCATAATAATCCGCTTATTATACGGATAATTTATAAATAAATTCTTGCTTTATTATAAATTAAATAAGTTGGAATGTCAAACTTAATCGTTTAGTATTTTTTGTTTTCTGCGCTCAAAATCTCTTTTTTTAATAGCTTCACGTTTGTCAAAGTTTTTTTTGCCACGGCCTAGGCCAACTTTAATTTTAATTAAATTATGGGCTAAAAATATTTCTATTGGTACCAGACTAATGCCTTTTTCTTTTTGTTTGCCAATTAAAGAACTAATTTCTTTTTTGGTCAGCAAAAGCTTGCGGGCCTGGTTAGGGTCATAATCTTTTTGTAAAACTCTGGCCGGTTTATATGCTGCAATATAGCAATTGTATAACCAAGCTTCACCCTGGTTATTAATGGCGGCGTAAGCGCCCTTTAAATCAATTTGACCAGCTTTGGCAGCTTTGACTTCTGGGCCAGACAAAACCATGCCGGCCACAAACGTGTCAGAAATTTCATAATTATGATAAGCTGTTTTATTATTAGCCAGTGACATAGGGGATAAAAATATTCTTTCTTTTATTATAGCAGATTTTAGGTTATAATTATTTTGTCATACAATAACTTTATGACCACTAAAGATACAATTAAACAACAAATTAAGCAAGTTTTGGACAAAAAATATAAATCGTCCAATTTTCAGTTTTCTGTCAATTACCCACCCGTAAGTGTCATGGGTGATTATTCGGTTAATGCAGCCATGCTTCTAGCCAAAGATTTGAAAAGGAGTCCTTTTGAGCTGGCAAAAGAATTGGTACAAGAGTTAGGCACCGAAAAAATGTGGCAAAAAGTTGTCGCTATTAAGCCCGGTTTTATTAATTTTTATTTATCAGAAAAATTTTTACAGGAAAATTTAAAAAATATTTTAAAAGCCAAAGAAAAATTCGGTCAAATCAAACCAGAAAAAAAAGAAAAAATTATGCTGGAGTTTATTTCCGCCAATCCCACTGGGCCCTTAACTTTGGCTAATGGTCGTGGCGGTTTTACTGGTGATGTTTTGGCTAATGTTTTAGCAATGGCTGGTAATGCTGTAAAAAAAGAATATTATGTGAATGATGTGGGTAATCAAATAAACATTTTGGGGCATTCTGTTTTAAAAGATGCACAAGCACAATATAAAGGTGAATACATTGATGAATTAAAAAAAGAAATTAAAGCCACCGATCCCAATCAAGTTGGTCAAGAAGCCGCACAAATTATCTTAAAAAAATATATTCAACCAGTCATCAAAAAAGCTGGCATTGAATTTGATAACTTTTTTGCAGAGAGTGAATTGCACGACAGCGGATCCGTAGAAAAAA
>DAOOQN010000015.1:0-8842 GCA_035388785.1 bacterium
GAGCTATTACGCTTTCTTTAAAGGATGGCTGCTTCTAAGCCAACCTCCTGGTTGTATGAGAAAAAACACCACCTTTGACACTTAGCGTGGATTTAGGGACCTTAGATAGAGATGGGGGCTGTTTCCCTTTTGAGCGACGCAGCTTAGCCCGCGCCTTCTGACTGCCTTTTTGTGGCTTCCAGTATTCGGAGTTTGATTGGGATGAATACCTTGCGGTTTCAGACCCATCCAGTGCTCTACCCCTGGAAGAAATAAAAGACGCTAGCCCAAAAGCTATTTCGAGGAGAACCAGCTATTACCAGGTTCGATTGGAATTTCTCCGCTAATCACAACTCATCCCCCAGTGTTGCACGGCTGGTGGGTTCGGGCTTCCATCCCGTTTTACTGGGACTTCACCCTGGTCATGACTAGATCACCTGGTTTCGGGTCTTACCTATGCCGCCGAAGCGCTCGTTTAAAACTCGGTTTCCCTGCGCCTACCCCGCACAACTGCTACCAAACTTTTTTAAAATATGTTTAGTAAAAATTGGGCGGGTTAGACAAGCGACATAAAGTAAACTCGTTGGCTCATTCTTCAATAGGCACACCGTCGCCCCGCTAATGCGGGGTTCCGATTCCTTGTTAGCACATGGTTTCAGATACTATTTCATCGGCCTCACCGGCCTGCTTTTCACCTTTCCCTCACGGTACTTGTTCACTATCGATCTCAAAAAGTATTTAGCCTTGGATCATAGTCGACCCGGATTCAGACAGGATTTCACGTGTCCCGCCCTACTTAAGAGCAAACGCCAATGAGAGTAATTCATTTCATTTACAGGACTATCACCTGCTGTGGTGGCCCATTCCAGGGCTCTTCAATTAGGAATTACTTTGGTAACTCATTCTACGCCATACAAGCGGCGTAACGCACTTGTCTTGCAACACCAAGATCAGCAACGGCTTGCACCTTTAAAATATCATTGCTAAACATAAATGCTTAACTTTAATATAAACACTGATTTTGGTTTAGGCTGTTCCCTGTTCGTTCGCCACTACTGGGGGAATCTTATTTAATTTATTTTCCTCCGCTTACTGAGATGTTTCACTTCAGCGGGTTGACTTCGTGTTGATAAACAACACGATAACACCGGTTTACGGTGCTGGGTTTTCCCATTCGGAAATCCCCGGATCAAAGCTTGCTTATCAGCTCCCCGAGGCTTATCGCAGATTGCTACGTCCTTCATCGCCTTTTTGAGTCTAGGCATCCACCATGCGCTTTATTTCAATGTCCTTTTCAGGACTCTCTAAATTTAATATATAAAAATAGGTGTACTTTTAATAACTTTAACACTTCCTCCCTTTTAAATTGTTAAATGACTATCATTTTATTTATCAGCCAGCAGTTAAGGTCCACTTAGCTGTCGGATGACAAAAGAAAAACCGCCTGCGAAACAAGCGGCCGAAAAACCTTCGGGTTGAAAAACCTAACCGCTTGAAAACTTAGACTTTAATAATTTTTGGTTCTTGATAAACATTAAGAAATGATTATCTTTTCTAAACCAACTGGGTACAAGTTTGGGTTCCAGTTGGAATGTGTGCAACAGAGATTTAATAAAAGTGATAGTATTATTATATACATATTTATTTTTTATGTCAAATGTCCAAACCTTGGCTTATTTAGTGACTAAAAAATAGGCCAGTTGGCTGTATTTGCGTTAGGCTAGCTTTAAAAGATATAATTAGATTATTAATCTTAAAAAATAAAAAATATGCCTAACAAACTTGATGATCTAGTTTTGCTCCGGACCATTGATAAAAGCTCTATGGCTGACTATATTGCCGAGTTGCCGCAGCAACTTGAAACAGGTTTAAAAATTGCCAGTCAGAAAAAATTACCAGTCGCTTATTTAAAATTATCCAAAGCAGTTTTAATGGGCATGGGCGGCTCGGCCACTGCCGCAGACTTATTACTTGCGCAGCCGTTGGAAAATTTTAAAAAACCACTTCTGCTGTTGCGTGAAAATGAAATTCCAGGTTGGGTGGATACAAAAACTTTGGTGGTTTTAATCAGTCACTCTGGTCAGACCAAAGAAACCCTCTCGGCTTTTAAACAGGCGGCTTCAAGAGAGGCAAAAATTATAGTCATTTCTGAACGGGGAAGTCTGGAGGAATTGGGCAGTCTGGAAAACGCGCAAGTTTATGATTATGATACACAAGCTGCGCCCAGAGCCAGTTTGGGTTTTCAGCTGGGAATTTTGGTTGGAATTTTTAATCAGTTGGATTTTTTTCCAAAAATTGATTTGTCTGCAGCCAGCGAGCTTTTAAAAAATATAAATCAGGAGCTGCAACCAGCCAGTCTAACTGAAAAAAACTTAGCCAAGCACTTGGCTTTTAAACTTTTTGATCATGAACCGGTTATGTTAGCGGGTGGAATTTTAAGCGCAGTCGGTCGGCGCTTTAAAAACCAACTCAATGAAAACGCTAAGACTTATGGCGCTTGCGAGACAATGCCCGAAGCCATGCATAATTCTTTGGAAGGTTTAAGTTTTCCCACGCGCGGGCATGATGATAATTTTTATGTTTTATTGCGCAGTGTTTTTGATAATCAATATGTTTTGGCTGGATTAGAACATTGGATGCAGGTTTTGGACGAAGAAAAAATTGAATATGAGCTTTTGGAAGGGCAGGGCAATGATTTGTGGTCGCAAAATTTATCTTTGGTGGCTTTAGCCGACTGGGCCAGTTTTTATTTGGCCATTTTAAATAATCTTGATCCCACACCTGTACCCAGAATTGAAAAATTTAAGTAGGGTTGACAAAACTTAAAATGTGTGATAAGGTAAAAAAATAAAAGTTGTGTTTTTTTATGTTATTTTTTTCGTCATCCCGAGTCCCGTCACCAGACGGGACGATGGGATCCCATCGCTTCGCTCGGGATGACAATACTAAAGTATGAAAAATTATTTTGTCTATATAATGACAAATATAAGAAATTCAGTTTTTTATACAGGTGTAACTAATAATTTAGCTCTACGAGTTTGGCAGCATAAAAATAAAACTATTCAAGGGTTTACTGCTACCTATAACATAAATAAATTGGTTTATTTTGAAATATGTTACCACCCGCAAGATGCTATCTTAAGAGAAAAACAAATAAAAAGATTGCATAGGAAAAATAAATTAAAATTGATTTCGAAGGATAATGCTGATTTTAAAGACTTGTCGATTGACCTATTTTAAATTTTTTTAAACTTATTTTTTTCGTCATTCCCCGCTCAATCGTCATTCCGAGCGAACGCAGTGAGCGATGGAATCCCAGTGTTTAACGCATTAAATATTGGGATCCCATCGGTCGTCCCGCAAAGCGCGGGACTCCCTCGGGATGACGAATAAAAAGATAATTCAAAATTGATCATATATTTATCTTCAGGAGGATGTCATGAAAAATGGAAGAATTTTTTTGTCGTTGGCGCTGGCTCTAGCATTTCTGGCTGGTGGCTGTGCCAGCAGCCTTGTGCCCATCTATAATCAGGATGGCACGCAAGTGATCGGGTATAAGACCACAAGCCCCTACAATCCCATCGACGGGGCAAAGGCGGTTGCTATTTTAAAGCGACCGGAGCTGGCCGCCACGGTTACAAGCGTGGAAAATACGCATTCTCAGGTTTTTATAACTGAGCACACGACCACCACCAATACTAACGCCAGTGGTCCCAACGCTGGCGGTGGCGGCGGGTATGTTGAACCGCGGATCGAAATACCGCGGCAAAAACTTGTTCCTGGGAGCGTCCCTTATAAGCTCCAGGCAGCAGTTGATGCTGCCAGAGAAAAGTATTCTTTGGACTCGGGGGACGGCGAGGAAGACTCTAATTTTATTGATGGAGGACTATCCTCCAAGCGAGCCCAAGTGCTTGGGGAAGCAAAAAAACTTTTAGGCTCACCCTATCAGTTGGGCGCAACTGGCCCAAATGGGTACGACTGTTCGGGCTTCACCAAAACAATCTATGGCCGGTGCGGGGTTGACATCCCGCGGTCTTCTTCTTCTCAATCGACTATGGGCCGGCCTGTAAGTCGCCAAGACCTACAACCGGGCGATCTGGTCTGTTGGTCCGGACACGTCGGTATCTACGCCGGTCGTGACATGACCAGCAGGGAGGTGGTGATCCACGCCAACTCCACTGACCAAAAGGTTTCAATATCCTATATGGATGATGTGGGGAATCCGGCAGGATACAGAAACGTTCTGGATTGAGTTTTGTGCTGGATTGAGTTTTATGCGGGCGCTTGTCTTTGACAGGCCCCGCGATTTTTTTTATAAAACAAAAAACAGATTCTTTTTTAGGTCTGTTTTTTTAAGTTTCAGTTTATTTTTTAACTAACAATTTTTAACACTTCTTTTATGACAATATTTGCCACCACATAAGCCAAGACAATAATTATTACACCATAGATAGAATTGGTTATGGTATCTTTGGCTTTTTTAATTTTGGTTGCTTCGCCCATGGCTGTCATCCATGTAAAGCCAGCGTAAATAATTAAAATTACAAAAAATAAACCCAAAAATCCCAAAAGATAATTTATTAAGCCAATGACAATATTAATTGGGGTGACACTAGCATCACCAGGTAAACCCGCTTTACCAACAAAAGTTCCCAAATTAGTTATTGCATCGTCCAAAGCTCCAGCGCTCGCAAAACTAGGTACTAAAACCAAACCACAACAGAGCAGAGAAAATATAATTTTAGAAAAAAGTCTTTTAAACATATTTTTTTAATAACTATGGTGCGCACCTAGTCCCATAATCACCAGAACCAGGATTAGAGACTTCTTGACAGGTTTCGCTACTATTTGGGTCGCAATCAATGTCTGTTATACATGGCATATATATTGAAGCATTGGTGATACAGGTAAAAATTTCACTGCATGGTCTTGTCTCACTACTGAAACCACTAAAAGGACAGTATAAACCATGACCCGCTGCTGGACTTGGGCTACCACATACGTTTCCATTAACACAACATTGAATAATACCGCCAGTGTTGTTGCCATTATTACCACCAGCTGTACCTCCACCTCCACCACCTCCTTCTACTGTCTCACTTACCTTTGTTAACACAAACGCTGTAATGATATACGAAGCAAAAATTATAAATACTCCAATAATGGCACTTTTAATAATATCAGTGGAAGCTTTGACTTTGCCAGCTTCACCTTGGGAAAACATACGCATTCCGCCACCATAAAGCAAAAGAACAATAAAAACTATACCCAAAAAACCGAGCAAAGTTTTTACAATCGTGCCAGCCAACTCAATGGGGTTGGTGTTACTGATTAAACCAGTGCCTTCAGCCGCGCCTTTAAGCCCGGTAACTGCTGAATTGGTGTCAACCGCGGCCAGCATAGTATTAATTTTTAGCACAACAGCACCCCCTTGACCAAAAAAGCGCAAGGGGGTGCAGATTGCCACTGCAATTAAAATTAAGAAAAATGTTTTTTGCAGTATTTTTTTCATTGAGAGATAAATTATTGAAGTGTTGTACTACCAGTACCAACTCTATAAATGGCATTCAAAACCAACTTGACTATTATGTAAGACAAAAGAATAATGCCCATACCAATCAAGCCGTATTCAATGGTTTTCTTGGCACTTTTAACCTTATCTTCCACACCGTTGGCAGTCATCCATTTGAAACCGCCGATTAACACAATGATTACAGCCAATAAACCCAGTAGTCCCAAAAATATGTTAATTATATTGGTTATGACAGTGACTGGTTGCAGATCATTAGTTGGCAAGTTTAAATTTTGACCAGTTGGAAAATACGTGTTGGCATTTTGTGCCAGAACCAATGAGGGCGCTACTAATATCAAAAGTAGTAAAAAACTTGCGGCATGCTTAAATAATTTTTTATTCATATAGTATAAAAATTTAAAATACAGTTTTTAAGGTTTATGTGAGGATATCCTATCACATAAAAATAAACTGTTGATTTTTTATCTCGACCTTTAGTGTGGTTATTATTAATGTTTATCCACACTATTTATTAATATCTTAATTATAGCAAAGAATTGCTAAAAAGTTAAAAACTAAGTTTACTAAAGACAAAATTTAAAATAATGTAGGAGCTGAAAATTATGACTAAACCCAAAACTGCCCACAAAATAGTGTCATAGGATTTTTTTATTTGACTGGCATTACCGCGCGCAAATAGGCGCGTGGCACCGGCCCATAAGATTAACACTATGAAAATAACAGCCAAAACCCCCATGACTTTTTTTATGATATTGGCAGTCAGATTTTCAACAGTCCAATTTTGTTCACTCCCAGCTGGGTTACAAACACCGGTTAACGAATTACAGCTAGATTGAGCCAAAACCAACACTGGAGTCGTGGCCATTAAAAACAAAGTCAGTATGAAAATTATTTTGGTAAACATAAAATATTATTTCTTAAAGCAACAAACCGAACTGGCATTACCCGGACACAGATTTTTTAAACAGTTTGGTGATGTGTCGCAAGCGTTGTAGGTGATGCCACAAGCCTCAGGAGTTTGGCATTTGTAACCGTATTCTATATAAGCTGGTTGGCTGGCTAGCCAGGCACAGGCGCTGCCGCTTGCGCAATTATTTTTTTCGCAATGACCATTGCCACCGCCGCACGGATAACCGTCACCGCGGCTAAAGCATTCATTTTGTCCTTCACCTTGGGCACAAATGTTATACCAGGCTTGGGCTTGACCGGCTGAATAGATTAAAACATTTTGGCTGCCGGCGATTTGTGTAATAATTAAATTTACACCTGTCCAAGCCACAAAAACAATTAACACACCAATAACGGTGTTGGTAAAAATTTTTTTGGCTGCGGTAACTTGATCCATGCGTCCACCGGCGGTGATAAATTTCAATCCGCCCCACACAAACCACAGTAGCGCAATACTACCGGCCACAATGGTTATCCAACGCATAATGGCGTTGATGGTCAACATCATATCGCAAATGCCACAATTACCAGTCGCAGTGCAGGGTGGTAAAATAGCCGCGTGAGCTACAAGCGGTGCAGTGATTAAAAATAAACTTAAGAATATAAGAAATATTTTTTTCATGCAAGAAAATATAATTTTAAAATTTTTTTATTTGTCATCTCCGGGCGAGGAGCTACTGCGACGAGAACCGGAGATACAGTTCTTCAAGTTTTTTTGTGAGTTTTATTCCTGGATCCCCGCTTTCGCGGGGATGACAAAGTTAATTAGCTTGATTTATATAAGTTTGTTTGATGGCTTGTGCGGCAAAATGAATGGCTTCATCTGGTTTTTGTTTGCCACTCACTACATTATCAATCATCTGTTGAAAAGCTTGTTCCATAGTGGCTGGGTCAGCGCCGCGATACCAACTTTTGGCCGTTAAAACTTGGGACACAAAAGGTTCCAAAGTTGGATCTTGACGATATTTATTTAACAGAGCGCGCAAGGCCGGCGGTTTGCCAGTACTTTTTAAATAATTTTCATTTTGATACACCAATTGGCCATCTTTATTGGTATAACTGTTGGTGGTGGCAAACAGAATAAAATCCCAAGCTTCATTGACGTGTTTAGTTTTTTTGGCGACTGACATTAACCAGTAGTTAGCAAAATTTACAGTTTGTCCGGGTTGCGCATCCGAACCATCCTGACTTAAATGTAACATAGGTGCGACAGCAAAATTCATGTTTTGTCCTTGCGCTTTTAAGAGTGGTAGTTGATAAGCATAGCCAAACATCATTGCCACCTTGCCCTGCAAAAAGGCATTGGTGGCTTCAGGCATTTTATTGTTCCAAGTATACACTTCTTTGGAGGGTGAACTGAAGCTGGTATAAAATTCCAAAGCCCTAACACCCGGAGCAACACTTTGATCATAAGTTGAAGCTTGGTCAAAAGTGACATTATTATTATTCAACATGATGGCACCATTTTGCATCATTAGTAAAGACAGAATATCGGCAGTGCGACTAATATTGGTGCCTGCACCCAAAGCAATGGCCGAACGCACAATATTGCCGTCACTGTCCTGACGCGTAATTTTTTTGGTGGCTTCCAACAATTCGGGCCAAGTTTTGGGTGGTTCAACCACACCCGCTGAATCCAAAAGTGCGCGATTATAAAACAGAGCCAAAGTATCCAAAGCTAACGGCAGCCCCCAAACTTGATTGTCACGCACCGCATCTTGCCACACCACATCGGCGAATTTGGTTTTTATTTGTGTTGGGCTTAATGGTGCAACTTGTTGCACTACGGTTTGGGTAGTTTTTTTCAAAGTACCAGAGGTAATTAAAACCGGCACGCTTATTTTGGCTGGCATGGGCGCCAATTTGGATTGATATTTGCCGACCCAGGTGTTTTGAATTAATAAAATGTCCGGACCTTTATCTTCGGCCCAGCCTTCTATTAAAGCTTTTTCATATTCTTCCCAACGTAGTTTTTTGTAGTTGACAGTAATATGCGGGCGCGCCAGTTTATAGGCGGCGATAATGTCAGTATAGGCTTCGGATGAATCAAAGACTCCCCAAATTTCCAGAGTGAAAGGCACAGCTTTGGCAGTGGTGTTATTGCCGCTTAAAACACAGCCAGACAGAGCGGTAGTTACAATAAAAAATAAAAGAAAAAGTTTAGCAAAGTTTTTTTTCATATGTTTTTGTCTTTGTTATATTATACCACACAATTAATTTTGTTAAAAAACAAATCTGTATTTTTGGATGTGGAGTATTTTTTTTATTTTTTTAGATAAAACTTTCTTTTGTTTTCCGGTAGTTTTTCTATGGCATATCTGAGCATAGTGCGGGGCATGGTTTTATAATGTTTATTGAGAAATTCTTCCAAAGTTTTTACAT
>DAOOQN010000016.1:0-7493 GCA_035388785.1 bacterium
CAGTGCCAGTTATATTACCATCAACACCATCAAGGGTGTTATTTACTTTTAATCTAGGTCTTATTTTACCAGTATAGGCACCCGCGCCTTTCGCATCGCCAAAAATCATTAAAAAAGATTTAGATCGGTTATTAGCAACCGCATTATTAGCAACATTATCTGAATCAGCATTATCCCAAAGGCTGAATAAATCATAGGTTTCGCTAGTCAATTTGGCATCTTCCAAACCACTAATATCAAATTCAATCTGTCCACTCTCAAAAGGCGCGTTAAAATGATATTCAATATAATTATTTGCGCCTGTAGTTGTCCAACCAGCATTGGAAAAATTACCACCACTGACGATTATTCCACTACCGGGATTACTAGTTAGAGGAGTATCAACAGATATTCCGCCATTACAATTACCGCCACCCGATGGAGGAGTAGAACCGCATTGTTGTGCTGCAATATTAATATCCGTCACCAATTGCCGACCATTAATACCCAAATTGTCTCTCAGGTTTTTACCATTTTTTAAATCTAAACCAGCCAGACTATGAAAGACCCAACCAGCCGCACCAGCTTGGCAGGCGTTTCCAACTGCTTGAGTAAAATGGGCGGAGTTAGAATCAATAGGATATGCTTGTTCTTCTTGCAAATAAATTGGTTTATTAACATTAATACTGTTTAAATAATTTTTTACTAAATTAATACGATTCGTTGTTTGAGAATACCAATCATCACTCCGACTAAAATGTGGGGTTAAAAAATCAACCGCCAAAGCTCCTGTCAATTCATCTCTAATGTTTGTTTGATTAACAATATTATTTTCATCAACAATATGACTACCAGTGCTGGAAACAGTCAACTTCCGGCTTGAATCTGCAAATCTTACTGCTTCTGCAATCGGTAATAGTGCGCTATGTTGCGAAGGATAAAAATAAGCACTATTTGAACCACCATCGTTATCATGTTCGTTATAAATATCAAAAATAACATTATCATAACCAGCTAAAGCAGTAGTAATACGAGAGGCGGCCAGCTCTAGTTCATATGGTTCAGGGTTTTGTGTTACACCATCAGCGTCGCCATAAAAAGAAGGATTGGTATCTAAAATCGTAACATCTACTATCATGGCTCTTTCGGCCGCTCTTTCAATAATAAATCGCAACTTGTTAATTAAACTATTCAAAGTAGCGTCAAGATTATAAACAGTGCTATTGCGGTCGTGAATGGAAGAATAAATATTTTCCGAACTGTTTTGAGCACTCCAATCGGCCCACACACGAATTAAATTATAATGATTGCTACCCAAAAAATTCAAATCAGCGGTTATATTATCCTCTGTTTCATTAATAGCATCAAACAACGATGCTCCTAATAAAAAAGTTGGAGTGTCATTGATAACAAAATCATCACCAGAAATATAAAAATTATTAATACTGCTCTGGGCAATTCTTACACTATATTCTCCTGCCACCTCGCCTGGCGTCCCGACATAAAAAAGATTAGATAATTCTTCTGTTATACCACTTTGAGCAGCCACAAAGTTTCCAATAATTACAAAAACAATTATCAATAAGGCTGCTTTAAACCAAAAAACAGATTCTGTTTTTTTTATTTCTTTTTTTAGTTTTATGCGTTGTTTCATAATTATTAATTATATCAAATTAAGACAATTTTAAAAACTAAAACTATATAAATCAGTCCCACGTTGATTCATAGTACTTTTAAAAACAATGCGATTGCTTTGCCAATTAACGGAAAAATCCGGCTGAGCAACCAGCAGTGAGCCCATAACAGATAAAAACCCACTCCTATTGTGCACCAAACGTCTCACATTGCCCGACCCATCAGTGGGCACAGCAAAAATTTCAAACGACATTGGATTCCACTCCGAAGGATTAGCCAAACTTAAATTTGCATTAGTAGAAAACGCAGACACAAAAATATTTTGGTAATGATTAGTCTGCCAATTAGGAGCTGAGAATACCACCTTTTCAGAACCGGTTCGGTGTAATAATAAAGTTACCACTCGGCTGCTTGTACTAAGTGTAACCTTAATAATATCAGCCTGGTTGGTTATACCACTGGTCGGATGAACTGATAAATAATAGTTGCCAGCTGTGGTAAGCATAACTTCTGCGCCAGTTGTATCAAGGCCAGTTTCAAAATTAACTGCCTCACTGTGTAGTTGACGAACAAAATTCATATTTTCACTAAACAACTCTACGCCATAATCGCGCTCTTCGCGATTATTTTTACGCCATTGCACAATAACAAAATTACCACCTGCCGAAATGGTATGACCAGCCACACCCTGAGTCACATCATTAAACTGGCTAACAGTCCATGAACTGGTTGGAGTATAATTTATATCATTTACAAAATCATACACAAAAATAAATGCATTTACGCCCAAAATACCAGTCAAACTAGCCCGACTACGACTATCATTTAAATCACCACCCACTCCCCAACTAACCTGATCATAGACACCAGCAAAATCTCTAACTATTGTGCAGGCTAAAGTAGTCACATTACAGCGTTCTATTCTTTGACCATTTATTTTGTAAACAAAATTAGGATCATTGGTCCAGCGTATCTGTGCCTCTGATAAAACTGTTTCCAATAAACCCAAGTCTGTTCCGTCGCTTCTAAACAAACGTGTACCGTCATGTCGCCGTGCATAAAACATTGAACCATCACTATTCCAGTGTGTCACCGCGCTATAATTTAATGCAACACCAATATCATTACCACCAGTATCCACGCCAGCTGCGCCAGTTAAGCGATTAACTTGTGTTCCAAAGACTGCATCACAATAATTTCCTCCCACCGGCGGCGGTAAAGCTTGCGCGTCAAGCATATTTAAAACGCCCAACGCTGATTGATTTGCAACGTTAGCTGCGCACACATTGGTATGTACCTGGCAGGCATCACCAGCTGTATTTTTTTCATAACCCAAAAAACATTGCCAGGTTTGACAATCAGCCGCGCACACTGCGTTAGCTGGTGTACCACTTGTGGCCGCGCTGCTATCACACTGTTCTTGACTGACAGTAAAAACTCCATCACCACAAGATGTCGTCGCAACTGTAGCGTTGCTAATCAAACAATTAGGAGTGGTCGGCGTACCCCAACAATTAAATAAACGCGCAAAATCACTTTCGTCAACAATATCATCCCCCACTGTACCAGTTGTGCCAACACCAATTGGCGCGATATCTAAATTTTTGTGCTGACTACCACAACCATTATTTAAATAATTTTTTATTCCATCCATTGTAATTTTTTTCCAGTGAGAGAGCAAAATACCAAAATCTTTTATGTCCACTACTCCGTCACAATTAAAATCAGCCACAATACTTTGTGCTATAGGTGGCGGTGGTGGAGGCGGGGTGACAGAATTACCAGTAAAAACAAATTTTATTACATCAGCAATGACTGTACCATTGGCGCCATTTGCAGAAATTCTGACATAACTACGCGTGCTGCTTGTACTGCGTGGAAAAGTATAACTAACCGTACCGATACGATTCCATTGGCCAGCATTGATACTCTGATCAATAGTCCCACTGGCCACCACAGAACCACCGCTATTAATTTCATATGGCACATTGGTTGCTTCAGTCACCGCATTGGCTGTACCACCACGCCAACCATGCCACTCATAAATATCATAATCACCAGCCACACCAATTGTGGGTTCAAAAGTTGCCGTTGCACCAGAACTACCATCCGTATAAAAGGCTCCATAGCCCTCAAAACTCGCTTGTGGATATCTCCAACCACTGGTATCAGGGTCACCATAATTCCACTGACTCCAATAAGGATTACTAGCATTATCTGGCTCTTTATCCCAGTCACCAGTCAGTTGAACTGGCTCACTGGCTGGCGAAGTATCATTGTTGGGATAATTACCAACCATAATATCCGATACCACATTATAATCTTGTGTTGTAAAAAGCAAAATTCCATCACCATGATCATCTTTATCTGAATTAGAAAGATTATCAGGGTCAGTGTTGAACGACCCTTTTAATAAAACACTTGTAAAAGATCCACCATTATTAAAATCTGGATCCTGACCACCCCGAAAACGCCAATAAGGTCCGCCGTAACCAGCTAAACCCACAAGTTCACTTTGATCAATTGTCTGATCACTAAAAGTCGGATTAACAATGACTGCTCCATTATCAAAAAAACGAACATAAACGCAATGTCTACCATTAGGACTAGCACTACTTGAGCAATGATTACTTAATTCATGGGGAGGACCAGTTGGATAACCCAAATTAGTTTCATATTCGTCATACCATAGACCTAACTGAAACCATGTACCAAAATTTCGGCCATAAAAAGCATTACCCATTAAAGCTGTGGTTAAACCATAGCGCATATCGCTAAATCGATCTTTCCAATATCTCCAATAATTTTCAGACATTTCATACACCGGCTTTTGTGCCCCGTCTTCTGCAATAACATATTTATCGTCCCGATCCCACAATCTCAACTTACTATAATAATTTGGCCAACTGTATTGACCCAGCATTCCATATTCAAGGAAAAAACCCTCATTCCAGCTAACAGTAGAATCTCCTGGAAAGCTACTGCCATTATTGGCTATAACAATTGTCTTTGCTCCACCTTTTAAAGCAGACATTTTTTGTCTTTCATAATTCCACATATACTGCAAACCCTGATGCCATTGATCGTTGATCCAGTCCCCACCGTGTTCATCCCAATCTCTTTGCCAATTTAAATCAAAATCAACATTATTGGCTAAACTAACCTCACCACCCTCACTGTTATAGGGCCAATCAGTACGATAGGTTGCATAATGTGAGCCATCGTAAGGCGCAAAATTACTGGCATCTATAATATCCAATCTATCGTGATCAATAAAATACCTGGCTGCTTCCTGCCCATCATAAGGATTAGCTGGAGTAATATTTGGTACCCAATCAGCGGCTTTTATGGGTTGACGCAAATATGATCCAGTTGAATGGCTACCACTAACCCCACTAATATTCTGCAAAGTCTTATTTATTTCATCAACATGCGTTGACCAATTTCTATCATTATAACCATAAGAAACATGGTCTGGAGTATATGCGCTTAAATTTGGCACACTTCTATCATTTACAATAAAAACACTTGAACCATTTGTGCCATAGGGAAAACTATTTGTGTTAGGTGGATTTGACCAGCGAGGAAAACCCTCACCATCAGTATTTGTAACCCCAGCATCAGCACTGGTAGAATTTATATCTTCAGCCAGTTGCGGATCAAAATACCGAAAAGTGTGATACTGAAAATTATCATTGCTTCTCATCATATCATGTAGGGTTGCCAAAAGAATCATGTTGGGATTGGCCTGTTTAATAGCTGAGGCACATCTTGCGTCAGTATCAAAACTTAGACCAACTATATCAAACTTTGAACGAAATTGGCTACAACCAGT
Source organism: bacterium (assembly GCA_035388785.1). Classification (GTDB taxonomy): domain Bacteria; phylum Patescibacteriota; class Patescibacteriia; order UBA2196; family UBA2196; genus UBA2196. Next base: position 5,450 of record DAOOQN010000016.1, read on the forward strand.
GGGATGTGCTTCTGATTTTGGCCAGAAAAAAGCCACCCTCGGATAAGATGGATTCCATTTAGGATCTGCTGCTTGTGCTATTTGAACTGTAAATTCACCAGCTACCACGCTTTTCTCAAACGCATAAAATTTATTATATAAAACTTGACTGACCAAATTGGTGACCTTAAAAAAACTCAGCCAATTTAAACCAAAAAAAATAAAAAGCGCCATTAAAACCGCGGCACTTAAAAAAAATTTTATACCAAAAACTTCTGCAGATTTTTTCTTTCTGCTGGCTTTTTTACTCCTGTTGATAATTCTAGCCATATAACTTTATTATACAACAAAAGACTTACAACTAAAAGTCAAATCACTTTTACCACCATTAATCTATTTCTTACTTTTTGAATACACAAGCAAGGATTCTTTAAAATTAAAAAACCAAGTTTTGTGTTGCTTCAAAAAACCATAGCCCAGCGGTTTTAAAACTTTCATCACCACAATGCGAAATAATGACTGCTGGATAGACTTAATCGCCCGCTCAATGCGGCTGGAACTAAAATTTTCTAAAAAATCAGCATCATTTAATAACTGATGATACAAACCTCTTTTTCTATTCAAACGCCAAAGAAAGGTTGGGTGATATAAAATAACATCACACACTAAATCTATCTCCTTTTTTTCAACACCAGCGACTGTAAAAATTCTTGCCACTATTTTTGCGCTCCGCGCGCCTTCCAAAAAATATTGAATAAAACCCGACTTGTGCTGTGTATAGCTAACATCGTGCCACAAACAAATTAGTGTTAAAAGATAATCATCAAAAACAGCTTGAATTTCTGTTGGCAAAAGTTGCTTAATTTTAAAAGCATTTTCTTTAACAACCAAAACATGCTTCCAATCGTGCACTGGATCACGGGTTTTTTGCATTAATATCTCAATTTTTTGATACAATATTTCAAACTGTTTTAGGTTCATAATTATAATCCGTTTACCTTGGCTGTTATTTTATTCACTGTGTCATTCACACACGAACAATATTTTTCCGGCAAAGCTTTAAAATCGCACAACAAGAAAACAACTGCCATCACAAAAATGAACAACAACATGATGCCATAAATATAACCAAATGAATTTTCATTTCCAGTATGCATAGTTAAAAATTTTTATACCACAATACTCAATAGTTTTCCTTTAACATAAATAATTTTCTTTGGTTCTTGACCGTTTAACCATTTCAAAACTGTTTCATTTTTTATGACTAATTCTTTTACTTCTGCTTCGCTAATCTCTGTTGGCACCACAATTTTCTCACGCACCTTGCCATTAATTTGCACTACCAATTCAAATTCTTCCGCTTGAATTAATTGTGGATCATACTCCGGCCATTTTTCAAAAGTAATTGACTTATTGTGTCCCAACATCTGCCACAACTCTTCAGCTATGTGCGGGGCAAAAGGTGATAAGAGAATAATGAATAATAAATAATGAATTATGGAAATTTCTTCTTGTTTTTCTAATTCATTTAACAGAATCATTAACTGAGAAACTGCTGTATTAAATTTCATCTCCTCAATATCTTCACCTACTTTTTTAATCGTCTGGTGTATTAATGTTTCTAAACATTTTTTGTCATTCCCACGCAGGCGGGAATCCAGTTCTTTATTATTATTTATTTTTTCTTTTAAATTCCACACCCGATTTAAAAACCGATACATACCATTGACACTTTTATCTTCCCAGGCAATTGGCTGATCAAACGGTCCCATAAACATTTCATAAATACGTAAAGTATCTGCGCCATATTTTTTTACGTATTCATCAGGGTTAATCACATTGCCTTTTGATTTACTCATTTTCATACCCCCCTCACCCAAAATCATACCGTGCGCTGTGCGTTTGGCGTATGGCTCTACTCCACATTCCGCTGGCACTGCCCCAATATCATACAAAAATTTCCACACAAATCTGGAATACAAAAGATGCAAAGTAGTGTGTTCCATGCCGCCATTATACCAATCCACTGGCAACCAATATTTAGCCTTTTCAGGATCAACCATTT
>DAOOQN010000017.1:0-1228 GCA_035388785.1 bacterium
GAAATGTTTTTTCTTCAGCTGTTTTATTCTTTCACTTTTTTATTTTTTTGTAAAGTTTTATGCAAAAAAACACCCCGGCGTATGAACGTCGGGGGTTGAACTGTGGGCGACACTACTTTATCAGCAGCATCGAACGGGTCGCGGAATACGATCCCGCTTGAACACGATAGAAATATTTGCCCGTAGGCAACGCACTGGCGTTAAAGTTAACCCGATGCTGACCTTCGGACATCTGGCCGAGTTCCATCCGGGAAACTTCATGACCGGTGATATCAAATACCTGCAGCTGCACATTTTCTGAACTGGGCAGCGCAAAACTGATATTTGTGGTCGAGTTGAACGGATTGGGATGGTTCTGATTAAGCGCGAACCCAATTGGTCGGGCAAATCTGGTGGCAACACCGGTTGCTTTAGCAACCAGGTATGCCCTGAGGTCCGACCGGTCCGACCAATTAAATTGGCCGTACCAGTCCACCCGCAGCTCCAAGGGATAGTCGCCCCCCTCGGCCCATTGTATCGTACCAACGGCCGAGTTCATGTGGGAGACCAATAGAATCTTGGTTCCCGGTCCGAAATGTTGGCGCCAGATGGAATAGAAGACTCGCGTCTCTGTCCCATCCATGCGAACGGTTCCGTGAACTTCACCAAGAGCCTCGGCAAAGTCGCCAGTGACCGGAGTCAACTGGCTGCCCTCGGCATACGGAGTGTCCGGCGGGGCAAACCCATCAATGGGCTGCCATTTGCTGCCGCCGACCTTTTTGATCGCGATCTCCGTCACGAAAATCGGGCAAGACTGCCCAAATTCCGTGATGATCGGCTCGGTGGTAAATTCCATCTTTATACATCCACCAGCCGTTCCAACCCCCGCTTTCAAAATGTGGAGACCAGGATTAAACATTTTTTCTGGCGGAAACCAATAACTAAAAAATCCGCCAAAATCCTGGCCGATGATGCCGGAGAAATAAACCGGCTTGTCATTGGAGAAGACGACGCGGACACTGTCTTCTGCTGCAAACTCGTGCAACAGAGCCAGGTTTATGGTTTGGGACTCAGCCTGCACGTTCTGACCAAAGACAAACAGACTTTGATCAGCTCCCAAGACGACGGCGTCCGTCGTCTTCACAAACCAAGGACCCCTCCACGTTTCCGTGGTAAAGCCAGCAGTGACCAGGATGGCCAACAACGGCATTACTAGGTAAAAACTTTTTCTCTGCATCTTGTTACCTCC
>DAOOQN010000017.1:1328-7414 GCA_035388785.1 bacterium
GAGGGAAAAAAATTTATTTATATTCTGATAGCTGGCCTACTCATATTGTTTGCTCTCAAGTACAACTCGAGGGCAATCAACATGATGCAAAAAACCAGCCCGGACAACCAGTCAACGCTGGTTGATTCTCTGCAAACCACGCATGAGATGCCGAACTAAAAAAACACCCCGACTCGTATTAACGTCGGGGCTTTTTTATTGGAAAAACAAAGTGACATCATTCTTTGTGTACTACTCTGGTAACTTTGTTGCCTGGGCTATCCACAGGCTCCCACGATCGCCAATAAGACATCGTTGAACCCATTAGGCCACCTTGTGTATTAGCGACAAAACCTCTTTGTTTTATTATTTGTTTAAAAGATTTCTTTTTTCTTTTTTTTTGTTTTGTCCATGACCCACCTCCTTCTTGGGTTAAGTTGCTTATCAATGTATATCAATATAAAAACTTTTTACTTCATTTTCTTTTCCATTTCCAAAATTTTTAAAGTTGTTTTAATCACCGAATCAGGGTTTAAAGAAATTGAGTCAATACCTTCTTTCACCAAAAACTGCGCGAAATCTGGAAAGTCTGATGGCGCCTGACCACAAATCCCAATTTTGGTTTTGGTTTCTTTAGCGATTTTAATCACCTGACTAATAAAAATTTTTACTGCTGCATTTCTTTCATCGCCCACGTGCGTCAAAATACCAGCATCGCGATCCAGTCCCAAAACCAGTTGGGTCAAATCATTGGAGCCAATGGAAAAACCATCAAACAACTTGGCAAATTCACGCGCCAAAATTACATTTGACGGAATCTCCACCATCATATAAAGTTCCAAGCCGTTTTTCTGGCGCACCAAACCTGCCTTAGCCATAATGGCAATCACTTTTCTGGCTTCTTCCAGTGTGCGCGTAAAAGGTAGCATAATTTTTATATTTGTTAAACCCATCTCGTCACGCACTTTTTTTAGAGCTTGGCATTCCAGTTTAAAAATTTCAATAAATTTTGGATCATAATATCTTGAAGCTCCGCGCCAGCCAATCATGGGATTGTCTTCTTTGGGTTCATAATCTTTACCGCCAATCAAATTCACATATTCATTGGTTTTAAAATCAGACAAACGCACAATTACATCCTTGGGATAAAAAGCTGCTCCAATTCTGGCAATGCCTTCAGCCAGTTCACCCACAAAAAAATCAGCTTTATTTTTATATTCCACCGTCAGGGCAGCAATTTTACTTTTTAATTTTTTATCCGTCAATTTGTCAAAATTAAGTAGTGCTTGCGGATGAATTTTAATATAGTTATTGACAATAAATTCTTCGCGCGCCAAACCCACGCCGTCGTTGGGAATAAAAGAAAATTCAAATGCCCGCGCTGGCTCAGCCACATTCAACATAATTTTTGTTTTTGGCTTGGCCAAATTTTTCAAGCTGGTGCGGTTAATTTTATAATCCAAACGGCCCAAATAAATCACACCATTTTCACCTTCAGCGCAGCTGACCGTTATGTCCGTGCCTTTAATAATTTTTTTAGTCGCTTCTGGCGCGCCCACCACACACGGAATACCCATTTCGCGTGACACAATCGCCGCATGACAGGTGCGTCCACCCGAATTAGTCACAATCGCCGCGGCTATTTTCATCACCGGCACCCAATCCGGATCAGTCATTTCGGTCACCAAAACTTCACCGGCTTTAAAATTACCAATATCTTTGACATCCAAAATCACGTGCGCTTTGCCGCTGCCGATTTTGCTGCCGACCGCCTTGCCAGTACACAAAATTTTATCCGCCCCCAGTTGTTTTTTATCGCTAAAAACATACTCTTCCAAAACGGCCAAATCTTTGCGCGACTGTACGGTTTCCGGACGCGCCTGCACCAAAAAAATTTTTCCAGTTTTGCCATCTTTGGCCCACTCCATATCCATGGGTTTTTGATAATGCTCTTCAATCAAAACTCCCCAGCGCGCCAGTTGCATAATTTCTTTATCAGTTAAGGAAAATTTTTGCTGCTCTTCTTTTTTGACTGCTACGTTTTTTACATCATTACCCACATAAATCATTTTTTCTGTTTTATCACCCAAAGTTTTGGAAATGATCGCGTTTTTATTTTGTTTTAAAGTTGGTTTAAAAACATAAAACTCATCCGGATTCACCCGGCCTTTAACAATATTTTCACCCAAACCATAAATTGAATTAATGAGCACCGCATCTTTAAAACCGGTTTCGGTATCAATCGAAAACATCACCCCCGAAGAGGCCAAATCGCTGCGCACCATTTTTTGCACCCCGACTGACAAAAAAACTTTAAAGTGATCAAATTTATTTTCCACGCGGTAAGCCACCGAACGTCCGGTAAACATGGAAGCAAAACATTTTTTCACCGCATCCAACAATTCTTCCCTGCCCACCACATTTAAATATGTTTCGCCCATACCCGCAAACGAGGCTTCAGGCAAATCTTCAGCTGTGGCCGAAGTCCGCACCGCCACATCTTCTGCCCGACCAAACTTGTGATAGGCATTCAAAATTTTAAGCTCCAAATCATTCGGCATCACTCCTTCTTCAATCAACTTGCGAATGGCCGCTGTGCGTTTTTCCAAATCCGGCATACTTTTGACATCAATACCGCTTAATAATTTTTTAATTTTGTCGTTCAAATTATTTTTTTCAATATAGTAACGGTAGGCCGCGGCTGTAATGGCAAAGCCATTGGGCACCGGCACACCTTTTTGTGTTAATGTGGAATACATTTCACCCAAAGAAGCATTTTTGCCGCCCACCAAAACCACGTCATTATTGTTAATTTCACTAAACCACAAAATATGTTTTTTTGTTTTATCTGTTTTAAGCATAAAGTAATTTTTATTTATTTTTTATTGTCAAATTTATAATATCAAATTTATAGCTATCTTTTGACATTTTGTCATTGATCATTGATTTGACATTTGTCATTAGAATTTTGACATTCTTCTTAGAATTATAACTTTTTTGCAAATTTACCCAGATACGGCATTTCCCACACATTGCCGCGTAGCGCGTTGGTCATACCCAAAATAATAAAGACAAAAATAATCAACCACCCCACAGGCATGATTAACAGCCAGCCCACCACCGGAATACTGCCAAACACCAAAACAATCAATGAAAAAACAAACAACACCAAACCCTGCTTGGCATGGTGCTGACAAAATGCATCGTCTTTTTTAAGCAATAAAGGAATCAAAAACAAAATCCACACATAACCAATCGCGGCAATAATGCTGGTGTCTTGCTTGTCCACCACCTCGGTTTTAAATTCATTCTTTGCACGGGCAAATTCACTTTTGATTTCTTTTTTTTCTTCTTCTAAAGAGAACTTTTTTTCTTTGGGCATATAATTCTAAATTAAATATTTAAATTATTTTTAACTCTATTTTTATTAAATTTAACAATTTCATAAAGCTTAAAGCCAGCGCGCACCACCACCGACACCAATAGGGCCCAGGCCAGCAAAATTAAAGGTTCAAAAAATAAATTATAAAAATTCCAAACTTTAAAATACCAAAAAAACTTAAACACCGCCACCGCCACCCCCACGCTTAAAGCCAAAAGCAAGGGTTGCATAAAAGATTTTTTAACTTCGCCCGCCAGCAAAAATTTAAATGCCAAAATTAAGAAAAAAATAATTTGTAACGGCCACAACAACGGCAATAAAATATTCCACACCACCGGTTGGAAACCATCACTCAGTGTCAAAATATAAAATAAAATTTCCACTCCGACCAAAACCAAAAACATGGGCCACAGAGAAAAAAAAGACCGGCTTTTTTTTGGCACGCCAAGCAAATGATCAGCCGCCACCTGGCCACTGTCTTCAATTTCCAAAGTTTGCATGGCCGCCTCCAGTTGTGATAATAATGGTTCTGTTGCTGGCATAAACTTTTTTTAATTATAACACAAAAACAAGTGGGGAACAAAAAATTTTGTTCCCCACTCGCACTAGCTATAAAAAACTTTAGCCATTAATAATCCATGCCGCCCATGCCTGGCATACCCGCCGGTCCATGATTGTGTTTATCTTCTTTTTCCGGCAAATCCGCCACCACGCATTCGGTGGTCAAAATTAAGCTGGCAATAGAAACCGCATTTTGCAAAGCCGTTCTGGTCACTTTGGTCGGATCAATAATTCCAGCCACCACCAAATCTTCGTATTTATTTTTTTCCGCGTTATAACCAAAATTGCCCTCGCGTTTTTTGACTTCTTCCACCACCACCGAGCCATCTTTACCAGCGTTATAAGCAATTTGTTTAACCGGTTCTTCCAAAGCGCGTTTCAAAATATCCAAACCGATTTTTTCTTCACCATCCACAACTACTGTGTCCAAAACTGGCAAGGCGCGCAAGAGTGCCACGCCGCCACCCACCACAATCCCTTCTTCCACCGCCGCTTTGGTGGCCGACAACGCATCTTCAATGCGATGTTTCTTTTCTTTCATTTCGGTTTCGGTGGCTGCGCCAACTTTTAAGACTGCCACCCCACCAGCCAATTTGGCCAGTCTCTCACGCAATTTTTCTTTATCATAATCCGAAGTGGCTGTTTCTAATTGTTTTTTAATTTGCGCCACTCGTTCATCAATGACCGCTCGTTCGCCCTTGCCTTCAATAACCGTGGTGTTGTCTTTAGTGGCAATCACTTTGCGTGCGCTGCCCAAATCTGACAGATCAGCATTTTCCAATTTCAAACCGACTTCTTCTGAAATTACTCGCGCGCCAGTTACCACCGCGATATCTTGCAACATTTCTTTTTTACGATCACCAAAGCCCGGCGCTTTAACGGCTAAGGCAAAAAATGTGCCTCGCAATTTGTTGACCACCAAAGTGGCCAAGGCCTCGCCCTGCACTTCGTCCGAAATAATAACCAAATCTTTTTTGCCGCTCTGCGCCATTTTTTCCAACAGCTGCAAAATTTCCTGCAGTGAAGAAATTTTTTGATCCGTTACCAAAATATATGGATTGTCCATCACCGCTTCCATGCGGCTGGCATCCGTCACCATATAGGCAGAAATATAGCCCTGATCAAATTGCAAGCCTTCCACCACTTCTTTTTTCAAACCCAATTCTTGTGACTCTTCCACTGTCACCACGCCGTCCTTGCCCACCTCTTTCATAATTTCGGCAATCAATTCGCCAATTTGAGGATCATTGGCAGAAATGGAAGCCACATGCGCAATATCATCCTGGCCAGCCACTGGCTTGGAAATTTTTTCTCTCAATTCTTTGACAATTGCCAGCACGCCTTTTTCCAAACCTCTTTTTAAAGCCATTGGATCAGCGCCAGCCGTTACGTTTTTTAAACCCTGTGTCAAAATACTTTGCGCCAGCAAAGTGGCGGTCGTGGTTCCGTCACCAGCCACATCGTTGGTTTTGGTGGCAACTTCTTTGACCATTTCCGCGCCAATATTTTCAAACTTGTCTTCCAGCTCAATTTCTTTGGCCACTGTCACACCATCTTTGGTGACTGTAGGCGAACCAAAAGACTGACCCACAACCACATTGCGGCCTTTGGGTCCCAAAGTCACTTTCACCGCATTAGCCAACTGGTCTACGCCTTTTTTTAAGGCCAAACGCGCTTTTTCATCAAATAAAATTTGTTTTGCCATATATTTCAAAATTTAAAATTTTTAATAATTAAATTATTTTATTCTATAATTGCCACAATGTCATGTTCTGATAAAAACAAAAAAGTTTCACCGTCAATTTTTACTTCATCCGGTGCATATTTTTTAAATAAAATTTTGTCGCCAACCTTGACTGGCATGGCCGCCACTTGGCCATTATCCAAAACGCGACCGGGCCCCACTGCCAAAACTTCGCCTTTTTCTGGTTTTTCTTTATCAGCTGTATCTGGCAAGACAATGCCGCTTTTGGTTTTTTCTTCTTTAGCTTCAGCTTTCACAATCAAGTGATCGCTTATGGGTCGTAAATTCATATTGTTACCATACATGCGGGTTAAGATTGATTTAAAAAAATACCAATTTTTAACCCACAAAATTAATAATTTAAAATACTCTGTCTGTATTATATTCTTTTTAGCACTCACCTGTCAAGAGTGCTAATTT
>DAOOQN010000018.1:0-7050 GCA_035388785.1 bacterium
AAAGGCTATTTGGCAAAATTTATTTGGGAGTCTAGCGTTACTAAAACTTGTTTTTAGCGTAGCAGTGTGATACGATAAATACAGTAATATGATACGTTTATAATATCCACTGAAGACTAAGAAAAACATTTCCCTAGAAATGGGAGGTGTTTTTTTATTTTTATTTAGCGTGTATAATGACGGGTGGTGTGGTGATAGTTTTTTTATTATTACTAAAAAAATATATTATGCCTAAGACAACAACGAAATATCCGGTAGAAATAAATTATGATAATTTTGGTCCAGAATATGTAGTAAAGGTCTATGATCCGCTGCTCAATATGCGTGGTTTTTTGGTAATTGACAATACTGCTATCGGTTTGGGCAAGGGTGGAGTGCGCATGACGCCCGATGTAACGGTAGAAGAAGTCTTTCGTCTGGCACGCACCATGACCTGGAAAAATTCTTTGGCCAGTATTCCGTTTGGCGGCGCTAAAGCTGGGATTGTGTGGCCGGGCGGTGATGAAAAATTGAAAAAACAATTTGTGCAAAGTTTTGCCAAAGCCATAAAAGTTTTTACCCCGACCAAATATGTGGCCGGACCAGATGTGGGAACTGGTGAGCGTGAAATGCAGTGGTGGGTGGAAGCGACTGGCAACTGGCGCAGCGCGACTGGCAAGCCAGCCAAGCTGTGTTTAAAGCGGCCGGGTAGCACCAAAAAACAGTGCGGTATTCCACATGAATTTGGTTCAACTGGTTTTGGGGTGGTCAAAGCCGCGGCGGTGGCAGCTGAAATCGCCGGTATTAATATGAAAGGCGCTACTGTGGCGCTGCATGGTTTTGGCAATGTGGGCAGTTTTGCTTATAAATTTTTGAGCCAAATGGGAGCCAAGGTGGTGGCTATAGCTGATTTTTATGGAGCGGTTTTTTCTAAAGCTGGATTTGATAAGCAAGCCATGCAAAAAATCATGGCGACCAATAGCAGTCCAACAACTTTGAGGGGCGTGAAAAAAATAAGCGTTGCAGATTTTTGGAAAATTCCAGTTGATATTTTAATTCCAGCTTCGGTGACTGATGTGATTAATGCCAGTAACAAAAATGACTTGCAAACAAAAATTATTGTGGAAGGCGGTAATATTCCAATGCGCGAAGACGTGGAAAATGAATTATTTAAACAAGGCGTGATGATTGTGCCCGATTTTGTGGCCAACGCCGGCGGAGTGATTTCCTCATATGCTGAATACCGCGGCTACAGCCCCGAACAAATGTTTGCTATGGTGGAAAATAAAATTTGCGCTGTCACAAAAAAAGTTTTGTTGACCAGCTTGAAAAGCGGTGTCAATCCAAGACAAGTGGCTATGGAAATGGCGCAAAAAAATGTGGAGCTAAAAATGCGCCAGAAGAAAATGACTTTTTAAAGAATACTCAAAAAGCACCTTTTTTAAAATATGCTATAATTCAAAATATGAAACTCAACCCCACCTCCTTAATGACAAAAGCCACTGAACAGGCTAAACCAGAAAAAACCCAAGAGGAACTTAGGGTTGCTTTAAAATCAAGACTAAATTCTTTAAAACCCACCTTGAAGCATGGTATACAAGAGTACCAACAAGCTTTAGAAGATGGTACTTTTGAAGATCAAGAAGGTGAAGCAGAAGGTAGTGGTGAAACAAGAAAACAAGAGATGCAAAAGAATCTAACCTACATTCTTGACCAAGCAGAAAAGATGAAAAAGAGACTAGATAGCCTTGAACCCTTACCTCAGATCACCCCTGACATCTCTGTCCGGTATACCCATCCTGATAAAAGTGTTGAAATCATAAAACTAGATTTTGAAGCTAAACTCCAAGAATATCTGGACTTTTACCAACTCACCAAGATTGACCTACCACCAGACTTTGCAGACACAGTCCGTGACATATGGGAAAGAAACCAGACAGATATAGAGCAAGCCATAGAAGAGAATGGTTTTGATGATCTGTTAATTATTCCTGGCAATATCCCACTTACTGAACTTAAAGACAAAATGAAAATGACTATGGAAGATGCATATTTGGAAAGTGATAATTTCAAAGCAGGTGGTTCTTTTGCCAGTGCCGTCAGTCAAAACGTCGACAAATCGCGTCTTATCCTCATCCACAAAACTCAAAATCTTAGAGATCGTCCAGAACTTCAACAAACCCTAAACATTAAAGGAAAAGATGTAAAACTAGACCAAGCCCTCACTTTGGAAGATTATTTAATATTCAAAAGAAAATATTTTGCCGAAACTGGTAAACATTTAGATGAAGATGGTTGGATTTGGTTGGCTACTAAATCGGGCGTTCGTCTCGTCTGTTCGCTTTGGCGTTCTGGGCATATTCAGCTCCTTGTGCGTGCCAATGATCTGGAGCGTCAGAATGCTGCTCTGGGTGTCCGCCTTGCTCGTACATTTTTTTAAGAAAATAGATTATAGCCCGATTGCTTTTTTATTTTTTTACCAAAAAAGTTCAATAAATTTAACAGAAGCATGTTATGAAAATGTCAAGTATTATAGAAACAAAAAATGTCAAAAAAGTTGTGGATGAGCCTGTGGATGAACCAACGGCGGTTTTGGATCAAGGGTTAGAAAACGAACATGCTGAAGCAGTGGCCTTGGTGAAAAAACACCGGGATTTTTTTGAGCATTATGCTAGGGGAAGAATAAAAATTGAGCCTGCACCAAGAGATGTGTCAACTTTTGCTTTTAATCTGGAGGAAAATACCATTTATATAAATTCAATGTTTTATAAAAAACTGGGATTTTCGGAAGAAAAGACGGTCTTTGCCACTTTGCACGAAATAGAACATTTTTTGGAAAAGTTGCAAATTTTATCTGAAGAGGGTGGAGAAAGAAAATTTGATAATTATTTAAAAAGAATAAAAGCTTCTAAGGCTTTTTCTTTAATGGATAATTGTGTGGGGGATGTGCGGGAAAATCGAGCGGTAAGTTCCAAGACCAATCAGGGAATGAGAGAATTGGAAATTAAAATTTATAAAGAAGATTTATTTGCGGAAACAGATTTTACTTCACAACCTCGGCATATTCAATTCAGCCAATCTATCTTAAGAGAAGCGCGAGTGTCTGACGAGCGGTGTCAGGTGTCACCCGATGTCCGATCGGCTCTTGATGAAGTGGCGAAAGTGAAAGATTTGATGGAGATAATGACCAATCCGAAGACACCAATGTCGATGCGTCTTAAGTTGCAAGATAAATATATTTGGCCAAAAATTGAAGCGCTTTTAGAAAAAGATATGGAGGATAAAAAGCAACAAAAAGAACGAGAGAATAAAGAAAAAGGAGATGGCAGGGGAGAGTCAGGAGAACGCGGTGAAAAAAAAGATGGAGAAAAAACAGAAAGTAACAGAGAAAAAGAAGAGGGTGAGGAAACTGATCCAGATAAAATTTTTGCTAAAGAATATGCTGAGGTAGGGAAAAAATTTCCCGAAGCGGTGCCAATGGAAGAGATAGAAAAAGCTTTAAAAGAATGGAAAGAAGAGCAAAAAGGCAAAAACAATAAGGATAAGGCAGATGGAGATTATGCCGAGAGAATTGGTGTGGATAAAAAAGATTTGCAAAATTACAGAAAAATAGCAGAAGCGTTGGAAAGAATAACCAATCCGGAAACGGACATGGGTGTGATAGAAGAATTGAGAAATCTTTTTTCCCGCATTATTGCCAAAAGATTAAAAAAGGCGTTGGCACCAAAATATCCGGTGGAGGAGGGCGATGAGCTGGTAGATCCAGCGCAGCTGGTGGCAGAAGTAAAATCAGGTAACTTGACCCCGAAAGTTTGGGAAGATACAGAAATTAAAGAAAGAAAAGGAGACAGATTTGGCGAAGTGGAAATTACTTTCGTTTATGACAGGTCTTTTTCTATGACATATGGTGATGGCCAAAAAGCTGAGGAACAAAGAAAGTCCGCTGTTTTGGCAATGGAAGTTTTAAAAGAATTTACTGAACTCTGTGAAGCGGAAAAAATAAATATAGACAAACCATTAGAAATAAAATCAGAAATCTATGGATTTGGGGCCGGTGAGGATAAAAAGCCGATTAAAAAGATGTCCGCCGAGCTTGGTGAAGCGGAAAGAATAAATGTTTTGAAAAAACTTTATTATTTACCAGGCACAACCACAGATTTTAATTGTTTAGAAGCAATCCATGAAAATTTAGACGATAAGACCAAAACAAAAATTAAAATAGGCGAATTGAAAAAGATTGTGATTGTCTTTACTGATGGTGGTAGTAATAAACCAGCTGAAGTTCAAGCTAATTTGAAAAAATTAGGTGATAGTGGCGTGGTAGTAATTGCCCTTGGAATGACAAAAGCAGGCAAACCAGTACTATCTACCTACGCGCCAAATGCACAGGTAGTGGAAGATGTTTCAAAAATCCCAATTGTTTTAGGCGAGCTTTTAAAAGAACACTTGAAAGATTTATAATTAATTAACATATGCAACCCGAAACCACCATCCAAATGGCTAAAGCCAACGAACAAGCTAAGCCAGAAAAAACCCAAGAGGAACTTAGGTCAGCTTTAAGGTTGAGATTAGAATCTTTACAACTCGCCTTAGAGCAAGGTATGCAAGAGTACAAACAAGCTTTAGAAGATGGTACTTTTGAAGATCAAGAAGGTGAAACAGAAGGTAGTGGAGAGATAAGAAGAACAGAGATGCAAAAGAATCTAACCTACATTCTTGACCAAGCAGAAAAGATGAAAGCCAAACTAGACAATTCAGAACTCTTGCCTCAGACAACCCTAGATACTTTTGTGCAGTACACCCACCCCGACAACAGAGTGGAAACCATTTCATTAGACCTTGAAACCAAACTTCAAGATTTTATTTCTTTTTATCAAACCACCAAAGTTGACCTACCTCCAGACTTTGCAGACACAGTCCGTGACATATGGGAAAGAAACCAGACAGATATAGAGCAAGCCATAGAAGAGAATGGTTTTGATGATCTGTTAATTATTCCTGGCAATATCCCACTTACTGAACTTAAAGACAAAATGACTATGGAAAATGGATATTGGGAAAGTGATAATTTCAGAGGAGGTGGTTCTTTTGCCAGTGCCGTTAGTCAAAACACAGATAAACCTCGTTTAATTCTTGTGCACAAAACTAAAAATCTTAGAGATCGTCCAGAACTTCAACAAACCCTAAACATTAAAGGAGAAGATGTTAGACTAGACCAAGCCCTCACCTTAGAAGATTATTTAATATTCCAAAGAAAATATTTTGCTGAAACTGGTAAGCACTTAGATGAAGATGGCTGGACTTGGTTGGCTACTAAATCGGGCGTCCGTCTCGTCAATTCTAACTGGTCTTATGCTAATCATCAGCTCCGTGTGGCTACCGGTGTCCTGGGGCTTCAGCGTGGCGATTTGGGTGTCCGTCTCGCCCGCTGTTTCTTTTAAAAAATGACACCAAAAAAGCACCTTTTAAAAAAGGTGCTTTTGGTTTTTGAACGATTTTATTTTAGCAAAGACAGATTAAGTGCTAAAATTAATTTATGCATCAACGGGCAAAAAATATTTTGGAAACACTGAGTTGGTTTGATATGTTTAGCTATCCTTTGCGGGCTGAGGAGGTGTTTTGGTATTTGATTAATAGCGAGACAACTTTGGAGGCGCAGGTGGCAGAAGATGAGCAAAATCAGGTTGTTAATGCCCTAAAAGATTTGTTGGCAGGTTCTAAAATTGGTTTGGAAAATGAGTTGTATTTTTTGGCTGGCCGGGCAGAAACAGTGACTGTACGCGTGGCAAGACAGTTGGAATCTTTTAAAAAAATTAAACGCGCGCAAAAAGTGGCGCGTATTTTATCAGCTGCGCCTTTTGTGCGCGCGGTGGCGCTGTGTAATGTGTTGGGCTATTTTAACGCTGATGCAGAAGATGATATTGATTTTTTTATCATTACCAAAAGCGGACGCATTTGGACGGCGCGCTTGGCGGTGGTGTGGCTGTTTAAAATTTTGGGTTTGCGACCAAATAAGAAAACCATAAAAAACAAATTTTGTTTTTCTTTTTTTGTGAGTGAAGACAATTTAAATTTGGAAAATTTAAAATTAAAAAACGATCCATATTTAAGTTGGTGGATGGCTGGACTTTTGGTGTTGTGGGAGGAAAAAGGTGTTTTTGAAACTTTTTTAAAAGCCAATGCGTGGAATAAAAAATATTTACCCAATTTTTTGAACCGCTATTTGTCGGCCGAGGTGAATGAGTGGCGTTTGGGTGGCGCGGCGGGCATTAATTTTTTGAAGCGACTGGGGGAAAATATTTTGGGAATGGTGAGTGAAAAAATTTTTAGATTTTTGGAGCTCAAGATTATGCCGCAAAAAATTAAAGAGTTGATGAATAAAACTCCGGGCGTTGTTGTAAATGATAAAATTTTGAAATTTCATCTAAACGATACGCGAGAAAAACTAGCCAATAATTACGCGGAGAAAATAAAAGAATTATAGACAGGGAAAGAAAATAAAAAAGCGGACACCTTGCGGGTCCGCTAATGAGTGTAGCAGCACATTCATTCGGATTCGAAAAACCCTTTTTACCCCTCGCTTTTGTGACAACAGTCTTTACCACAACCACCGTCGGGGCAATTCCCGGCACAATTGTATTTTTTAGTGGTGGCCGTCAGCTGGGCGATTTTTTCTGCCGCCCAATTGAGTTGCCATTGTGGGTGGAATGGTCCATTTTTTTGACCGTCTTCGACCATCAGCTGGTCGATTTTTTTTTGCTCAACCCGCGTCAGCTGGGCAATTTTTTTTTCCGCCCAGGTTAGTTGTTGATCCCAAGAGTAGGGGGCGGGTTTTACCCCTTCCTCGGCCATAAGTTGATCGATTTTTTTCACCTTTTTTTCCTCCTTAAAATTAACGTCGTTTGATAGCAATTTAATGATAAAATCTTGTTTTTGTCAACAGAAGACAGTTTGCGTTATAATGAAGACAGATAAACAAGAGTAAAGTATGCAACAAAAAATAAAAAATTTTTTATTTAAAGCACCAGAATATTTATTGTATCTGTTTGTTTTTTTGTTACCTTGGCAAAC
>DAOOQN010000019.1:0-4080 GCA_035388785.1 bacterium
ATAAGACGGTTGGCTCATGCAATAGTCCCCTAGCCATTTCCAAGCGTCTTTTCATACCACCAGAAAATTCTTTGACCAAGGAATCCTTACGGTCCCAGAGATCGACCAGCTTTAAAAAAGTTTCAATCCGTTCACGGCGGATATTTTTGGCTAAATTGTAAATCACCCCGTGAAAATCCATATTTTCATAGGCGGTCAATTCATCGTCCAGACTTTGATCCTGAAAGACAATGCCAAAAGAATTGCGCACCCGGTTTTGTTCAGCAATAATATCAAAGCCATTAATTTTAACTTCACCAGAAGTGGGCGCCAGCAGGGTGGTAAAAATTTTAATAGTGGTGCTTTTGCCGGCGCCATTGGGCCCAAGAAAAGCAAACATCTCGCCTTTTTGGACATGCAAAAAAAGGTCGTTGACCGCGACAAAATCGGCGAATTTTTTGGTTAAATGTTGAACGTCAATCATCTTTTTCAATTAATTTTCTTCTTTATTGTCTCATTTTTAATCCCTTTTAGCAAATAAAACAACGGTTACCAGCAATCAGTAACCGTCGTGTGATTTACAAACCACTCATCTCCATGATAGCCAGATAGTCTTTTTTCGAAATCTTAAAACAGATCTCTTCTGGCTTTAAAATAAAGGAAAACCGAGGGTCCTGAATTGAACCGACGATCAACCTACCGAGTTCTGGATGTCGTTCTATGACAGCAACAACATCTAGAAAATCCTGCTCCTGCATCCTGAGTTCCGCATATGAAAAAACAGAACACAGGTCGACCAGGGTGTTAGGGTCTTCTTCTAATATAGCCGCCACCACCTTGGCCACATCACCCAGCTGTCCTTTTATAATGAGGGACATCAACCGGGTTCCTAGCAATACTTCCGCCATGATTGCCTCCCTTTGTAAGTCAAAAGACGTTTCAAACACCTGTGTCATTATACTCACACTTGGGCATATTTTTGTCAAATAAAACCCCAAAAAACAAATTTATTTTTTATTTTCCATCGTCCATAAAAAACTCATAACCACCGATCAAAGTTGGAGTGGATAAAAAATACCAAATAACAATATCATCCAAAGGAAAACGATGGCCCAATAAATTTAGATTAATCAAATATTCTCCTGGCCACCACCAATTACCAACTATTAAGGAAGTTGTTTCGTAAACAAAAAATATTATAGCAAAAAACAGTGTCGGTAAAATTGTTTTTTTCAAAAGATTGGGGTGACTATAAAAAATAATCAGACTGGGTAAAATTAATATCGGCACCGACAGAACACAATAATTTAAAGTTACCAGATTATAATTATAAAAAAATAAACTAAAAATTATGACTGCCATCAAACAATACAAGCCAACCAGATATTTAAACTTTTTTGAAACTTTTTTCTTTCGATCATGATCTACAAAATATTCATAAAAGCTCAAAACCCAGAAAAAATTTAAAAAAGCAAATAATATATTTTCCAGTGGCATTATACCAAACGGTCTGGGCAAAACTGATTGTACATCCCAGGCATTAGCCAACCTAGCCGCTAACTCAACCGGTGGTGCAAAAATTATAGCCGACACTATGGAAAAAATAAAAATTTTAAAACGTGATTTTTTAAGCCACAAAAAATTTACTACCGCCGTCGGTAGTAAAACAATCGCGATTGAAATCAAATAAATTGGTTTAATGATAAAAATTATCGAACACGCCAAAAAGACATACATCATTAAACCAATTAGTCTCTTTATTTTTGTTTTATCTTTAATCAATTTTTTTTCAAACATTTTGTGTTTTTAAATCAAGCAAACGCTGGTATTGCCATTTTTTTTCTTTGGCTATGGCAGCAGCGGCCTTGGCTTGATCACTCGTTCTATAAATCGCCTGCAAAGCATAAATAGCTGCCCCTATTGCATGTGTGGCCACATGCGCTGTGGCTACGGCTTGGCCAGCTGCCCGCGCAGCTGAACGCGCCGCGCTATCTTCTCCCACTTCACGCGCTGCCGCATGCGCATCCAGTGCGGCCTTGCGAATAACTGCCATTTTAAAAATTCCAGTCTTTATCCACTCGCGCAATGTTTCTAAAGCTTTTTGCGGCCGTTGATCCTTTGGATATTTTTTCTCAAAATATGTCAACACACGCCGCGCGCAATCAATCGCCCAGCCAGCTAATATTCTTTTGTCAGTTTTCTTAACCAATTCCAGCAACTCTTCGTCTTTAAAATATGTAAGTGAAAATTTTGTTTTTTTCATTTTTAAAAATTATTATTATTATCAAAATTCATTTCAACCAAATATCCAATTTTCTATTTTGTAATTAAGCCCAAAGTCAACGCTGCCGTTACAATCAAAATCAAACCCGCCCACTGATGTGTTTTTAATTTCTCTTTATTAAACCAAAAACCAAGCACCACCGCCAAAACAATATAACTCTCGCTGATTGCCGTCGCAATAGCAATTGGTATCAAGGCCATACTGCTGGCATATGCCACCCAAGCCAAATTATCAAAAAAACATGTATAAAAAATTAATTTTCTATTATCTCTAGCATAATGCCAAGTAGCATCCCATTTTTTATCAAAAATTAAATAACCCAAGGTTGCTATAGTTATCACCGCATTTAAAAACCAATTAGTCATCAAAGGACTGGTTGTTCGCGACCCAAAACCAACCAAAAAATCAGCTACACCCATAGTAATTGCTGCCGCCCCAGCCAAGACCACCCCCTGTTCCAAAACAAACTTTTTTAATCGACCAAAATCTTTAATAGAAATAAAAATAATCCCCACCATTAAAATAACGATTAAAAAATATTGTTTAATATTCAAAACTTCGCCCAAAAGCAAGCTGGTCAAAATTAATACAGCCGGAATCTCCAAAACAAGCACCTGTTCTACCACGGAAATCTTACCAATTTTTAACGCCTTAAAATCCAAAAGTGCTGCCCCAAGCATCACCACTCCAACTAAAAATAAAAATCCAATTTCACGTATACTAAGTAAACCAATCTCTTGCCACACAAAAGGCGTAAGTACCAGTGTGCCAAAACCACAGATATAAAATAAAACTATCCAGGTGCTATATTTTTCATCGTTATTTCTCGTCAAAAAAGCTCTAAACCTTTTAAACGGTGTGCCCAATTGTCTTGTGCTTTTTTGAATCAAAAAATCACCCACTCCCCAGGATAACATTGCGACAAAAGCCAGCAGTATACCCATAAAAAAAATAAATAAAATCTATTTATCATAATAATAACATTAAAAACGTCACCAAACAAAAAACTATTTCCACACTTTTAAGAAAATAGTTTTTAAAATATTCTTTTGCTTTTAGACAAAATTTAAAATTTAAAAATTGGCAAGGACAACATTTCAAAACCTCAAAGCTATACTATTTTGACAAAATAACACAGCCAATTTGTTTTCCGTTCACCATTTTTTACATGCCGGCTCATTTTTATGATTGAAAAACCATTTTGCTCAAGTATTTTTTGAAACTCATCCTGCGTATAAAATGAAAAATAGCGACTTACTCCGCCATATTTATTTTCATCTATCATGCCTTCGTCGATGTCGGCTTTTTCCTCAACCGAAATAAAACCCACGCCGTCTTTTTTTGTTATTCTTTTTGCTTCATGCAAAACAGCCGCCACATCTTTTTTGGGAATATGTAAAAAACTTGCAGCCGCCCAAAAACCATCAAACATAGCATCCAAAAAAGTAGTCTGGCTAAAATCCATCTGTTGAAATTTTCCTTTTGGCACTCTTGTGTTGGCGACTTGCAGCATGCCTTCGGAAACATCTATGCCAGTGTAATCAAAACCATTTTTCATAAAAACCACGGCATCGCGTCCAGCCCCGCAACCCAGATCAATAACTTTTTTGCCCTTAATAATATTTTTAAAAAAATCAAATTCTTCAACCCAAAAATGATCAAAATGACCCGCGCTATATCCAGCGGCAATTTTGTCATACACTTGAGCTGTTTTTTCTTTTATATCCACGCTGCTCATATTATTTTACTTAGGTACAAACTTAAAAAAATTCGGAAGGAGAGGGATTTGAACCCTCGAGGGCTTTGACACCCTACGC
>DAOOQN010000020.1:0-4028 GCA_035388785.1 bacterium
TGGCTGGCGTAATTGATTCAAATTTTAGGGGTGAAATTGGTGTTTGTCTTTTAAATACTAGCCAGGAAAAATATCAAGTTAAAAAAGGCGATCGTATTGCGCAGTTTTTAATTCAAAAAGTTGAATCACTAGAAATTATTGAAGTTAATGAATTATCTATTACAGATAGAGGAGAAAATTGGCAGGCTTCCAGTGGCTATTGATAACTTTTAAAAATAGATTAAGATAATATAAAGCAAACTTTTTTTGTGTTAAAATATAAATATATGAAAAATCAAAATTATCAACCCACCGTTGGCCTAGAAATTCATGTTGAGCTAAAAACCAAGACAAAAATGTTTTGCGCTTGTTTAAATGAAACCTGGAAAATTGGTCAAGAAGAGCTTTTGCCCAATAAAAACATTTGTCCAGTTTGTATGGGTCATCCTGGCACCCTGCCAGTCATTAATAAAGAAGCTGTCAAAATGGTCATCAAAACCGGCTTGGCTTTAAATACAGTCATTGCAGAAAAATCCAAATTTGATCGTAAACAATATTTTTATCCAGACTTACCCAAGGGTTATCAAATTTCTCAATATGATCAACCTTTGTGCAGTGGTGGTTATTTAGAAATTAATGGCAAAAAAATTGGTATCACTCGCATTCATCTGGAAGAAGATACCGGTAAGCTTTCACACAGTGCTGATGCCACTTTAATTGATTATAATCGGGCTGGCGTGCCATTAATGGAATTAGTCACCGAGCCAGATATTAATTCAGCTCTGCAAGCCAAGGAGTTTTGTCAGGAATTGCAACTCATTTTAAGAGAATTGGAAGTTTCTGATGCTGATATGGAAAAAGGACAGATGCGCTGCGAAGTCAACATTTCTTTAAGTGCAACCAAAGAGTTGGGTACCAAAGTTGAAATTAAAAATTTAAATTCTTTTCGGTCTGTGGAAAGAGCTGTTAATTATGAAATTGAAAGACAGACCAAAGCCTTGGAGAGTGGCGAGAAAATTATGCAGGAAACGCGTGGATGGAATGATGTAAAACAAGAAACCTATACTCAGCGAGTTAAAGAAGGTTCAGCTGACTATCGTTATTTTCCAGAACCAGATCTGCCGCCCTTGGATTTTTCGCAAGATTCAGAAATTGATTTGGTGGCCATAAAAAATAGTTTACCCGAGCTGCCAGCTCAAAAACGAGCGCGTTTTACGAATGCCGAAACTGGTTTTAATGCGGCTGATGCTAAAATTTTAATGAGTGATCCGCTGTTGGCTGATTATGTGGAGCAGGTGATTTCTGAGTTAAAAATTTGGTTAAAAGATTCAGGTGTTTTTGAAGGCACCGAAGAAGAAATTTGGCTTGCCAATAAAGACAAGGTCAACAAATTAGTAACTGGTTGGTTGTTTAGTAAGTTAGGTGGTTTGTTGGCTGCCCGTAAATTAGTTTGGAGTCAAAACACCATTAGTGCTGAAAATTTTGCTGAATTTATTACCATGCTTTTTACGCGGCAGGTTTCTACCAAGAATGCTAATTTGTTATTGGAAAGAATGTTGGAAACTGGCGGAGATCCGTCCAATATTTTGGTGGATGAAAATTTAAACCAAAGTGATGATTTTAATTTAGCAGAAGTTGTGGATAGTGTGATTAATACCAACCCAGCGCAGGTAGAGGAATTTAAAGCTGGCAAGACTGTTTTAATTAAATTTTTCTTAGGTGTGGTGATGAAAGAATCCAAGGGCCAGGCTGATCCAGTTGAAGCAGAAAATATGCTTTTACAAAAATTGAGTTAAAGTTATAAAAATTTTTTAACCGTCTTTTTGGCAGCGCCATAATTTTTTATCCAGTTAATATTTTTATTGCGAGAAAACCAGGTCATCTGGCGTTTGGCAAACTGGTGAGTATGAATTTTTATTAATTCAACGGCTTGTTCCAGGGTCGTCTTTTTGTTTAAATAGTCAAGCATTTCTTTATAGCCAATGGTTTCTAAAGGCACGGCGGTTAAGCCGTATTTTTTAATTATTTTTTTTGTTTCTTTTTTCAGGCCGGCCGCGATCATTTTGCCCACCCTCAAGTCAATTCTTTTATCCAATGTATTTTTGGGAAAATTTATACCCAAGATAAGTGTGTTAAAAAGGGGATTGCCGACTTGTCGATTGGCAGAAAATTTTTGTCCGTTTAAACACACCTCCAGCGCTCGGTCAATCCGCCGTGGATTTTTTAAATCCATAAATTTTAAACTGGCTGGATCCATTTTTTTTAACAATTTTATTTTTTCTGCCAAAGTCATGGCGACTAATTTCTGTCTAGTTTTTAAATTAGGTTTAATTTTTGGGATGTCATAATTATCAACAATAGCCGAAATATATAAACCAGTCCCGCCAACCACAATGGGCAATTTTCCGCGTTTCAAAATATTTTGTATTTTTTTTATGGCTAATTTTTTATATTTGGCCACATTAAATTTTTGATTTGGATTTATAATATCAATTAAGTGATAGGGGATAGTTGTTTTGCTTTGTTTATAATCTTTTAAATCTTTACCAGTTCCAATATCCATTTCACGATAAACCTGTCGGCTGTCAGCTGAAATTATTTCACCATTAAATCGTTGAGCCAATTTAACTGCCAGTTTTGTTTTACCACTGGCAGTTGGCCCCACAATAACAATTATTTTGGCTAATTCTAGCTTTTTTTTACTTAAACTTGACATAATATAAAATTAATGTTATTATAAAGTGATAATAAAGTTAATTATAGTTCTTTTATATACTAACCTCTGGAGGACGCAATGCAAAAATGGAAGTGGGCTTTGAGGATTGGGGCAATTTCTACTGTTTCTGTTTTTTTTGCAATAACACTATATTATCCTTTCATAATGCACAGTACATTAGCTGTGCTGGCAGCATTAGCACATACTGTGATCTTGCCAGAAACAGCAATCCCGGTTTGGTTACACGTAATGGGGCTAGACAGGGCAGATACGTTTCTTTTGGTAGCTTTTGTATCTAGGCTACCAATCGTGGCTTTGTTTTGGCCTAAATTAATTTATTATATAATTCCTGAAAGGTTGAAAAACCTGATATGGAATTATATAAAAGAGGTGGCTGTGTGGTCAAAAAAGGTTTTGTCTCAACTGGATCGTTTCATTAAAAACTGGTTGGGAAGCAAGAGAGAAAAAAAACCCGGTTTTAATTTCTGGCTGTTTTTAGCCAGTGGGGTGGTTTTGATTTTTCTCTTGATTTTGGGCTTTTTTAAAAGAATAAAAAATTGGTTCAAAAAAAAGAACAAAAGAATCAAGACCGCTATTGTTGACCTCGGTTATCTTGGGGTCATCATTGGTGCCGGTACACCATTTGTACCAGGTACGAGGGAGGCTGGCATGGTGGCGGCCGTGGTCATAGGTAATAATAAGGCCAAAATTCTGTACAACGTTATCGATGTTGTCAGAATTTTGGTTGAGACAATATTGTTTTAGGTTTACGGGCTTGTCAGTCACACTGGCGAGCCTGTTTTATTTTTAAATTATTTCTCCCTCCAAATTCCAAACATTAGCTTTAGTAATTTTTACTTTAACAAAATTTCCCAACATTTTTTTGTTTATTTTTTTATCCTTATTTATAATTTTAATCCTTTTAAAATTTTTTGTCTTGCCAAAGGCAATTGTCGGATCTGTTATTTTATCTACCAGAACTTGGGTTTCTTGTCCCAGCATTTTTTTATTATTTTCTAAAGCTGTTTTTTTTAAAACTTCATTTAAAATATTTTTGCGCTGTTCTTTTTCTTGTTTGCTAATATTATCTTTCATTTTAGCCGCCGCAGTCTGCGGGCGTGGAGAATAAGCGGCCAGATAGGCCATGTCAAATTTTATTTTTTCCATGGCTTTTTTTGTGGCCAAAAAATCTTTTTTTGTTTCACCGGGAAAGCCAGTAATTATATCAGTTGAAAGGGTGAGGTGTAAATTAGTAATATTTTTTTTTCTAATTTTTTTAATTAATTTTTCATAATGTACAAAAGTATATTTTCTGTTCATCATTTTTAAAATT
>DAOOQN010000021.1:0-3692 GCA_035388785.1 bacterium
ATCAATCAAAGTGTTTTTTAAAAAAAAGCCAGTCGCGACCAAAACAACGACCGCCGCCGCGCCAATGATTATTTTCGGAATAGTGTTCATGTGGTTATGATTAGTTAATTATTTTTGATATATATAATATATTGACACTGTGGATAACTTTTGCTATACTAATTTTGTAGTCGTAAGACTGCCCTGCCCGCGGATGCGGGTCCGAGATCCGCAAGCCTCGCCCTAAAGGCGTGGTTTTTGCTTTATAATAGTAATCTCTTTTTTAATATCTTGAGCGCTTACGACCAAATCGGCTTGTTTTAATAGAGCGGATTGGACAAAACCACTTTTTACCAAAATAATCATCTTGCCATTTCTTTTTAAATAATCCAAGAGATAAGCAAAATCCGCGTCGCTAGAGAATAAACAAAAGGTATCGTATTTATTGATAAATCTAATTGCGTCAACGCAAATTTCTGTATCAAAATTACATTTGGGAATATAAACAAATTTTCCTCTTACGTCCTCGTCTATTTTTCTAGTGGTTTTGTGTTCTTCCTCAATATTAAGATAGTGTCTGATTTTTTGTATTGGCTTAGTTATGGTCTTATCAAAATATTCTCGCGCTTTAGAGATTATTCTTATTGATTTTGGTTTTTGTGGATCAAGCCCATAATAAAATCTTTTGTGAAGAGAAAAACGTTGTGCAAAAAGAGCCAGCGAACCAATATCAACCACCAATTTTTGACCGGGCTCCAGACTTTTGGCATCCCAATTATATTGATCTCTTTCATACCAATAATCTACATTGCCAAAATCAATAAAAGTATAAATTTTTTTAAATTTATTTATTTCTAAACCCAAATTTTTTATTTTCAGCTCTTCTAAATCCATATTATATTCCCAGCTTTTTATTTTTTCAATATCTCTCTCGGCTTTGCTCCATTGGTCGGTCCAATTATGCCTTCTTCTTCCATCTTATCAAGAAGTTCAGCAGACTTAGCGTAACCTAATGTTAATTTTCTCTGGATAAAAGAAGCCGAGGCTTTGCCGAATTCTATGACCATTTTTTTTGCTTGCTTATATAAATCTTCGTCGCTCCTATTGTCTCGCGGTTCTTCGGATGGTTTTTTTGTGCTGGTCATAAGTTCTGTATACTGTTGATTCATTTTAGAAAGAATGGTTGCATTGGAAGAATCTAATTTTTGGTCAAAAAAATCTGTTTTTAAGGCAATGTCGTTAATTTTATTGTTTAGTTTTTTTGATAAAAATAAAATAGTGAGCAAAATAATTACTAAAAGTGCGATGGCGATGTAAATTAAAATGGTCATGTGGGTTTTGTTAAAATTAAATTGATATTATAAAATATTGTTTTATTGACAAATCATATTTCCTCAATAAATTTTAATGAAATGGAATTGACGCAGTGGCGGATGTTTTTGTCGGTTAGATGTTCGCCTTGAAATATATGTCCCAAATGTCCGCCACAGCGAACGCAGGTAATTTCGGTTCTGATTCCATCAGTATCCAAAGATCTTTTGACCGCGCCTTCTATCTCATCATCAAAACTCGGCCAACCGCAAGTGCTTTCAAATTTGTCTTGGGAATTATAAAGCGGAGCATTGCACTGCCGGCAGACATACACGCCGTGAGCGGTATTGTTCACATACTCACCAATAAATGGTGCTTCAGTCCCCTTGTCAATTATCACCCGCTTTTCTTCGGGGGTTAGTTTGTTTAATTGCATAAAATCTTTTTGTTTTTTGATTGGGTTTCAAAAGTCATATTTAACAAGTTGGTGGGTTTTTGTAGGGTATAGGAATTATTTTCGGCTATTTTTTGATAGTCACTATCATAATAACTATATTAGCAATAAGAGCAATTATATTAATAACAACAAGCCATGATTCAACTTTTTGATACCATGGTTTAGTGCTTTCTTTTGCTATGGTTTTGAGTGCTTCCGCACTTTCTATTTTTGGGGCTAATAAACCCATATTATTTTTCTAAAATCTTAAACTTACCAGATTTGACTAATTTAATACTGTTATAATTTTTGGGATCACTGAATTCAAATTGCCAAATAGAATAAATATTTCCTCCGTGTTCTTTATCAAAAAACAAAGTTACCACTTTCTTTTTTGTTTTCTCTTGCCATTGCCTAAAAGGATAATAAAGCTGACGTATAATAACGTTTGTGGCGTCGAAGTTTTTTGCTTCAATTAAAACAACCTGTTCCTTACCCTCGTAACCGGCATCGACCTCTGTTTGCACACTAGAAACTTTTATTAATTGTTTGCCAACGTAAAAATCAAAATCCGGAGTATATTTTCTACCTCTTATCGTAAGTACGAGCGATGGATCATTGGTAAATGTTCTAATTAAACTAGCCGCGTAAGCATAATCAAGATGTTGCATTTCCGAGTTCCCAACTTTTGTTGTATCGGGAACAAAATCAAGCTTGGAAGAATATATAGAAACTTCTTTTTTGATCTGCGGTATATCGATATAACCATCTCCTCTGATGATATTATAAAATCCATTTTTAACGGGCAATAAAAAAAGATTATTTTTGATAAAAACATCTGGACGATCTTCCCTACTATCCTGCTTGCACAAAATCCGAACCTCCTTTTCCCCTGTCTCTTTGAATTTTTGGCATGCGCGTTTTATCTGCGTTGCCGAAAGAGGAAACGGAGATTTATTAAAGTCATGCTCTAAAATTTTATAATCATCAAATATTTTTTTCCAAGAGCTGCTGTTTGCCATATTTTTATTAAATTTATTTTTTAATTAAATCTTTGTATCTTTTTATAGATAAATCAAGATATTTTTTCTCCATATCAATACCAACAAATTTTCTGCTGTTTAAGGCAGCGGCCAGACCGGTTGTTGACGAGCCAGTGAAAGGATCGAGAACCACGTCCCCCTGCTCTGTACTGGCTAGAATTATTCTCACTAATAAATCTATTGGCTTTTGGGTTGGGTGTTTGCCAAACTTCTTCTCTTCTTTTTTGGGCGGATAAATAGACCAAACACTTCTCATTTGCAAATTAGGTTTCTTGATAAAATCATCTGGCCAATTACCATTTTTCATCAAGTTATAATTAAATTTATGTTTACCTTTCTTGTCTTTCCTGGCCCAGATTATCGTTTCATGACTGGCAGTAAAAAACCGGCAACTTAGATTGGGCGAAGCATTTGGTTTGAACCAGGCAATATCATTTAAAACATGGTAACCAAGCGATTGAATCGCGTGACCACATTGATAAATAGAGTGGTATGTTCCACTTACCCAAATAGTCCCACCCGGCTTTAGTACTCTCTTGCAGGCCGCTAACCATTCATAATGGAATTGATAATCACCATTAAATCCACGGCTTTTGTCCCATTCACCCTTATTAACACTAACCATTTTGCCAGCGTGAACAGTAAATCCCCCATTGGAAAGGTTATATGGAGGATCAGCAAAAATCATATCAACAGAATTTTCTGGTAGTTGTTTTAAAATTTCCAAACAATCGTTTTCATACAAAACAAAATTATCCTTAGAAAAATAAGGTTTATCTTTAACTGTGTTTAAGATTTTCTTTTTTGGTACCATATTTTCTTTATTTTATCTATCCGCCAAAGGCTGACAGGCAGTCGAATATAAATGATATTTATACTGAAATTATCCCACTTTTCCTTATTTTTAGCAAATAAAAAATCAT
>DAOOQN010000022.1:0-2995 GCA_035388785.1 bacterium
AATGTGTTAAAATTAAAATAGTTTCTACGGGTCCATATGTTGATAACCGCATTGTTGATTTAACAAAGACAGCTTTTCGTACAATTGGTAATCCAGGTGGTGGTATTGTGGGGGTTAGAGTTGTACCAATAAATTAAAAAAATATGAAATTTATTATTATTCCTTTACTGATTTGGTTTTTGAGTCAAACTGCAAAGTATTTTTTTAGGCTTATTCGTCCGGGCAGGAAAAAATTAAAAAATCCACTTTGGGTATATAAATGGGCGGGTGGGGCTCCTAGTACCCATTCAGCCATGTTGACTGCCGCTTTATATAATATTGCTTTTTATAATGGTTTTGATGTTTTGTTTGCTTTTGGTGTAACGGTGGCGTTGCTTTTCATGTATAACCTTCTTGAGGACAGACAAAAAGCAGAAATGGAGGAAAAAATTTGGGAAGGCAAGGGTCCGGCTTGGGTGGATAGAATTTTTCAAGATGGTAAGTTGTTGGATATCAGTGGTCATACTTTTTTTGAAGTTATTTCTGGAATTATCTTTGGTTTAGTAATGGCTTTTGTTTTAAATAAAGTTTTTTAAAAGCATGATTTATTTTAAAGATATTAATAAGAAATATCCACCGGATACTTTGGCATTGAATAATGTTAATTTACACATTAAACCAGGTGAGTTTGTTTCAATTGTTGGACAGTCGGGGACTGGTAAAACAACATTAATTAAGCTTTTGATTGCTGAAGAAAAGCCAACCAATGGTAAAATAATTGTTGGTGGTTGGGATATTACTGATATTCCGGGTCGTCATGTGCCGATTTTAAGACGACAAATTGGCGTGGTGTTTCAGGATTATAAATTATTACCCAAGAAAACTGTTATGGAAAATGTGGCTTTTGCTTTGCAGGTAGCTGGTGAAACAAATCAAAAAATTGAAAAGATTGTGCCGCAGGTTTTAAAAATTGTTGGTCTAGAACAAAAAACCAAGCGTTTCCCAGAGCAACTTTCTGGTGGGGAACAACAACGCGTGTCTATAGCACGTTCTTTAGTGCATCGTCCAAAAATTTTAGTTGCTGATGAACCAACTGGTAATTTGGATTCCATAAATACGCGAGAAATAATTGATTTATTACAAAAAATTAATGAGCTTGGTACCACCATACTTTTGGTCACACATAATCGTGAAGTGGTGAACGCTCTAAGAAAACGCGTCATTACTCTTGAGGGTGGCGTGGTAGTTTCAGATCAAGAAAAAGGAAAATATATCTTATAACTATGTTTTTATTGTCACTGGCTAGAATTTTTCGTTTTGCCTTCCAATCTTTTTTAAGAAATATTTGGTTGTCTTTGGTGACCATAACTATTATTGTGATGACTGTTTTTTCTTTGACGGTTTTGATTTTGGTTAATGTTTTGACAGACCAAGCGGTTAGTTCCATAAAAAACAAGGTGGACATTTCTTTATATTTTGAAGCGCAGACTAAAGAAGAAACAGTCACAGATATTAAAGATCAGATCAGCAAAATTGATCACGTTAGAGATATAGAATATGTTTCCGCGACAGCCGCCCTAGAACGCTTTAAAGCCACTCATAGTCAGGACAGCTTGATTCAGGATGCTGTGGATGAAATGGGGGAGAATCCTTTAGGACCGGTCTTGGTGGTCAAAGCTGATGAAATGAGTAATTATCCGTCTATTTTAAAAAATATTGAGGATTTCAAAATTAATGAAGTGGCTAAAGAAATTGATTATGACGATCACCAATTGATTATTCAAAAAATAGAACTTATTAGTGGTAAAATTAAACAGTTTGGCTTGTTTTTAAGTATTGCCTTTACTTTAATTTCACTTTTAGTGGTGTTTAATACCATCCGGGTGGGTATTTATGTGCATCGTGATGAAGTGAATATTATGAAATTGGTGGGTGCCTCAAACTGGTTTATACGCGGACCGTTTTTGGTGGAGAGTATATTGTATGCTGTTTTTGGTTGTTTGGTGTTTTGGATTATTTTTTATGTTGCGATTGGTTTTATCAACCCAATCGTTTCTGGTTTTTTTGCTGATATAAACTTTAATTTAATAAGTTATGTGTTGCATAATTTTTGGTATATTTTTGGTTTTGAATTAGTGGCGATGGTATTGCTAAATATAATTTCTTCAGCTTTTGCTTTGGGGCGACATTTGAAAGTTTAAAAAATTTGCCAAAAAAGAAAAAATGTTTTAAGCTGCATATAGGCATCTTTTTTTATTCGGGGATCGTCCCTGTAAAATCCCGCGACTGCGGGATCACGGGGCACAGCTAATGGTAGTCGCCTCATCGGCGACCCGCCGAAGAGGCGGGGACAGCGGCCTTTTGTAATGTAAAAATTTATTCGGGGATCGTCTAATGGTAGGACAGCGGCCTTTGAAGCCGTGAATCGGGGTTCGAATCCCTGTCCCCGAGCTTTGCACGCAATCCGTCACCCAAAGTGGCGGATTGTTTGCATTTTAGGGGGTTTTCGAGGATTTTGGCTGGTTCGAACATTGCCTTTTTGGCTATAATAGACTCAAGACCCTCTTTGATGATTAAAAACGGTTTTTGGGCGTTTATTGTAAGAATTTTGTCTTTTAGGACTAAGTTCGAACCTAAGCAGGTTAATATCTGCCTTTTGTCTTCCATGTTGCCGTTCTTAAACCAAAAGCGAGCATGTTTGGCAAATTCAAAAGTTTTTTCCGTTAACTCCATCCATTCGTCAGCTCTGTATTTATTGTTTCCAAGTCGTTGACCGATTTTATCTCTTTCCTTAACTAGCTCTTCTTTTTTTGAATTATATTCTGCGTCTGAAAGTAATTCGTTTAATCTCATGTCAACGAGTTTGTCAAGTTTGGCTTGAAGGTCGTTGTAGGTATTTTGCAGACTATAATGAATTTGGGTTCTATTATTAACCTCTTTTTTATTTAGTTTTTTTATTCTTTCAATTGTCCATGCTTGAAATTCTTCAGGAATTTCTATTTTAGCCAAATAATCA
>DAOOQN010000023.1:0-2707 GCA_035388785.1 bacterium
AAAACAAAGTTAAAATTATAATATAAATAAGCACTTCTTTAAAGGGCAGAAATAACTTTTTAAAAAAAGTTTTGAAATTCATATTCTATTATTATAGCAATAAATTAAAAACCTGTCTAAAAAACTAGTCACAACTAGCATAAACGTGTTTAATAAACGGAAAAAACAGCCGTTTGGCGACTGTTTTTTCACGATGGGGTGGCCACAGGGAGTTGAACCCTGGCTAGCGGGACCACAACCCGCTGTTCTACCGTTAAACTATGGCCACCATAAATTTTCTGTTATAAAAACAAAAAATAATTAAATAATTTTAAATTTTCCTATTACACATTACTCTCTTTCTCGTCTTTATTGGTTACCAATAAGTAAATAATCTCTGGAATACCAAGCATGTTTAAAATTAAAAATACAACAAACCAAACCTTATCACCTCTTTTAGCAGCGCGCCACAAGGCTAGACCCTTCCAGATCATACTCCAAACTAAAATTAGTAATAACAAGGGTGGATTACTTAAAATTGCATTGAGTTGATCCATAAAATTTAATTTTAATTATCTTAAATTCTTTTTTATCTTAGCATATTAATCAAAAAAATCAAGAAAAAAACCACCTAACAATATTATCGAGCGGTTAAATAAAAACTTATTTTTGATACATTTTTTTGTAGGCCTTAATAATTGGTACCACATTAGCCGCACAATCAGTCGGTAAATTATCAATATCAAACCAGTCCATAGCTTTTATTTCATCACCTTGCACTGGCTCTTGATCTATTTCTGCATAATAATGAATTAATAAAATTACCTGCGGTTTTTCTGTGCCAGATTCTGGAATTTCTTGCCACAAAACCACATCACCCAAAGGTCCAATAATTTTTACTTCCACACCAATTTCTTCTTTGGCTTCTCGCATAGCATTTTCTTCTAAACCAGAATTCTTAATTAACTTTCCACCACAAAATTTCCATTTTAATTCGGCAACTGGTTTATCGCCATGTTTAACTAAAAGAGTTTTTAAAACTCCATCACGTTTTTGTACGATCACTGGGCCAGAGGCAATCATGGTTTGGAAAACACCAATTTCACCAGCTTTAACTTCATTAATTGAATTTGCCTGTTTTTGGTCTGACATAATTTATTTCTCCTTTTTTTCAAAACGATCACCATCACGTTGATCGAGTTTGTTCATCATTTTTTGCCATGCTTCATCGAGATTTATACCTTGCGAATTAGCCAGACAGGCTAAAGTAAAAATAATATCAGCCATTTCATCTGCCAACTCTTGTGTTTCTTCGGTTGGTTTTTTCTTTTTTGGCCCCCAACGATGATTCACTTCACGAGCCAATTCACCTGTTTCTTCTGTTAAGCGCGCCATAATTTCCAGTGGTTACCAATATTTAACCTTGTATTGACTGGCCCATTCTTCTACTTGTTGTTGAATAATATCTAGATTCATAATTTCTCCTATCTTATTTTAGACGACCTTTATTTTATTTTAACTTTTTAATCAAATATGTTTGCCTTAATTCATTATAACCAAGTTTTTTATAATATCCTCTGACACCAATGCCAGCAATGACCGCCATTTCTTGAAAACCATTTTTCTTGGCAATTTTTTCTGCTTCAATTAAAAGTTTTTTGCCCAAACCTTTGTGCTGACTGGATAATTTTATTTTACTCCCAA
The DNA here is from genome assembly GCA_035388785.1 of bacterium. Taxonomy (GTDB): domain Bacteria; phylum Patescibacteriota; class Patescibacteriia; order UBA2196; family UBA2196; genus UBA2196. The sequence continues at coordinate 1,684 of DAOOQN010000023.1, forward strand.
TAGGAGTCAGTTGTCCATAGGAATGCAACTCACGAATAATGGGCATGTTTTTGATAAAGGCATTATCAATTTTATTTTTATCAGGTAAGCGTAAACGACAAAAAGCATACAGAACTTTTCTATCTTCTGATTCCATGCTCAAAAAATATTCTGTGCCGCCACTGGCCTGATATTTTTCTATAAATAATTTTATTTTTTTATTTTTTTCTTTATTTTTGTCATTTGGCATTTGCCATTTGGCATTATCTTGGTGTCCTACCTCCCTACATCTTATACATTTACAATCTACTTTCAATAAATGTCTGAGGTTAGTAATTTTGTTACCGGCTGCAATGGATTCTTCAGGAATATCACGGATAACCCGAATGATGCGTACATAATAGGGAATTATTTTTTTAATTTTTATTAAAAGCTCGGTCAATTGTTTTGTGGTATAGGGTTTGTATTTTCCAGCTTGCCACCACTGGTACAATTCGGCATGCTCATTCACCACACAAGGATAAATTTTAATTTGATCTGGTTGGAAATTGGTATCAGCAAAAATTGTTGCAAACATTTGAAAATCTTTTTTTGGATTAGAGCCTGGTAAATTGAGCATCAGATGATAGGTAATTTTAAAACCCAAGTCTCTTAAAATTTTAGTGGCACGAGTTGTGTCGGCTTTGGTGGCACCGCGCTGATTTAATTTTAAAATCTGGTCATCAATATGTTGCACACCTAATTCCACCCGCGTGCAACCAAGTTCGCGCATGGCCCAAGCAGATTTTTCTGTAATATAATCTGGCCGAGTTTCCAAAGTTAAACCCACAATCCGGTGTTTAGCAGTTTCGTTTTTCTTTTGCTCTTTATATAATTCACTCCACGTGATGCTACTAAAATTCTTGCTTTTTAAAACTGAAAGTTTGCCCGCCATAGCCTTAATTTGTTTTGGTTGAGCGAAGACGGATAAACTATTGTTCGCCGCTCTGTAACAATTATAAACAAAACATAAGCGATATTTTTCTGGCAAATAGTCCCAAGTACC